>JAKSTP010000048.1 GCA_024402505.1 Treponema sp.
GCAAGCGTTACTGCTTTGGAAATGATGCCTCAGCCACCAGTAGAACGTGCCGCCAACAACCCATGGCCACAGTGGCCTAAAGTGCTCAAAACAGACTACGGCCAGATGGAAGTGATTGCTACAGCCGGAAATGATCCTCGTGTTTATAAAACTACTATCAAGGAGATTTACCAGAAAGACGGTCATGTAACAGGTGTAAAGACTGTTCAGGTTGAATTCCGCATGGTAGACGGCCAGAGAAAACTTTGCGAAATCGAAGGAACTGAAAAAGAACTTCCAGCAGATCTTATCCTCATTGCAGCCGGATTCCTTGGAGCTGAAGAATACACTGCCAAAGCCTTTGATGTTGCCATGACTGCCCGTGGAGTAGTAGACGCCGCTGAAGGAAAATATGCTACAAACGTAGAAAAAGTATTCTCTTGTGGTGACATGCGCCGTGGACAGAGCCTTGTAGTTTGGGCTATTGCCGAGGGCCGTGAATGTGCCCGGGAAATTGATAGATTCCTTATGGGATACTCAAATCTGTAAAGCATCCAGCATTTATTGATTCATTTTTTTTGTCCCCTGATTCTGTGTTCATTTATGGAAAGGTTTGTGAACTGCAGGACAGGGGGATTTTCTTTTTTGCGGAAAAATCACTTTGGGTAAAATGCACAAAAAGCTCTCTGAAAAATCGTAAAAAGCACAAAATTAAAAAATAAATCCTTTAGTCTTTGTGCAAATTTCACATTTTTTATTGTAAAGATAGCCTCTCTTCTGTAGAACTTATGATAGCTGGTTTTGAAGACCAGGTCACATAAATGGAGGCTAAAATGGATTCTAAAGAAATTGCACAGATGCAGACTGAAAACGTATTGTTGGGATGGAGTAAGCAGGGTGGATTAAATCCTACTGTTGTTGATCACGCAGAAGGCATTTACATCTATGGTACAGATGGAGTTCGCTATGCAGATATGTCGTCTGAACAGGTAAACGTAAACGCCGGTTATGCCAATAAAGAAATGACTGAGGCAATTAAAGCCCAGCTTGATAAATATGCTTACGTTCAGGGCTCTTGGGGTGCTGAACCTCGCGCTCGTCTTGCAAAATCTATTATGGATCGTCTTCCAGAACTTTCTGGCGGAAAAATCTTCTTTACAAACGGTGGTGCTGATGCCAACGAAAACGCAATTAAAATGGCTCGAATGTACACAGGCCGCTTCAAGGTAATGAGCCAGTACCGGTCTTACCACGGATCAACTTTTGGAGCCGGAAACCTTACTGGGGAACCTCGCCACTTTGCCCTTGAACCTGCAATTCCAGGCTTTATCCACTTCCGCGGTCCATATTCTTACCAGGAAAAAATCAAATTTGCCAGTGAAGATGAAGAATGCGAATACTACGTTGATAAACTCCGTGAACAGGTTATTTTTGAAGGTGGTGACAGAATTGCCGCAATCATCCTTGAAACTGTAATCGGATCAAACGGAATCATCATGTATCCAAAGAACTACCTTAAAGGCGTTCGAAAAATCTGTGATGAATTTGGCATTGTGATGATCTGCGATGAAGTTATGGCCGGCTGGTACAGAACAGGAAAAATGTTCGCCTACATGAACTTTGACGTAACTCCAGACATGATCACTTTTGCAAAAGGCGTAAACTCAGGATACATTCCTCTGGGTGGTGCAATCGTAAAAAAAGAAATTGCCCACTTCTTTGATGACAAATACCTTAGCTGTGGACTTACTTACTCTGGTCATCCTTTGGCCTGTGCTGCCGGTGTTGCCTGTCAGGAATTCTATCTTAAAAATGATATTGAAGGTCATGTTCAGAAAGTTGGAAAGCACCTGGGTGAACTTCTTGAAACTCTCAAAGCAAAGCACAAATGTGTTGGTGATGTTCGCTACATCGGTCTTTTCTCTGGTGTTGAACTTGTAAAATCAAAAGAAACTCGAGAACCTCTTGTTCCATGGGGACAGGACCCTAAAGGCATTATGGGCGCTCTTGTAGGCGAACTTAAAAAACGGGGATTCTTTACTTATTCTCACGAAAACGTAATTGTTGTTGCTCCTCCACTTATCATTACAGAAGAGCAGCTTGATGAAGAACTGGCAAAACTTGACGAAGTTCTTTCTATCTGTGATGAAAAATACATCTAGTAAGGCGGAATAGGAATGGCAGGAACATTCAATTTTACCAGTGTGCCACGCTCAATTATTGGGGAAGGTGCGCTGGAACAATCAGCCCCTTACATCTCCAAAATGGGAAAAAAGGCTCTGATTGTTACTGGAAAAGTGATTACAAAAACTGGCCTTGTTGGAAAGCTTCAGGATTTTCTAAAAGGATTGGGGATTGAAACGGCCCTGTTCAATGATCTTCCTGGCGAACCTGACGACCTGATGATTAGCGCCGGCCTTAAAGTTTACAAAGACAATGCTTGTGACTTTATCATTGGTCTTGGTGGTGGAACTCCCCTGGATACTGCAAAAGCAATTGCGGCCATGTCTGTTCTGCCGGGAGAACTTATTGATTATGCAGGAAAGGAAATTACAGGCGATTTTCCTCCTTTAGTCTTAATTCCAACTACTGCAGGAACCGGTTCAGAGGCAACTAAGTTTTTTGTATACACCGACACAAAGACTGATGCAAAACTCCTTCTAAAGGGAGACGCTCTTTTACCAGATCTTGCAATTGTTGATTTCAACTACACTGTTTCGTCGCCAAAAGGAATTACAGTTGCAACTGGTATGGATGCCCTCACTCATGCGGTAGAAGCCTATACTTCCAAAAAGGCAAATCCACTTACCGACATGTACTGCCTTGATGCCATTGAAAAGATATTCAAGTATCTGCCAAAAGCGGCTGCCGATGGAAATGATAAAGAGGCACGCAGCAATATGGCACTGGCAGCCTTTGAAGCTGGGGTTTGCATCAACAATTCAAGTGTAACACTGGTGCACGGAATGAGCCGTCCTATTGGAGCCTTGTTTCATGTTCCTCACGGAATATCCAATGCCATGCTTATTTCTGAATGCCTCCGTTTTGCCCTGGATGGTGCTACCGATAGATTTGCGGCAATTGCTAGAATTATTGGGGCTGCCCAAAACAGTGACAGTGATGAAAAGGCCGCCCAAAGTTTTATCTCTGCTCTTGATAAGCTTACAGAAGAACTTGAGATTCCAACTTTACGCCAGTACGGAATTGACCTTGAAAAGTTCAAGGCTGTTGAAGAAAAGATGGCGTCAGATGCTATAGCTTCTGGAAGTCCTGGGAACACCCGTAAAGCGGTTACACTGCAGGATGAAATTACAATTTATGAAATTTTACGCAGCAAATAGCAGGTATTACTAGACCTCCGTACTTGTTATTGCTGGGAAAATTTTGCATAATACAGGTGTGTTATGCGAAGGCGCAGAAGATTTCTTCTGCGCCTTTTTTTTGCACTTTTAAGTTCCAGGAGGCTTTTATGGCGGTTACAGTTCAAAATCTATATAACAATACGCTGAATTATTACAGGATTAAGCTTGTTGCCGGCCGTGAAGGTCTGAACAGGGTAGTGAGCTGGGTATATTACACCGAAGACCCGGAAACTATTGAGTTTATTCGTGGCGGTGAGTTTGCCATCACAACAGGACTTAATGTTGAGCGCCATAAAATCAACACGGGCATAGAAGAAAAAGACTATGTGGCAGACTTTCTTGAAAAACTGATCACTGGGTTTGTAAACCGTAACGCATCGGGGCTTATAGTCAACATAGGGAAATACATTGAATCAATCCCCCAGAGTATAATCACGCTGTGCGATAAACTGAACTTCCCGCTTTTTACCATGCCCTGGGAAATCCACACAATAGATGTTATGCAGAGTGTGGGAAATAAGGTGGTAATGGATTCCCAAAAAAGGCTCTCAATTGAACAGAGTTTTTACGACGCCATCTTCCATCACAAAAATTTTTCTGAAATCAAACTGGATAATACGCCCTTTGCCGATTCTCAGGACTATTCCATCATCATGCTGGAGTTTCCAAAACAGGAGTTTGAAGATGAGGATGAACTGAAGCGTTATGTGGATTATTCCTTCAATCCAAAAACCGGTTTTACCACTAACGACTACTGCTGTTTTTTCTGTGACAAAAAAGTTGTGTACATCCTCCATTCAGACGGAAAACTGCTTGGCGAAAAAATCAATCAGATTGCCCGTACCGACAAGTTCTTCAAATATTCAAATGTGGCTCTGTCGGGAATCTGCCATAACCTAAAGGAACTAGCAGTTGAATACAATCACGCAGAGGTGGCCTTGAAGTTCTGTGATCAGGAAAATAATTACATGGCCTACGACTCTTTGGGCATCTACAAAATTTTTGCCGAGGTAAAAAACACAGCGGTCCTGCAGAAAATGTATGATGATGTGTTGGGCTGCCTGAATGAGTACAATAAGCAGAAAAGGGAAAGTTACATAGAGACATTGAAACTTTATATTGAGTCCAGCGGAAAAATCCAGAAAACGGCAGATGAAAATCTAACCCACCGAAACACAATAAACTATCGCATCCACAAACTTTCTGAGGTGCTGGGCATGGATTTACAGAGCGGTTCTGCACGATATTTACTGCAAACTGCCATTCATATTGGGGACTATTTGTGCAAAATGAACGAAAAATAATTTTTAATTTGGTCATATAAAACTATTAGTATTTTGCAAGTTGTGGTAGATTACAGTCGCAACAGAAATTGCAAAGGCGCAGAACTAATGTGTTGGTTCTGCGCCTTTTTTTTGTTAACAGAAAAAAATTAAACAGGAATGAAAAATGAAGATTGCTTTGATTCAGATGAAAGGAACTGTGGAAAATGATGAGAATGTTGCAATTGCAGTTGAGCAAATAAAGGTTGCCGCTGCCAATGGTGCAGATTTTGTTGTCCTTCCGGAGATGTTCAGTTGTCCGTACAAAGCATCAAACTTTCCCGTTTATGCACAGAGAGACGGAGAGAAAAACTGGCAGGCTTTAAGTAGCGCTGCAAAAGAAAACGGTGTTTACCTGGTTGCAGGTTCCATGCCTGAAGAGTGTGAAGGAAAGATTTACAACACTTCCTACGCTTTTGACAGAAATGGAAATCAGATTGCAAAGCACAGAAAAATGCATCTGTTTGACTGCGACATTCCGGGCGGAGCTTTTTTTCATGAAAGTGAAACATTAAGCGCCGGAAACAGTGTAACAACCTTTGAAACAGAGTTTGGGACTATTGGTCTTATGATCTGTTTCGATATCCGTTTTCCGGAGTTGAGTCGGCTTATGTGTGACAGAGGAGCAAAACTTGTGATTGTTCCAGCCGCATTCAATATGACAAGCGGACCTAACTGGTGGGAAATTATGTTCCGTACCAGAGCTGCCGACAATCAGTTTTTCATGGCCGGATGCGCACCAGCCAGAGATGAAACTGCTTCCTACGTTGCATACGGTCATTCCATTGTGACAGACCCCTTTGGAAAGATCCTTGGTGAACTGGAAGAAAAAACCGGCATTCTCTTTTGTGACCTGGAACTTGATCAGGCAGACAGTTTCAGATCGCAGTACAAAATCCTGAAGTCCAGAAGGCTGGATATATACAGTCTGAAAGAAACAGGTAATTAATTATGGAGGTTCAAGATGAACAGATTAATTCGACGTGCTGCAGTAGTTGCAGTAAGTATGGCACTCATTTTTGGTTTTACAAGTTGTGGCAAAGACAAAGCTGCAAAAGACACAATTAAGATTGGTATTTTGTATTCTACTACAGGTAACTTTTCAATTTCAGAAACACCTATGCAGAATGCTGCAAAAATGGCTGTAGATGAAATCAATGCCGCTGGTGGTATTAAAGGAAAATTAATTGAACCTTTGTATGTTGACTACGGTTCTGATCCTGCTATGGCCGCAGAAAAAGCCCAGCAGATGATTTTGAAAGATAAGGTTGCAGCAATTGTTGGAACTAACGCTTCTAACACACGACTTGCTGTTATTCCTACAATCGAAAAATACAACGGACTTCTTGTATACAACACATACTATGAAGGTGAAAAACCATCAAAGAACCTTTTGTATACAAACACAGTTCCAAACCAGCAGGTTGCTTCGTTCATTCCATGGATGATTGAAAACCTTGGTAAAAAGATTTACATCATTGGTTCTGACTATGAGTTCCCAAGAAAATCAATTGCATTTGCAAAGGAATACATGGCCAAGTTTGGTGGTGAAATTGTTGGTGAAGAATACACACCTACAAACGAAACAGACTTTTCTTCTGTAATCAACAGAATTAAAGCTTCTGGCGCTGACTGTGTATTCAGTGGCGTTGCAGGTAACTCAGTTGTTCCATTCTACAAAGACTATGTTCAGTATGGTATGGATCCAAAAACAACTCCAATCTGTGCCATTGCAGCTCACGAAGGAACTGTAAAATCAATCGGTTCTGTAGCTGTAGGACACTATGCTTCATTTGCTTACTTCAACTCAGTTGATACACCAGAAAGTAAGGCATTTGTAAAAAAATACCAGGATTTGTTCGGTACAACAACAACTGTAACAAACTCTGCTGAAGGTGCTTACCACGGTGTTTATCTTCTTGCAAAAGCTATTGAAAATGCAAAATCACTTTCACCAGAAGACATTGTTGCTGCTGCAAGCGGACTTGAAATTGATACACCAGCCGGACGTATCAAAATGGATGAAAGCAATCACCACTGCTGGCTGAACACTTACATTGGTCAGGTACAGGAAGATCTTAGTTACAAGATTCTTGCCTCAAGTGATGGTCTTGTAGCTCCAATACCTAACTAAAAAAAGATTAAAAGGAATTAGTGATAAAAGGGACTGCCTAACAAAAAGAATCTGCGGGTCATTGAGGGGGTCATTGAGGCTCTCGAAATGACCACAAGTTAGGCAGTCTTTTCAAGTAGGTAAAGATTTTTAAGTGAAGGATTTTTATGAGTCTATTTTTGCAACAGCTATTAAACGGAATCAGTAACTCTTCGATTCTGTTTTTAACTACCATCGGGCTGGTTATCATCTTTGGTATGATGGATGTAGTAAATAACGCCCATGGTGAATTTATTATGATTGGTGCCTATACGGCATGTGTTTGTGTTGGAACATTCCATATGCCTTTTGTGGTTGCAGTAATTCTTGCCGCAGTTATAACAGGTATTGTTGGAATGATTATTGAACATCTTTTAATCAAGAAATTATACGGAAAAGTAGCAGAAACTCTCCTCGTTACTTTTGCCCTTGAATATATCATTCAGCAGATTGTCCGCATGATTTTTGGTCCTGAAAACAAAACCATTGATGTTCCTGTAAAAGGACAGCTTATTATAGGTGAAGTTTCCATTCCATACTACAACCTGGTGCTTATTGGTATGGCTATTTTTGTGCTGGTGTTTACCCTTGTGCTTTTCTATAAAACAACATACGGTATGCAGCTTAGAGCCATCACTCAGAACTCAAGCATGACCCAGTGTCTTGGTGTAAACGTATCAAAAATCAATCTGTATACCTTTGGTTACGGAGCTGCCCTTGCAGGTTTGTCCGGTGCCCTTATTGCACCGGTTAAAAGTGTTTTCCCTGGAATGGGACCTTCATTCAACGTTGACGGCTTCCTTGTTGTAATTCTTGGTGGCTTGAACTCAATCATCGGTGCTTTTGCAAGTTCTTTTGTAATCAACGAATCAATCACACTTATGTCGGGTTACATGAGTCAGATCATTTCAAAACTTCTGATCTTCGTTGTAATCATTGTAGTTATCCGCTTCAGACCAAACGGTTTGTTTGCTTCAAAGGAAAAGAGATAGGGAGATTTATATGAGCGGTTTTAAGGATTTTTCAATCAATTCATTAAAGACAGTTAAATCAGTTTCGGTAGAGAAGTGGATTGCATACGCTTTGTTCATGCTGCTTTTGTTTATCCCAATGTTCTCTTCTATGTATAACCAGCTGGTTTTTGGAAAGTTTATTTCCTATATGATTTTTGCCCTTGCCCTGGATATTCTTTGGGGGTACTGCGGACTTATGAACCTTGGTTTTGCCCTGTTCTTTGGTCTTGGGGGCTATGTATTTGGTATTTCACTGGCTTGTCAGAACGGTTTGCCAGCATTTATGGAATTCGGCGGATTAACAAAGCTTCCACTTTTGTATCTTCCATTGAAGAACATTCCGCTTGCATTTATTCTGGGGCTCCTGGTTCCTTCGGTAGTTGCATTCATTTTGGGATTGTTCATCTTCTACAGTAAGATTAAAGGCGTTTTCTACAACCTGATTACACTTGCCCTTGTAGCTTTGTTTGAACTCTTGCTTGCTTCAAAACAGATGTACACAGGTGGTAGCTCTGGAATCAACGGTATGGATGCCGGTCTTGATAAAATCACTTTCTTTGGAAAGCCAATCAACATTACTGGCTGGTATTACATCGGACTTGTTTCCCTTGTTGTGGTTTATATTCTGTGCCGTCTTCTTACAAAAGCACGATTTGGTAGCGTAATTAAATCTGTTCGTGATAATGAAGCACGTGTTCAGTTTTTGGGTTATAACCCTGCCGTATTCAAGATTGCAATCTTTACAATTGCTGCCTTCTTTGCAGGTTTTGCCGGAATGCTTTACCTTCCAATGACATCGTTCATTTCAATTGATGCCGCCGGAGTAAGTTTTTCAACAATGGTACTGGTTTGGCTTGCCGTTGGTGGACGTGGAAATCTCACTGGTGCTATGGCCGGTGCTCTTTTGGTAAGTTTCCTTCAGTCAAAACTTTCAGAAAGCTTTGGAAACATGTGGCAGCTTGTTCTTGGTGTAGTTCTTATTGTGATTGTTTACTTCCTTCCAAAAGGAATCATCGGAACATTGCAGGACATTCAGTACAACAAGCGCATTGCTAAAGTTATGGCAAAAAAAACAGCACAGAATGATCAGAAGGAGGAATAGAAAATGGCTTATCTTGAATTAAGAAATATTTCTGTTGTTTTCAGTGGATTCAGAGCTGTAAATGATGTTTCTCTTTCAATTGATGAAGGTGAACTCCGAGTTCTTATTGGTCCAAACGGGGCCGGAAAAACCACCATCATGGATATGATTACAGGAAAAACTCGCCCAACAGAAGGTGAAATCTACCTGGATGGACACAAAATCACAAATGAACCTCCTTATAAGATTGCCGAAGTTTACAAAATCGGTCGAAAGTTCCAGGGGCCTAACATTTTTGCCAACATGACAGTTTTTGAAAATGTTGAAGTTGCCCTGCGGGGTTACAGTTCCCTTATCAAAACTTTTACTTACCGCCGCACTCCGGAAATTGTAGAAAAGATTAATGACATTCTTAAGCAGATCAACCTGTACGAATACCGCGACATGATTTCTGCTTCACTTTCACACGGTCAGCGCCAGTGGCTGGAAATGGGAATGGTTCTTGCCCAGGATCCTAAAGTAATCCTCCTTGATGAACCTACTTCCGGTATGACAGCCGACGAAACTTACAAAACCGGTGAAATGATCAAGACAGTCATGAAAGGAAAAACAATCCTGGTAATTGAACACGATATCGACTTTGTAAAACAGATTGCCAAAAAAGTAACCGTATTGAATCACGGCGAAATCCTTGCAGAAGGAACTTACGAAGAAATTACATCAAATCCTGAAGTTGTTCGCGTATATCTTAAAAACGATGCTGATGAAAACACAGAACCAACTGTTGAACAGAAGCTTGTGCAGGATATGAAGAAGCAACGTGCTGAAAAAATGGAGGCAAAGTAATGTTGGAAATTAAAGATGCATGTGTCAGTTACGGAAAAAGCCGTGTAATCAATGGAATTTCCATGACGTTGCAGGGCGATGAAAAGTTCCTTGTTTTGGGACGAAACGGCGTTGGTAAAACAACTTTCATGAAAAGTATTATCGGCCTTTTGCCAATGGATTCAGGTTCAATCAGCTTTGATGGAAAAGATATCACAAAAACTAAGGCCCATGACCGTTCTTTGTGCGGAATTGCCTATGTTCCTCAGGGACGCGAAATCATTCCTATGCTTACAGTCCGCGAAAATCTGCAGCTTGGATGTATCGCTCATAAAAACGTAAAGTTCGAAGAAAAAATGGAAGAAGTGCTTACTTATCTCCCAGACCTTGTTCCTCACTTGCGCCGAAAGGGTGGTGTTCTTTCCGGTGGACAGCAGCAGCAGCTTGCCATTGCCCGTGCCCTTATGAGTGACCCTAAAGTTCTGATCCTGGATGAACCTACAGAAGGTATTCAGCCAAACATCGTAATG
Source organism: Treponema sp. (assembly GCA_024402505.1). Classification (GTDB taxonomy): domain Bacteria; phylum Spirochaetota; class Spirochaetia; order Treponematales; family Treponemataceae; genus Treponema_D. The sequence continues at coordinate 10,265 of JAKSTP010000048.1, forward strand.
GAGATTGCAGACATTCTGAACCGATACCAGCAGACTAAGAAAATCCCGCTGATCATCGTAGAACAGAACCTTCATTTTGCCCGCCGAATCGGTGACCGCTTTATGATCATTCAGAAGGGTGCAGTTGTAAAATCTGGAAAGATTGACGAACTTACAGACGAAGTTTCTGCAAAATATATTTCAGTTTAATAAAAGCGGGTTTATTTAAGGAGATTTATTATGGCTAAAAATTATGTAATTACAATTGCCCGTGGATTTGGTTCAGGTGGAAAAGAGATTGCTCAGAAAGTAGCAGAAAAACTTGGCATCCCGGTATATGAAAAACAGATTCTTGAAATGGCTTCTGATTACAGTGGCCTTAGTGAAGAGTTGTTCCGCCAGGTTGATGAAAAACTTCAGGGTAACTACGTTCGAAACACTTTGGCAAAATTCACCTTCCCAAAAGAAGTTGTTCCTCAGAGCCGTCATTTTGAAAGTGACATCAATCTGTTTTGCATTCAGTCTGAAATCATGAAGCAGCTTGCCAAAAATGTAAGCTGTGTAATCATTGGAAAATGTGCTGACCATGTTTTGAAGGAATTCGACAACGTTGGAAGTTTCTACATTGAAGCTCCACGCTGGGCCTGTCTTGATTCAATCATGGCAAAAATGCACGTTTCCGAAAAAGAAGCGGCCAAACTGATTGAAAAGACCGACAAATATCGCGCTGAATATTACAGATTCTATTCGGGCGGAAACTACTGGACAAACCCTGTAAACTACGACCTTACATTGAACAGTGCCAGAATCGGGCGCGACAAATGTGCAGATGTAATCATCGAGATGATGAAAGTTAAGTTTGGCCAGGATTTCATTGACGCTTTCAACCTGAAGTAATTGCTGGAGGTAAAAAATGTACACTTGTGATATTAATCGCATGGAAGAAAAAATCACTAAGTTCTCATCCTTCGGTGATACAGGTAACGGCGGAATAACACGTTTTTCTCTTTCGGCAGAGGCAATCTGCGCCAGAAATGAGATTAAGGCCCGCATGACAAAACTAGGACTTGATTTCAAAACTGATGACATTGGTAACATTTACTGTACACTTCCTGGAACAGATTCAGATGCAGGTGTCATTATGTCTGGAAGCCACTGTGACTCGGTAAAGCAGGGCGGGAACTACGACGGAATTTTGGGTGTATTAACAGCAATGGAAGTGATTGAAACAATTGTTGTGAATAAAATCCCTCATAAACATCCAATTCAGCTTGTTGTGTGGACCAACGAAGAAGGCGCCCGTTTTGAACCTGCCATGATGAGTTCAGGAATCCTGTGCAACAAGTTCACCAAAGAGCAGATGTTCAAAAGTGAAGCAAAGGATATTCCGGGCCTTACCTTTGCACAGGCTCTCAAAGATTCAGGCTTTGAAGGTCCAAAAGAAAACCGCATGAATCCTTCAAGAACAAAGGGACTTGTGGAACTGCATATTGAGCAGGGACCTGTCCTTGAGGAAGGGAAATATGATATTGGTGTTGTAGAAGGGGTTGTGGGCATGATCAACTATGAGTTCACTTTCCGTGGCCAGGCCGATCACGCAGGAACTTTCCCTATGCCTTACCGAAAAGACGCTCTTCTTGCCGCCAGTGAAGCTCTTCTTTTCCTTCATCAGCAGTTCGACAACCTGGACCGTAAACTTGTTTATACAACAGGAAAGATCAGCTGCCATCCAAACATCCACACTATCATTCCAGATGAAGTGCGCTTTACTTTGGATGCACGCCATGCAGATCCTGATGTAATCAAACAGTGCGTTGAAATCATAAAAGCCATGCCAAAAATGTGGGCGGGCTGTGAAATGACTTACGAAGAAGCCTGGGCAAGAAACACTGTCACTTTTAATGAGGACTTTGTTTCTTATGTAAAGCAGTCAAGCAATGATCTTGGGTACTCAAGCTACGAAATGTACTCCGGAGCAGGTCACGACGCCCAGTACTTCAGTGAAGTTATACCAACTACGATGATCTTTGTTCCAAGCCAGGGTGGTCACAGTCACTGTGAACTGGAATACTCACCTGTAGAATGGTGCTGGAAAGGTGCTAATGTATTGTTGAACACAATACTAAAAATAGACCAAAGCTAGAAAACGCTTTGCTTACAAACTTTTTCCTTATTCCTTTGGGGCTGTTCT
>JAKSTP010000049.1 GCA_024402505.1 Treponema sp.
TGTCTTTCATTCTTTGCTTTCACAACTATTCTTGGTTGGGACTACTACTCAGAAAAATGTCTTGAATACATTGCAAAAGGAAATATGACAATCGTTACAATCTTCCGCTGGGTATTCATTGCTGCAGTTGCTATCGGACCTTACTTCAAGGTAGATGCTGTATTCACAATCGCTGATATCTTCAACGGACTTATGGCAATTCCTAACTGTATTTCACTTATTGTTCTTTGTGGTGTTGTAAACAAGATGACAAAGGATTACTTCAATAAATATCCAAAACTTGGAGCATAAGTAAAAATCAGTTTATAACCTGATAAAATAGACGGTACGTTCTTTAGGGCGTGCCGTCTTTTTTTATTTATGATATAATCATTCTTATGGAAAATATTGGATACGTACATTCTATTGAATCATTTGGTTCTGTTGATGGACCTGGAGTCCGTTTTATCATCTTTCTTTCCGGTTGTCCTCTGCGCTGCCGATACTGCCACAATCCTGATACCTGGTCACGACAGGGTACACCCCGCAAAGTTTCCGATCTTTTAAATCAGGCCGTAAGATACAGATCTTATTGGGGAGAACAGGGTGGAATTACTGTAAGTGGTGGAGAGCCTCTTTTACAGATTGATTTCCTTCTTGAATTATTTACCGAAGCAAAAAAACTTGGAATCAGCACCTGTATCGACACCGCCGGAAGTCCTTTTACAAAAGAAGGTGAGTGGTTCGAAAAGTTCAAAAAACTTATGGACGTAACAGATCTTCTTCTTATGGATATTAAGCACATCAACGAGGAAGAGCACCTTAAGCTTACTGGAAAAACCGGAAAAAATATCCGTGAAATGTTCGCTTACCTTGATGAAATAAACAAGCCTATCTGGATACGTCACGTTCTGGTTCCAGGCATTACTGATGTTGATGAATACCTTGAACAGACTCGGGATTTTATCCGTTCTTTGCACAATGTTTACCGCGTAGAAGTGCTTCCTTATCATTCTTTGGGTTCTTTCAAATGGAAGGAACTTGGTCTTGAATACACTCTTGATAAAACCGAAATGCCTGAACAGGATCGTGTTGCCAATGCACGAAAAATTCTGGAATGTGAAAAATATCTTCGATGGCAGGGCGAAAATGCCAGTGCCGACCGTGAAAAAGATACTGCACCTCGTGCCGACGCCTGCGGAAGGTCTTGCAGCTGATGGCAAAACAGTGGTTTGAAAGCGAGGAGTTCTGGATTAACTATGCTCCTGTAATGTTTGACGAAACAAGATGGGCAGAAGCACCGGCCGTAGCTGAATCTGTCCTCAATATGCATTGTAAGTCTTTGGAAAAAAGCGTCTCATATGAAGATCTGTCTGTCCTTGATGCAGGCTGTGGTATGGGACGCATTTCCGTAGAGCTTGCACTTTTGGGAGCTGATGTAACCGGCGTTGATATAATCGAAGCGGAACTGGAAGCGGCTCGGGAAATTGCACAGGATGAAGAGGTTTCAATCAACTTTATAAATACCGATCTCCGTACTTTCAAATCAGAAAAAAAGTTTGATCTTGCCCTGAACCTTTATACTTCCTTTGGTTATTGCGACAGCGAATCCCAGGATACTCAGATTTTAAAGCAGATTTATGATTCACTTAAGGCTGGCGGAACTTTTATTCTTGAATGCACAAGCCGTGAAAGTGCCATCAGATTCTGGACACCAGGGGAAACTTTTGAGCGGGGCGGAAAAACAGTAACTACGGAATTTCATGTGGTTGGAAACTGGGAAGGATTGTCTTCACGCTGGACACTGACGGATCCAGTTACTAAAGCCGTTACAGATCATGTGTTTACCCAGCGTCTTTATTCTGCACCGGAACTTAAAAAGACTCTTCTGGGAATCGGCTATAAAACAGTAGAAATCTACGGCGGATACGATGAACGTCCTTACGACGAAAATCTTTCTACCATGCTTCTGCTTTGCCGTAAATAAGACAGTGTTTCCGGCAGGGGAAAGACCTTCAATCTCTTCTATAATATTCAATAAAATGATATACTCTTTAGTATGACTGAATTGGAAGAATGTCGTTCCGCTTTGGACGAACTTGATGAAGTAATGGCCGGACTCTTTGAACAGCGCATGAATTATTGCAAGCGCATCGGGGATTTTAAAAAAGCTAATAATCTTCCTGTCTTTCAGCCTCAGCGCGAAAAAGAAATTATCGAAAAAAAATCGGCACTTATTAAAAACGAAAACTATAAATCTTACTATGCACGCTTTATTCAGAACGTAATGGATTTATCAAAGGAGCTGCAAAGTGAAGAATAGTTTTGGAAACAGCATTCAGGTTACAATTTTTGGTGAAAGCCACGGAAAAGCAGTTGGTTGTATTATTGATGGACTTTGTGCCGGTGTTCCTGTTGATGAAGCTTACATTGCAGAATGTCTTGCAAAACGTGCTCCCTCTTCTGCTGCAGATACTGCCCGACGGGAAAAAGATCAGTTTCAGATTTTAAGCGGAGTTTTCAACGGAAAAACTACTGGTACAGCCATAACCATTTCAATTCCAAATGAAGACCAGCACTCAAAAGATTACGCTGCTACTTACGGAAAGGCACGACCTTCCCACGCAGATTTTGTTGCTCACGAAAAATACCATGGCTGCGAAGATTACCGTGGTGGCGGACATTTTTCTGGACGCATTACAGCAGGTCTTGTAGCTGCCGGGGCCCTTCTGCAGGGTGCCTTGAATAAACTCAACATTAAAATTGAATCAAATATCCTTTCTGTTTGCGGCAAAACTTCAGATTTTGACCAGCGCATTATGGAAGCTAAAATGAACCAGGACAGTGTTGGCGGTATTACCCGAACTGTTATTTCCGGTATGCCTGTTGGGGCAGGGGAACCTTGGTTTGACAGTGTAGAAAGTATGATTTCTCACGCAGTTTTCAGTATCGGCGGCGTTAAAGGAATTGAGTTCGGACTTGGTTTTGGTTTTGCAGATAAAACCGGCTCTGAAGTAAACGATCAGTTCTATATGGATGGCAATGAAGTTAAAACCCGTACCAACAACAACGGCGGCATAAACGGTGGAATTACAAACGGCATGGACATCACTTTCCAGTGTGCCGTAAAGCCAACTCCATCAATTGCCCAGAAACAGAATACTATCGACTTCCTTAAAAATCAGGACGCTGAACTTGAAATCCAGGGACGCCACGATCCTGCCATTATCAGACGAATCTGTCCTGTTCTTAACGCTGTAAGTGCCATTGTAATGGCCGATATTCTTGCCGGCAAGTACGGTAATGATGTCTTTTATTACGGTTATCCGAACTACTCAAAATAAACAGGAACGGCACTTATGAAAAAGAATATTGTTCTTATAGGAATGCCTTCCTGCGGTAAAACCACAGTGGGCCGAAAGCTTGCATCATTAACTTCTCTCCGATTTGTTGATTCCGATGAAGAAATTGTTAAAAAGGCCGGAAAAGAGATTACCGACATTTTTGCCCAGGATGGAGAAAAAGCCTTCCGTGATCTGGAAAGCCAGGTTATTTTTGAACTTTCAAAACAGCAGAATATAATTCTTTCAACAGGCGGCGGTGCAATCCTCCGTGAAGAAAATGTAAAAGCCTTGAAAGAATGCGGAACCGTTTTCTTTCTGGACAGACCTTTGACTCTTCTGGTTCCTACTTCCGACAGACCTCTTTCTTCCGATGAAGCAGCCCTTAAAAAACGCTACGAAGAACGTTTTGATAAATACTGTGCTGCCGGTGACTTTCATATTTTTGCCGACCGCACCGTAGATGAAGAAGCTGCCGAAATCTTAAACTGCCGCCGCATTGAGCCGTCTTTGGCAAAAGGAAAGATTTCGGCTCCACCAAGCAAAAGTTATGCTCACCGGCTTTTAATGTGCGCCTCTCTTGCCCAGGGAAAAAGCATTATTTCAAATGTAGCATTTTCTCAGGATATTCTGGCAACCATGGACTGTATGAAAGCCTTTGGTGCGGAATTTGAAGTTGATGGAAGTACAGTTACAGTTTACGGAAATGGCGGTGAGCCAGATCTTCAGGGACTTTTAAAATGCCGTGAAAGTGGAAGTACACTCCGTTTTATGATTCCTCTTGCCGTTATTGCTGGGGGTGGAACTCTTCTTGGAACAGAAAAACTTGTAAGCCGCGGAATCGGAATCTATCAGGAGATTTTCCCAAAAGTTAATTTTATTATCAAAAAAGGTGAAATCAACTGCAATGGAAAAATTGAAAGCGGCCGTTATGACGTAAAGGGCAATGTTTCAAGTCAGTTTATTACGGGTCTTTTCTATGCACTTCCTCTTCTGGAGGGGGACTCAGAAGTTCACATTATTCCTCCTGTAGAAAGCCGCCGTTACATCGACATTACGGTAGATGTGCTTGCCCGTTTTGGAGTTGAAATTAAGGAAATTGAAGAAAATATCTTCTATATAAAAGGCAATCAGCGTTATTGTGCAAAAGATGATGCCGTGGAAGGTGACTGGTCTAATGCTGCATTCCTTTTTGCTCTGAATGAAATGGGCGGAAATGTGGAAGTTATGGGCCTTAACCAGGACAGTCTTCAGGGGGATAAAGTGTGTCTCCAGCTTTTCGAAAAACTTGGAAAGCCGGATGCAGAAAAAGAACCTGTTGATATTTCCGGCTGTCCCGACCTTGCACCGATTCTATTTACTGTTGCGGCTTTTAAAAATGGTGGTCATTTTACAGGAACACGCCGTCTTGCCATTAAGGAAAGTGACCGTGGTAAGGTAATGGCCGAAGAACTTGCTAAATTCGGAGCATCTGTAGAAGTAATGGAAAACGACGTAATCGTTCATAAAACTTTGCTCCATGCACCATCTGAACCACTTTTTGGACACAATGATCACCGTATTGTTATGTCCATGGCCGTTTTATCAACTGTCCTTGGTGGAAATATAACCGGATGCGGCGCAGTTGCAAAAAGTTACCCTGATTTTTTTGATACCCTGGAGGCATTGAATATATGAAACTTACAAAAGATACAAAAATCTTGATTGTAGGACTTGGTCTTATTGGTGGATCTTATGCAGACGGTCTTACAAAAGCCGGATTTTCTGTTAGTGCCATCGACACCAATCAGGAATCACTTGATTTTGCCCTGCAGCAGGGATTCATTAAGGAAGGTGTTACAGAACCAACAGCCGCTTTTGTAGGCACCTTTGATGTAGTAATCTTTGGTCTTTATCCTCAGGCCTTTATTGACTGGATTAAAAAATATCAGAACTTTTTCAAACCAGGTGCCATTATTACAGACGTAACTGGTGTAAAAAGAAGCATCGTTTATGAAATCCAGAAACTTCTTCGTGTTGATGTAGAATTTATTCCAGCTCACCCAATGGCCGGTAAAGAAAAAAGCGGTGTTAAATTTTCAAACGGTGACATCTTCAAAGGTGCCAACTACATTTACACACCAACTATGCGCAATACTGAAGGTGCCTGCGAACTGGCCCAGAATATTGGGGAAGTTCTTGGATTCCGAAAAATCAGTTCACTTTCTCCTGAACTTCACGATGAAATGATTGGTTTCTTAAGCCAGCTGACACACTGTATTGCCGTTTCCCTTATGACTTGTAAGCAGAATGAACATCTTGTTGATTACACCGGAGACTCATTCCGCGATCTTACACGTATTGCCTATCTTAATGAAAATATGTGGACTGAACTTTTCCTTGCAAACAAAACAGAACTTCTTAAACAGATGGAACTGTTCATGGAAAGATTCGGTGAACTTTACGATTTTATTCAGAAAGAAGATAAAGAAAGCATGAAACGTATGATGAGACTTTCTTCAGAACGTCGAATGCTCTTCAATAAGTAAACAACAATCCCAGAGGTACCCCCTATGATGAATATGGAATTTAAACGAAAACTGCCTATCCCTAAAGAAATTAAGGAAATGTATCCTATTACAGACAAAATGGCAGCCCAGAAAGAAGCAAACGATAAAGAAATTGCCGATGTATTTACTGGAAAAAGCGACAAGCTGATTCTCGTTATTGGACCATGTAGTGCCGACCGTGAAGATGCTGTTCTTGAATATATTGGAAAGCTTCGTCTTGTTCAGGATAAGGTAAAAGACAAGATTATCATTATTCCACGAATTTATACTGGAAAACCTCGTACAACAGGTGACGGTTATAAAGGAATGCTCCATCAGCCTGATCCAAATGAAGCTCCAGACCTGCTTAAGGGGATTGTTGCAGTACGCCACATGCACTCAAAGGCCCTGGAAGACTACGGATTCTCCTGTGCAGATGAAATGCTTTATCCTGCAAACGCCCGCTATCTTGATGATATTCTTTCTTACATTGCAATCGGGGCCCGTTCTGTAGAAGATCAGTACCACCGTCTTACTGCATCCGGACTTTCTGTTCCAGTAGGAATGAAAAACCCAACTTCAGGTGACATTTCTGTTATGATGAATTCCATCACCGCAGCCCAGCATGATCACTGGTTCGACTACCGTGGATGGGAAGTTCACACACAGGGGAATCCACTTACACATGCAATTCTCCGTGGTTACGTAAATAAATACGGTCACACCAGCGAAAACTATCATTATGAAGATCTTATTTCTTTGTACGATACTTACCAGAAAACAAATCTTACAAATCCTGCAGTTATTGTTGATACAAACCATTCAAACTCAGGCAAGAAGTTTATGGAACAGGTCCGCATTGCAAAGGAAGTTCTTCACAGTACCCGTCATTCCAGCGAAGTAAACAGTCTTGTAAAAGGTTTCATGATTGAATCTTACCTGGTAGATGGTGCTCAGAAGCCTGAAGGTGGAGTTTACGGTCAGTCAATTACCGATCCTTGTCTTGGATGGGAAAAAACTGAACGTCTTATTCTTGATCTTGCAGATTTAAGATAGTTTATATAGAAGAACTTAGGCCTTTATGCTATACTAAGAAAAATTCTTAGGAGTTCTTAAATGCTTAAAGGTCGATCTTTAATTCAGCCGGCTGATCTTACAGTATCAGAAATTAACGAAATTCTTGATCTGGCAGAACAGATTATTGTTGATCCTTCATCTTTTCAGGATGTGTGTCGTGGGAAAATTCTTGCGACACTTTTTTTTGAGCCAAGTACCCGTACTCGTCTTTCTTTTGAAGCTGCAATGCTCCGTCTTGGAGGAACAGTTGAGGGGTTTGCTGATGCAAATGTAACTTCATCTACAAAAGGCGAAACTTTGGCCGATACAATCCGCGTAGTTTCATCTTATGTTGATGTAATCGCCATGCGAACTCCAAAAGAAGGTGCTGCTCTTCTTGCAAGTCAGTATTCAGCTTGCCCGGTAATCAACGCTGGTGACGGTGGACACTATCACCCTACACAGACACTTACCGATATGGTAACAATCCGACAGCTTATGGGTGGCCTTGAAGGTCATACAATTGGATTCTGCGGTGACCTTAAATTCGGACGAACAGTTCACTCACTTACAGAAGCCATGCGCCTTTTCAAAGGAAACAAGTTTGTTTTCATCAGCCCAAAAGAATTAAGCATTCCAGATTACATGATTAAAAATATCCTGGAACCAGCTGGAGTTCAGTGGACAACTGCAGAACGCCTTGAAGAAGTTATTGGCGATCTTGACGTTCTTTATATGACCCGTGTTCAGAAGGAACGCTTCTTCAACGAACAGGATTACATCCGCCTTAAGGACAGCTACATTCTTGATAAAGAAAAAATGAAGATGGCTAAAGAACGTATGATTGTTCTCCATCCTCTTCCACGTGTAAACGAAATTGCCCCTGAGGTTGATGAAGATCCAAGAGCCGCCTACTTTAAGCAGGTAAAATACGGAATGTATGCCCGCATGGCTCTTATGGCAAAACTTACCGGAGCTCTTTAATCACTATGGAACTTCTTTCTCCTGCCGGAAACGTTGAAAAACTTTCTTACGCCTACGCTTATGGTGCCGATGCTGCCTATATTGGCCTGAAGAAATTTTCTCTCCGTGTAAAAGCCGACAATTTTTACGATGACGAATATAAAAAGGTAATTGCTCTTAAAGAAAAATACCCTGGAAAGAAGCTCCATTGTGCACTTAATATTTCTTTTCACGACAGTGATATCGATAACCTGAAAGCAAATCTGGACTATTTTCACCAGTATCCAATTGATGCCTTTATTGTGCAGGATATTGGAATAGTACCTCTTTTGCAGAAGGAATTTCCCAACGCACAGCTTCATGTTTCAACTCAGGCCTCCTGTGTAAATTCTGAAGCAGTTAAAATGTATCAGAAAATGGGCTTTTCCCGTGTAGTTCTTGGCCGGGAAGCAAGCCTTGATGAAATCCGCCGCATAAAAGACACAGTTCCCGACATGGAACTTGAAGCTTTCTGTCATGGTGCCATGTGTATTGCCTATGCAGGCCGCTGTCTTATGAGTGCTTACCTTACTGGTCGAAGTGCCCAAAGTGGTTTCTGCTCACACACCTGCCGCTGGGAATACGATGTACTTACAAAACCTAACGGGCCAAAAGATCTTGCTCAAAGTGGCCGTCTTCTTCTCCGTGAACATCAGCGTCCCGACGAACTTTTTCCTGTTTTTGAAGGGGAAGATTTTACCGCTGTTCTTTCAAGCAAAGATATCCGCATGATTGAACATCTGGCCGACATGAAAAAAGCAGGTCTTGATTCTCTTAAAATTGAAGGCCGCATGAAAAGCGTTTACTACGTTGCCATGGTAACCCGTGCCTACAGAAAAGCTCTGGACGCCTTGGAAGGAAAACTTTCAAACGAAGAAGCTGCTCCTTTTATTGCAGAACTTGAAAATGTAAGCCACCGGGAAAGTACCACCGGTTTTTATTACGACCGGGCTAATGCCGATGAAACTACAATTGGTGCCAGCGACAGTAAATATGAGCTTGCTGCCGAAATTGGAAAAGAATTGCCTGTTTCAGAAGGTGATGAGATTTTTGCTGCCGGCGAAAAAGCACAGAAGGTTTTTGAAGCAGACCTTGAAGCAATGCATCCTAATGCCCGTGCAGCCCGCCTTAAAGACCTGGAAAAATATCCTGATAAAAGGGTAGTGGCCCCGGTAAAAAAAGATGGCTGGAAACTCTATGAAGCTACGGCCCTGAACAAAATCAGTCCTGACATGGAAATACAGTTTGTTTCTCCTCAATTTGTAAGCCTTACTGCAAAACCTGGAGAATGGGAACTTGTAAATCCTGAAACCGGCACTCTTTTGAACTGGGTTTGCGACAGTCATCCCTGCTGCATCTATACAAAATACACTCTTCCTGAAGCAACTCTTCTTCGTGTGGAAGACCCTGAATATGTGGAAGGCATTATTCGGGATACAGGCCGTTAGCTTTTATCAAAATAATTGAAATTTTCTCCTTTTTTGCGTTATACTAATAGATAGTTTGGAGGCGGATTTTATCCGAATATTATCATGATTAAATTACCTGCACATTACAAATCACTTCTTGGTGCTAAGGAAACAGAATATGCTATTGTAGCAATTAAAGATTTTTTTCAACTGACTCTTTCAACAGAACTTAATCTGGCTCGAGTTACAGCCCCTCTTTTTGTTCGTTCCGGATGCGGTATTAATGATGATTTGAACGGCGTAGAAAAACCGGTTTCTTTCAATGTAAAAGAACTTGGCCAGCAGATGGAAATTGTTCAGTCTCTTGCCAAATGGAAGCGAATGAAGATTACTGAAATGGGTCTTGAATCAGGATTTGGTATTTATACCGATATGAACGCCCTTCGTCCTGATGACACAGTTGATGCAATCCACTCGGTTTACGTTGATCAGTGGGACTGGTGTATGGCCATTGATGAAAAAGACCGCACAGTATTCTATCTCCACGAAATTGTAAAAAGAGTTTACCGCTGTATCAAACGTACAGAATTCTTTATTTACGATCGTTATCCTTCAATTAAACCAATTCTTCCAGAAGATATTAAAATCCTTTTTGCTGATGATCTTCAGCGTGAATATCCAACTCTTACTCCAAAAGAAAGAGAAGATAAAGTAGCAAAACAGTATGGTGCTGTTTTCATTACAGGTATTGGTGGAACTCTGCCAGACGGAACAATCCACGACGGCCGTGCTCCTGACTACGACGACTGGATTACAGAAACAGGTGACGGACACAAAGGTCTCAACGGAGATATCCTTGTATGGAACCCTGTTTTGAACTCTGCTTTTGAACTTTCTTCAATGGGTATCCGCGTTAGTCCTGAAAGCCTTAAAGCACAGCTGATTGAGCGCAATGCTACTGAACGTGAAAAATATGACTTCCATAAAAAGCTTTTGAACGGTGAACTTACTCAGACTTTGGGTGGTGGTATCGGACAGAGCCGACTTGCCATGTTCCTTCTGCGCAAGGCTCACATTGGGGAAACTCAGGTTAGCTGCTGGCCGGAAGACATGATTAAAGATTGTGCTGAAAGAGGCATTACACTTCTGTGATTTCAACAAAGAAAGAGCTTTTAGACCAGTTAAAACTGGAGCGCCGTAAAAACGAAAATCTGTGGACCACATTCTTTGTTGATGCCGCAGCTCTGGACGCCGAAGTTTGTGGTGAAGCCTTAAAAATTTTCTGTTCTTTTGATATCCCCCTTGTTACAACCGAAAAGGGGGGTAAGATTCTTTTTGACAAAAAATTCTACGCAGGGAAGGCCCGGCTTTTAAACCAGTACGGGCTTATTTTCGGCTTTACTCTTGAATATGCTTCTGGTGCCGACGACAATCTTAAGTCTTTTCTTGACCGCTTTGATTTTGCCGTAAACCAGTACCCTAATCATCTTACTTTTCCACAGACTGAAATTCTAAGTTCAGAAACTGCAGGGGATTCATGTGATTCAAAATCTTTTGGCCCTGTTACATCTGCAACTTTTTCGGCACAGAATATCCGGCAGGCTCGGGATATCTGTTTTGCAGCCAGAACCTTTTACACCTGCGGACGGGCTGTTCCCTGGTTCCTTTCTGTGCTTAAACCTTTGCGCATAACTCCAAGTGCCTTTTTTGCCGATTTTGCCGACTGGCAGCGCTGCAATAATGCTGATTTCAAAAGCGGATTTTATCCTGAAAAAGAAAAACATCCTGCTATTGAAAAAATGCAGCTTCTTTTCCTGGAAGAAAAATATGAAGAAAAAGGAAAAGCCGATCTTTTCGGACTTATTCAGGATATTGTAAAAATCAACGGAGCTATGAGCCGACTTTCCGCCGGAGAAAAGGACGAAGAAATTGTAGAAGTTTCTTACAATCCTGAAGACCTTTTAAGCGAAGAAGCCATGGATCTTGAAAGTTTTTACGACAATGTTTGTCTTGAAGAATGCCGTGTCCGCCTTTTTGCTGGTCAGGACGGACTGGATTTTGAAATTTTATGATTCTTTCTTTCCTTTCCATAAACACTCTCCGTCTCGATACTTTCCTTCGGGAAAAACTACCGGCACTTCCTGAGCTTTCTGGAAAAGATGTTTCAAATTCAAAAATACGCCGTCTCATTCTTGCAGGTTGTGTAAGCGTAAACGGGCGGCAGTGTACAAGACCGGCTTTTGAATTGCGGGGAAGGTCAACAGTTGCCGTAAATCTGGACGTAGAAAAGTTCTTTTTTGAAAAGCAGCCTGATGACCTGGATTTTGTTCTTACAGAGAAAGATGTTCTTTTTGAAGATGATGTAATCATTGTTGTAAATAAACCGGCTTTTCTTCCTGTGGAACAGACAATTACGGGAAATCGAAAAAATCTTCATGATGCTGTAGTTGATTATCTTTGGAAAAAAACTCCATCACTTCGAAATCCTCCATATGCTGGAATTATGCACCGGTTGGACAGGGAAACCAGTGGAGTGATCCTTTTCACAAAAACTCGTGGGGTAAACAAGGCGGTCCACGATATGTTCGAAAATCACACCTGTCAGAAAACTTATCATGCACTTGTTTCGGAAACTCCCGCTGCCTTAAATGCCGGACAGAATGCTTTTACCGTAGAACTTCCTTTAGGACGTGTTTCCGCTTCTTCCCAGGCTGCAAAATGGGGAGTTGTTCCTGAATCAAAAGGTGGGCTTTACGCAAAAACTACCTTTTGTATCATAGGGCCAGTTTCATTAAAAACAGAAGGGGGTTTTAAAAAGGCTATTCTTCTTGAAGCAAAACCATTAACTGGGCGAACACATCAGATTCGGGTTCATTC
>JAKSTP010000005.1 GCA_024402505.1 Treponema sp.
ATGAAGGACTGGCAGAAAAATTCAAATCGATTTTTGAAATTCCGGGGAAAGATGAGATTGATGTTTGGGTAGAAGAGTAAAAGGTAGGTAAAATGACACACACAGAAAAAGCAGTAAACGGAAATTAATTTAATTTTAGAAGAATGGATTATGATTTTTAGAAAAGCAAAACAAAATGATGCTGGGCGTTGTCTTGAGATTTATGATGCTGTCAGCCAATGGGAATTGGAGAACGGAAAGCAAAGCTGTTGGGAAAAAGGATTTTATCCTACTATGGATACTATTCAGACTGCTTTGAGTAGTGATGATTTATTTGTTCTGGAAGATGAAATTGATGGTAAAAACATTATTGTTGCCTGCGGAAGAATCAACCAGGATCAGCCTTATTATTACAATTATTTTTCATGGCAGATAAAAGTATCTAATGAGGATGTCCTTGTTTTACATACCTTTGCTGTAGATCCAAAATTCCAGCGTCGTGGTTACGGTCAGACTTTTATGAGTCATTACGAAAAAATGGCTTTCGAAAATAAATGTAAAGTTTTGCGTCTTGATACAATCATTCTTAATCAAAAATCTCAGGCCATGTATAAAAAACTTGGCTTTACAACCTTAAATCAGTGGGAAGGAGATCCAAACGGAGTAGGCTGGAATCTTGTTTTTTTAGGTCTGGAAAAGCTTTTGAAAAAAAATTAAGCCTCTTCTTTTGCTTTCATAACGGCTTTGGCCAGCTGGTCGGCACAGCTTGTTTTCTTAAAGCCGCAGATGTTTCCAGCAAGTTTTTCGTTGATTTCATCTGCGGTCATGCCTTCCACCAGACGGCCAATGGCTTTAAGGTTACCTTTGCAGCCGTTTGTAAATTTAACGTTTGTAATAACGTTTCCATCAATATCAAATTCAATGGCAGTAGAGCAAGTGCCCTGGGTTTTATAATTGTAATGCATATCTTATCTCCAAAAAAAAAAGAACTGCCTCTAAAAAGAAGCAGTTCCATTGTATCTTAAGTTTTGATTTTTATCTATAAACTTAGATTACTGTGCCGTCCTGAATGATTGCACCTTTTCGGATAACAATAATTCCGTCAGAAACGTAGAATGTTCCGTAATCACCGTCTTCGTATTTTTTACCGCTAACGTTGATTTTACAGTTTTCACCGATGCGGGCGTTTTTATCGATGATAGTTTTTGCAATCTTACAGTTTTTACCAATACCAATTGCAGGAACTCCCGATTTAGCCTTCATGTCGTAGAAGTCGGCACCCATCATAATAACACCGTCAAGTTCACAACCGTCGTTGATAATAGAACGTACACCAATTACAGAACGGTTCAGTTTACAGTTTGTAATGATACATCCTTCTGAAGTGAGACATGAGTCAATATCAGCCTTGTTGATTTTTGAGGCTGGCAGGTTTCTCATGTGTGTGTAGATTGGACATTCTCCATCGTAAAGATTGAAGCGTGGTTTTGGATCTGTAAGTTCAATGTTTGCATCATAGAAACTGCGGATTGTTCCAATGTCTTCCCAGTAATCGTCGAAAATGTAAGAGTTGATCTTCTTTTTGCCGATTGCCATTGGAAGAATTTCTTTACCGAAGTCTGTGTATTCATTGTTCAGAACTTCTTCCATTGTTTCTGCATTGAAGATGTAGATACCCATTGAAGCAAGGTATTCTTTTTCTTTTGGAAGTGAACCACGGGCTTCAGCAGGGATTTTCCATGCATCAATGTTCAGGTCTTTGTTTGGTTTTTCCATGAATTCTTTAACTCTGTTGTTTGAGTCAATTTTCATGATACCAAATCCTGAAGCATCACGGCGGTTTACGGCAGTAGTAGCAATTGTAACATCAGCACCGGAAGCAATATGTGCATCCATAAATGCTTTAAGGTTCATTTTGTACAGCTGGTCACCAGAAAGGATGATGTAGTGTGTAGGATTCTGTGTTTTGAAGTGGATGAAGTTTTTGCGAACAGCATCGGCAGTTCCTTCGTACCATCCGGAGTGTTCCAGTGTCTGTTCAGCAGCAAGAATTTCTACGAATCCGCCAGAGAAGCGGTCAAAGTTGTAGGAATTTGTAATGTGCATGTGAAGTGATGCAGAATTGAACTGAGTAAGAAGATAAATCTTCTTGTATCCTGAGTTGATACAGTTTGACAGCGGAATATCTACAATTCGGTATTTTCCTCCGAATGATACAGCTGGTTTTGATCGTTCTTTTGTGAGAGGATAAAGACGAGTTCCTTTACCACCACCAAGAATGATTGACAATACGCGTGGTTCTTCCATGTTTGGCTCCCTTTTTATTGTTTTGCCCTGATTAAGGCAGTTATTTACATTAATAAAAGTATAAATCCATTATCTCCATAAAGCAAATCAAAAAAAGTCAATATATAGAAACTTTCACTTAAATCAGTTATAATTTAACCATGAATTTTACCGAACTTAACTTAGATGCATCCCTCCTTGAAGGGATCAATGACGCCGGTTATGTAACATGTACTGAAGTACAGGAAAAGGTGTATAATGCTGCCAAAGACGGAGCGGATTTGTACGTACAGAGTCAGACCGGAACAGGAAAAACAGCTGCATATTTAGTAAGTGTTATCCAGCAGCTCATCTCAAAACCAGAAAATGCAGAAAAAAAAGTGCTGGTACTGGTTCCAACACGTGAACTTGCTGTTCAGGTAGAGCAGGAAGCAAAAACTCTTCTTTCACACACTCAGAAAAAAGTCTTCAGTTTTTATGGTGGAGTAGGTTACGAAAGACAGATTGCTGCCGTAAAAAAAGGTGTTGATATTATCGTAGGAACACCAGGCCGCATTATTGATCTTTGTGAAGGAAACAACCTTACACTTAAGGCTTGTAATTTTACAGTAATTGATGAAGCTGACCGCATGTTTGATATGGGATTCTATCCTGACCTTCGAAAAATCCTTAAACAGCTTCCAGAAGCAGAAGAACGACAGACCATGCTTTTCTCTGCCACTCTCAATTCTTATGTAAAGAACCTGGCCTGGGAATACACTCGTGATCCTGTTGAAATTGAAATTGAACCTGAAAATATTACTGTAACAGAAATCGAACAGCATCTTCTTCATGTTTCAAGCGATGAAAAAAACAAGCTGCTGGTTGGAATCCTTAAAAACGAAAATCCTAAAAATGTAATGATTTTCTGTAATACAAAACGATCCTGTGAAGTAATTGCAAAACGCCTCCAGATGAATGATCTTAAAAGTGATTTCATCATCGGTGATCTTCCACAGGCAAAACGACTTAAGGTCTTGAACTCTTTCAAAAACGGCGAAATCTCCATTCTTGTGGCTACAGATGTTGCAGCACGAGGAATTGACGTTGAAGCTTTGGAAATGGTAATCAACTATGATCTTCCAAATGAAGCAGAAAACTACGTTCACCGCATTGGACGAACTGCCCGCAACGGAAAATCAGGTAAAGCCTATACTTTCTGTTCTGAACAGGATGTTTACAATCTTCCTGCTATTGAACGTTACATCGAAATGTCTATTCCTGCAGAAGTTGCTTATCCTGAAATGATGGCCGAAGACAAAAGTGAAGGTACCTACATCAAAACAGGCAACTACTACGAAGAAGACGGCCGTGGTGACAGACGCGACAGAAACGGACATGGACGGGATAATCGAGGGGAGCGAAACCGAAATGGTGGTAACCGCAGAGATGGTGGAAACTACAAAGGTAAAGGGGAGCGCCGTGATGGAGAACGAAAATCTTACAATAAAGATGACCGCAAACCATACAACAAAAACGGCAGAAAACCATACAATAAACTTTCCGAAAAAGATATGGGCGAAATGCAGAACATGTCATTTGAAGACCGCATGAAAGTTTACAAAGATAAATATGGAAACGGAGCTGCCGGCAGAAAACCTCAGGGAAAACCATACAACAAAAACGGTAAAAATAACGACTACCGCAAAAACAACAAAAATTACAAAGGCGGACAGAAAAATTACAGCAAAGAAGCCGGAAAACCAGTTGAAAAGAAAGGATTCCTTGCTAAACTTAAAAGCCTTTTTGGAAAAAAATAGGAGAGTGTCATGATCAGTGTTAGTGATGTAAGCCTTCGCTTCAGTGAGAAGCCTCTTTTCAAAGATGTAAACCTTAAATTCACAAGCGGTAACTGTTACGGAATTATTGGTGCAAACGGTGCCGGAAAATCAACATTCCTTAAAGTTCTTTCTGGAGAACTGGAACACGATACAGGTACAATTACAATGAGTCCTGGTGAACGAATGTCTGTTCTTAAACAGGATCACTTTGCCTACGACGAATATTCTGTAATGGAAACTGTTCTCATGGGGTATCCAAAACTTTACGAATGTTCAAAAGCCCGTGATGAAATTTATTCAAAAGCAGATTTTACAGAAGAAGACGGAATTAAATCTGCAGAACTTGAAGCTGAATACGGTGAACTTGGCGGATACGAAAGTGAAAACCAGATTCAGCAG
Organism: Treponema sp.; assembly: GCA_024402505.1. Classification (GTDB taxonomy): domain Bacteria; phylum Spirochaetota; class Spirochaetia; order Treponematales; family Treponemataceae; genus Treponema_D. Next base: position 4,485 of record JAKSTP010000005.1, read on the forward strand.
ATGCTTTCGGGCCTTGGTCTTGAAGAAGAATACCATGACAAGATGATGAGTGAACTTGATGAAAGCCAGAAGGTTCGCGTACTTCTTGCTCAGGCCATTTATGGTAACCCGGATGTTCTTCTCCTGGACGAACCTACCAACGGTCTTGATATTGAATCAATTACCTGGCTTGAAAACTTCCTTATGGATTTTGAAAATACAGTTATTGTTGTTTCCCACGACCGTCACTTTTTGAACACAGTCTGTACATTTATCTGTGATATTGACTATGGAAAAATCACTCAGTTTACAGGAAACTACGACTTCTGGTATCAGATGAGCCAGATTATGCAGCGTCAGGCCCGTGACCAGCAGAAGAAAACCGAAGATAAAATGAAAGACCTTCGTGAATTCATTCTCCGATTCTCTTCAAACGCTTCTAAAGCTAAGCAGGCTACCAGCCGTAAAAAGATTTACGATAAACTTGCTGACGGACTTGAAGACATTCCTGTTACAACACGTAAGTTCCCTTATGTAAACTTCAAGGCCGACCGTGAAATTGGAAATAACGTTCTTACAACAAACAAGCTTTGCTACTCTGAAGACGGCGTTCAGCTTCTGAAAGATTTCTCTCTTACTGTAAACCGTACAGATAAAATTGCCTTTGTTGGAATTGAACACAACGCCATTACAGGTCTTTTTGATATTATCAACGGTGTTAAAAAGCCTGATGACGGTGAATACTTCTGGGGACAGACAACAACTCACACTTATCTTCCACGTGATACAAATTCTTACTTCCAGAATGATTACAACATCACTGAATGGCTTAAACAGTATTCAAAAGAACAGGATGATGCCTTTGTTCGAGGATTTTTGGGACGAATGCTTTTCTCTGGCGACGAATCTTTGAAAAAAGTAAAGGTTTTGTCCGGTGGTGAAAAAGTCCGCTGTATGCTTTCAAAACTCATGCTTTCCGGTTCAAACGTTCTTATTATGGATGATCCAACAAACCACCTGGACCTGGAAGCAATTCAGTCTTTGAACGAAGGACTTATTCAGTTCCCTGGCGTAGTTATGTTTACAAGTCATGACCACGAGTTCATTCAGTCTATTGCTAACCGTATCATCGAAATTACACCAAACGGAGTTATTGACCGCATGATGCCTTTTGATGATTACATTAAGGATGAACAGGTTACTGAACTTCGCAAACAGCTTTACGAAGGAACCGGTAAAAAAATCAAATACCGTATCTAAGTGGGGAGTGTTTTTATGAAAATTGTTGATGGAAAAGAACTGAGAATTGCTATTTCTGGAAAGTCAGGCTGCGGTAATACCACAGTAAGTACCATGCTTTCTGAAAAACTTGGTGTAACTCTTATAAATTATACTTTCCGCCAGCTCGCAGCAGAGAAGGGATTAACTTTAGCTCAGGTTATTGAAAATGCTAAGACCGACGATTCCTATGACCGTTACGTTGATACACATCAGGTGGAACTTGCCAGAAAAGAATCTTGTGTTCTTGGAAGTCGTCTTGCCATCTGGATGCTTAAAGAAGCCGATATCAAGGTTTATCTTTACGCCAGTGATGATACCCGTGCCGGACGTGTCTTCAACCGTGAAGGTGGAGACCTGGAAGAAATCAAACGCTTTACTGCCATGCGTGACTCAGAAGATTCCAGACGATATAAGGAACTTTACAATATCGACAATTCAAACTATCAGTTTGCTGACTTGATTATCGATACAGGAAATAAAACTCCCGAAATGATAGTTTCTGAAATCCTGGAATATGCAAAAACAAAAGGATTCATTGAAAATTAAAAAGATTTCAAAATTTTTTTGTTAAAAATAGTTAAAACGTAAAAATTTTACTAATTTACTTGTTAAAAACCTTTCTTTTCTAACGAAATGAAAGGTTTTTGCTTTTTTTAGAAACAAAAAAACTATTTCAAATTAAGGAAAATCCCCTAATAATAAAACTATAAAAACCGCGTTACGCGGAAATAAGGAATTAAACAAAGGAGCTAAAAATGAAAAAACTTTTAGTACTTGCAACAGCAATCGCACTTGCAGTTATGCCAGCATTCGCAGCACGAATTAAAGTTGGTGTAATCAACAACGATCCTAACGAATCAGGATATCGTACAGCCAACGTAAAAGACTTTGAAAAAGTATTTACAAAGAAAAACGGCTACGATCTGAAAAAATTCTACAGCTTGAACAACGATGAACAGCTTCAGGCTGCCCGCAAATTCATCCAGGATGAAGTAGACTACCTCCTCATCTCTGCTGCTGACATGGCTGGTTGGGAACCTGTTCTTAAAGATGCAAAAGACAACGGAATTGAAGTAATCCTTTTCGACCGCTTGCTCGATGCAGATCCAAGCCTCTACAAAGCTGCTATCGTATCTAACATGCCTGAAGAAGGTGTAACAGCTGTTAAATGGCTTGCTTCACAGAACCTTAAAGAATACAAAATCATCCACATCCAGGGTGCTATGGGTTCAGCTGCTCAGGAAGGACGCACAGGCGCTCTTGATGAAATGGTAAAAGCTAACGCTAACTGGGAATACGTAACTCAGCAGACAGCTACATGGAATGCTGATACAGCTCAGCAGATTGTTGAAGCAGTTATCGGTTCTGGAAAAGATTTCAACGTAATCTACGCAGAAAACGACGGTATGGCACAGGGTGCTGTTAAAGCTTTGGACAAAGCTGGTATCACACACGGTGTAAACGGAAAAGTAATCGTTATGGGATTCGACTGCAACAAGTTTGCTCTCCGCGAACTTCTCGCTGGTCGCTGGAACTACGATGGACAGTGTAACCCATTCCAGGCTGAAACAATCGATCAGATCATCAAAGGAAAGATGAAAGTAACAAACAAAATCATCTACTCTGTAGAAAAAGGATTCGATGCCAAAACAATCAAAAAAGCTGATATCGATAAATACGGTCTTGGTGAATAATCTGAAACCATACTATAATTAGTCAGTTCGGCACGAGTTACGGATTTGTAAAAACACCGAAACTCGTGCTTTTTTTTGAATCTTCCGGCCTTAAAAGCCGGTTGTAATTACCTAACAGGAGGATACCATGCAGGAAAAATCCGTATTGGAAATGCGTGGCATTTATAAAAGTTTCCCCGGTGTAAAAGCTCTCCAGAATGTTGATTTCACTCTTGAAGAAGGTGAAATTCACGCTTTGATGGGTGAAAATGGTGCCGGAAAATCAACATTAATTAAAGTACTTACTGGTGTTTACCAGAAAGACGAAGGAACTGTTTTTGTAAAAGGACACGAAAAAGCAGTTAATATTCGTTCACCTCAGGATGCCCAGAATATAGGCATTGCTACAGTTTATCAGGAAATTACCCTCTGTCCTAACCTTACGGTAGCAGAGAATATGTATATAGGAAGATCTAAAGGCCATTTTACAAACTGGAAACAGATGAATACAAATGCCGATAAGATCTTAAAAGAACTTGAAATCCCTGCTGAAGCTACACAGCAGCTTTCTTCATGTTCAATTGCCGTTCAGCAGATGGTTGCCATTGCTCGTGCCGTTGATATGGAATGTAAGATCCTTATTTTGGACGAACCAACTTCATCTTTGGATGACAATGAAGTAGAAAAACTTTTCAAACTTATGCGTGATCTTAAAGCAAAGGGAGTAGGTATCATCTTCGTTACACACTTCCTTGAACAGGTTTACGCAGTTTGTGACAAAATCACTGTTCTTCGTGATGGTCAGCTTGTTGGCCAGTACGAAATCAAAGACCTTCCAATGGTTGAACTTGTTGCCAAAATGCTTGGTAAATCTTTGGATGGTATTGCAGAACTTAAACCTGAACCTGCAGTTGAACGTACTGCAGAAGAAGTTCCTGTTTACGCTGCTGAAGGACTTTCGGCTGCAAACGGTGTTAAACCTTTTGACTTCAAGATTTACAAAGGTGAAGTTAACGGTTTCACAGGTCTTCTTGGATCAGGAAGATCAGAAAGTGTACGTGCCATTTTTGGTGCCGATAAAGTTCGCAGCGGTAAAGTTAAAGTTAACGGAAAAGAAGTAAAGATTAATTCACCAATTCAGGCTATGAAAAACGGTATCAGTTATCTTCCTGAAGACCGTAAACGAGACGGAATTATTGGTGATCTTTCTGTTCGTGAAAACCTTATTCTTGCACATCAGGTACTTAGAGGATTCTTTAAACCTGTAAGCCGTGCAGAAAGCGAAAAATTTGCCGACGAATACATCAAGCTTCTTGAAATCAAGACAGCATCTTCAGAAACTCCAATCAAATCACTTTCCGGTGGAAACCAGCAGAAAGTTCTTTTGGCTCGAGCTCTTCTGTCAAATCCTGATTTCCTTATTCTTGATGAACCAACCCGCGGTATTGATATCGGTACAAAAACTGAAATTCAGGAACTTGTATTGAAACTTGCAAAAGAAGGTAAGAGTGTAACCTTTATTTCTTCTGAAATTGAAGAAATGCTTCACACTTGTTCACGTCTCTTTGTTATGCGTGATTCAAAACAGGTTGGTGAACTTAAAGGCGAACAGCTTACCCAGTCAACAATTATGAAAACTATTGCCGGAGGCGAAAAATGAGTTCAAACAAAAGTTTCAAGGAAGTAGCTCTTTCGCTTACTAGAAAACAGCTTTTCATTCCTATTGTAGCTCTTGCTTTATTGATTATTTTCAATTTGATAGGAGATCCTACATTCTTTAAGATTTCCCTTGTTACAAACAGTAACGGTGATACTGTTCTTGCCGGAAACATTATTTCCATTCTGGACAATGCTTCGGAACTGGTAATTCTTGCTCTTGGTATGACTTTGGTTACTGCAGCTTCTGGTGGACAGGATATCTCTGTTGGTGCTGGTATTGCTATTGCCGGTTCTGTTATCCTTCGTCTTATTTGTGGTGAAACTGCTTCTCCTGAAGAAATGCAGAATCCAATCATTCTTGCTGTCTTTGTTGCCATTGTTGTAATGATGCTGTTTGGTGCTTTCAACGGTATGCTTGTTGCTTATTTCAAGATTCAGCCAATGGTTGCCACCCTCATTCTGTTTACAGCTGGTCGTTCAATTGCCGCCTGGATTAACCACAATACACTTCCTTATGTAAATGATCCGTCATTTGGTTATTTTGGAACCTTCCTTCCTGGATGTCCAATTCCAACGCCGATTTTCTTTGCAATAATAAGTATTGCCATATTCGTTCTTGTTTTGAAGTTTACAACCCTGGGACTTTATTCACAGTCTGTAGGTATCAATGCTTCTTCTTCAAAACTCAACGGTATCAATCCAGAATTCATCAAGTTCATTACTTATGTAATTCTTGGTGTATGTGTTGCAATCGCCGGTTTTATTAAAGTAAGCCGTATTTCAACAATTACTTATTCTGTTATTGCTAAAGATATCGAAATGGATGCCATTCTTGCAGTTGCCCTTGGTGGAAACGCATTGAGCGGTGGTAAGTTCAATATTTGGGGATCAGTAATCGGTGCTTACGTAATTCAGTTCCTTACAACTACACTGTTCAAATACAATGTAAGTTCTGCAGCTCTTCCTGCATATAAAGCTGTTGTAGTTATTATTCTGGTTATTCTTAGTGCTCCTGTAGTACGTGAAAAAATGGAAAAACTTTCTAATTCAAAATCAGCTAAAGCAGCTGCTGCTAAGGGAGGAAACTAATATGTTCAATAAAAACAAAAATCCTCTGGCTAAAAAACGGGAAATTTCTGATACAAACCTGCTTACCATCATTACTATCTCAATCTTTATTTTGATGTATGTATTTGCAGTAGTTTTCCTTGGTTCAGGTTTCAAAAAACCACAGACTTTCTGTAATATGCTTAATGCCAATGCCAGTCTTATTATCATTTCCTGTGGACTTTCCCTTGTAATGATTACTGGTGGTATTGATATCAGCGTTGGATACATGACTTGTCTTGTTTGTATGAGCTGTGCTGTTCATCTTGATGAATCAATGAAAAACGGTTCACTTTTTGGTGCCATTATGATTGCACTTATGATTGGTGTTCTGTTTGGTCTTGTTCAGGGGTACCTGGTTGCCTATCTTGATATCCAGCCATTTATTGTTACTCTTGCAGGTATGTTCTTTGCAAAAGGTATGACTACAATCGTTAATGCTTCACAGTTCAACGTAAAAAATGCTGTTTTTGATGCTCTCCGATATACAAAGATTCTTCTTCCTGGAATCGGATCTACCAACAAAAAAGGTGTTTTCGTTCAAGCTTATGTAGAACCTGGTGTTATCATTGCAATCATCGTTGTAGCATTCATGTTCTGTTTCCTTCGCTGGACAAAACTTGGACGCAGCTTCTATGCAGTTGGTGGAAACAAACAGAGTGCAAATATGCTTGGTATTGATGTAAAACGTACAAAATTCCTTTCACATTTCATCTGTAGTATTCTTGCTGCAATAGGTGCATTTGTTTACTTCATGCACGTTGGTTCTGGTTCTCCAAGCCATGCTTCAGGTTACGAAATGAACGCAATTGCTTCATCAATTATTGGTGGAACAATGCTTACTGGTGGTGTAGGTAACATTCTTGGTACATTCTTTGGTGTACTTTCACTTGCAACAATCAAAGACATTGTTGCTTCAATTGGTCTTGATGATCCTTGGTGGATCAACATTACTGTTGCACTTATGATTTGTCTCTTCCTTGTTATTCAGAGTGTTGTTCTTTCAAGAAAAAACAAGGATAAGTAAAAAAGTAAAATCCTCCACAAAAAAAGGCAGTCCCCAAAAAGGACTGCCAGTCACATTTGTTTGTCCCCTGATGATAATGATTGTAGTCGTCAGGGGATTTTTTATTTCTGATTGTTTTTTCTGTACTGAAGAGGGGAGATGCCGTTGTTTTTCTTGAAGGCACGGATAAAATTTTCACACTCATTGTAGTTGCATGCAATAGAAATTTCCTTAATCGTAAGATCTGTTGTTTCCAGAAGATGAATGGCTTTTTTATTTAAAAATGCATGAATGTCTTCTTTTGGACTAATTCCGAAATTGTTTTTGTACAATACGGAAAAATGACTTCTTGTAAGGCTGAATGAATCTGCCATAAGATCAACATTCCAGTTCTGAGGATTTTTCTCGATATCTTCACGGAGCTTTTTAAGTCTGTACTTCATTTCATTTTCCCGCTGATTTTTTGCGGTAGGATGAATCTGATTTTCCTGCAGTTTTTCGAGAATACGCCGCATTATTTCTTCAAGCGCTTTTTTATTGTCAAACCATCGGTCAGAGTTCAGGTAAACAAAATCATTCATTTCAGGTTTGATTACATCGTCACTGTTGATATAAAAAATTTCGTCAAATGGAAGTTCTATGCCGTCAAAAAATGACTGAGATTCTGGAAGAAAGCGGATAAAATCATTTACAAAACCGCCGTTTTTTCCATGATAAATAAGAGGTGTTCCTGGTTTGAAGATAATACAAGCATTGGGTTTGGTTTCAACATTGCGTCCCTGAAGCTCAATTATCATAGGTGTGTAAAAATGGACTACAATATATTCTTTTGAACCTTCAGGCATGTTGATCTTAAGATCTTCTGTTTCTTCACGCCGGAAACCAGCTCCTGTAAAAAGAATTTCCATATTTGTAATTATATTTCAAAGTTATCATTTTGCAAGTCGAAATGTTCAAAAAGATGTATTTTTCATCATAAAGAAAGCTGCATTTTAGGCTTTATTGATAAAAACACGGCTTTCTTCTATAATATAAGTTATGAATAGAAGATTAATTACATCCGCTTTACCTTATGTTAATAACGTTCCTCACCTTGGAAATCTTATTCAGGTTCTTAGTGCCGACGTTTTTGCACGTTTCTGCCGATCAAAAGGCTATGATACACTTTATGTTTGTGGTACAGATGAATACGGTACTGCCACCGAAACAAAAGCCCTTGCCGAAAACAAGAGCCCTCGTGAACTCTGCGATTATTATCATGCTATTCACAAAGATATTTACCATTGGTTCAATATCAAATTCGATCACTTTGGAAGAACATCAACTCCACAGCAGACTGAAATTACACAGAGCATCTTCCTTGATCTGGAAAAAAACGGCTATATTACAGAACATACATCTCAACAGCTTTTCTGTCCAAAATGTGAACGCTTCCTTGCAGACCGCTATGTAAACGGAACCTGTCCTAAATGTGGTTACGAAGATGCCCGCGGTGACCAGTGTGAAAACTGCAGTACTTTGCTTGAACCTGCAGAACTTTTGAATCCTCGCTGTTCTACCTGTGGAACAACTCCTGTAATCAAGGATACAAAACACCTTTATATCAACCTTCCTGCAATTCAGAAAGATTACCAGAAATGGATGGAAGAAACTTCTGTAAAAGGTGAGTGGGCTAAAAACGCTCTTGAAATGACAAAAGGCTGGATTCGTGATGGTCTTCAGGAACGTGCCATTACCCGTGACCTTAAATGGGGTATCCCAGTTCCAAAAGAAGGATTTGAAAATAAAGTTTTCTACGTTTGGTTTGATGCACCAATCGGCTACATCTCTATTACAAAAGCTCTGGCCGATAAACTTACTGCCGATGGAAAAGAAAGTTTTGACTGGAAAACCTGGTGGATTCCTACAGAAAGTTCTGAACCAAAAGCAAAAAATCCTGTTGATTTGTTCCAGTTTATTGGAAAAGACAATATTCCTTTCCATACAGTTATTTTCCCTTCAAGTCTGATTGGTTCTGGACGTGACTGGACAAAACTCTACCACATGAGTTCAACTGAATATCTGAACTACGAAAACGGAAAATTCAGTAAATCAAAAGGAATTGGTGTTTTCGGTACTGATGCAAAAGAAACCGGAATCCCGGCTGATGCATGGCGTTTCTACATTTTCTTCAACCGTCCTGAACGCCAGGATACACAGTTCCTCTGGAAAGATTTCCAGGAAAAATACAATGGTGAACTTATTGGAAATCTTGGTAACCTTGTAAACCGCACACTTCTTTTCATCAATAAATATTATGATGGAGTTATTCCTCAGAGTACAAAAGATGAAGCACTTTGGAAAGAAGTTCTGGAACACGAAGCAAAAATCACAGAAAATCTTGAATGGGCAAACCTTAAAGATGCTTTCCATGAAATGTTTGCTATTGCTGATATTTGTAACAAGGCTTTCCAGGCTGCAGAACCTTGGAAAACTCGTAATACAGATCCTGAATCCTGTGCAAAACTTCTGTATAACCTTGCTTACGTAATCAAAGATCTTATGATTATGATGCACCCATATATGCCACAGTATACTCAGAAAGTTGCTTCATTTATGCAGACAAAAATTGCAGATCCAAGCCTTTCTGATTACGATGCAACTTCTAAAGACGGACTCAACTGGACATGCCTTGGTAAACTTGAAGGACTTGAAAAACTTAATCCTACTGAAGTTTACTTTACACCATTGGACAACAAGGCAATCGATGCATTCCGTGAAAGATTCAGCGGATCTCAGGCAGAACGCAAAGCAAAAGATGAAAAAGCTAACAAAAAGGCCGAAAAGAAACCTGAACCTAAAAAAGAAGAAGAACCAGCTTTGGCTGCCGATCAGGTTGCTCACTTCAATGCAAATATCGAACTGAAAGTTGCAAAAATCCTCAAAGTAGAAAATAACCCAAGTGGTGACAAACTCTACATTGAAACTATGGATGATGGCAGTGGAACAGAACGCATTATTCAGAGCGGTCTTCGTCCATATCTTCAGCCGGAAGATCTTCTTGGAAAACATGTTATTATTGCTGCAAACCTTGCTCCACGTAAAATGCGCGGTGTTGAAAGTCACGGTATGCTTTTGGCAAGCGACTACACTGATGAAAACGGCAAAGAATGTGTAGAACTTCTTACAGCTCCTTGGGCCGCTCCTGGAACTCAGGTTGTCCTTGAAGGTGCAGACCCAGCTTTCAAAAAGCCTGAAACTATTGATATTGATACATTCTGCGGTGTAGCCATTAATGTTGTAAATTGCAACGTTGAAATCAGCGGTAAGAAACTGGTTGCCGACGGAAAAGCTCTTACTACAGTAATGACTAAAAATGGTGAAGTTCACTAATGTACGAAATCAGCGTTGAAAAAATTCAGGAATATTCTCCCGCCAATGAAGGAAGTTTCTTGCAGACTCCTTTCTGGGGGGAGTTTAAAGCAGCTCATGGCTGGAATCTTTCACGCTATCTTATAAAATGGGTTTTTACAGAAGAACGTGATGACCATGATGAAGGCTGTCACAATCCTGTAAATGCCCAGGAAGAAAAACCTCATAATGAAAGTGAAGTGAATGTGCTTGTTCGTAGTTTTGCAAAAGGTGCTTTTTCCCTTGCTTACATTCCTTTATATCCAGGCCTTCCATTTAAATGTACAGATTCTAAGAAAATTGATAGTGCTCTTGAAGGGGATGGGGAAACTTTCCTTGATGAGGCTCCTGAAAATGCAGATACACAGAGTATAGAATTTGCAAATCTTTTGCAGGAAATTGCTTTTGCATTAAAACCTTATCTTCCAAAAAATACAATCTGTGTTCGTTTTGATCCTGATGTAGTTTTTGAGGATCCTGAGTCCCGTGATAATTTTAATTACGGAATGAATCTTATTTCTTATGCAGACCGGCTTAAAGTGTGTAAAAATAATGTTGATATTCAGCCCCCTGATTCAACTTTAATAGATCTTAATGTTTCTGAAGATGAAATCCTTTCCCGCATGAAGAATAAATGGCGTTATAACATTGGTCTATCGGAAAGAAAAGGTGTTGTTATTGAAAAAATTCTTGGAAATGATGAAAAACTGTCTGAAAAATTGGACATTTTCTATGAACTTTATAAAATTACTTCAGAAAGAGATGGAATTGCCATTCACGGAAAGAAATATTACGAAAGCCTTTTGAAAAAATCTGCGGATGAAATTGCTTTGGGTAAGGATGTACCTTTAATTAGCCTTTATCTTGCAAAACATGAAGATGATTATCTTGGTGCAATTATTACCCTTAATTCAAAAACAGAATCAATCTACCTTTACGGCTGTTCAAGTAATGTAAAAAGAAATCTTATGCCGAACTTCCTTTTGCAGTGGACCGCCATGAAAGACGCAAAAGCTTACGGCTCTCTATATTACGATATGTATGGTATGCCACCAACAGACGACGAAAATCATCCGATGCACGGTCTTTATCTTTTTAAGACAGGCTTTGGCGGAAAAAACATTCACCGTTGCGGAACCTACGATGTTCGTTTGAACCCAGTTTATAAACTTGCCACAGCAGGCGAAAACTTAAGGGCATTCTGGCACAAAAAAGTAATGAAAAAAATCCGAGGAAGATAAAGTACTTGCAAAAAATCTGATTTTTCTGTATAGTGTTTTTGTACATTTTAATTACTTTTAAGATGGACTCGTGCGAACGGGTCTTTTTTTATAGCCACACAGTATTTTAGGGGAAAAATGGAATACATTTCATTAAAAACACTGAAATTTTATCCTGAATGTGCACCACTTGTAGAAGGACTTGGTTATTACCTTGTTGATCTGAAAATTGTTCCTGGAAAGACAGTTACAAAAATCAGCGCAATTATTACTCCAATAGATCCTTCTGTGAACATGGGAGTTAATGACTGTGCAAAAGTTCACAGAGCTCTTCTTCCAAAACTTGAAGCACTTTTGGGAACTGAAGAAACTTCAATGGAACTTTCTTCAACTGGCATTGAACACAATATTAAAAATGCCGCTGAATTTGAAATCTTTACAGGCCGCCAGGTGCGTGTCTGGGATGAAACAATAACTGACTGGGTTGGAGGAAAGGTTCTTTCTGCCGACAATAAGTCTGTAACACTGGAAATGTCCGATGGAAATAAAACAATTTCCTACGAATCAATAAAAAAAGCAAAGTTTATTCATAACTAAGGAGTTTGCTATGTCTGAAATGGCCGCTGCAATCCGCGAATTGATTGAAGTAAAAGGTTATTCTGAAGAAATGGTTAGGCAGATAATTGAAAAAGCTCTTAAAGCTGCCTACAAACGTACTTATGGTACAGATGAAAATGCTATCGTTCAGTTCAACGACGATATGTCTGATGTTTCAATTTTCTCAAGAAAAGTAGTTGTTGACGGAGTTTATGATCCTGTAACTGAAATTGAACTTGAAGAAGCTAAAGAACTTTCTGATGAAGTAGAAGAAGGTGATGAAGTTGATATTCTTGAAGATCCAAAATCTTTTGACCGTGCTGCTGTTTCAACTGGTAAACAGACTGCACACCAGGGTCTTACAGAAGGAATGAAAAATTCCCTTTACGATGAATACAAAACAAAAATCGGTGAAATCATCATTGGTTACTACCAGCGTGAACGTAATGGAAACATCTTTGTTGATCTTGGAAATGCCGGTAAAGTTGAAGGTGTTCTTCGCCTTAAAGAACAGTCAAAACTTGAACACTACGAAAAAAATGACCGTATCAAGGCATACATTAAAGATATTGAAAAAACTTCAAGCGGAATTCAGATCATTCTTTCACGTACTGATCCAAAACTTGTAAGCTCAATTCTTGAAATGGAAGTTCCTGAAATTGCTGATGGAACAGTAGAAATTGTAAAAATTGTTCGCGATGCTGGTTACCGCACAAAGATTGCCGTTTCTACAACTCGTGAAGAAGTTGATCCAGTTGGAGCTTGTGTAGGACTTAAAGGTGTTCGTATTCAGAACGTTATCCGCGAACTTCTTGGTGAAAAAATCGATGTTCTTCCATATAATCCAGATCCTACTGAATTCATCAAGAATGCACTTTCTCCAGCTCAGGTAGAACGTGTAGTTATTATGGATGCAGAAAAGAAATCTGCTCTTGCAATTGTACAGGATTCACAGTTCTCTTTGGCCATTGGTCGTCAGGGACAGAACGTTCGTCTTGCTAACAGACTTTGTGACTGGAACATCGATGTTAAAACTATTGAACAGGCTGAAGAAATCGACTTCTCAGAAATCCAGACTGTTCAGACAGCTCAGAATCTGTTTACAGACAATGCACCTGCCGGAGAAATCAATACAATTGAAGATCTTCCAGGAATTGATGCAAATATCGCAGCACTTCTTAAAGCTAACGGAATTACAGAATTTGAACAGTTCCTTGAAGGCTTTGAAAATGACACAATCCACATTGACGGCATAACTGCTGATGATCTTGAAAAAATCAATGAAATCATTTCAGAAAATGTTGAATTTGTTGATAGTGATCAGACTGAAGAAACTGCAGAAACCACTGAAGAAGAGGAAGAATACTTCTGTCCTGAATGTGGTGCAAAAATCACTTTGGACATGACACACTGTCCATCATGCGGCGTAGAATTTGAATTTGAACAGGAATAAATTCGAGAGGAAATAAAGGAAATATATGGCCGAAGAAAACGAAAAAAAACCTGGATTTGTAGTACACAAGAAACAGTCTGACTCAGCTCCATCTGCCCAGTCTCCAGAAAAGAAAAAGGTAGTGGTTGTAAAAAAGAAGCCTGCTGTAACTGTTGCTGTAAAATCTAAACCGGAAGCAGACAAAAAGAATGTTCACGTTGTAATTAAAGAAGGTGAAAAACCTGCACCAGCGCCTCAGAATCAGGCAGCTCCTGCAGCTAAACCACAGTCAGCTCCAGCTTCTCGTCCTCAGAGCTCTTCACAGACTACTTTTGAACTTAATCCTTCTCGTCCAAATGTTAAGGCCGGTAACCTTTCCGACCGGGGAAGACAGAACAACAATTTCCGAGGTGGTTACAATAACCGAAACGGACAGGGTGGCGGAAGACCTTTCAATCGTGATGGAAACGGCGGTGGATTTACCGGTGCTCAGGCACGTCAGGGCTACCAGAACCGTGAACGGGGAGAATTCAACCGCGACGGACAGGGCGGACAGAATCACGGAAACGGAGGCTACCAGAACCGAAACGGACAGGGTGGCGGATTCAACCGTGGCAATGGTCAGGGTGGATTCAACCGCGGAAACGGACAGGGCGGATTCCAGAACAGAAATGGTGGAAACGGAACTCAGGGTGGTGGATTTGGCCGTCGTCCTGGTGGATTCGGTGGTGGTGCACCAGCTCCTCTTCCAATCAATAATACAAGAACTCCTTCAAATAAAAAGGCAGCCTTTAAAGGTAAAAAACAGATTTACAATCGTAAAGATGAAGAACAGTACGATGACAACCTGTTTGAAACAAAGAAAAAGATTGAAACTCCTGTAAATGTTGTTCCAAAAGAAATTGATATTATGGAAACAATTTCGGTTTCTGATCTTGCACGCAAAATGAACCTTAAAGCCGGTGAAATTATCGGAAAACTCATGTCTATGGGTATGATGGTAACTATCACTCAGTCTATTGATTCTGATACAGCTACACTGGTTGCTTCTGAATACGGTTGTGAAGTTCATCTTGTAAGCCTTTATGATGAAACAGTTATTGAATCTGAAAAAGATGACGGTGTAGAACTTATGCCACGTCCTCCTATTGTTACAGTAATGGGACACGTTGATCATGGTAAAACAAAAACTTTGGATGCCATCCGTCATACAAATGTTGTAGCAGGCGAAGCCGGTGGTATTACTCAGGCAATCGGTGCTTACAGCGTTCACAACGAAAAAGGAAAGATTACATTCCTTGATACTCCAGGTCACGAAGCCTTTACAATGATGCGTGCCCGTGGTGCCCAGATTACAGATATCGTAGTTCTGGTTGTAGCCGCAGATGACGGTATCATGCCTCAGACATTGGAAGCTATTGCTCACGCAAAAGATGCTAAGGTTCCAATTATTGTTGCAGTAAACAAAATTGATAAACCTGAAGCAAATATTGACCGTGTTAAAACCCAGCTTTCTGAACAGGGACTTACTCCTGAAGAATGGGGTGGAGACACTCAGTATGTACACATTTCTGCCCTTAAAGGTGAAGGTATTGATGATCTTCTTGATGCAATCCTTCTTCAGGCTGAAATGCTTGAACTAAAAACAAACGATCAGTGTCGTGCAGAAGGTAAAATCCTTGAATCCCGCATTGATCAGGGACGTGGTGTTGTTGCAACTGTTGTTGTTCAGCGCGGTACTCTCCATCAGGGTGATCCTTTTGTTGCCGGTATTTATTCTGGACGTGTTCGTGCTATGTTTGATGATCGCGGACGTCGTATTCAGGAAGCCGGTCCTTCAACTCCAGTTGAAATCCTTGGTATTGAAGAAATGCCAATGGCAGGTGACCCATTCCAGGTAACAGAAGATGAAAAAGAAGCCCGTGCAATTTCTGCAAAACGACAGGAATTGAAACGCTTCGAAGCTGCTAAGGCTGTTAAGAAAACAACACTTGAAAATATGTTCGACAAAATCGACGAAAGCAAAATCCAGGAACTTAAGGTTCTTATTAAAGCCGACCTTCAGGGTTCTGCCGAAGCCCTTAAACTTTCTCTGGAAAAACTTTCTACAAAAGATATCCGACTTTCAGTTATTCACTCTTCAGCCGGTGCTATCAACGAAAGTGATGTTATGCTTGCTGCCGCCGACTCAAATGCAATCATCGTTGGTTTCAATGTTCGTCCAACTCCAAAAGCAAAAGCTCTTGCTGAAGATGAAGGTGTTGATATCCGTAAATACAGCATTATCTATAAGGCAGTTGAAGAAATTCAGGCTGCTATGGAAGGTATGCTCCGTCCGGATACAAAAGAACAGGTTACCGGTATGGTGGAAGTTCGAAATACATTCAAAGTACCAAAAGTTGGTGTTATTGCAGGATGTTACGTTTCAGAAGGTGTTATCAAACGCAACAGCTTCGTAAACCTTATTCGCGACGGTATTGTTAAAGGATCTAACCTTAAACTTGCTTCTCTTAAACGTTTCAAAGACGATGCTAAAGAAGTTTCTACCGGTTACGAATGTGGTGTTGGTATTGAAAACTGGCAGGATATCCAGGTTGGTGACCGCCTTGAAGTATTTGAATACATCGAAATTGCCCGTAAACTTGGTGATGACCTTGTTGATGATCGTGCTGAAAACGAAAAGAAAGCTCGTGCCGCTGCAGAAAAAGCACAGGCTGAAGCTGATGCCATTGCCGCTGCTGAAGCAGAAGAAATTGCAAAAGCAAAAGCAGAAGGAAAAGCTCGTAAGGCTGCAAAGTCTGCCAAAAAAGATAACGGACCAATTATTCCAGGTGAGGACGACTAATGGGCCAGTACCGATTACCTCGTCTTAACGACCAGCTCCGTGATGAAATCTCACAGTTGATCCTTCGCGGAGAAGTAAAGGATCCTCGTGTAAGCACTTTCCTCACAATCAACCGTGTGGAAGTGTCTTCGGATCTTTCTTATGCAAAAATCTTTGTTTCTAGTTTTCTTAGTGATGGACAGGTAGAAAATGGGGTAGCGGGATTGAATTCTGCTGCCGGTTTCCTTCAGTCAACAATCGCTAAAAAAATGCGAATCAGAAAATTCCCAAAGTTTCAGTTTCATGTAGATAAAGGCATGAAAGAAGGCTTTAAAATGGTACAGAAACTGAACGAACTTGAAAAAGAATCTAATGACCACGAAAAGTCTGAATAACATCGATAAGATTCTTCTCTTGTGCAAGAAGCCGGGACTTACAAGTTTCGGTTCTCTTGGACAGGTAAAAAAAGCCATACATTCAACAAAGGTAGGCCACACAGGAACCCTTGACAGTTTTGCTCAAGGGCTTCTTGTTGTTTGCTGCGGAAGACTCACAAAACTTTCAGGTCTAATAACCGGATTTGATAAATCTTATGAAGCCGTTATTGAGTTCGGAAAAGAAACTGATACTCTGGAATATACAGGTAAAATTGTAAAAGAAACCAATCTTCCTACCCTTGAAAATCTCAAAAAAAGTATAGAAAAGTGGACAGGTGAAATTGATCAGGTGCCGCCTTTGTTTTCGGCCATTCATATTGATGGAAAAAGAGCCAGCGGACTTGCAAGAGACGGTAAATCTGTAGATCTTCCTTCTAGAAAAGTAACTGTTTTTTCTTCAGAACTGTTAGAAACTGTTTTGGAAAATAACCTTGTAAAATTTGCTAGAATCAGTTTTACAGTTTCAAAAGGCACTTATATCAGAAGTCTTGCCAGAGATATTGCACTTACTGCAGGCAGCTGTGCTCACTTAACAGGTCTTTATAGAAAGAATGTAGGAAGCTTTAAAGTAGAAGATTCAGTTTTTTTTGATGAAAGAGACAATTTCACTATTGAAAGTGCATTAAGAGAAAAATTTGATTATTTTGAAAATCTAAGAAATATGGAAGAACATCCTGAAATGCAGATGGAACGTAAACCTTTTGATCCAAAAGACCTTGAAAAAATCTGCAGCACTTTAATTCCTTTTACTCCAGAACTTGCCCTTGAATGCGGAATGGAGGCAGTTTATTTAAAAAATTCATCTTCTTTGGATGATTTTTACCACGGTAAACCTTTGAAATCAAAAAATTTTACAACTTCATTACATGATCTTCCTTCATCCTGCGATGCTGCAGTTTTTACCCTGGACAAGATCTTTGCCGGTGTTATTTCAAAGAATGCAGAAAATAAAATTTCATATTCTTTCGTATTAAATTAGAGATTTTAGAAATATATTTGCCGTATCCCGTTTTTTATGTTATACTTATAATAAATAGGGGATACTATGAATATTCATAACATAATGGAAGAATATGTTTCTTCAACTGTAAATGAACTTTACGATACACTTAAAGCAGAAAAGATTAACTGGCTCAGCTGTGATTGCGAAACCTGCCGGCTTGATACTGTATGTTACGTTTTGAACAGAATCAAACCAAGATATATCGTTTCAGAACGAGGTGTACTTCATAATTCCATGGATTTGAATGATATTCAGTTTAAAGCTGATATGAATAAAGTGGCTCTTGAAGGAATTCGCCTTATTAATGGAAGCCAGCGAAAATATCACAAGACAAAAACTTCAAATGAAATTGCTACTAAGGCTGTTTCTCCAAATTTCAATTTTCCTTTGCTTATTGGACAGGTTTTTGACGGAACAACATTCGAACCTCTTGAAGGTGTTAAAATCACTATTAAAGAAAATAATGAATGTGTTGAAATGTTTGATTCAACCTGGTCAAATCCTGCCGAGACTTATAAAGCAACTAACGGAGCCTATTCTTTCTGGCCAAAACCAGTTGAAGGCATTGAAGGTGAAACCAAAGATTTTTCTTTTGTTCTTGAATTCAAAAAAGAAGGTTATGCACCAATCACATATTGTTTAGATATTCCGGTTAAGGCAACAAAAGAATTGCCAAGTACAAACTATTCGCTGAAAATCCGTGATATTTTCATGTTCAGTGAAGATGTAGATAACCCAATGGAAGGTTAAAATAGATTATAGGATTGGGAAAAAAGATTAAAAAAAAGCAAAAATTTGTTTGCCAACCTATTGACCTTTTTTTCGCAATTTTATAATATATAAACATCAAGCGACACTAAGTTGCACGGGCAGTTAGCTCAGCTGGTACGAGCGTCTGGTTTACACCCAGAATGTCGGGAGTTCGATCCTCTCACTGCCCACTACAAGGAACCTTCAAATAGGTTCCTTTTTTTTTATTAAAAGTTGAAAAGAAAAAGTATTATTTCCAATCAAAAAAAAAGAGCAGGATATGAGTATTATAAAAGTTCAAGATTTACACAAAACGTTTAAAGTTAGTAAGAGGCCTAAAGGACTTCCAGGAACAATTGCAAATCTTTTTGTTCCAAAGTTTCAGGAAAAAATCGCTGTAGATGGAATCTCTTTTGAAATCCAAAAGGGTGAAGCAGTTGGTTTTATTGGAGCAAATGGAGCTGGAAAATCAACAACCATCAAAATGATGTCTGGAATTCTTTATCCAACAGAAGGTTCTGTTGAGGTAATGGGATTTAATCCACAGAAAGATAGAAAACAGTATGTAAGTCATATTGGGGTTGTTTTTGGCCAGAAATCTCAACTTAGCTGGGATCTTCCTGTAATCGACAGTTTTGAACTTCTTAAACATATTTATCGTATACCTGAAGAAAAATATCTGGAAAATGTGAAGATTTTTACAGAACTTCTTGATATGGAATCTTTTATTGAACAGCCGGTACGTCAGCTTTCACTTGGACAAAGAATGCGTGCCGATATTGCTGCAGCTCTTTTACATTCTCCAGATCTTGTTTTTTTTGATGAGCCTACTATCGGACTTGATGTTTTGGCAAAAGAGAAAATCCGAAAATTTGTTCGATATATGAACAAGGAAAAGCAGGTAACAATGATTTTTACTACTCACGATATGAAGGACATTGAAGAAACCTGTGACAGAATGATTCTTATTGATAAAGGCAAACTCTTGTACGATGGAAATGTATCTCAAATGGTTTCCAATTACGGTAAAGAACGAAAGTTGATTGTTGAGTTTGAAACTGAAGTTGAAATCAATCCAATTCAGGATGTACTGATTTTTGATGAAGGACATCACAAAAAATCCTTTACCTTCAATTGTGACAAAATTGCCATTAAAGATTTACTGAATGAACTTTCTTCTAAATATCCAATTGTTGATTTTACTGTTCGAGAAATGGAAATTGAGACTGTTGTCCGTAAGATCTACGAAGGAGAAATCAAGTTATAATGAAATCTCTGAATACACCTTACTTTGCTTTTTTTAAGATGACATTTAAGCAGAACACGGTCTACAGAGTTGAATGGTTATTCGGTATTCTTAGCAGTGTACTGCAGATATTTGTGTCTGTTGCCATTTGGAAAACTCTTTATGGTTCCCGGGATGCAGTTAATGGCATTAATTTTTCTGTTATTGTAACCAATTTCATCATTTCTCTTGGACTGTCGGAAATCTTTTCTACAAATGATTTTACAATCCAGCAGAAAATCAATGACGGTTCCATTGCAAATGAATTGTTAAAGCCAATTGATTACAGAAAGATTCTTTTAGCCCAGACATTGGCCCAGATAGTATTCAAGTTTTTAAGTAATTTTCTCCCAACTTTAATAATTACATCAATCATTTTTGGAATTCTTCCGCCAGTGAGTCTTCAAAATTTTTTGATTTATCTTGTAAGCATGTTTTTAGGATTCTGTGTTTTATGGAGTATCAGCCTTATTATTCAGATGACTGCTTTCTGGATTATAAATGTATGGAGCATATCTACAATCAAAAATGTTTTTGTAAAAGTTCTGGCTGGAACAATGCTTCCTCTTTATTTCATGCCGGAACCTGTTTTAAAAATCATTGCATTTACTCCTTTTGATTCAATTTATCATATTCCTTTGCAGATTTATCTTGGAACTGTAGATTATTACACCATTTTATTCAGCATGCTGAAACAGATTGTCTGGATTGCTATCCTTTATTCTGTAAGCCTTTATATGTGGCACCGTGGCAGCAAAAAACTGGTAATTCAAGGAGGCTGATAAATGGATTCGTTGAGAATGTACGGCTATTATGTAAAAAATACAATAAAGAGCTGGTTTCAGTATAAATTGGATGCCTGTCTTCGCTCCTTAGCGGTTTTTCTTCGAGAAGGTGCCGGAATTATTATTATCTATCTTACATTAAAATCTTTTGATTCCCTGAACGGCTGGAATACCATGGAATTGTTTTTTCTTTACAGCCTGATTTTTGTAACATATGGGATTTTTATCATCTTTTTTACAGGTTTACGAGATTTTGAATGGATGGTAAATAATGGAAGTCTGGACAGGTTTTTACTTCGTCCAAGGGGAGTTCTGTTTCAGATACTTTCAAGCAATTCAGACTGGTTTGCTGCAATCGGACACGGAACTCTTGGTATAACTTTAATGCTTGTTTCCGCCAACAGAATTGGGGTTGTCTGGACTTTTGGAAATATTTTATATTTTATTACGGCAATTTTAAGCGGAGTTTTAATTCAGGGGGCAGTTTTTCTTTTTACTGCATCATTGTGTTTTTTCTTTATGAAAGTAGGGAACTTAAGAAAAGTGCTTTACTACGAACCTCGCCGGTTTGCAGGTTATCCTATTAGTATTTATCCAAAAATCATTCAATTTTTGATGATTTACATTCTGCCTTTTGCCTTTGTGAACTATTTTCCGGTTCAGTTTATTCTAACTAAACCGGATATGGCACAATTTTCAAAAGGATTAATGTACATTGCACCTGCAATAGGCTTTGCTCTTTATATGCTTTCTTATCTTTTCTGGAGATTCAGCTTAAAGCATTATCACAGTTCGGGAAATTAAATTATTCCGAGAATGTAAAATCTTCAAGGAAGAATTCAGGACGAACTGCACACATGTTTAATCGAACTTCCCAATGAAGATGAGGTCCTGTGGCAAGACCGGTTGCTCCTGATTTTCCAATAAGGTCACCTGCTTTTACCATTTCTCCTTCTTTTACAGAAAGTGAATCCATATGGTAGTAAAGGCTGTAAAGTCCAGGGAGATGCTCGATAACAACGCTCCATCCGGTAGAAATACGGTTTTCGGCCATTACAACTTTTCCATCTGCACAGGCAGCTACATCACTTCCTGTTGGAATGCCGTAATCGTTTCCATAATGAAGGCTTGTAGAAGATTTACCGTTTGTGTATTTGTAAGTGCGTCTATCGCCATAGTAGGCAGTGTATCTTGTTGAGTCTGTTGGTGGAGTCCATCTTTTTAATGAATAAACATCAGAAAGAATTGTAGTTTCAAGGATTTCATTAAGTGTATTGATCTGGGAAGTTCTTGCCGGTGAAGAATCTGTTTTAATGGCAGTATTTGCTTCATCAAGTTCAATAACTTCTGTATTCCATTCACGGTTCTGGAATTTTACAGGAAGATTGAATTCCATTGTTTCGGTGCCATCATCAAAAATAATCTTAAGTGAATAATCACCTTCAGTAAGCCATGGGGAAAGTGGAATTCCGCAAAGCATGTCATTAATTGATTTTTTAGTTTTTCCCAATGAATAAAAGGTTGCAGTTTCTACAACTTTTTTTCCGTTATAAAGTTTAAGGATTGCGTTTTTTTCAGGAGCCTTAAGATTTTTTTTCTGTTTGGTATTCTGAGTAAAGTTCATTCGTACAAAAACAGCATCTCCTGGAACAAGAATTTCGTTGTATTTTACGCTGAGAGAGTAGTTTTCGCACTGGAAACTTCCTGTTGCAGCATAAAGAAAGCAGGAACTGATAAGCAAAAAAATAAGAATTAATTTTTTCATTGGTTTCTCCATAAATCTTTAACAATCATCTGAGGTGTTACTGTTCCATTAAAAAAGTTCTCATTCATGTTGTACAAAACTGAAACTTCATCACCCAAAGAAAAGTCTCTATTTAATTTATCGGCAGCATTCCAGAAAAGGGCAGGGAATTTATGTTTTCCGCAGTCCAGTGTAACTTTCAGATGCTGACTTTGTGCGCCCATTACTCTGGAATCAATAATTTTTAAATTTGGTGAATAAAAAACAAGTTCTTCATTGTCATTTCCAAAAGGTTCAAACAGTTTTACTGTATCCAGAATACCCGGAGTAAGGTAGTCCCGGGGAATTTCTGCATCAATATCAAGGGGTGTTTCCGATTCACCTGCAGTAAAGTTCTTGCATAGACTTTTAGCGGTGGTAAGAAAGCTGTCAAACTTTTCTTCATCAAATGAAAAACCTGCGGCAGCGTTGTGTCCACCGTAAGCAATGAAAAAGTCATCTCCAAAAGATTTTAAAAAGTCTGTGGCAATTACATTATCTGTAGATCTCATGGAACCTGCCCAGACTCCATCTGTTTTTGTAAGAGCAATGGAAGGCACGTTATATTCACTAAGGAGTTTTCCTGCCAGTAGACCTGTAATTCCTTTGTGAATTGATTCATCTGCTACTATAATAATTTTACCGTCATTTTTAGAAATAGAATCTTCTGCCTTTGTTTTTGTAACGTAAAGAGCATCGTTTACAAGTTTTTTACGGTCTTCGTTTAATTGAAGAAGTTCTTCGGCCAGAGTCTCACGGCGTTTTGGATCTTCAGTAACAAGGAGTTCCAGGGCAATATCTGGTTTTCCAAGACGACCGGCAGCATTAAGACAAGGATTAAGAACCCAGGCAAGATCCTGTGCAGTTATGTTCTGAAACATAAGTTTTAATTTTGCAAGAAGTACTTGAAGTCCGGGAACAGCTTTTCCTTCCTTTATAGATTTTACGCAGTTTTTTACAAAAAGTCGGTTTTCATTACGCATAGGCATAATATCTGCCATTGCAGCAATTCCTACTAGCTGAAGTTCATCAGTTTTTGAAGCTTCAAGATTTTTGTCATTAACCGAAAGCATATAATTTGCATAGGTTATGTAAATATTGAAAAGTGCTTCAATTTCAGTATTCTGGCACATTCCGAATCTTGAAGTTTTAGAAAGATCCTTAAGTTGTGAAAGATTTTTCGAAGCAAAAGCCGGCCAGATTCTGGAACTTTCTGATTTAAGGTCCATAAATGAAAAATCAATTCCATTTCCAAAAAGGGCCTTCATTTTACCAATGGTGTCGCGGCTGTCCCAAACGTAAATGTAGTTTGATCCAAGGAAAAGAGGAAGTCTTGTATCGGTAAAATAGGTTTGTCCTGGAACAATAATCTCTTTTATAATCTTGTATTTTGTGTGATTCCTTACTTTAAGGACAGTAATTTCAAATTTTTCTTCAATTTCTTCAATGTTCAAAAGACAGATATCGGCCTTAAAAAGAGAACTTTGTGCAAAACGAAGAGCAGAAACCAGCTTGTAAGAAACTGCGGCTCCTGAAATATCTTTAAAAGGATATTCTTCGCCTTCAACCTTAGCATCAAGAATGGCTACGGCATTAGGGATTCTGTCGGGAGGATTGTGATGATCTGTAACAATTACGTCAACTCCAAGTTCATTGGCTTTTTCAATTTCATCATAACAGGAAATTCCACAGTCCACAGTAATAATAAGGGTTCCATTCTGTGCTGCAAATTCTTCAACTGCTTGAACAGAAAGTCCGTATGGTTCGTCTCCCTTTGGAACACGATACGAAACATCAAATCCTGCTTTTTTCATGTAATTGTAAAGGATTGCTGTGCTTGTTATGCCGTCAACATCCCGGTCACCAAAAATCAGGACTTTTTCACCTTCTTCTTTTGCGGCTAAAATTCGTTCAACTGCATCTTCCATCTGGGAAAAAAGAAAAGGGTTATGTTCAAAATGAATGTCGCTGTCCAAAAAATAGAAAAGATCTGGGCCTTCAGTAATTCCACGGCGGACAAAAATTGAGGCAAGAATAGGATCAATTTTATATTTTTCACAGATAGGATCAATCTGGGATTTTGTAACTGCTTTTTTATTGAATTTCATGCCTTTTTACCTTACCGAATGATCTTGTAAATGAGAGGATTTGTTTCAGGTTTTTCAGCACTGTAAGTTACGGCTTTAGAAAGAATGGCCTTGCTTTCAGAAAGTGAATTTTCATCTTTTCCGTATACTTCCATAAGTGGTTCGCCTTTTTTTACAAGGTCACCGGTTTTTTTGAAAAGTATCATTCCGGCGTCAGGGCAAACAGGATCAGTGGTTTTTGTGCGTCCAACTCCCAGTGCAACTCCAGCAATGCCCATAAGATAGCTTTCCATGGAAATATAACCGTCTTCTTCCGCAGTAAAAGTGTAGTGGAATGGAGAACGCCGAACATCTTTTTCTTTTAAAAGAATATCCGGATCGCCACCCTGGTCTTTTACATTTTTAAGGAAAATTTCAAGTGCCTTTCCGCTTTCAACTGCTTTTTTGCACATTTCAAGACCTTCCTCTGTAGACCTGGCAATTTTACCCAGGACCAGCATTTCGGCTCCCAAAGTGCAGGTGAGTTCCATAACGTCAGAAGGCCCCTTATTCATAAGGCAGTCAATGGTTTCTTCTATTTCAAGGAAGTTCCCAATTTTGAGTCCCAAAGGAGTGTTCATGTCTGTAAGGAAGGCTGTGGCATCTTTTCCCATGGCCTTTACAGTTTTTACAAGACTGGTTGCAAGATTTTCTGCATCTTCTTTGGATTTCATAAAAGCGCCGGTTCCGTATTTTACGTCGAAAACAAGAGCATCACTTCCTTCAGCAACTTTTTTTGAAAGAATGCTTGCTGTAATTAAAGGAATAGATTCAACAGTTCCGGTAACATCACGGAGTGCGTAAAGAATTCTGTCGGCAGGTGCAATTTTTTTAGTCTGGCCTGTCATGGCAAAACCAGTGCTGTTAATTAATTCTGTAAACTTTTCTTCAGTAAGATTTACATTATATCCTTTTATTGATTCGAGCTTGTCTAAAGTTCCGCCGGTGTGACCAAGAGCACGGCCGCTCATCATTGGAACTTTAAGTCCACAGGCTGCAACAATTGGTGCAAGTGGCAAAGAAATCTTATCTCCAACGCCCCCTGTAGAATGCTTGTCTACAAATACAGTGTTTTCTGGAAATAAGCCGGATTTATGGAGGTTGATTACGTCACCTGAATAGAGCATGCTCTGAGTAAGGTAAGCAGTTTCTTCAAATGTCATTCCGTTAAAGAAAATTGACATGAGCCAGGAACTGAGCTGGTATTGAGGAATGCTTTCGTCAGTGCATCCTTTTATCATAAAGTCAATTTCTTCTTTTGTAAGTGGCTCTGAGTTTTTAAGGATTTTGTTTCCCTTTTCGGTAACAAAGGTTCCCCGTTTTTTTAAAATAATATCTGTGGCTCTCATAAAATTCCCATCCCAATTTCAAGAGTATTAAGCCTGGCAGAGCAGGTGAGTTTTGTCATTTCGTAAATAATAATCCTGATCTGATTAAAAGCTTCCTCATCAAGAGGATAATTTCGTGCTTCTTTTGGATCAAGATTTGCACAGGCCCAAAGGTACATGAGCCCCTCATATTTTACAGGCAGAAGATGCTGACTTTTGTGTCCTTCAGCACACTCACTGCATATAAAAGAGTTTTCGTTAACATTATAATAGGAAAGCTGGTTTTTAGAAACAGGATTTTCGCAGGAACTGCAGTTTTCAATTCCAGGCATAAGTCCTGAATTTCTGATAAAACGCCATAAAAATCTTAAAAGGCCAGCCCGGCTTTGTAATTCCGAAGAAAGTTCCATCCCGTCTAAAAAAGATGTAATCAAGGGCCAGAAAAGATTATTGTCACCGCCACATTCAGTTTTTATTGCAATTTCGCAGACAAGATTTGCTGCATAGGTTTTAAAAAGACTTTCAGAAAAACTCATATGAAAGTTCTTTACATCAAAATCACTTATCTTGCTCTGATTTTTTTCGGAGTTTTCGTAAATATAAATAATTCCGTAATTAAAAGGGGCACATAAAGACCGAAGTTTTGATTTCGGACCGCCATATAAACAGACCTTATAAATACCACGTTCTTTGGTGAGAATGGTAACAAGGGTATTGTTTTCACCAAGGGGAGAAAGAGAAAGAATTACTGCTTCACTAGAAAAATTACGGTTCATAAAAAAAAGAGGCAACTTAAGGTTACCTCTTTATTATAACTTATTTTCCCTGTCCGTAGTAAGAATTTGGTCCATGTTTTCGCTCATAATGCTTGTTGATGATGTACTCAGGGAGTCTGTCATCCATGGAAGCACCGTTTAAGCGAGTAAAGGATGCCATTTTACAGATTTCTTCAAGAACTGTTCCGTTGTAAACAGCTTTGTCGGCATTCTTACCCCATGCAAAAGGTCCGTGTCCGCCACAAAGAACCATGTTTACTTCAGAAGGATTAAGTCCTTTTTCTTCAAAATATTTGATGATCTGAAGACCAGTTTCCAGTTCGTAGGCAGATTTTACTGCAGCTTCAGAAAGGTATGGTGTACATGGAATATCTTTCTGAAGATGGTCAGCATGTGTTGTTCCGTAAAGTGGAACTGATTTACAGGCCTGTGCCCAGGAAACAGCAAAGGTTGAGTGAGTATGAATGATACCACCAATTTCTGCACCCTTTTCAAGTCCAAAAACCTTGTAAAGAACAGCGTGGGTTGGAGTATCAGAAGAAGGATTCAGTTTACCTTCAACCTTGTTTCCCTCAACATCAACAATTACCATGCTGTCTGGAGTAAGTTCCGGGTAAGGTACTCCACTTGGTTTAATGGCAAAAACAGCTTTGTCTTTATCGAAGGCAGAAACGTTTCCCCAGGTATAAAGTGCCAGGTTGTTGGCAGGAATAAGCATGTTGGCTTCGTATGCAGCCTGTTTAATATCCTCGTACATAATTTCCTCTTATTACAGATTTTCTACAGCGGCACGTTCTACGGCAAGACCTTTTTTGTAGTTTTCGTAGAAAATGTTGAAGCTTTCTTCAAGATCTTTTTCAACTGCGGCTGTTGTCTTTTTGCATGTAACAAATACTTTCTTTTCAAGGTATTCGTCCAGTGAACATCCTGCTCCAAGGTATGATGCAAGAATTGCCATTCCCCAAGGACCGCCTTCACCTGCAGTTTCCATAGCAGAAACAGGAGTGTGGATTGAAGCAGCCATGTATTTAAGACCAGCATCAGTCTTGAAGTATCCACCAGCACCTGTCATGCTGGTAATTTTTACATTTTCATCAAAAAGAATGTCCATACCGGCGCGGTTTGCACCAAGGGAAGTGAACATCTGGGCACGCATGAAGTTTGCAAGTGTAAAGTTACAGTTTTCAGAACGAACAAAAAGAGGACGTCCGGAATTAAAGCCTGTAATTGTTTCACCAGAAAGGTAGTTATAAGCAAGAAGTCCACCTACATCTTTATCACCTTCAATAGATTTTCCAAGAAGTTTGTCGTAAAGGTCACCCATAGTTGGTTCAAATCCCAAAGTATTGCAAACTTCTTTGAAAAGATTGATCCAGTTGTTGTGTTCTCCTGTACAGTTGTTGCAGTGAACCATGGCAACAGGACTGCCATCTGGAGTTGTAACTACGTCGATAATTCCAGGATAAACTTTGGCAAGATCTTTTTCAAGAACAACCATAGAGAAAATTGAAGTACCGGCAGAAATGTTACCTGTTCCAACTTTACATGAGTTTGTTCCAACCATACCAGTTCCTGCATCTCCTTCAGGAGGACAAAGTGGAATACCAGCTTCAAGGTCCCCGGCAGGATCAAGGAATTTTGCGCCTTCTGCAGTAAGTGTACCTGCATCTTCACCGGCGTTCAGAACTTTTGGGAAGATGTCGTTGATTTTGTAGTTCAAGCCTTTTTCTGAAATGAGTTTTTCGAACTTTGCGGTCATGGCAGAGTTATAATTCATTTCGTCTTTGTTGATTGGGAACATACCGGAAGCATCACCAACCCCAAGAACTTTTTTTCCTGTAAGACGATAGTGAATGTATGCTGCAAGAGTATATACGTTCTGAATTTTAGAAACGTGTTCTTCTTTGTTCAGAATAGCCTGATAAAGGTGAGAGATTGACCATCTTTCTGGAACAGGGAAGTTGAAAAGTTCCGAAAGTTCTGCAGAAGCCTGTCCTGTAATTGTGTTGCGCCAGGTTCTGAAAGGTACAAGGAGTTTGTCATCTTTATCAAAAGCAAGATATCCGTGCATCATAGCTGAAACACCGGCACTTTTGAATTTTTTAAGGGTTACACCGTATTTTTCGTTTACGTCCTTTTTAAGATCAGCGTAACATTCCTGAAGTCCTTTATGAATCAGATCAAGATCATATGTCCATACACCGTCAACAAGCTGGTTTTCCCATGTAAAACTTCCGCCTGCAATAGGTTCAAAATTAGAATTGATAAGTACTGCCTTGATTCGTGTAGAACCGAATTCAATACCCAAAACACTGTTACCGTCGATAATTTCTTTTTTATTGTCCATAAATTTAATTATAGACTCGTAGTGGCCTTGGGTCAATGAAAAACAGGCTTTAGAAGAGGTTTCATTTTGTAGGTAAAATTATCATTTTGTTTTATGATGTTTTTTGCTTTTTTTGCTGTCTTTTTTTGAATCCTTTTTGTGTTTTTTGCCTTTTTTTAGGATTCTTTCAGAAGGAATGTAATCAGTTTTCTGGAAAACAAGACCTTCATAAATTACAGAAAGAAGGCAGATAAAAAGTATAAGGGCAGGGAACCAGTTTCCAAATCGGGCATAAGTTGTAGTAACTCTTTTATAAACCGGAACTTTGCATTCCATTGAAGATTTTTCAAAAAGAGGCATGTCATAAAGAATACGGCCTGCTGGATCTACAACAACCGAATATCCGGCGTTTGTTGATCTTACAAGAGTAGTGCGGTACTCAATGGCTCTGTAGGCGGCCACACAGAAATGCTGATATTCACTTGATTTTTTCAGGCTCCAGGAATCATCTGTAAGGTTCATGAAAACTTCTGTACCGTATTTCCAAAGGGGACGGCAAACATCAGGAAATGCATCGTCATAGCAGATTGGGGTGCTGATTTTTACAGTTGGTCTTGCAGATTCTTCGATAAGCTGTTCGCCGTAAGTTTTTGCAAGATTTATGGTTTTTGCTTCACCTTCCTTGTGGTATTCTGACCAGGAAGCCGGAACTTCAAAGAAAACATACTGATCGCCTGGTGTCCAGCCTGCTGAAATCTTTGTAATCTTGAAAATAATATCGTGGATCAGTTTTACTTCAGAGAAAGGAATGGCTTCGGCAAAAGGAACAAGGTGATTTTTTGGATAATGGCCACGAAGATTCCCTTTCCCGTCAAACATGAGTGTGGAATTGTAAAGATTGAGTTTTGTTTCTGAAACCGGTGTAGACCATACTCCGCCTACCAGAAATGGAATATTGTTGTTTTTTACAAAATCAATAAGAGGCGTTGTATCTGGACGGTTTTCGTAATACCACTGACTGTTTGGAAAAGGTCGGTTCAGTACGCCTTCGCTCCATACAATAAGATCAGGCTTTGAGTCCCGTTCTTCAAGGCTTGAAAGAACCTTTGTTGTTTCATCCATGGAGTTTTCAATGTTTGGAAGGTCGTTTGAACTTTTCCAGGGGTCTGAATTCTGCTGAACAATTACTGTGTCCAGATATTTTTCCGGAAGGCGGGGAATTGCATAAGATACTGCGCCGTAAATAAGGATAAGTCCAATGGAAACAGCCCAGGTTTTTGCAGCCTGAGTATAAGAAGTTTTAAGACGGAAGGCTGGTTTGTTGTGCGTAATAAGAATTGTGTCGTAAAGAGAAAAACCTTCTGCTATAAGTGCATTGAAAAAAACAAGGATAAATGTAACGCCGTAAGTTCCAGTAATTGCTGCAATCTGGATTAAAAGCTGCCAGCGGTAAACAGCCGTTGATACTGTTCCCCATGGATAGCCAAGGAATCCTGTTGATTTACACCATTCGTAAAGTACGTAAATAAAAGAAAACCAAAGAATTCTGAAGGCAGGAGTGTTTTTTTCTTCCAGTGAAAAAAGATTGAGCCTGTTTCTTTTTGATTCAGAATAATATGGAAAATGAAAGAAAATCCCGAAGATGCCCCCAATTACACCGGTTCCAAAAGCCGATGCTCCCAGTGTAAGGGCTGCAAAATCTTTAAAATAACCTAGCCAGAAACTTGAACAAAGATGAACTGTGATTGTCTGAATGAATGCGAGTAAAAATGAAAAGCGGAAAGTTTTACAGTCTTTAACAGCCAGATAAAATGGAATAATGGCAATCAGGGTGTAAAAAGGGGAGCCCATAAGATACAATTCATTTGGAATTGCAAGGGCCAGAAGCACGCCTGAAAAAACTGATAAAAAAACTTGTAAAATCGCTTTCATAATATTATAATGACTGAGATATATACTATATTATCGAAAAAAACAGCGATCTGCACAAGTAAAAAAAGCAATAAAGAGGGGAATATCTGCTTTTATGAAACTACTTAATGATGCGCATCTGACTGCGTGGGAAAAATTGCCCGAAGTGTCTGCAAAGGCACCAGGACGTTTCCATCTTATCGGTGAACATTCCTGGTTTTTCAAAGACAAGACTTTATCAATGGCCGTAGATATCTACGTTTATATTGGTGTGTCAAAACGTGACGATAATACAGCAAACTTCTACTTCCATCAGCTTAACGACAAAAAGAAATCCAATTTATCATCACTTAAGTATAAAAAAGAAGACAAGTGGGCAAACTTTCTAAAGTCTGTAATTTACGGCTTCACTTCAGGTGGATTTAATCTTGGTGGTATGGATATTACCATCTATTCCGATGTTCTTCCTTCTGCAGGTTTTGGTATTACTACAGCCATTAAAACTGCATTTGCCATTGCAATTCGAAAACTTTTCAATCTTACTCTTTCTGATGCTGAGCTTCTTCAGGTGCTTGAACGGGGTAACAGACGTTTTATGTCTCAGAATAATTACATTGCCGACAACTTTTCTGCAATGTTCTCAAAAAAAGATACTCTTATAGTAACCGACCATCAAAAAAATTCCTGGGATTATGTGCCATTCAATTTTGAAGATAAAAAGGTTTTGATTGTTGATACTCACGTTCCTCGTTATGCCGTGTGGAATGAAGAATCAATTTTTGAACCACAGTATGCTCTGGTTCTTGGTGACCTTCGAGAAAGAAAGTCTTCAGATTACGGTGGATGGCATTATATCAAAAATGTTACGGATATCAACGAGCAGCTTTCCATTATGGATGAAGCACACCGCCGAAAACTTCTGTGCATTATGAATGAACACAACGATCTTCAGGATGCCATAGACGGTCTTCAGAAAAACGACTTTTTCAAATTTGCACGATCAGTAAATCACAGCCATGAAGATATGCGTGATCTTTATGAAATTTCCTGTCCCGAAATTGACTGGCTTTTGAAACGAGTTAACGAAATTGAACCTATGCTTGATATGCTTAGAAATCCAGTTTCCTGCGGACGTATCACCGGAAAAGGATTCGGACGCTGTCTTTATGCAGTGCTTCGGGAAAGTGATATCGAAAAATTTACAGAGAAACTTCATGAATTTGAAAAAATCTTTGGTTTCAAAACAGACTGTTACATTGTAAATCCTGTTGACGGAGCTTCACTTCTGGTGGATTAAGGCAATTATGAATATTCTGCTTACGAATGATGACGGTTTTAAGGCAAAAGGAATTCAGACTCTAAAAAAAGCTCTTTTGGATAAGGGCCACAGGGTTTATCTTATTGCACCTTCTTCCAATCGTTCTGCCGTTTCTCATCATATCAATATGCTTGATTCACTTGAAGTAAAACAGACCGGCGAAAATGAATGGAGTTGTTCCGGCTATCCCGTTGACTGCGTTGCACTTGGAATCAGAAGTTCTTTTCTTCCTGTAAAGGTTGATTGCATTATCTCGGGAATCAATAAAGGTTCAAATATAGGAACAGATATCGTATATTCCGGAACCTGTGCTGCAGCCCGTCAGGGTGTTATGTATGAGATTCCCTCAGTTGCAGTAAGCCTTGAACATGAAAAAGGAATTAAGGCATTGGAAGCTGATTATTCTTTTGAAAATATGGCAGATTTTATTGCCGTGAATATAGAAAAACTTGCATCCCTTTGCGACACTAGTTTTCCTTATGCATTTATAAATGTAAACGGATTGTCAGGGGAAAAAATTACCGGCGTTGAATTTGTTGATGAATTGTCTCAGCGCATTTACAAGGACCGGGTAGAAGTAACTGATACCGGAAATGGAACTTACAGTACACAATTCCGCCCTGCAGGAAGCACAACTCTTGGTGGAAATAAAAGTGATTATGCTATCACAAAAAATAAAATGGTTTCTGTTTCAAAAGTTCTAGCGGAACCAGACTGTGTTCAAATTAAAACGAAAATAGATTTTGATTTTTAATATAATGTAACTCTATGGCACTTTCTGTGTTTGAAACTAAAAAGGAGGATAAAATGGAGAATAAACGAAATGAAGTTCTTTCAGAAGGAATTGCTTTTTATAACAAAAAATCTTTTAAGAAAGCATTAAGCTTTTTCCTTTCACTTCCTGCTGACAGTGGTGCCGATCCAATGGAAACTGCCTATTATCTTGGGCTTTGCTATGCAAAACTTCAGAAATATGAAGATGCTCTTTTGTATCTTGAAACTGTAGTTACATCTGGCGGACATATTGAACGTGTTTTACAGTGCCGTTTTCTGCTAGCCGTAATTTATGCTGTTTCAGGCCGACGCCGTCTTGCCGATTTTGAATTGAACAAACTCCTTGAAACCGGATATATGACTCCTTCAGTTTATGCAGCTATTGCTTTTGTTGCATGGGAACAGAAGGATACAGAAAAATGTCTTTCATATTATGAAAAATCCCTTAAGGCCGATCCTGAAAATCTTACATCCCTTAATGGAATGGGCTACGTTCTTGCATGCTCCGACAAGGATCTTACAAAAGCATTAAGTCTTTGTAAAAAAGCCGTTGAATCATCTCCAAACAGCGCTGCCTGTCTTGATTCTCTTGGCTGGGTTTATTATAAGCTTGGACTTTACGCTGATGCCATAAAATATCTTGAAATGGCAGAAAATCTTGATAAAGAAAATGTTGAAATTGCAGAGCATATCAGGCTTGCCGTTCAAAAAGGTGGAAAATAATGAAATTGTCTGTTTCTGCTAAGAAAATTGCTGCTCTTGTACTCACAATTGCATGTTCAGGTTTTGTTTTCGGACAGGTACTTAAAGAAAATGCCAATGCTGGCTTGAAAGTATCTGAAGACAGGATCCGTACAAGTGATGAAGGACTGGCTGCCCAGGAATTCCGCCGGGGTGTTCAGTCCTACTACAGGGGCTCATACAATGAAGCTGTTCTTCAGTTTGAAAAAGCTCTTTCTTATCTTCCAAATGACAATCTGATTCTGGACTGGCTAGGAAAGGCAAACTATAAATCTGGACTTGAAGGACTTTCTCTTTCTTACTGGAATAACGCCCTTGAAAACGGATATGGGGGACTTCTTCTTGCCAATAAGATTGAAATTGTTCAGAACCGCCGTGCCACAGAAGTTTCTGCTGATGCAAAGCTTTCTGAAGCAGGCTCATTTTCCGGAAACTTTGACGGTAATTTCATTTTTTCAGGTCCTACTGCAATTCTTCCCAATTCCGACGGAACTTATTGGGTTGTTTCAACTGGATCAAACGAACTTTTCCTTATAAATCAGAACGGTTTTATTACAAACCGTGTTACAGGTCCCCTTACCGGATTTGACAGACCCTTTGATCTTATGCGTTTAAGCGGTGGAAAAATCATTGTATCTGAAAGTCAGGGAGACAGGCTTGCATTGCTTGATAAAAATGGCCGTTTTGAAAAGTATATTGGTGAAAAGGGGCGGGGTAACGGCCAGTTTGTAGGTCCACAGTACCTTGCCCAGGACAGTAATGAAAATATTTTTGTAACTGATTACGGTAACCGCCGTGTAGTAGTCTTTGATTTTGAAGGAAATGCACTTTTTACATTCGGAAAAAAAGAAGGATCTTTTAAAGGCCTTAAAGGACCAACTGGCATTGCCATTTCCAATGATGTTATTTACGTTGCAGATGATCAGAACGGGAATATTGTTGAGTTTGATAAATCCGGAAACTTTATCCGTGATCTTGTAAAGAAAAATACTTTTTCAAAACCTGAAGGTCTTAAAATCTGGAACGATGCTCTTGTGCTGTGTGATTCAAATAAAATCTTCCGCATAGACATGGAAACCGGCAGTATGACAGAAATTGCCGGAACTGGAAATGCACCTTCCCGATGTACAGCTGCTGTTCCTGATTTAAATGGAAATCTTGTGGTTTGTGATTATAAGGCCAGCGAAATCTACATCATGTCTGAAATTTCAGAACTTGTTGGAGGAATGTTTGTTCAGGTTGAATCTGTAAATGCCGAAAACTTTCCTCAGGTTACTCTTGAACTCCGTGTAGAAAACCGCCGTCGAAATCCGGTAGTTGGCCTTCTTGAAGAAAATTTCTTTGTTACAGAAAATAAAAATCCTGTTTCAAATCTGAAATTTATTGGGGCAGCTTCAAACAATGATTTTGCTGACATTACTTTTGTTATTGACCGAAATGTTGACTGTGAGCTTTACGGTGAACAGATTGACCTTGCAGTGCGTGAAATCTGCAGTGGTATGGAAAAGGGAACAGTTCGTATTGTAAGTGCAGGAACCGTTCCTGTTACAGAATATTCTGGATCGGCTCAAAACAATTCTAATTTTACGCAGAAAGCTTTAAAAACAAAAATCAGCTCTTATATTCCTCTTGATCTTGCCATACGCCTTTCTGCCAATGACCTTATTAATGCTGCAAAAAAACGTTCCATTGTTTTCATTACAAACGGTTCTGTAACTCCAGGGGCTTTTGAACATTACAGCCTGGCAGAAACTGCTGCCTACATGAACAACAATTCAATTGGATTTTCTGTAGTTCAGCTTAGTCAGAAGGCTGTTGATAATGAAATCAATTATCTTCTTGAAAATACACAGGGTGAACTTTACTACGTTTACCGTCCTCAGGGACTTTCCTCTGTGGTTCAGGATATTGTTGATATTCCTTCAGGAATCTATCAGCTTACATATACTTCAAAACTCAAGACCAATTTTGGAGAAGCATATCTTCCTGTAGAAACTGAAGTTTATCTTCTTAATAGAAGCGGTCGTGATGAAAGTGGTTATTTTGCTCCTCTGGAGTAAAGAAAATATATTGGAATAGATAAATCTGAAGTGGCCGGTTACTTGTTGAAGGTGCCGGCCACTTCTTTTACTGCTTCAAGAAGTGTTTCCATTTCGGCACGGGTGGTTCCAGGACCAAAGCTGAAGCGGACGGCTGTTTCACGAAGTTTTGAGTCAATGTGCATTGCTTCAAGAACCGGGCGGCTGGCTTTTTTTGCAGAACAGGCACTTCCTGTAGAAATGCAGATGTTCTTAGCGTTCAATGCACGTAGCATAACCTGTCCTGGAATATTATTGAAAGCTGCCTGAACAACGTAGGGTGAAAATTTTTCCATGTTGGAAAGTCTTGATTTTGGTAGTACTGTACAGGAACTGATTTTAGAAAGTTCATTGATGAACCATTCTGTATCTATTTTCTGTTCTTCGAATTTTTTAGTAGCAGTTTCGTTTTCTTTTCTGATAAGGTATTTTTCTAGAACCTTAGAAAAGGCAACTGCACCAAAAAGGTTTTCAGTTCCGCTGCGAATTCCGTTTTCCTGTCCGCCGCCTTTCAAAAATGGTTCAACCTTATCTTTAAGGTAAAGCAGTCCAATTCCACGAGGGCCGCAGATCTTGTGAGCCGAAAAAGCCGCACTGTCAATATCCCAGTTTTTTATATCCAGAGGAATTTTTCCTGTGGCTTGAACACAGTCTGCGTGGATTTTAGGACAGCGCTTTCCTTTTGTAGCAGCCTTTACAGCAGCAGTAATTTCTTTTAAAGGCTGAATTACACCGGTTTCATTGTTTACGGCCATAATACAGATAAGAAGAGTGTTGTCTGTAAGTGATGATACAACTGCTTCAGGTGTAATAATTCCTGTTTCATCGGCAGGAAGACTTTTTACCTGAAAACCACATTTGGTAAGGCTGTCGGCCATTTCCCGCAAAGCAGGATGTTCAATGTTTGAAATAAGAACAGTTCCTTTAACAGGTTTGGCAGCAACGGAAAGAAGGACAATGTGATCACTTTCGGTTCCGCCGCTGGTAAAATAAAGCTGTTCTGGTTTTACGTTTAAGGTTTCAGCACATTTTTTTCGTGCATCTTCCAGAACGGAACGGGCTTCTTTTCCAAGGTTGTGGACACTGGATGGATTTCCCCAGTTTTTCATGCTGATTTCAAGGCTTTCACGTAAGATTTCTTCATCTGAAGGGCTTGTTCCAGCCCAGTCAAAATACAGCGTTTTGTCCATTATTTTACCCGGTTATTTCAGAATATAAAGAATGTCTTCGTCTTCAACTTCCTGGATTATATTTTCACAGATGTTTTTCTGAAGAATAAGACGGATTTTATTTGTTTTGTTCTTTTTGTCTTTCTGCATTGCTGTAATGAATCGTTCACCAACGCCACCACCTGTTACTGCAGATGGAACAGGATTTGTATCCCATCCATATTTTTCCATTACTTCAAAAATTTCATCCCGGTAAGCGGCAGAACAAAGGTCCTTGTGTACGCAAAGGGCCAGTGCACGGCCCATGCCCCAGGCAACTGCTTCACCGTGGGTAACTGAACCAAGTCCTACAATGGCTTCATAGGCGTGGGCAAAAGTGTGTCCAAAATTTAAAAGTGCTCTGTCACCTCGTTCAGTAAAGTCATTTTCTACAACTTTTCCTTTTGCGTAAATACACTTTGAAATAATAGAAACAAGGGTAGATGGATCACGGGCAATAATTTTATCTGATTCGTCTTTAAACCAGCCGTAAAGTTCCTTGTCAAAAAGAAGGGCAGTTTTGAAAGCTTCTGCAAGGCCAGATTTGAACTGATTTTCTGGAAGACTTGGAATAAACTGTGTAAAGCAAAGAATTTCTTCTGCAGGAAAGAAAGTTCCAATCATGTTTTTATAGTTGTCAAAATCGCAGCCTGTTTTTCCGCCCATTGAAGCGTCTACCATTGCAAGAACAGTGGTTGGAACAAGTTTTACTCTTGCACCCCGTTTGAAAATGGAAGCTGCAAAAGCTGTAATATCACAGATAACTCCGCCACCAATTCCAACAAAGCAGTCATTACGAGAGAAGTTTTCGTTTATGGCTGATTTTACAATTTCAAGAACAGTTTCAATAGTCTTGTATTTTTCTCCTGATCCAAGAATCAGAAGCCGGTCCTGTCCAAGAACACCGTCATCAAAACTGGCTGTAAATTCCTTCATGCATTCAAGACTTGCTACAGTTGCATCAGTTACAAAAAAGTAGCGGGTATTATCTTTTCGTTCCTGTCCTGCCTGAAAATATGAGATTAAATCCGGTGAATCATCACTAATATAAACGTTTGAAACGCCGGCTCCAGAATTTATCTGAGGATATTTGATTTCGAAGGATTTTGATTTCATGATGTCACTATAATACTGTTTTTTTGACTTTTTTCCAATATCTGTTATACTTTTTAGAATCTTATGACAGGGTTTTTGCACACCATTACAATTGGGTTTCTGCTTACTTCAGTTCTTATTCTTTCTGTTGGATTGAATATTGTCTGGAAATCGAAACATTATTGTACAAAAGATATTAGAAATATTCTTCTCATAGCCATTTTTGCATCTATTTTTCATGTATTATCCATAGCATTTTCAAATGAAGAACTTGTTCTTCTTTTTCTTAATCTTTTTTCTGCATCTGTTTCATGGCTTGTACTTTTTTTCAAGAAATTTTCCCATAAATATACAAAGACTACCCGGGAAGTTAAAGCTGTTGTAATCGGCTGTTATACTTATTGTATTATTGAGACAATAGCTTTTATTCTTAATACCTTTTTCCCTTTGTATTTTACTTTGAGTGCAGTTGATTTCCAGGGAGAACTTTTTTACATAATAGACAGGGGAAGATCATCACTTTACATTCTTCATTTGGCTTTCTCCTATATTTTGATTTCCTTTATCCTTCTTGAAAATATAATTGCTATTGTTACATCGCCAAAATTTTATAAACGAAAATATCTTGAAGTTCTTCTGGCTTTTATGATTCCGGTTTTCATAGACATGGTTTACGTATTTTCCAGATTTCCGGTTGATATCTCAGTCTTTGCTTTTGGTGTAGGAGGTATAGTTCTTGCTTATTTTTCCATCTTCTATTCTCCGGCTGAAGTTAGAAGGGGCATGCTTTTTAATGTTTTTGATGATACTGAAGTAGGAGTTGTGTGCTTTGATAAAGATGGAAGTGCAATTTTCGTAAATAATCAGATTCGGGCATTGTTCAATATTCCAAAAGATTCACGAGATTATGAGAAGCTTGAAAAATATTTCATAAAATGGCAGGAAAGTAAACCAGACTGGCGTGATAACCAGGAATTTAAGTGGAACGAAACCTTTGAAATGAATGGTGAACTTCATTATTTAGAAGTTACTTTTTCAATCCTTTTAGACAGTTCGAAATTATATCTTGGCGCTTATTTTATTGTTCAGGATAACACTGATCTTATGAATAAGCTTAATGAACAGCGTTTTCTTGCATCCCATGATTATCTTACTGGCGTTTACAACAGGGAACATTTCTATAAACAGGTTTCGGCACTTTTTGCAGAACAGCCCGACCGTGATTTTGTAATTATTACTTCAAATATCAAAGGATTTAAACTTGTAAACGACGTTTTCGGATCGAATGCAGGGGACAAGGTTTTGAAACAGATAGCCGATGCACTGAAGGTACTGGCAAAGGAAAGTTCAATTTATGCCCGTCTTCATGGTGACTGTTTTGTTCTTTGTATGCCTGCTGAGCGCTTTGATGAAGAAAATTTTATTAATCTTGCATACCAGTCTGTAAGTGTTGACGGCAGTGATATCTACAGGATACGAATTGCTTTAGGCGTATACAAGGTAGTCAACAAATCTCTACCTGTATCAGTAATGTGCGACCGATCTCTCCTTGCCCTTGGTTCCATTAAAAGTGATTACAGTAAATCTATTGCTTACTATTCAGATGAAATGCGGGATCATGCCATTCAGGAACAGAATATAGCATCACTTCTTGAAAAGGCTATGGAAAAGGATCAGTTTACTATATTCCTGCAGCCTCAGGTTGATCTTAATAATAAGGTCTTTGCCTGTGAAGCTTTGGTACGTTGGTATCAGCCAGAAAAAGGACTTTGCATGCCAAACGAGTTTATCAGTGTTTTTGAAAAGACCGGAGCAATTGCTCGTCTTGATAACTGTGTCTGGGAAATGGCCTGTAAGACCCTTAAGCGATGGAAAGAAGAAGGGCGTCCTGACTGTGCCATCTCTGTAAATATTTCGCCACGGGATTTTTATCACACAGATGTTTATAAAGATATTACTACTCTTGTACAGAAATACGGTATTGAGCCTTCCAGATTAAACCTTGAGATTACAGAGTCTGCCATTATGATTGATCTTGAAAAGCAGCTTGAACTTATAAAAAAACTTCAGGATTTTGGCTTTAAAATTGAGATGGACGATTTTGGATCAGGTTATTCATCCTTGAATTCATTAAAAGATATTACTGTAGACATATTGAAACTTGATATGGCATTTCTTGCAACAACAAAAAATATTGACCGCAGCAAGAAAATAATCAGAATTATTCTTGAAATGGCAAAGGAATTGAATCTTCCAGTTATTACAGAAGGTGTTGAAACCCAATCCCAGCTAGATTTTATGAAGAAAGCTGGCGGTCAGTTTTTCCAGGGGCATTATTTTTCAAAACCTTTGTCTGTAAATGAATTTGAAGAAAAATATCTTCCTCTGAAAAAAAAATCTGAAGATTAATATGTGCCGTCCATGGCTTCAAGGTCGGCTTTTACTTTTTTAAGGCGTTCAATTTCACGGTTCAGCATTTTTTCGTAATTAAGTTCACCGGTTTTTATGCGTTCCCGTTCATCTTCCCAGTTCTGACAGTCTGTTATAAAAAGAAAATTGAATTTAGATTCGTTTGCCTTTTCGTACCAAAGTTTTGCTTCCTGCCAGTAGTAATATCCGGCCTGGTAACAGCTTAAGGCTTTTTCGATATTATTCAGATATTCTTCTTTCCAAGGTGCATCGTAAAAATAGGCCACTTTTTTGTCGTAAATGCGTCCCAGCCGAAGATGCTGTTCAATAAGTTTCAGGTTTATGTGCATCTGGAAAAGATACCGGTATTTTTCCCATTCTTTTTCGGTAGTAATCTTTTTTCCTGTAAACTGAGGATTACAGAAATCTGCCTGGGCTGCTTTTTCAAGCCAGTAAATGTTTTCAATGCAGTCATCAGGAAGCTGCTGGTAATGAACATGGTACAGTTTGTAATAATCTTCCTTGTATTTAACCATGTAAGCTGGCAGGGAAGTGAGAAAAACTGCAAAAATAAGAACAGCAAGAACTGCTTTTTTCATATTTATTTTATCGGAGATTTTCTTCGATTACTTTTGCAATATCTTCAATGGATTTTGATGCGTCAATTCTGATAACTTTCATTTCACAGTCAGGATCATTTTCGTATCTTGAAATAACCTTGTTATACCAGTCTGCTGTGTTTTTCTGATAATCAATCTTTTCAAAAATTTCTTTTTTTTCGCCCCGTTTGTTTACCCGTTCAAGAGAGATTTCTGGATCAATTTCAAAAAAGAAAAGAATTTCTGGAAGAGGAAATGACTGGTTCAAAAGGGCTGGAAGTTCTTCTCCGCAAGATACAGACTGATAGGCAAGACTTGAAAACAGGTAGCGGTCTGAAACAACAATTTTTCCATTTTCTGTATTTTTGATGATTCCATTATCGCCGTAAAGATGTTCACATCTGTCGGCTGCAAAAAGAAAGGCCTGGGTTTTAGGACAGGTTTTGATTTCACCCTTAAGAATTTTTCGCAAAAAAAGACCAGTTTCACCGGAAGTTGGTTCTGCGGTTTTAAGGCATTTATCCCCAAGTTTTTCTTTCAGAAGATTGATCTGAGTTGTGGTTCCGCTTCCGTCAATGCCTTCAAATACGATAAAATTCTTGAGTATCATCTGTTCAATCCTGTTTTTTTTCTGCTTATTTTTCGTTATAATAAGATATAATATATAAGAAAAGAATTGAAAACTCAATCGAAAAAAATTATTAGTCTCGCAGTTTTTGCATTTCTCATTTTGCTGTCGGTTTTCGTTTCAAAACCGGTAGGGAAACTGATTTCTAATGAGTTTTCAACACTGGTTAAAACTGCCCAGGAAACGATTTATAAAAAAACTACACTTCATGTTTCATTTACAAAGCTTTCACCATCAATTTTTTCTTCAGTAAACTTAAACGGTGTTACTGTCAGCGATGATAATGGTGAGTTAGTTGCATCTATCAAAAAAATTAAAGTGAGTTACAGTCTTTGGAATCTTATTAAAAAAAGATACGAAGATGTTGTGTCTGCAATCGTAATTGACGGTGTGGATCTTAAGGTAGAAAAACTTATTCCGGTTATTAAAAATCTTGCGGAAAAAGAAACTGACGAAAAAGAAAGCCAGCTTGATATTGATTATCTTATTACTTATTTCAAGGAAAAATTTGATATCTCCATCCCTCTCAACGTTTCTGTAAAAAATGTTTCTGTGACTTATGATAATGACCAAATTTCTGGTTCCCTTGATGTAAAAAAGATTGGACTTGTTTACACTCAGAAACGACAGCAGCTTGAAATCTCTTTGAAAAGTGTTCTTTCTGCTAAAATTAAGAAAAATGATTTTAAAATTTCTTCATCAATGAATCTGAAGGGCCTTCTTCTGAATGGACTAAATGATTCTTCACTTACTTTTACACTCAGCGATCTTCGTGCTGGAAATTATTTTTTCAATAAGTTTAATCTTAAGCTTTCTTTTTCGGATGATACATTCCATCTTGATACAATCCAGAATACATTTCCGCTTCTTGTAGACTGTTCTTATGAACTTGGAAATCGTAAACTGACAGCCCTTATAAAAACAGAAAATCTTTCCCCAAAACAGGTTTTCTCATCATCGGTTAAATCTAATTTTGCAAGTCTTCTTCAGAATCTGAACATTAATTCCAAGATAAATGCTGTTTTTGAAAAGGGAAAACTTTTATGGTCATTTGCAGCAGATGTTCTTACACCTGATGGAGAGGGCTTTAATCTTTATACAATTAAAGCAGATGGAGATGAAAGCTATTTTAATATTCAGGAACTTTCTGTAAACGGTGATAAGTACGAAGCTTCTTTGAATGCTGGGTTCGATCTTAAAAATCTTTCTTTGTCAGGTTCTGCCGAAGTTCCAAAAATCTTTCTTCCAAACGGAACACTTATTTCTACAGAATTGTATTTTGATCCTTTGGATAAAGGTTTTATGGTCTTTATTCCTCAGGTTTTTATTGATGACAAGGTTTTTACAGCTATCCAGATTAATGTTCTTCCAAATAACGATTCCGTTGACTTTACTTTTGAAGCCTATGATTATTCTCATTACGAAAATGAAGAACCTTCCAGAATTGCCATTGACGGAAGCTATCTTTTTTCTTCCGGATTTGTACAGTCTTCACTTTCTGTAAACAGTTTTTATCTTGATTCAGTTCTGACTACAGCCTGTAAATTCCTTCCTTACGAAACTTCTGGAAAACTTCTGGGATATTCTTCAAATCTTTCCACATTCATGTTTTCTTCGGATGCCTATTTTACAACTGATTTCAGTACTTTTTCTTACAATGTACCTTATATCCTTGTTGCAAATACCGCAAGAGATAATCAGGCTCTTATGGCAAGCATCAACGGAAATGAAATGAACATGTCTTTGAATGATATGAATCTTGTTATAGGCAAAAATTCCTTCCGTTCATCCTTTAATCTTGATTTTGATCCTTCAAGCAGCGATATGTTCTTCCAGTGTGATTTCAGCGCATTCAATATTCCTTATCATTTCAGTGGAAACTACATTCAGAATGCACTTCATATTTCTGGCGATTACAATCTTGCCTTTGATATTTTCCTTGACGGACTTTCAAATGCAGAAAATCCTTCACTTTATGGTTCACTTATTGCTGATTCTTTGCCAATTCCTGTTCTTGACCACACATTTACTGCCACTTTTGATACAAGTTTCTCTTACAATAAGGAGCAGGGGCCTGAAGTTCAGATTGTAAGATTTGAAATGGATGAGGCTTCCGGAAAAGTATCTGCAAATCCTCATATTTTCATTTCTGGAACAGGTACCCGTTACGGAGCTCAGCTTAATGAAATTTCTTATTCAGATCTTTACTCTGTTTTGAACGGAAACGCTGACGTTTTCGTAAACCAGGACAATGGAATATTCCACAGCGTTGGCCTGAACTTAAATCTCTTAAATCAGGTTACCGATGAATCACTTTCAGTTCTTCTGAATGCATCAAATCCTGAAGGACTTCCTTTCAGCCTGGATGCTTTCCGCCACAATTATTATTTTGACTGTGAAATTGCCGCAAACAACATGAGCCTGAACCGATGGACTTACGTAAATAACGAAAATAACGCTGTTACGGCTTCTGTTTCCTTTACAGGAACTCTTGAACATCCTTATGTGGGCGTAAATATTGAAAACTGTTCTGCTTATTTCAACGGTTATATCGCAAAACTTTCCGGTGCTGCATATCTTGAAGATGATCTTCTTACTGCCGACAGCTTCTCTTTGAACTATAACAATATTCTTTTTGCCTTGAACAAACTGGATTTTTCAATGAGCAGTTTTACCGGCGAAATGGAAGGAACTTTACTTACAGAAGTTTCCCGTAAGGACGTTGATATTCCTATAAATATAAGACTTTATGACGCTGTAAAAGAGCAGGGTAAGTTTATTCCACAGTCTTTCGCACTCAATCTTTCCTGTCCAAACCTTGGTGGTTCTTTCTTTAAAAAACAGACATCCTTCTTCATTGATGCAAGAAAATATGGTGACCTTTTTACCTTCAGTTCAAGCAGCAATATGGGATTAAACGGTATTTACAATTCTTTAACAAATGAAGTTAACGCAGAACTTTCTTCAGATGGGTTCCTTTCCCTGAATGCTTCAGGACTTATTTCTGAATCAAAGCTTGATGTGCATCTTTCAAAAGTATTTGCAGACCTTCGAAACATTTTCTCTTACTTTAATCTTGATGATGCAATCCATGTTTACAGCGGTATAGTAAACGGTTCTATAAATATTTCCGGAGACCTTGATAATCCAGAGTTTACAGGTGCCTGTTCTGTTACAAAACCGGAAGCATCACTTACAAAAGTTATTCCTGATAAGATTTCTACTGAAAAAACAATGATTACTCTTTATCAGAATGAAATCACTGTTGTTGAAAATACTTACAAAGTAAAGAAAAGTCATAATCTTATTGCCGGATGTAAAATCTTCATGAATAAATGGAATCTGGATCATATTGAAGGAAAGGTCTACACCAAAGGTAAAGAATCTGTTCCTGTAACTCTTGATATGAACGTTGCTGTAGTTGAAGGTTATGCACAGGTAGATCTTGA
This sequence comes from Treponema sp., assembly GCA_024402505.1. Classification (GTDB taxonomy): domain Bacteria; phylum Spirochaetota; class Spirochaetia; order Treponematales; family Treponemataceae; genus Treponema_D. The sequence continues at coordinate 49,462 of JAKSTP010000005.1, forward strand.
TCTTGTTTTTGAAAAGAAAATCCTTGATGTTACTGGAAATGTATTTGCCGAAAATGCTGAAGCCCGGTTCAATATCAATATGATCAATCGAACTAAAACAAAACCTCCTGTAATTACTAACTGTAATGTTGATGTGGTTCTTGGTTCTCATGCAAAACTTTCCGTTGATCCAATTCTTCGCTGTGTTTTTGTTCCAGAAACTTCATTTAATGTTGTGTACGATGGCGAAGTAGAAAATCTTATGCTTAATGGAAAGTTCTTACTAAAATCTGGGGATGTTTCTTATTTGAACCGTTCTTTCTATATTAAAGAGGGAGAAATCCAGTTTACCAATAACGAAATTTCAGGCCTTATGAATCCACTTGTTACCATTCGTGCCGAAACCCGTGAACGGGATGAAAAAGGTGATAGTATCCGCATTGTTTTCTCTGCTCAGAACCAGTATCTTCAGGATTTGAATCCACGCTTCTCAAGTATTCCTGCAAGGTCTGAAAATGAAATCATGTCTCTTTTAGGTCAGATTGTAATTGGTGATTCAACAAACGTACGTGACTTTATTTTTACTGCAAGTGACTATGCAATCTCCTCTACAATAGGAAGAAAGTTTGAAAATACATTGCGAGATTTGATGAATTTTGATATATTTTCTGTCAGAACCAATGTCTTGAAGAATGCGTTGAGTATCGGAACTGACACCGAAAAGAACAGCATAAAAAATTATTCTTTCGGTAACTTTTTTGATAACTCAACTGTTTATATAGGTAAGTACCTGGGAAGTTCATTGTACTTCGATGCCATGATGCATGTGTCTTACAATGAGCGAGTTTTAAGTGAAAACTTCTTCAGAAGTGGACTCCTTTTCCAGCCGGAACTGGGTTTTGAAATGGAATCTCCTTTTGGAAATATTCGCTGGAACATTGCACCGAATCTTGAAGCTCTGATGAAAAAACAGTTTGTTCCAGATTCGTCATTGACTCTTTCCTGGAAATTCAATTTTTAACCTGAGGAATTATGAAAGTTTTTAAGAGAATTATAATCGTTAGTTTACTTGTTTTTGCCGCTTTGTCTAATCTTTCTGCAGAAGATGATGACTGGTTCTGGAATCACAAAATTGCTGAAGTTGATTACGAAGGTCTAAAAAATGTAAAGAAATCAAACCTTACAGCAGTTTCATCTTCTTATGAAGACAGAGAGTTTACTGAAGAAGTTTATTCAGAAATGCTGGACCGTCTTTACGCCCTGGATTACTTTGAGGATATTGTTCCTTATGTAAAACACGCCAGAAATCCTGATAAAATCCGCATTGTTTTCCAGGTTGTAGAACGTCCTGTTATTGGAAAAATTGAGTTCAGTGGAAACAGTCAGATTCGTAACGGTGATCTTCGTGACAAGGTAAGTGTAAAGGTTAGCGATGTTTTTGTTGAATCAGTTGTGCTTTATGACGACCGAAATCTCCGGGATTATTACATTGGAAAAGGTTTTGTTGATGCATCTGTTTCTCATACAACTTCAGAAAATGAAAAAGGTGAAGTAATTGTTACCTTCCATATTAATGAAGGTTCAAAAACAGTTATTTCTCATATTGGTTTTTCAGGAAATACAATCGTTTCTGAACGTACTTTAAAAGGCAAGCTTAAATTAAAGGAAGCAGGCCTTTTCAAAGACGGTGCTTTCCAGCAGTCAACTTTGGAAATTGATAAACAGATTGTAGCAGCCTATTATCAGGAACGAGGTTACATTGATGTTTCAATTGACGATGTTGTGATTACATCTTCTTTGAATGAAGAAAAATCACGTAACGAACTTTCCATTACTTACTATATTTCTGAAGGTTCACAGTATATTTATAACGGAACTTCATTTATTGGTAATGAAGTTTTCCCTACAGACCGTCTTGCATCCTTCATTACTTTGAAGCAGGGAGCTATTTACGACAATACAAAATTCCAGCAGGCTTTAATGAATATTACCTCCCTTTACTACGAGAACGGTTACATGAGCCTTGGATTCAATCCTGTTCCTTCAAAAGATGCAGATAAACATGAAATTTCTTATAACATCTTTATTTCTGAAAATCCTCGAAGCCATATCGAAAATATATCTGTAAAAGGAAATACTAAAACAAAGGACTACGTAATTCTCCGGGAAATTCCTATTGAAAGCGGTGATGTTTTCTCTCGTGAAAAAATTATGAATGGTCTTCGAAACCTTTATAATACACAGTTCTTCTCTACAGTAAATCCTGAATATAACCAGGGTAGTGAACCAAACCTTGTAGACATGGTTTTCTCTGTTGAGGAACAGTCTACGAATACAGTTCAGTTTGGTCTTACTTTCTCAGGCGCCCAGGTTCAGAACGGCAGTGATTTTGTAATGCCATTCTCTGTGTTTGGAAAACTTGAAAACTCAAACCTTTTTGGTGAAGGTCGTTCTCTTTCAACAGGTGTTACTCTTTCTACTACTGAACAGTCTGTTGATGTAACTTACGGTCAGTCATGGATTAAAAACCTTCCAATTCAGTTTAGTTCATCTCTCGCAGTTTCTCATAATACGGATCAGGCACTTCGAATTGGAAATAATGCCGACGGTACAATCAATACAACAGATTATTACATGCCGGTAGATGGATTTACAGTAAACCTTGGAAACTCAATTGGTCGTCGCTGGATTCCAAACTTTGCCATTCTTACACTTGCCGGTGGTATCAACAATGCAATTACTTCTAACCGCTATGATGAAAGTATTTACATTCCGGTAGATCCATCTTACGCACAGTATGCAAACCGCTGGGGTCTTTCAAACAGCATCTGGACTTCATTCTCTATGGATGGTCGTGATGTAAACTACGATCCTACAAAAGGATGGTTCTTCTCAGAAAGACTTTCCTGGTACGGATTTATTCCACTTGTTGAATCAGAATTCTATCTCCGATCAGAAACAAAACTTGAAGGTTATGTAAAACTCCTTGATATTCCTGTTTCTGATATCTGGTCATTTAAGCTTGTATTCGCTGCTCAGACAGGTCTTTACGGAGTATTCCCAACATCTTCATTCTTCAGTGATACTCACAAACTTTACATTGACGGTATGTTCAACGGACGCGGATGGCAGACACTTTACGCTCCTCAGTACCGTGGTAAAGCAATGTGGTCAAATAACGTAGAACTTCGTATTCCTCTTGCACCTAATGTAATTGGTGTTGCAGGATTCTTCGATGCTGCTGTTGTAAAAGAAGATATGTCTCAGTTGTTTACTAACACAAAACTTGATGACTTCTATTTCAGCTACGGTCCATCAATCAGATTCCTCCTGCCACAGTTCCCACTTCACATGCTCTTTACATGGAAGTTCAAGACTGTTGACGGTGAAGTAAAATTGTTAGATAAAAAACCACAGTTTGTGCTTTCATTCAACCTTGTAAACAAATAGGAAGGATATACATGAAAAAGATTTTTATTGCTGCTGTTTTTCTTATTGCTTTTATTGCACCTGCAGTTAGTCAGCAGATTACAAAATTCGGTGTAGTTGATACTGCAAAAGTTTATAACGCTTACTTCAGAACTTCTGCTCCTGTTCGTAACTATGAAAAAAAGAGACAGGAATTCGAAGATGAGATTACAAAGCGTACAGAAGAACTTCAGAGCCTTCAGCAGAGAAAACTGGAATATGAAGATGCTGGAAATGATTCTGGTGCCCTTAAAATGGAAGCTGAAATCACCAAGAAAAAAGATTATCTTACTGAATATACTAATGCCAAAAACGTTGAGCTTGAATCCATGAGAAAATCTTTGGAAAGTTCTGATGCCTTCTACAAAAAACTGTATCAGGTGCTTTCAAGAATTGCTGAATCAGGTGGCTACAGTATGATTCTAAGCCTGCAGGAATCCAATTCAATTCTCTGGTATTCCAACTCTGTTGATATTACAGACCAGGTTATTTCTGATTTGGGATTATAAATGGCAGAAAAAGATACCCGTTCCCCAATGATGGTACAATACGACAGCATTAAGGCTAATTACCCTAATGAGGTCGTATTCTTTCGTCTTGGAGATTTTTACGAAATGTTCAATGAAGATGCGGTAGAAGTATCGCGTCTTCTCAATTTAACACTTACTCATAGAGCAGAAAGTCCCATGTGTGGAATTCCATATCATGCGGCAAAAATTTATATTGCCAGACTTCTTCGTCTTGGTAAAAAAATTGTAATCTGTGAACAGATTGGGGACCCTAAGGCAAAAGGTCTTACAGAACGAAAAGTAGTTGAAATAATTACTCCAGGTACAGCCGTAGAAACTGAATACCTTGATGGCTTCAGGGAAAATAATCTTGCCGCCTTAAGCATTTACAAAGGAAACGCTGGTTTTGCCTTTATTGACGTTTCTACATCACGATTTTTTGCAACAAGCTGGAAGGCTTCCCAGATGGCCGAAAATTTTTCAAAGGAAATTGCCAGGGCAAATCCAAGGGAATTTCTGCTTCCTCAGAGCTTAAAATCAAATGCTGACATTCAGGGTGCTTTAGCATTATTACCAAATATTGCAGTTTCTTATTATCCTGACTGGGATTTTAATCCAGAATTTTCTTATAAAAAAATGTGTTCTCAGTTTGGAGTTACTTCATTAAAATCATTTTCTCTTGATGAAAACAGTGCTGAAGTAGTGCCGGCTGGGTTTCTTCTTGATTACCTTGATAAAACAACAAACACAGTTGTTCCTCATGTAAAATCGGTGGAAGTGTATAAAGAAAGTCAGTATCTTGTTATTGACGATTCTTCACGTCGAAATCTTGAAATCACCGAAAATATGAGGGACGGTTCTGTTAAATATTCTTTGATGGAGTGTCTTCTTCACACAAAAACTGCCATGGGGTCACGGCTTTTAAGACAGTTCTTGTGTTTTCCTTTGACAAAAGCAGAAGAAATTAAGGCAAGACAGAAAACTGTAGAAACTTTCTTTGAAAATCCAGATCTTATGGATAGAGTTCGTCAGGATCTTTCTCCGGTTTTAGATGTTGAACGACTTACAGGCCGTATTGCCATGGAAAAGGCACATGCAAAGGATCTTCAGGCACTTCGAGTAAGTTTAGAAAACTGGAATTATGTACAGCATTACCTTAAAGATTATGGATTTAATTTCCTTCCTCAGGAAGAAAGTATTTCAATTATTAAGCTTATTAATGACAGTATCCTTCCAGATCCATCAACTTCACTTACTGAAGGTGGAATCATCAGGCCTGGCTTTAATGAAGAACTGGACAGCTGGAGAAACATCCACAATAACTTCAACAATGTTCTTGCGGCTTACGAAGAAGAAGAAAGAGAGAAAACCGGTATTTCAACTTTGAAGATTAAATATACAAATGCCGGCGGATATTTTATTGAAGTATCAAAAGGAAAACTTGGGCAGGTTCCATCTCACTTTATTCAAAGAAAAACTTTAGTAAACGGTGAACGATACACTACCGAAAAGCTTCAGGAACTGGAACATAAACTGGTTGAATCAACTACAAGGATTTTTGAACTTGAAAGAGATCTTTTCCTTCAGGTACGAATGTCTCTTTTGAAAAGTGTTCCTTATCTTCTTAAGGTATCCCAGGAGCTTGCTTTTATTGATGTAGCATCATCTTTTGCATATTCTGCAGCTAGTTATAAGTGGGTAAAACCAATAGTAGATGATTCTGAAGTGTTTGAAGTGAGGGACGGCCGGCATCCTGTAGTTGAGCTTCATCTTCCAAGCGGAGAATTTATTCCCAACGACACGCTTCTTTCATCAGATTCCGATGATCTTCCTTGTTTTGACTTGATTACAGGTCCTAACATGGCTGGTAAAAGTACCTATCTTCGTCAGAATGCATTAATAGTTCTTCTTACTCAGATAGGATCTTATGTTCCAGCTTCTTACTGTCGTCTTGGTATTGTTGATAAGATCTTCTGTCGTGTTGGTGCCAGTGATAACCTTGCCCGAGGAGAATCAACTTTCCTTGTAGAAATGACGGAAACTGCAAATATTCTTCGGCAGGCTACACAGAAGTCTCTTGTTATTATGGACGAAGTAGGCCGTGGAACTTCTACGGAGGATGGTCTTTCCATTGCCCAGGCTGTAAGTGAACATCTTTTGAACAATACATGCTGCAGAACATTTTTTGCTACTCACTATCATGAGCTTACCCGTCTTGAACATAAAAATATCCGCATGCTATTCATGGATGTTTCAGAAGAACAGGGAACTGTTGTATTCCTGCGAAAAGTAAAGGAAGGTGCTGCACAGAACAGTTATGGTATTCACGTAGCAAAACTTGCAGGGGTCCCTCAACCGGTAACACAGAGGGCTGAAGAGATTCTTAATGCAATTCGTGGAAACAAAAAAATTATAGATCTTCCAAAAGCCTCTGCAGAAAAACTTGTGGAAAAGAATGAACCTGTAAAAGAGCCTGTTATTTCGGCTCCTGGACTTTTTTCCGATGAAGAAATCATTCTTGATGAAATACTGTCTGCAGATGTAGACAATATTACACCTTTTCAAGCATTGCAGTTGGTTTCCAGATGGAAAAAACAGCTTTCCGGACAATAAAACAGGATTTAATATGAACGACGATAAAATTATTATTCGCGGTGCACGTGAACATAACCTAAAGAATATTGATGTTGATATTCCTCGTAACAAACTTGTAGTTATTTCAGGTCTTTCTGGATCTGGAAAAAGTTCTCTTGCTTTTGACACTCTTTTTGCGGAAGGACAGCGCCGATACATGGAAAGCCTTTCTTCCTATGCAAGACAGTTTCTTGGCAATATGGATAAACCTGATGTAGATCTTATTGAAGGTCTTTCACCGGCTATTTCCATTGAACAGAAATCCACCAACAAAAACCCTCGTTCAACAGTAGGAACGATTACTGAAATCTACGACTATTATCGTCTTTTGTTTGCAAGAATTGGTCATGCTCATTGTCCACAGTGCGGTCGTGAAATTCGTGAGCAGTCTATTGATCAGATTGTAGACTCAGTAATGGCCTGGGAAGACGGAACTAAAATGCAGATTCTGGCTCCTGTTATCCGAGGAAAGAAGGGTGAACATCAGAAAATAATTGAGGATGCAAAGAAATCTGGTTTTGTCCGGGCACGAATTGACGGTGTTATGGCAGATCTTGATGATTTTGTAAAACTGGACAAGCAGAAAAAACATACAATCGAAATTATTGTTGATCGAATTGTAAAAAGCAGCGAGATTCAAAGCCGTCTTTCAGAAAGTATTGAAACTGCTCTAAAAGTTTCCAACGGCATTGTAATTGTAACAAGACGGGTGGACGACAGGGACGAAGAGGTTTTCTTCAGTCAGAAAAATGCCTGTCCTGATTGTGGTATTTCTATTCCAGAACTTCAGCCACGGCTCTTTTCTTTCAATAATCCTTTTGGAGCCTGTCCTGAATGTACTGGTCTTGGTGAAAAAATGCAGTTTGATATGAGCCTTATTATTCCTGATACTTCAAAAAGCTTTATGGAACATGCATTAGCACCATACAATCCAACTTCTGAATGGAACAAATGCCGAATTGAAGCTGTTGCAAAAGAATACGGTTTTACTCTTGAAACTCCAATCTGTGATTTAACTGAAGATCAGTATGATGTGCTTGTAAACGGTTCTGAAAAAAATCTTCACTGGATTTACTACAAACAGAGCGGAACTGGCATGAGTGAATATAATCAGCCATGGCCAGGAATCATTCACGATTTGAACCGACGTTACATTGAAGCCTGGGGCGATGCCATGAAAACAAACCTTGAAAAATTCATGGCTCATCACGAGTGTTCCTGCTGTGGTGGAAAACGTTTACGTCCAGAGGCTCTTGGGGTTACTGTCGGTGAAAAAAATATTCACGAGATTACAAGTCTTTCTGTATCCCAGTCAATTGAATTTTTTGATCAGCTTGAACTTACTGATAGTGAATCTAAAATTGCCTCTCAGATTCTTAAGGAAATCAGGTCCCGTCTCCGCTTTTTGCAGAATGTAGGCCTTGATTATCTTACAATGGAACGTGCCGCAGAAACTCTTTCCGGTGGTGAAGCACAGCGAATTCGTCTAGCAACACAGATTGGATCAGCTTTGTGCGGTGTAATGTACATTCTTGATGAACCAAGTATCGGTCTTCATCAGCGTGATAACCAGCGACTTATTGATACTCTTGTAAATCTTAGAAACAACGGAAACACTGTTATTGTTGTTGAACACGATGAACAGACATTACGTACTGCAGATTATCTAATTGACATTGGACCTGCTGCCGGCGTTCATGGAGGACAGATTGTTGCCTGCGGTACTCCAGAAGAAGTTTCCAAAGTTGAAGAAAGTGTAACAGGCCGTTATCTTGCCGGAAAACTTTTTATGACCATTCCTGAAAAACGTCGAAAAGGAAATGGAAAATTTATTGAAGTGAAGGGTGCAACTGAACATAATCTTAAAAACATTGATGTTAAGTTTCCTCTTGGTGCATTTACCTGTATTACAGGCGTCAGCGGAAGCGGAAAATCTACCATGATGAGAGACATTCTTTATCCTGCTCTTTCAAATAAGGTGATGCGTACAAATTATCACGTTGGAGCCTGTAAAGAAGTAACAGGATTTGAACATATAGATAAGGTCATTAATATTGATCAGAGTCCTATTGGAAGAACACCAAGATCAAATCCTGCCACTTATATCGGGGTTTTTGATGCTATCCGTGATCTTTTCTCATCACTTCCAGAAAGTAAAGCACGGGGGTACCAGAAAGGCCGTTTCAGCTTCAACGTAAAGGGTGGACGCTGTGAAAACTGTGGAGGAGCCGGAGAAATCGTTATCGAGATGAACTTCCTTCCAGACGTTTATATCCAGTGTGATGTTTGCCAGGGAAAACGATTTAACCGTGAAACCCTGGAAGTTACTTACAAAGGTAAAAATATCAATGATGTTCTTAATATGACTATTGAAGAAGCCTGTACTTTCTTTGCAGGTATTCCTCATATTTCAAGAAAAATTGAAACTTTGAACTCAGTTGGTCTTGGATACATCACACTTGGTCAGTCTGCACTTACTTTAAGCGGCGGTGAAGCTCAGCGTGTAAAACTTGCCAATGAGCTTGCAAGAACCTCTACAGGCAAGACACTTTATATTATGGATGAGCCAACTACCGGTCTTCATTTTGCTGATGTAAAACAGCTTATGGGAGTAATTCAGCGCCTTGTAGATCAGGGAAATTCTGTTTTAATGATTGAACATAACCTTGATGTAATTGCTCAGGCCGACTGGATTGTTGACCTTGGACCTGAAGGGGGATTCCGTGGCGGTACAATCATGGCCACCGGTACACCTGAAGAAGTCAGTCAAAATGAAAAATCCTTTACAGGACAGTTTATAAAGGAGACTCTTTCCCACAAGCACTGATGAAAGGCCGTATAATTGCAGTCATTATCTTTTTATTTCTCACACCTTTTGCTTTTGCCGATGAAGTGACTGTAATTACTATTCTTAACGCCAGAACTACTTCTTATGTAAAATCAGAAGATTCTAAAAATGAGACTATCCGCCTTGAAGGTGATGTAGAACTTTCTGTAGAAAAAGGAAAGACTAAGACAAATGTAAAAGCAGGTCTTATTTCCTACGACCGTGTTACAAAAATCCTTTATGCAGATGAAAATGTTGAACTTACAACGGAAAACGGTTCTTCAAAAGATCAGGTTTATGCAAAAAGCCTTATTTTGAATACATCTACACTGGAAGGAGTTTTTGACGACGGCAAGGTTGTTCAGACGGAAAGTGATGCCCTTAATCTTCCAAGCGGTTCAACACTGGTAGTATTTTCATCATTGTTTGGAAAAAGTGAAAACAATACTTTTGCATTTAAGAATTCTCAGCTTACATTCTGTGATGACGAAGATCCGCACTGGCACATAGATTCTTCAAGACTTTGGCTTCTTCCAGGCGGTGAGTTTGCATTTTTGAATGCTCTTTTGTACGTTGGACCTGTTCCTGTAATGTATTTTCCGGCATTTTATTTACCAAAAGATGAGCTTGTCTTTAATCCGGTTCTTGGTTACCGTACAAAACAGGGATTCTTTATTCAGACTACAACTTATCTTGTTGGTCGAAAAACACCTGCCAAAACCAATGCTACATCTGGTGAAACAGATTCCGACAAAGCCATAGATTCTCTTTATAATTTTATGAAACCTACTGCCATGAAAGAGCAGGTTCTTGAAGGTCTTGTTCTTCATAATACAGATGAGGATTACAAAGGTACTTCTTCTGATTATCTAAAAGTCCTGGGTGACTGGTACTCAAATACTGGTGGACTTGCTGGTGTTGAAGGAAGTTTTTCTCCTAAAAATACTATCCTTTCTAAAATCACCTTTGGTCTTGATCTTGGTTTTTCAAACACCATTTTTCCTAAAGGCCAGTATTATTCAAATATTTCTGATACAGGTCATACTTATTATCAGACATCTAATTTCTTAGGCGTTGAACTTCCTTTCCGTTTTAAGGGAAATCTTGAGATGGGCATTACAAAGCCTTTTTCAGTAAATCTTAAATTGCCTTTTTATTCTGATCCTTATTTTACAAAAGATTTCAATAATCGAAGTGAAGATTTGAACTGGATTACCACAATCCGTGAACTTACAAACATGAAGGAAGAAAACGAAGGAAAAGATGGAGCTGAAGTTTCTTCATTTGCATGGTCTCTTTCTACCAGTTATTCAGTGCCTGTTCCAAAATTTGTAAAACCTTATATCAACACACTTTCATTTACATCTTCTTCAAATGTAAGTATTTCTGCAAAAAGAACAAGTGATCAGTGGATGAAAGATTTTGACCAGTTCAACGATAATCTTAAAGAATATTCAAGCAGAAGAAGTTTTTATTATCCTTCTCATGTGAATCCATTTAATTTTACATTCTCAACAGGTGGAACTTTATTTCAATATCCCTTTGCCGAAAAAACTGCTTCTACTTCAAAAGTTGAGTATCCTGTAGCAATTTCTTTTACTGAAGAAAAGCCTGAAACTAATAATGAAGTTCTGAATAATGAATCAATAACAGATCTGGATGTCGCAAAAGACAGTGAACTTCCAGAAACAACGGATGAAGTCCTGCCAGAGTTTCAGATTCCTTTAAGTGTTCCCGAACTTACCTATAAAATGCAGACAGAAACTAAAAAAGCTGCATCTGTTCCTTTTAAATACAGTCTTGGATATTCTTTAAGCGGTGATTCTGTTACTCAGCTTACTTATGATGGAAATGTTATACTTATTCCTGAAGATTTTCAGTGGGGAAATTATAAATCGGTTTTGCAGACTTACCGTATGCCAGCTTCTGTAACTTCAAGTGCCAGCATTTTCCAGAACTTCCTTACAGTTTCAAGCAGGTTCAATTATGATTCTTTGTGGCAGAAGCATCCTTTTGTAGCTGTTGATGAAACAAAGGCGGGCTATACTCTTCAGGATAAAAATAAACTTATTAAAGCCGACTATCTTTCTGAAAAGCAGAAGATTACAAATACAAACAGTGTTTCATTAAAGCCCCTTACCAGTTTTGAAATGTTTGAAGAAACTGCAATTGTCTGGGACACAAGTATTAAAATTCTTGACCGAAAAATCCAGGATGAAAAAAACTGGGACGGAATTAGTGAGCCTGAATACGAATATAATAAACCCGATTTAACAGATCCAGAATCCCTTACATCCCATAAACTTTCTCTTGTGTTTGCCACTTCAGAAATGCAGAAAAAATTTAAGCAGACCCTTACACTTTCTGCAAATCTTCCGCCTCAGCTTGATAATTACACGGGTACATTAAATCTTATTTTTCCTTATGTAACCGCTTCATTTTCAACGGGAATCAGACAGAAAAGTAAAGATGAGGAAGTTTTCGAAAAAGATCCATTCAATGAAAATCTTTCCGTTTCTGTTCCCTTATTTTCTAATACTTTAAAACTTACACAAAGTTATTCCTATGACCTTGAAAACGATAATGCACAGAACTTAAAGCTTAATCTTTCTTATATGTCTTTTTCATTTGCTTATACTATGTCCTGGACAAAGGGCTATGATTTTGTTGAAGAAGGCAATTCCAGAAGATGGAAGATTCGGGAAGAAGAAGAATTCCTTCCAACATCTCTTTCGGCTTACTGGAGCCCGGAAAAAAAGACTTTCTATTCCTGGAAAAACAGGATTTCTGTAGCACCTTCAATGAATACAAGTCTTGTAGCAGATCTTTTACGGCCTACAAACTCATATTTTACTTTTTCACCGTCCCTCACATTCCGTCTGAACGAACTTCTGGATGTCTCATTTGCAGCCACAAGCAGAAACTCGGTTATTTACCGTTATGTTCAGAGTGCTATGGGTACGCCAGGTCGTGTTCCAGGTGAGGAAAATATTTTCAAAGATCTTTTTAATTCCTTTGCCTTTGCTGATGAAGCTAAACGAAAGGCCTCAGGATTTAAAATCAAAAGTCTTGATGTAGATATAAATCATCATTTGCACGACTGGAAATTTCAGTATAAACTTAAAATGGAGCCACGTTTAATCACTGATACTGTAACTGGCCGTAAACGATATGATTTTAATCCTTTGATCCAGCTGGCAATAGTCTGGAACCCAATGGACAACATTAAGGCCAATATTACAGATAAATACGGCGAATGGAGTTTTAATTAATGGAAGATTACACAATTGTTGTACCTGATAACGATATACTTTCTTTGGTCTGCGGCCAGAATGACTCAAACCTTAAGCTCATTGAAGATACTTTGGGGGTAAGCGTTTATACAAAGGGTAACGAAATCTCCATTGAAACAGAAGATTATGCAATCAGGCAGAAATTTCAGTTTATTATTGAAAGAATTATTGATGAAATTACTGCAGGCGAAAAAAATTCTGATGATATTGTAGTTTCTGTTCTTAATACTCAGAAGTCTACAGGCAGATCTTCTTCAGTAATGGTTCCAGGGGCTTTTAGAAAAGTCTATCCTAGAACCGATAATCAGGCTGAATATATATGGCTGCTTCAGAATAAAGATATGGTTTTCTGTTCCGGTGCAGCTGGTAGTGGAAAAACTTTTCTGGCAGTAGCTGAAGCACTTCGCCTTATTCTTACACACAATAAATCAAAATTGATTATTACACGTCCCGTTGTTGAAGCAGGGGAGAACCTGGGATTTTTACCGGGAGATCTTGAACAGAAGATTAATCCTTATTTGAAACCATTAAAAGATGCCATGGAGATGATTATTCCTGGTGAAACTGTTCGTCGTCTTACGGAAGCCGGCATTATTGAAACTGCTCCTCTTGCTTATATGCGCGGACGTACCTTGAATAATGCTGTAATCATTCTTGATGAAGCTCAGAACACCACTCCAAGCCAGATGAAAATGTTTCTTACACGAATGGGTGAAAACTCTAAAGTGTTCATTACTGGTGATACAACACAGATTGATCTTCCTAAAAAAATACCATCTGGACTTATTGACGCAATTCATTTATTGCATACAATAGAAGATATTGGATTTATGGAACTTACTGCAGATGATGTAGTAAGAAATCCTCTTGTTAAAAAAATTGTAAGGGCCTACGAAAATGAAAAAGAAGAGTAATGATAAAAGTTCTTCAATTCTCTCAGAAACATTCTCGAGTCTTGGAAATTATCTGAGACGAAAATATGGTTATATTCTGATTGCTTTCTTTACGCTGCTTCTTGCATCTGCCATCAGCTTTTTTAAGATTTCAACTGCTCAGACTGTTGCCGCATTTACCGTAAGTGATTTTGAACTTGGCATGATTTCCGACAAAACTATTATTGCCGACCGGTCACTTCCAGGCGATGAAATTAATCCTGTTTCTGTAATTGAAGGTGAAAAGATTGTAAAAAAAGGATTCCCTGTAACTGAAGAATCTATCGAAAAATTAAACAAACTTGCTGATTCTCCTGTTTACATGGATTACAGGGCTTTTGCAAATAACGAAATCTTTCTGCTTATCCTTACCATTATGTGGTACCTTTTATTTTCTCTTATTCCAATGGGTAGAAAAGTTAAGATTTCGGAAGTTCTTTTCCAGGTAATTTTCTTCCTTTTGATTTATTTTGTTGCTGCGTTTGCAGGTAAACTTCCATTCTTTTCAACTCCTTATTCACTTTGTATTGCAATCCCAAGTACACTTTTTGTTGTGCTTTATTCAATTCTTTATGGTAACCTTCCTGCCATCTTGTATTCTTTCCTTCTGTCCTTTGGTGTATTGAATGCTTCTTCCTGGCAGCTGGTTCCTTTCTTCTACACAATGTTCACTTGTCTTGTTTCCTGTGTTCTTGTTAGAAGTATTCAGCGTCGAATTGATATGGTTATTGCAGCTGTTGTAATGGCCGTGCTGAACGTTCTTTTCCTTGCCATTATTGCTACAATCTTTAATACAGAACTTCTTGAATTGGGACGGGATTTTGCTTTTGTTGCAGGTACAGGTTTCCTTTCTGGTATTCTTGCTCTTGGACTTCTAACTCCTTTTGAACTTCTTTTGAATACTTCATCTGTTTTCCGTCTTATGGAACTCAGTGACTTGAACAATCCTTTTATGCAGAACATGCTTGTTCAGGCAAGTGGTACTTATCAGCATTCCATGATGGTAGCCCAGCTTGCAGAAAACGCCTGCCGTGAAATTGGAGCAAATGCTCTTGTTGCCCGTGTTGGTGCTTATTATCACGATATCGGTAAAATTGATCAAAGTGAATATTTTGTTGAAAACCAGAAAGGTGAAAACAGTCACGATAAAATCAATCCTAGTCTTTCTGTTTCAATTATCCGAAGTCATGTTAAAAAAGGTGTAGAAAAAGCACATCAGCTTCATCTTCCACCTAATATTATTGACATTATTGCAGAACATCATGGAAACAGCGTAATAGCCTATTTCTATAATGAGGCAAAGGAAAAAGATCCAACTCTTGAACCTGCAGATTTTTCTTATATGGGAAATCCACCTACAACAAGAGAAAGCGCAGTTGTTATGCTTGCGGATACTGTAGAAGCAGCCTGCCGTACTTTGGAAAATCCTTCTGTTCCTCGACTTGAAAAATTCATCACGACTTTGGTTAATGCCAAGGTTGATCATAAACAGCTTGATAACTGTGATCTTACATTCCGTGATATTACAAAAATCAAGGAATCCTTTGTGCAGCTTCTGGCAGGTTACTATCACAGCCGCATTGAATATCCTGATCAGGAAAAAGATAAGGAAAAGGAAAAAGAGTAATATGAAAAAAGTTCTTGCTGCCTTTATTTTAGTTTCTCTTCTTTTTGTTTCTTGTGGTGTTTCAAATAAAACCGTTATTCGTCATCAGAAAATGGAAGAAGGGGTAGGTAATCCTACTACCATTGATGAATTAAAAGAAGCCATTGGAAAATATCAGGAAAGGGTTGCCGATACTCAGCTTGCCATGAGTCAGATTGGCATCTGGTATAAAATCCTTGGAACCCGCTATTTAGACAACAAAATGTATGGTCCAGCCCTTGATGCATTCCAGCAGGCTCTTTTTTATTATCCGGACAATCAGAATCTTTATTATTATGTTGGTGTTTGTGCAGGCTATCTTAGTCATGCTTCCCTTGATTTTGGTGCAACTGGATCTCAGAAAAAAAAATATAATTATCTTAAACTGGCAGAAGAATCTTATCTTCGGGCTGTAAATATTGATGACAGATACACCCGTGCTCTTTATGCTCTTGGTGTACTTTATGTATTTGAACTTGATGAAAGCGAAAAGGCCATTCCTTATCTAGAAAAACTACTTTCCGTTGACACTCGTCATCTGGATGCTATGTTTGTTCTGGCCCGAGCTTATTACATGAATTTTGAGTTTGACAAGGCCATTGAAATGTACGACAAAGTTCTTGCAAATACAAAGTCTGATGAACGTAGAATTGAAGCTGAAAATAATAAAAAAATTGTATTGGAGGCTTCTTTTAATTAAATAACATTTCGGAGAGGAAATGAGAGAGAGTTTATTGGTTTTTTCGCTGGCAAGGCTCACGTTTTTAACGTGTGCTGAGAAGTTGTGTCTTGAAAAGCAGTTTTCCACTGCAGAAGAATTTTCAAGATTGTCACTTGCAGACATTTCTTTACAGGTTGGAAGAGATTTTTCTATAAGGACGGATTATGATCCTCAAAAAAATCTTTCAGAAGCCCAGAAAGAATTAATGCTTTGCAACCGGTTAAAGATTAGTTTTGTTCATGTTAATGACAATGCTTATCCTTCTTTACTGAGGGAACTTACTAATCCACCTTATCTGTTGTATTACAGAGGGCGAATTGAAAATCTTCAGTGCCCCGGTATTTCCGTTGTTGGTACTCGAAAACTTACACCTTACGGAAGAATTGCTACAACGGAGTTTTCAAAGTCTGCTGCTCTTGATGGAAATGTAATTGTTTCTGGATTTGCAGCCGGTGCTGATGCTGCTGCTCATAAAGGAGCACTTGATGCATGGATTCAAAATCCGGAATTGGGTTTTGTTCCTACAGTATGTGTTTTACCATGCAGCATAGATGAGATTACACCAAGATCAAATCTAAAGCTTGCAGAAAGGCTTTTAGAAAACGGCGGACTGTTTATAAGTGAATATGCTCCTATGGTACCTCTTGCCAACTGGCATTTTGTCCACAGGAACAGGATTATTGCAGGTCTTACACCTGTTACGGTGGTTACTCAGGCACCTCCAGGAAGTGGTGCTCTTATAACTGCTGATTATGCGCTTCAGATGGGACGGGATCTTGTATTTCACAAGGCCTGTTTTGGTGAACAGGCAGAAAGTGTAAGTAGAATTGTAAAACATGAACTTGATATACGGTTTGCTAAAAATCAGGTATCAAGAAGCAAAATAGAACATACGGTGGAAACCTTCGTTGACGACGGTGCTCCTGTAATTGAAGACTACAAAGATTTTTGCAGATTCATGAAGGAAAGACCTGGTGAACGTAGTTTTTCAAGTGAAAAAGGAATAATACAGCTTTCGCTTTTTGAAGACTTTATCGAGGTATAGAATATGGCAGAAAACGCAGCAAAAAAAACAAAGAAAACTAAATCGGGCCAGACTCTTGTAATTGTAGAATCTCCAACAAAACAGAAGACTATTGAAAAATATCTTGGACCAGGTTTTGTTGTTCTTTCATCAATGGGACACTTGATTGATCTTCCAAAATCCAGAATGGCTGTTGATGTTGAAAATAATTTTCAGCCTGAATACATCACTGTTCGTGGAAGAGCAAAAATCTTAAAAGATCTTCAGAAAGAAGCAAAAAAAGCTGACCGCATCTTCCTGGCATCGGATCCGGACCGTGAAGGAGAAGCTATTGCCTGGCATTTAAGAAATGCTTTTCAGGATAAAACCAAGGCCGAAATCAAGCGAATCGTTTTCCCTGAAATTACTCCAAATGTAGTTCAGGAAGCTGTAAAAAATCCTGGGGAAATCAATGAATATATGGTAAATGCTCAGAAGGCCCGTCGTGTTCTTGATCGTCTTGTAGGTTATAATCTTTCACCAATTCTGTGGAAAAAAATTAAAAACGGACTTTCTGCAGGTCGAGTTCAGTCAGTTGCTCTTCGTATGATCTGTGAACGTGAAGATGAAGTAGAAAATTTTATTCCTGAAGAATACTGGACTTTGGAAGCAGATTTCCAGAAAGGAAAACAGTCTTTTACAGCACAGCTTGTTTCATATAAAGGTGATAAACCTGAACTTAAAAATGAAGCTACAGTAAAAGAAATTATTGAAGCAATTAAAAATAATCCTTGTACAGTTTCTTCAATCAAAAAGACAGAAAAAACTGTTAGACCAAAACCACCTTTTACAACTTCTAAAATGCAGCAGGCAGCCGCAAACCGTCTTGGCTTTACTTCTAGAAAAACTATGCAGATTGCACAGCAGCTTTATGAAGGTATTGCCATTGGTTCAAATCGTGTTGGTCTTATTACTTACATGCGTACAGACTCAGTTCGTATTTCTCAGACAGCCCTTGACGATGTAAGAAAATGGATCGGAGAAAACTATCCTCAGGATCTTCCTTCTGAAGCCATTTCTTATGAGGTTGGAAAAAAGGCTCAGGACGCTCATGAAGGTATTCGTCCAACATACACAAGTTATTCACCTGAAAGCATTAAAGAGTATCTTACCCACGACCAGTACCGTCTTTACTCAATTATCTGGGAACGTTTTGTTTCAAGTCAGATGAACAACGCAAAGACAACTACAACAAGTGTTGAAATTACTAGTGGAGATGCAATTTTCCGAGTAGCATCAAGTAAGGTTACAGAAAAAGGTTTCTACCATGTAATAAAACTTCTTTCTTCAAAAGAAGATAAAACACCAGCACTTCCTTCAATGAAAGAGGGCGACAATATTGATCCAAAAGACTTCCGACCTGAACAGCATTTTACTCAGGGACCTGCCCGTTATACTGATGCTTCAATTGTTAAACTTCTTGAAGAAAAGGGAATCGGTCGTCCTTCAACCTTCGCTTCTATTATTTCTGTTCTTCTCGACCGTTACTATGTTACAAGATCAAATAAACAGCTTGTTCCAACTCAGCTTGGCCGCATGATCAATAAAATCCTTGTTGAATCTTTCCCGGAAGTTATCAACGAAAGCTTTACTGCAGAAATTGAAAATAAACTTGATGATGTTGCTCAGAATGATCTTGTTTGGACCGAAATGATTGGAGATTTTTACGATCCATTTATTAAGCGGGTAGGTGAAGTTGAAGAAAATCAGGAAAGTATTAAAGGTTTCCTTGATGAACAGACTGACAAAATCTGTGAAGAATGTGGAAAACCAATGATCAAAAAGCTTGGTCGTTTCGGTTTCTTCCTGGCCTGTTCTGGTTTCCCAGAGTGTCATAACACAAAATCTGTGCCACTTGCAAAATGTCCTGTTGATGGCTGTAACGGTGAAATTGTTGCAAGAAAAACAAAGGGCCGTGGAAAAGAATTCTATGGTTGTACAAATTATCCTGAGTGTAATTTTATTTCTCACTTTAAGCCAATTGATTCTTATTGTCCAAAATGTGGATGGTTCCTTGTTGAAAAATATGACAAAAAGAATGGATCTTATAAGTCATGTATCAATCCAAACTGTGATTATCTGCACTCAGCTGATGATAGTGAAGAAATGCCTGTAACAGGAGATGAAGACTAAAGCTTTTTCCAATGGCTTTCGGAAACTGTCCAGGAAACTACATTGTTTTCTTTAGCCAATTGGATATCTGCTAGTCTGAATACTTTAAGATTTCTAATAAACCCTTTTTCCGGAATGTGGATTTTGGAAGAAGGGTTTTTTATTGTGGCAAGAATTAAATCAGCTTTGAATGAATTACCTGTCTGTGTAAAAATTTCTACGGTGGAAATAATTTTATTTTCTATAATCTGGGGAGACTCTATAGTAGTTTTTGAAATGTCCTTTATAAAATCTTGTGTAAGATCAGGAGAGTCTTGGAAAAAATAATATAAGGGCATTGATGGAAAAAGATTGATTTCCTTCTTGTTGTTTTCCATTAATAAATCAGAAATATATTTTTTCAGGAGAAGTTCATCATTAGGATTTGGAATAATTGCCCTCATGGTTTTAGTATAGTTCTTTATTTAAAAATATTGTAGTATATAGAAGATGAAAAAGCCTATTGAATTATGGAAGAAACTTAACGACACTCAGAAATTTCTTATAGTTTCTATTCCACTTGCAGTTATTATTTTTTTTCTTATTAAACCTTATATCGGTACCCAGTCTTCAAAGGTTCCTCTTTTAACCCTATCAAACAGTGAATTTACTTATTCAAAAGCACTTTCCGTTCAGGCTCAAAAGGGTATTGTACAGAAAGGCCGTTATGCAATCTTTAAATTTACTGATAAACAGATTGAAGATCTAGAAACTACTTCTAAATATGACAGAACACTTTCAATGACTTTTCTTTTTGAAGAGCTTGGTGACTATACAGAAAACAATTTTAAACTTTCTTATCTTTTTGATTCAGATTTTGATGAGAAAGGAAATTATAAAAATGTTTATACTGAAAGAGTTGAAGTTTCTGGTAATCTTTGTGATATCACTTATGGTAAAATTGCAATCATTTCTTTTGCACTTCCAAAGATTGAAAATCAGGATAAGGTAAAAATTCCTAAAGGTTTTACTTTCAGTACACAGGAAAAAACTAAACTAACAAGTATTTCTGCGCTTCCGGCTGTAACAGGTTATTCTGGTTTATCATACAACTTTCCTTCAAACGGTGGGAAACTTTCAAAATATGAAGAGTCTGTGGATTTTTCTGGAAGTGAATTTGTTTTCCCTGCATATGAAACTGCTTCTTCCAATATGCCGACAATTAATATAAATCTTGCAAATACTTCATCAGAAACCTCAGAGATTTACAAAGATTTTGAACAGAAACGGATTGAACTTTCCATAGGCGGAGAAAACTTCACTTTGAAAACTGCCCCAGGACAATCTGAAATTAAAATTCCTGTTTTGCCATTAAAAAATCCTTTTTCACTTGTAGAAATAAAATCTGGGGCTGAATATATTTCAGGCATTACAATGTCATCCACAGTTCCAAATTATAAATCTAAAACAAACGGAAAAGTTCTTATTCCTTATCCGGCTGATCCGGGCCTTATTTTGAACTGGTCTTCTTCAAAATGGCGAAATCCAGACTACGAACTTTTCTCCTGGGATCGATTTCCAAATTATCTGATTTTTGATTTTAAGAATTATGCAGTGCAGTCAAAGTACCTTGGAAGACTGGCATTTTTTATAGAAAAAGAGGGGTATAAAGGAAGACTTCTTACAAATGAAGAACTTAGCGGAAAACATGATTATAATGCTCACGATTATTCTGCTGAAAGTCTGGCAAAATTTTTTACAAAAGCAAAAAAAGATCATTTCCTTTTGAATAATGAAGAAGAACTTTTAAAGGAAATTCTTTTGCACAATAAAGTCATCCTTGAATCAGGAGACGGTTTTACTGCAGGGGAAGGTTGTATTCTTTCTATTTCACAGGAATCCAATGGCTGGCTTCGTGACAGACTTTTTGCTCACGAGGGATGGCATATGTTCTACTTCAGTGATGAAGAGTTCCGTAATTATATTACTGCCTGTTATTATACCTGTGATGCAAAATCCTTGAACTTCCTTATTGATTATTTTAAGTCTCAGGAAAGTCTTGGATATGATACAACCGATGATTACCTTATGCAGAATGAGTTTATGGCATATCTTTTGCAGCAGCCTCAGAGTCAGGTGGCAGATTATTTTGTAAGTCTTGCAGAGCGGGGAAGTGTAATGAAATATACAAAAGCACTTTCTGATTATGTAAAAGAGACTAAAGGCACCTATTTTGAAGACGCTTCAAAGATGATTAATGATTACTGCTTCGACCGTTGGGGAATTACCGGCGGAAATATCTGTCTTATCCGTTAAAATAAGAAAGTCACCTTTCTAGGTGACTCTTAAAAATGACGCTTGCCTGGCTCGAACAGGCGACCTATTGCTTAGAAGGCAATTGCTCTAATCCAGCTGAGCTAAAGCGCCAACTAGGTTTATAATAGCAAAAAAAGGCCTTTTTGTCTATAGACCAAGCATTTCCTTCATGGTTCTCCAGCCAAGCATTGCACATTTTACACGGGCCGGCATGTGAGAAATATCCTGAAGGGCAGCTGCTTCATCAAGGTTTTCAAGCTCTTCTTCAGTAACTTCGCCTTTTATCATACGGTCAAAAATATCGGCAAATTTTTTTGCTTCTTCTTCAGTTTTTCCAATAAGAAGATCAATCATCATGTCACAGGAAGCCTGGGAAATTGCACAGCCTGAACCAGTGAACCATCCGTCTGAAATTTTTCCGTCTTCTACTTTAAGATTAAGGGTGATGTTGTCGCCACAGGAAGGGTTTACTCCATTGCAGGAAAATGTAGCACCTTCTTTTTCCACTTTATGCATAGGATTAAGATTGTGTTCATTTAAAATTTCACGGTAAAGTTCTTTTGTATCCATGTTTTTTTCCTAAAAATTTAGTCTTTATAGCCCATCCAGTTTCTAATTTTTCTAACTTTTTCTACAAAAGTATACACTTCATCTTCAGTGTTGTAAAAATATAGACTGGCACGGGCAGTTGAAGGAAGATCCAGATAAGCTCCTAATGGCTGAGCGCAGTGATGTCCTGCGCGAATACAGATTCCTTCGCTGTCCAAAACTGAAGCTGTATCATGAGGATGAACTCCATCAATATAAAATGATACAATTCCTGAATGTTTAGAACTGTCTTTAGATCCCAAAAGATGAACATAAGGAATGGAACTCATTTCATTCATCAAAAGGGCTGTGAGTTTTGCATCATGTTCTTTTATGTAATCAAGAGTTACTTCTTCCTTTAGATATTTCATTGCAGCGGCCATTCCAACAGCACCGCCAGCATTTACAGTTCCTGCTTCAAATTTGTGAGGAAGTTCGGCCCAGGTTGCATCTTCACGGGTAACGTATTCAATCATTTCGCCGCCCCTAAGGAATGGAGGCATGGCTTCAAGAAGAGCTTTCTTTCCGTAAACAGCACCAATTCCAGTAGGACCGCAGAGTTTGTGGCCTGAAAGAACGAAGAAATCTGCATCAATATCCTGTACGTCAACTTTCTGATGTGGAGAACTTTGAGCTCCGTCTACAACCATTACAGCACCGTTTTTATGTGCAATGGCTGCAATGTGTTTTACATCGTTTGTAATGCCAAGAACATTACTTGTTTGGGTAACTGCTACTATCTTAGTTTTGCTGTTGATTTTTGAAAGTTCAGTTTCCGGAATTTCTGCAGTTTCTTTATCACATTCAAGGAAAACAAGTTTTGCTTTTTTTGCACGGCAAACCATCTGCCATGGAAGGATATTAGAATGGTGTTCCATAATTGAAACAGCAATTTCGTCACCTTCAGAAACATTTTCCATTCCGTAAGTGTATGCAATAAGATTCAGGCTTTCGCTGGCATTTCTTGTAAAGATGATTTCGCAGCTTTCCTTAGCATTTAAAAAATCTCTTGCAACTTCACGGGCATTTTCGTAGGCGTCAGTAGCACGTACAGAAAGATCATAAAGGCCTCGAAGAGGATTTGCATTGTTTTTTTTGTAGAAATCCGTAATAGCATCAAGAACAACCTGAGGACGCTGACTGGTAGCGGCATTGTCAAAATATATCAGATTCTTGTTTTCTTCTGTTTCAAAGAAGGGAAAATCTTTTCTGAAATCTTTCATAATCCAGCTTCCTTATCAAGATATTCTTCAATTTTAGTCATTGTACCTTCGTGATCAATAAGATTTGCAACATCAATGATTTTTGCACGGCTAATCATGCGTTCGGCTTCATCCTTTGGAATACCACGTGTCTGCATGTAGAAAAGCATATCATCACTAAGACGACCGATTGTTGCTCCGTGTTCACCTTCAACGTCTTCTTCATCACAAAGAATCATTGGGATAGAGCGGTTTACAGCTTTAGGCGAAAGGAGAAGTGTTTCTTCAATTTCGTTTCCTTTTGCACCACAGCAGCCTTTCTTAAAATCAATTGTACCGCGGTAAACTTTTGTTGCTTCGTCTTTAAGTGTTCCTGCAACTGACATTGAACATTCTGTTTTTTTACCACTATGGTTATGACAGCAAACGTAATTCATGTCGATTTTCTGGCTGTCTTTTCTAAAGTAAGCTGTATTGGATTTATAAGTAGCTTTATAATCACTTAAATCTGTATAAGCACCAGTGATTACATTTTTGGCACCCAGCTGAAGTTCAGTGTATACAACAGAAGCATTTTCTCCACAGACATTTTCAGTTGAATCAATATGATAATATCCGTTTTTCAAAAGCTGAACTTTACATATGTGGATTTTTGAATCAGCTTCAGCAAAACATTTTGTTCGTATAAGATTTACGCCATCTTCAGATTCACTTTCAGAAACAAGAATAACTTTTACTTCTGAACCAGAAAGGGCATGAATGATTTGAGTAGAAGCGGTGTATCCTTTAGATTTTACAGAAATTACAACAGGATCACTTTCTTTTTTAGAAGCTTCAATAATCAGTGTGTCTTTAGAAACCAGTTCAGATACATCGTTTTCATTTACTTCTTTATACTGAATACCAAGTTCAGAAGTTTTATTGAAAACTGCAGATAAAGGTGTTTTGAGAGCAGTAGTAAAATCTTTTTCATCAATAATCTTTATACTGTCTGGTTTTGAAAGAATATTGTATTCTGCATTTGTAAAATTGATGCTGTTGTCAAATTCATCTTCTAAACGGGCCTTGTTCATTCGAAGCCAGGTCCATGTAAGGGCAGGGCTGTTATTCAAAATCAATTTACTCATTACATTGCCCCCTTCATTTCAAGACGAATAAGATTGTTCATTTCTACTGCATATTCCAAAGGAAGTTCTTTACTAACAGGATTAGCAAAGCCTGAAACAATCATACTTTTAGCTTCATCTTCAGGAATGCCGCGGCTCATAAGATAGAATACTGCTTCGTTAGAAATACGGCCGATTTTTGCTTCGTGTCCAACATCGCTTGAATCATTCATTACCTGCATGGCCGGAATTGTATCGGAACGACTTTCACTGTCCAACATAAGACTCTGACAGCTTACACTTGCCTTGGAGTTTTCTGCTTCTTTTCCAATGTATACAGCAGAACGGTAGATGGATGTTCCACCGCCTTTAGAAATAGATTTAGTGGTTATAACACTTGATGTATTTGGTGCAAGATGAATCATTTTTGCACCGGTATCAAGATTTTGTCCGTTTCCGGCAAATGTAACTCCTGTAAATTCAGATTTTGCGTTACGGCCCACAAGATCACTTTCCGGATAAAGATATGAAACGTGGCTTCCAAAGCTTCCTGAAACCCATTCAATGCTTGCATTTTCTTCAACCTTTGCTCGTTTAGTGTTCAGGTTGTACATGTTTTTAGACCAGTTTTCGATAGTAGAATATCGAAGATGGGCACCTTTTTTTACGAAAAGTTCTACACAGCCGGCGTGAAGGTTTGCAACATTGTATTTTGGTGCAGAACAACCTTCAATAAAGTGGAGGTCAGCTCCTTCATCAACAATAATAAGTGTGTGTTCAAACTGACCGGCGCCTTTTGCATTAAGACGGAAATAAGACTGAAGAGGGAAAGAAAGCTTTACACCTTTTGGAACATAAACGAAAGAGCCTCCAGACCATACGGCACCGTGTAAAGCTGCGAATTTATGATCTTTAGGAGTTACAAGGGTCATAAAGTATTCTTTTACCATTGGACCCCATTCTTCGCTTTTTAGAGCTTCTTCAAATCCAAGGTAAATTACTCCCTGTTTAGCTACCTCATCCTGAACGTTATGATAAACAAGTTCAGAGTCAAACTGAGCACCAACACCAGCCAGGGACTTTCTTTCTGCTTCAGGAATACCAAGTTTTTCAAATGAATCCTTAATATCCTGAGGAACATTTTCCCAGGTGTTTGCCATGTCAGTTTTTGGTTTTACGTAGGTTGCAATGTTTTCCATATGGAGTTCAGAAATATCAGGACCCCAGTCCGGAGTTTTAAGCATATTGTAAACTTCCAGAGATTTGAGTCGGAATTCACGCATCCATTCCGGATCGCCTTTTTCTTCTGAAAGTTTAGTTACAATTTCAGGAGTAAGGCCGGATTCCATGCGGTAATAGTCCTTCTCATTTTCTTCATAACGGAAGTCGTAAAGAGTTCGGTCTATATCTTTAATATCAGTTTTATCGTTATTCATTATATATTCTTTGACTAATTATTGTTTGCTGCCTAAAAAAGCTTCAAATCCCTTTTCATTTATTTCTTTAACAAGACTGCCATCACCAGTTTTAATAATCTGGCCTTTAACGATGATGTGTGTATAATCAACATTTAAAGATTCAAGGATTCTGGTAGAGTGGGTGATGATTAAAAGACCACCATTCTGTGTTTTCTGATATTCATTGATTCCTTTTGAAACAAAACGAACGGCATCAACATCAAGTCCAGAGTCTGTTTCATCAAGAATAGCAAAATCTGGTTTAAGCATAAGAAGCTGAAGAATTTCACTCTTTTTGCGTTCACCACCAGAAAAACCAACATTTAAGTCGCGGCTTGCGTAAGATGGATCCATATTAAGAAGTTCCATTTTTGCCTTAAGTTCTTTCTGAAACTGGAATAATTTCACATGCTCTCCAGTTTTATGCTGAATAGCCTGTCTGATAAAATTTTCAACTGAAATGCCAGGTACTTCAAGGGGCTGCTGGAAAGACATAAACATTCCAAGTTTTGCACGCTTGTCTGTAGATTCTTCAGTAATATCTGTATCTTTGAATATGATTTTACCGTCAGAAACTTTGTAAACAGGGTTACCCATAAGTGTATTGCCCAGTGATGATTTACCGGCACCGTTTGGCCCCATAAGAACATGAGTTTCTCCAGGATTGATTGTAAGGTTCAGGTTGTTTAGAATCTGTTTACCTTCAATTCCGGCGCACAAATTCTGTACATTCAATAAAGACATAATAACCCCAATAATAATTATTCTATATATAATATAGTGAAAATTTATGGAAAATTCAATAAAACCAGTTTATAATCCTACTAGTCTTCTAGGATAATAAACTTTTTCTGCAAAATAGTAAGAACAAACCCAAGAATAAAGCCTAGAATCATAGCAATGCAGAATTCACCAAAACCAGGACCAAAAAAGGCTACACAGGTAAGGAATGAAGGGAAGGTGAAGGAAATACAGTGTGTTCCTGCCCATCCAATAATTGCTCCACCAATACTACCAGCTATACATGCTGCAATAAATGGGCGTACAAGTGGCACGTTAATAGTATAAAGAGCAGGTTCTGTTACACCAAGGGCACATGAAAAACTTGATTGGAAAGCATTTCGTTTTTTTTCAATATTTTTATACATCAATCCAATAGCAAGACTAGCTCCACATTGTCCGTAAACTGCAGCACCTAAAAGCGGCATAATCACATCGTATCCGTTTACACTGATGTTGTTTAATGCAACAGGAACTAAAGGCCAGTGAGCTCCAATTACTACCATTGGCTGAATAAAGAAGCCCATGAAAGCTCCTGCAAGAACAGCATTTTTATCATAAATCCAGAAGAATGCTTTTGTAAGTACATTTCCAATCATTGTTCCAATTGGTCCAAAAACAAGAAAAGTTACTGGAAGCACAATAATCATACAGCAAACAGGTTTCAAAAAGGATCTGATTGCTTCCGGTAAAAATCGGTCACAGGGTTTTTCTACAAAATGGAGAAGACCAACCCCTAAAAGCACAGGAATTACACTGGAATGATAGATGGCAGATTTTACTGGTAATCCTAAAAATGAAAGTTGATTGTTATTTTCAAGAATAGCTAAAAGATCTGGATAAAGCATGGAAACTGGAATTAAAAGTGCGATATATGGATTACAGTTCCATTGTTTTGCGGCAGAAAAGCAGAGGAAAAACGGCAGAAAATAGAAAAATCCGTCGCCACAGGCAAAGAAAATTTTATAAAGGCCTGATGCTGTATCAACAGCACCACTTTGGGCAAGAAGAATCATTATAGATTTGATTATACTGGCCGCTGTAATGATAGAAATAAATGGCATGAATATACCTGAAATCTGATCGATTATTGTTTTGTAAAGTGACTGTTTATTTAAGTTTTCTGTACTCATGTCATTAGTATAATGAAAGTGCTAGATTTGTTTAATAATTTTTCTATTTGAGAATTGTATAAATAACTAAAAAAAAAGACCACCGTTTGTAACGATGGCCTTATTAAAAATCTGAGCAGTACTATCTGAAGATAATAATGATTACCTGAGAAATAATAACTACAGCTACAAGAGCGATTGGGTATGTTGATGCGTAAGCTCCTGCTACTTTTTCAGTTCCTGCTGTAGAAATGAGAGTTCCCAAAGCTGGAGTAGAAGTCATACCACCACAGATTGAACCAAGGTTGTTCAAAAGGTTGAGTTTAAGAACATACTTAGCAAAAAGGAATCCAATAATCATTGGAACAAGAGTCATAATGATACCGTAGATGAAGTAAACCCATTCAAAGTATTTAACAAAGCTTGCACCACCAGCAACACCGGCACCAATAAGGAAAAGCATAAGTCCAAGTTCACGGAATACTTTAAGTGTTCCTTCCATTGGCATAATAGAAATCTTTCCAATTTTTGAGAAGTGACCTGCAACCAAAGCAAGAATCAAACATCCACCAGTTGTTGTAAGAGAGAAGTTTCCGAATTTGAAACAACCAATTGTCATACCAAGTACGGCAACAATTGAGAATGAACAGAATCCAAATGGATCAAGTTCAAGTTCTGAACCATTAAGTTTTGATGGAGTTTCTGGGTTTGCAGCTGAAAGTTTAGCTCTTTCTTCTTCCATATTAGCTTTTGCCATTTTTGGAACAAGCTGAACAAAAAGAACAACACCAATAACACCAAAGAGGTAAGCAATTCCGTGTCCTACAGCAACGATAGCTTCAAGTTCTTCTGATGTAACAGTAGCTTTGGCAGCAGAGAAGGCAGGAGTAGATGTAAGAGATCCTGAAAGAAGACCTACCAGCATAGCACCGGCTTCTTCTGGAGAACGACCAAAGGCTTTAATATCAATAATTGTACAAACTGCACAGGCAAGACCACCAACGATAATGATGATCAAACCAAGCAAAATATATGATTTGAAGTTCTTTTTAAGATCACCAAAGAAACTTGGACCAGCAATAAATCCAACTGATGTAACAAAAAGAATCAATCCCATTGTTTCAACAATTTTAAGAGCATTTGAAACATAACTTGTAGTGCCAACTTTAAGCTGATTTGCCAGTGGATTGTACAGAAGGGCACCAAAAAGAAGAGCTACAATGAAAACACCTGCAGTTCCCAAAGAAACACCTTTAACAGTGATTCTACCAAGCAAATAACCTAAAGCAGAAATTGCAAATACACAAAATACTAAAAATGTTACTGCTTTGATTGAAAGAATGCCTCCGAAGAGTACCATAATAAAACCTCGTTTTATTCAATTAGATTTACATTATTATAATACTTTGTCAAAATCACTACAATATATATAGTAGAATTATTTGTGAATACTTACATTTATTGCGTTTTATTGACATTGAATGTAAAATAAAAATATGAATCATAACTCATATCTTTTTTTTGACTGCGAATGTGCCAACTGTTTTGACGGTGAAGGAAAAATCTGTTCTCTAGGTTACGTTTTGACCGATGATGATTTCAATATTATTGAAAAAGATGATGTATTGATAAATCCAAAATGTGAGTTTGACTGGTATATTTTAAATCCAAAAAATCCATGCCATCTTGCTTATTCAAAAGATGAATTCCGTGCTCAACCTGATTTTGCTGCCTATTACAAAGATATTAAAAAGCTTTTTACTTCAGGGAACAGAAAAATTTTTGGCTTTGCTGTTGATGGTGATGTGGGATTTGTAAATACAGCCTGTGAAAGGGCTAATGTTCCATATATTCAGTTCTGTGCCTTTGATGTTCAAAAAATATTGAATCAGTCCTACAATAATAAAATGAAGCTTAAAGAGTGGTGTGATTTTCTTAAAATTGATACTGCAGCCTTTAAAGCTCATAGAAGTGTTGATGATGCAGAAATGACCATGCTCTGTTTTAAAAAAGTTTGTGAAAAACTTGGTCTTTCTGGTGATGAACTTTACGAAAAATTTCATGATTTTACTGTTACAACAGACAGAATGATTGAAGTAGTAGAAGAAAGAAAATATAAAAAAGAATTAAAAGACAAACTTGAAAAATTTGTAAATAAAAAGAATCCCTTCCCAAAAAAAGACATTTTCAAAAAGAAGATGTTTGAACTGGATAAGGCTATTTATAAAGATTTGGAAGAAGCTCTTGAAGTTTCAAAAAAGATTTATGATTTTGGTGGTGTTATAACACGCCATGTAAGTTCCAATGGATATTATATTTATTCAGATTCTATTTCGGAAGTTGTTAAATTAAAATACGAAAGTCGAGGTAATAAAGTTTTAAGTTTGACAGAACTGGAAACTGAGTTAGAATAGGATTATTAAAGGAGATTGATATGGGCGAGAATACATTGACAGTAAATACTCTTGATCTTGTAAAATCAGCTTCTAAAGAGCTTGATAAAGCTTTGGAAAAAATACAGCTTTTACAGGCTGTTGTAACCGACAAAAAAAAGGTGCGAAAAATCAAGAAAAGTGCAGAACTTTTAGAGGCTGCCAACATTGCAATTAAGAGTCTTGAAATTAATTTAAAGTAGAAGAAATGTGTACTCTTTTTTTATTTTAGTTTCAAATGAATATTTGAGCCCATTTCGTTACTTTGTATTTCTAGTGTAGTGTTTATTAGAATGGAACGTTCTTTTATGGATCTTAATCCAAAATGATTTATTTTTGTAGAAAGTTCTTTTTCGTAGTTAAATCCTTTTCCATTATCTGAAATAATGAGTTCATTTTTAGTAATGTAGATTTTAATATTTGAACATTCTGAATGATAAACGGCATTATTTACTGCTTCCTGAATAATTCTGAATAGATTTAATTTTTGTTCTTTTTCCATTTTGAAAAAAAGACTTTCCGGATCGGCAAAATAAGTGCAGGAAATTCCAGATTTGTTTTTTACATTTTCACATAGTTCAGCTACAATCCAGTCTAACTTCTGATTTTCAAAATCAGGCGGAAATAAATTCTGACATATTGAGCGAATTTCTGTAATGTTGTTTTTTGATTGCTGAAACGCTTCATCTAGATCTTCTTCAATGTTTAACCCATCTTTATTCTTTTCTTTCATATTAAGTAGTAAGATTTTTTGGACTTTTAGGTTTTGTGCTATAGTATCATGTAATTCTTTTGATATTCGTTTACGTTCTGATTCTTGACCAGAAAGGAGGGCATTTGTAAATAGAAGTTTTTTTTGCTTTTCTTTTTTATAATTTAGAAAAAATATAGTACTGCTAAAAATAAGTATAAGAATTATTACAAAGTTGATAGTAAGCATTTTGTAAAATAACATCTGTCTTGAATTATATGCAGTATGAATTATTAAAAAATATGAAAATCTTTCATTTATAAGGTTTGTGGAAAGAATCTCATAATTTGAATCTGTAGTTTCTTCCCATGGGTGATCGAAAGTGTTTAAAATTTGTTTTGTTGTATTATTTAATTGGGTGAAAGCATTGCTGTAGTCAGTATTTTTATTAAAAGAAATATAATCATTGTTTTGTTTGAATAAATCCAGAGTAAGAGAGAAGCTTCTTAAAGTGCTTAAATCTCTATTTAAAATAAAACTTTCATAATCTTCCTGAACTTCTTCAAAAGATTTAGTTTGTGAAAACAGGCAAACTGAAAATATAAAAAAAATAAAACTTAAAAGAAATTTTTTCATATCAATATATTTAATATAAAGATTAATGTATAATAAATCTATCTCCATTTGGGTTCTTTTTTTATGACTGAAAAATTTGGCAAAAAACACATTGTACTTTTTCTTATTTCTTTATTCGTTATTTCAGTTTTAGGATTCAGTTTAGTAAAGGCCATATCATTTGTAAAAAGTAAGGATTTGAATGGAAAAACTCTTTATGTAGATGAAAGCGGAATTGAATTGTGCAACTATCACAATGGTAGAATAGTAGCAAAATCTTCTGTTGGTCCCGGACTTTTGATACTAAAAAATTGTAATGATATTTCTCTGGAAATAAATAGTAATGTTTATCTGTTACTTGATAAGAAAACTTCAATTTCAGATCTTTATATAAAAAGTAATGCACTTGTTGAATCCCTTGAATCCTTTATGATGGAGCAAAATAGTAAGCTTAAAATAGATTCAGAAAATAAAGCTTTTGTTGATACAATTCATATTGATGAAGGATATACTCCTATTATAAAAAATATTGATTATAACATTTCAAAAGTGAATTCTACAGGAAAAAATCAGAATAAAGACTCAAAAAAACTGAATATTACTCTTGATGATACTTTTGAAGGTGTTGGTCTTCGTTTTCTTATAGAAAATATTCCGAATGGTGCAAAAGCCTTGTATGTTGTATTGGTAGAAAATGGGATTGAAAGACAGATAGATTGGTTTTCTGCTAAGGATGATAAAAATCGCTTTTATTCAGGCTTTTATGATTACAGATTTCTTGATGCTGGTAAAAAGTATACATTCCGTTTCTATTATCAGGGAGAAAAAGATCGGATCCTTGAAAAATTTCAAATAAGTGCAGTTCCAAATAAAGGAAAGAGTATAAAACTTGATACTTCTACAGCGAAAATTAGAATTAATGAAAAAAACGGTGTTATATCCTGGGAATCCATTCCTATAGCAGAAATGCCTGAAGGTACAGTATTAATCTATGATATGATTAGTTATGGAAAAAATCAGTCGTGGAACTTTGTAGGTCAGGGATTTATAAGTCCTGCAAATTTTGATTCAATTAATATTTATGATGAAGTGAGGATATATGAACCACAAAATATTTATGATAATAAAGTCTATTTGAGTGTTTACTTTAAATATGAAAGTTATAGATGGCCTATACTGGAATCTGAACAATTTAATGTTCATTTTGATTATTAAAAATCCGTGCGTACTACACGAATATATTTATAAAATACTCAATACAATTATCAATTTTATATTTAAACTTTCGATAATATCGAATTTCAAACTTGGTATTTGTATTTGGAAATGCTATGCAAAAAAAACTCATTTTAGTTGATGATCACAGAATGATTCTCCATGGATTAACTAGTTATATAACTCGTGCATCCTCATGGAATGTAGTTTTTTCTGCTACCAGTAAGGCAGAACTTCTTGAAAAATTAGAATTCCATAAGAATGATTTTGTGTCTGAAAATCCTGAAGAACCTGTTCAAATTGTCGCCCTCCTGGATATAAATGTAGGGAATGATAATGGTTATGAGCTTGGTAATATCATCAAATCAAAATTACCATCATGCCATCGTATTATGTATTCCATGTATTGTACATATGGAAATATTATGTATGCGTTTGAAAATGGTGCAGAAGGATTTATTTCAAAAGACGCAGAAGAATCGGAACTTATTGTTGCACTGGATGCTGTTGGGGAAGGAAAAACTTACCTTCAACAGGATCTTATGAAAAAAGTAATTGAAAATACAAATAAAATTTCGCTTCTTACAATTCGTGAAAAACAGGTGTTTGATTTGGTTTGTGAAGGAAAGACTAAAAAAGAGATTTCACAGATTCTAAAAGTAAGTATAAGAACTTGTGAAAATTACTTTTCTTTCCTTTATTCTAAACTGGATTTATCTGGCTTTGACGATTTAATAAGCAAATTTGGCGGTCTCAGCTAATCCAGGTTTTGATTTTCATATAAACGAATTAATTATAAAAGGAGTTTTTATGAAAAAAACAAAATTATTGGCTTTGTCATTGTGTGCAATTTCTCTGTTCTTTGATAGTTGTGCTCAGAATGTTGGTGATGATGGCATCAAATCAAACACACCACTGAGTAAAATTGATTTTCGTAACAAAGAAAAAAATGGAACAGTTTTCAGTGGACGTAGTGCAAGAGCTGCTGGAGATGATGGTGCTCTTACTCAGTCTTTTGTTGGTGTATCCCGTTATAATAATTACACTTTTGATGGACTAACTGACGAAGAGATTTCAAAAATTATTAAATTTGAAGATTCTGCTGCCGGATTAAAAGTTATTTTTAATACTCCTGAAACTTATAAAGGTAAAGAGATTTATCAATTATTAATGACTCTGGAAGATGAATCTGGAGCATGGTCAACACAAGTATCTGTAGCTAAGTCTGTGATGGCTGATGATAGTGGTAAAGTAAAAGATTCATTTGAATTTGAATATCCTTTAGTTTATCCTAATGTATCTCATAAATTCTGGTTCCAGGTATATTTTGAAAATGATCTCTGGGGACACTGGGGATATACAGTAACTCCTAAACATGGTAAGGCCCGAGTAGATACTTTGCCTAGTGATTACGTTGATTCTAATTACATTAAATTTGAAAATGGTCTTGTTATGTTGAACGATGTAATTCCACCAGAAGCATTAAAAGTAAGTAAAGCGATTGCACTTAAACTTTGTAATGATCCAAATGATAAATGGGGTGGTGTACAGGATAAACGATTTCATGTATTAAAAGATTTAGATTATGGCCAGAAGCAGGATGGTTATATTGGTGATATTTCAAATATTGATGATAACGGAGATACAATTGATATGTCTCTTTATCCATATTTCTTTGTAAGCATGCAATATGAATATAAAATCAAAAATTTTGATAATCTTACTTTCTATTCACCAACTTTATCTTCAAATATGTATGAAAATATCTTCTTCAAAAAATCCGTAGAAAACCGCACTGTTTCAAAAACTATCAAAGAAAATAATAATGTAACATTTGGTGGAAACGGATATTTTGATGGCCTTTACGAAGGTGATATTGCTGTTACATATGGTGGTGATACTTTTGTTCCAGCTGTATTTGTATACGGATTGGATGTGTATATTCTTGAAGTAAAAAATGGAGAGTATACATTAAAGTTTAAAAAAACTATCAGTGAGTATCTTGAAGAAGGTGGTTCATTTGCAAATGTTGAAGACAATGTAGTTTTCACAAAGCTTAAAACAGATAGTTCAGAAGCCAATCTTGATAAATCTTCTAAAACAGAAATTACATTAAAGTAAAAAGTTTCTATAAAAAAAATGCCTTCCTATGCGGAAGGCATTTTTTGTTTAACCTTTATAAGTTCTTAATCTTATTTGCTTGCACCTGGGAAAGGTGATTTTTCGAATTCTTTGTTTCCGTGTGTGTAGCTTGGAAGTACTTTTGGAGAAACTGCATTTCCTTCGATTTTTGCAGCAGCTCTTTCTTTTTCGAAGGCTGTTACGTGATCAAGGTTCATTTTTGAAGTTTCTGCAAGTTTAATGTCTTTGAACATTTTTCCAGCTTCAATACCGGCTTCACGTCCGAATACAACTACATCCAGAAGTGAGTTACCCATAAGGCGGTTTGTTCCGTGAACACCACCAGAAGCTTCACCTGCTACCAGAAGGTTTGTAACGTTTGTGTGACATGTAGCGTTGATTTCAACACCACCGTTCTGATAGTGGAGAGTTGGGTAAACAAGAATTGGTTCCTTGCGGATATCAATTCCGTATTTAATGAACATATTGTACATAGCTGGAATTGATTTAAGGATTGTTCCTTCTCCGTGAATCATTTCGATCATTGGAGTATCAAGCCAAACTGCATCCTGAACATCATTTTTTACACCACGGCCATTGCGAACTTCTTTAATAATACCAGAAGCGTTTACGTCACGTGTTTCAAGAGGGTGGATGTAAACTTCACCGTCTTTGTTGATAAGTTTTGCACCAAGTGAGCGAACTTTTTCTGTTACAAGTTTACCAAGAATCTGTGTTGGGTAAGCAGCACCTGTTGGGTGATACTGGAGTGAATCCTGGTAAAGAAGTTTAGCACCAGCACGGTAAGCCATAACAAGACCGTCGGCTGTAGCACCATAGTGGTTAGATGTTGGGAATCCCTGGTAGTGCATGCGTCCAGCTCCACCAGTTGCAATGATTACAACTTTGGCTTTAGCAATGCGAACTTCGTTTGTTTCAACGTTCTGGAGAACTGCACCACAAACGTTTCCTTTGTCGTCTTTGATAAGTTCAATAGCAGCAGTGAAATCTACTACTGTAATCTGATCTGGGCGGTTGAATACTTCGTCACGGAGAGTACGCATGATTTCAGCACCAGAGTAGTCTTTACAAGCGTGCATTCGTTTGCGGCTTGTTCCACCACCGTGTGTTGTTACCATTGTACCGTCAGCTTCTTTATCAAATTCAACACCAAGGTCGTTCAACCATTTGATAACAGATGGAGCTTTGTTTGTAAGTGTGTATACAAGTTCTGGTTTTCCATCAAAGTGTCCGCCACCGTAACAGTCAAGGTAGTGCTGTGCTGGTGAGTCATTTGGTTTGTCAGCAGCCTGGATACCACCTTCGGCCATCATTGTGTTGGCATCACCAACGCGGAGTTTTGTAGCCAGAAGTACTTTTGCACCAGCTTCAGAAGCCATAATAGCAGCTGAAGTACCGGCTCCACCACCACCAATTACGAGAACGTCTGTTTCGTAATCTACGTGAGCCAGGTCAATGTGTTCTGGTTCAATACGTGGGTTAGCCTGGAGCATTTCTGCCAGCTGGATAGGAGCTTTTTCACCTTTGTTAGGACCGATTTTAAGTTCTACGAATTCGCTTGTAATGCGGTCTGGGTGATATTCTTTAAGAATCTGATCTTTTTCATCAGCTGTAAGGCGTGCATGTTCAAATTTCAGGTTTTCTTCACGTTTTTCTGCAACAATTTTAGCTGCGTCATCAAGATAATTTCCGTACATGTTCTGTCTCCTTACTTTTCGATGTCACGAGTGTTGTACAGATTTTTGATCTGTTCTTTGTCACCTGTAGACATTTCAACGAATTTTTTGATTGCTTCTTCACAAGCACCAGAATCGATTTCAGCAACACGGTCCAAAAGGTGCTGTGTCTGTGGCTGAAGGTATTTACCGTTGATACGGCGTGCAAGTTCAGCTACCTGTGGGTGAGAGATACCTGCAGGACAGCGTGATGAACAACATCCACACATTACACAGTCAAATGAAAGATCTGCACATTTTGCGTAATCTCCGCGCTGAGCGTAAGCGATGTACTGCATAGTGTTAAGGCTCTGTGGACAGGCTTTTGTACAGGCGTTACATCCTACACAAGCGTAGATTTCTGGATAAAGCTGCATCATTACAGACTGTTCTGGTTTTACAGCATTGATATCATAAACCTGTTTAACAAGTGGGAAGAAAGGAAGTGTTGCGATATACATATCGTTTTCAACTTTCTTTGAACAAGCCAAACATGTCTGAAGCTGATTCTGTCCCTTAATACGATAAATTGTTGCACAAGCACCACAGAATCCGTTACGACATCCACAGCCGCGTTTCAGCTGGTAGCCGGCATATTCCATAGCGTTCATGATTGTAAGTTCTGCTGGTACTTCATATTTTTTACCGAACAGATATATTGTAGCCATTTCTTTTTCTGCCATTTTCTATTTCTCCTATTAGTATTCTGGTGGAAGTTCACCAAGCTGATCGAAGCTGAATACTGGACCGTCTTTACAAACGAATTTGTCACCGATATTACAGCGTCCGCATTTTCCAATACCACATTTCATTCGCATTTCCATTGT
>JAKSTP010000050.1 GCA_024402505.1 Treponema sp.
AAGATAAGGAAGAAGCTCAGAAGATTCTTGATGAAAGCAAGGTTCTTATTCAGGCCCAGCTGGAAGAATGGAGAAAACTTCCTTCAACTCAGGCATACTAAACCAGTAAATTAAATTAATTTATCAGGGCAAGAGATTCCCTTTCGTATTTCCCAAAAAAATTATTATCAGAAAGCACCAGATTTGTAGAAGACAGGTCCGGTGCTTTTATTATTAACGCTGCTTTTATGTACTCTGATTTTTCTGCGGAAAACTGATTTTCTGTAATTACAATACAATCCATTGGGGTAGGAAAAAGGTCTTCCTTTGATAACATGGATAAAGGCTGGTCCTGTAAAAGGCATAGGCAGATGTTGCAGTAACCGGCATTTTTGAAAATATTTTCCTGAATATTTAATATTGTATCGCCGTCCCTTAATAAAATGTCGGTGTAATTTCCTTCAAAAAGATTTCCATTAATGTTTACCATGCTGGAAGCTGCCAGAAAAACTGCCGCCTGATTATTTGCATAGCTGCAGGAAATAAAACGGCATCCAAAAATATCAAAATCTGAAGTCCATATACTGTAAATCCCAAAATTACAGTTTGAAAATGTGGTGTTCTGGATTCTTTCCAGATATGATCCTAAAACTTCAATTCCAACGTAAAAATCAGAAATACTGCAATCATAGGTAACACCTATCTGACTTCTGTAATTTGTTTTGTCCTGTATTCCCGCGTAAATTCCAATTGTTTTGTTTGTAGACTCAGTTGTTTTTGAGCAGTTTTCTTTTCCCTTCAGTTTGATTCCGTAAAGATTAATAGAACCGTTTTCCCGTATTTCAAATAGATTTGTTTCTGATACACAGTAAAATCCACAGTCCGGTTCAAAATAAAAATCACAGTTTTCTTTAAGGTGTTTTTCATTCCATCTGATTCCCTTAAATGAAATTTGGGTTTTAATTTTTATTGAATCTGCAACCGGAATAAAAGAGTCGCAGATTATAGTTCCGTTTACAGTCTGTATTAGATTGTTCAAAAGTTCTGCATTTTTTTTTGTATCTTTTTCCAGTTTTTCATCCGTTAGAAAGTTAAACCATGAAAGGTAAATTTCTTTGTTTGCAATTGTCCCTTTAGGTTTTATGCTGATGAAACTTGGGGAGCCTTCAATAATTGTGTTATTAAAATAAATTGTACCGTTTTCTATGGAACCGTTTTCAGAAAAAATCAGGCGGCAGTTTTCTGGGATTTTCAATGTTTTTCCCTTTAAATCAATTTTGTTTTCAATTGTGAAGGAAGTGTTCTTTTTTGAAAACATTCCTGTAATAGATTTCCCGTGGCAAAAGGTAAGCAGTAAAAATAAGTAAGATGCACACAAAAGTTTTCTTTTAGTAATCATTCTGACACCTCATTTCCCGCTGTTGAAAAAAAATCTGATTCTGCATTTAAAAAAGAATTTCCTTCAATTATGTAAAGGTTTTCAGAATCTGGCCTGTTGAAAATCCTGAAAATATATTTTTCATAAACATAATCCAGGTGTTTTTCAATCTGCAGTCTGTCTGAAACTATGTTGTTGATGAAACTGATTTTTGAACCGCTGTAGTGATTTTCAGTTATCATTATGATTCCAAGCCCTGGATGACTGTAAAAATATTCCTGGGAATTTATATCGCTGTGGACACCCCGGGCAAAAGTGTTTCCGGAAATTACTATGTTATCCATGGCCATATAATTTTCTTTGATTATAATGCCGGTTTCTTTTGAATCTGAACTTCCATTGTAAATCTGAATGTGGGTTACAGAAGCTGTATCAAATATAGAGTGCTTTACTTCAATGTTACGGCCTTTTTCATCAATAATTAAACTGATGTTATTGAATTCAAACCGGCACCTGTTGAATTTTATGTTTGAACAGTTTTTAAGATAAACTCCGCCACCTGTTTTTCTTAAAAGATTTCCATCATCTTCTTCAAGATTACAGTTAAAACCGTTGCTTTGGGGATCATAAAACCTGTAGTTTACAAGATTTGTGTTAAAGCGGCAGCCAGAAAAACTAATTCCATCTGCATCCTCAGCCCAAAAACCAAAACGGCAGCAGCTGAAATAAGAATTTACACATTCATTTAATAAAGCCTTCGAGTTTATTTTTATTCCACAGGTGAATCCATTTACCGTGCTGTGACTGAACTGCCGTAAAAATCCATCCTCATAAACTTCAATACCACAGCAGTTCATTGTACTGTAAGTTCCGTTTAATCTTCCTGCAATGTAAAGTGAATCACCAAGAATGCATAAACCGGAAACAGAAAGATCTCCGCCACTTAAGACCGTAAATCCGCTGCAATTACCGGTAAAATAAAATCCATATTCAGCATTGTCATAAATAAGGGCATAAACGCTTTGTGGAATATTCAGACCTTTTATAAAGACTTTATTTTTAATTTTGATACTTTCACTGCAGCAGTAAAGCTTATGGACAATGAGTGTTTTATCCTTACATAAGGAAATTATATTTTCAATAAAACCTGCTTTTACCGGATAAATCTTTTTCGTAAAATTTCCAAGTTTTACTTGGGTTTCAGTAATGTTTTTATCAAACCAGTTTAATGGAATTTCATCATTTAAGATATTTCCTTCAAAAAAACAGTCAGAAAAGCTGACATTTCCTAAAAGCAGGTTGTCATTAAATATGATTTTTCCGTTAGAGATGGTACCTTTCTGAAATATTACAGAATAGCCTGAAGGAACAATAACTGTTTCGCCTTCTAGGTTTATATCTCCAAGAATTTCAAAACTGTCTGCATTTTTCAAAAGATTTTTATCAGATAAAGCCCAGGATGTGAAGGTGAGTGTAAAGAAAATAAAAAAAGAAATAATTTTTTTGTAGAAGCTAAGAAAATCAGACTGCATAATTCAGGTTTTAACATTATAGCATAAAAAAAACGTGCGGTTCTAGAAATCCGCACGTTTTTCTTTTTAAGTGTAAACCTTAATAATTTCTATTATTTGAAATCTTTTGGTCTTCTTTCTACACGTTTGCAACCCTGGCATTCGGCAATGTTTTTAATTCTACCGTTGTCAACAATTGTTTTCATGATGATTTCGGCATTGCAGTCAGGGCACATAAATTTCTGTGTTGCAACAGTTGTACGAGAGTTTTTACTTGCTCCAGCCATTTAGCGCCTCCAATATTCGAATATTCGTTTGAATATTATATATAAAATGTAAAACAACGTCTAGTGTTATAAGGTAAAATCAGAGTAATTTCAACGGGTTTTAGTATTGACTTAATAGATTCAATTAACTAGAATGACTAAATAGTTAACTATATATTTTTTATGGGGGTACTCCTTTGGCTAGCAAAAAATCATCAGCAGAAAAAGCACATGCACAGAGCGAAGTTAGAAGACTTCACAATAAAGCTATTAAAAGCACATGCAGAACTTATGCAAAACAGTTTGTAGAAGCTGTACACGCTAAAGATCAGAAACTTGCTGAAGAAAAATACAAACTTCTTCAGAAAGAACTTGATAGTGCAAGAACAAAAGGTGTTTTGACACGCAATGCTGTATCACGCAAAAAGTCAAGAATGATGAAACTTTACAATGTTTCATTTGCAAAATAGTTGATTTTTGCACCGAAATCCAGTTGACTCTTAAGGTTGGCTGGATTTTTTATTTAACAGGATTTTTATGGAAAAGGCTACAAAACAGGAAATCGTGACTCTTATTCACGAAAATAATGATCTTAAAAAAAAAGATATTCTCAAATATACAGATCTTGTTCTTGATGCCATAAAAAAAATCATTATGGAAGGTAATAACCTTGAAATCCGAGGCTTTGGTACCTTCGAAGTAAAACAATGGGATGATCGCAAAGCAACAAATCCCCAGAACGGCCAGGCCATTGAAACTTCCGGCCATAAATCAGTGATTTTTCATCCTGGAAAAGATTTGAAAAAGTTTTAATCTTATATGAATACAATTAAAAAATTTCTTCTGGTATTTTTATCATCTCTTTTTTTATTTTTTGCCTTTCCCAACGCATTTTTTAATTCAGGATTAGGCCCTTTAATCTTTTTTGCCTATATTCCTTTCTTTTTTGTAGTAAAAGAATCAAGAGCTTCAAGAGTGTTCTGGTGGGGTGCACTTCTAGGTGTAACAGCTTTTGGACTTTTAGGCATCTGGCTCATAAGATATAGTCTTTTTTGCTACATCATGATTCTTTTTCTTTTTGCATTCCTTTGTGGCATTTTAGCCCTGGTGATGAAAGGCACTTTCAATTTATTCAAATCTTCTGCTTGGATTCCACTGCCTTTTATTCTTACAGGTTTTGATTATCTTCGTTCCCTGGGACCAGTTGGTTTTTCTTACGGAGGTGCAGGATATGCACTGGCATTTTTTCCAAAACTTTTAAGAATCTCAACAGTTACCGGAGTTTTTGGAGTAAGTTTTTTTGTTTATTCTGTTCAGGCTGTAATTTTTGGATGGTTTTTGAACGCAGAAAAACGTAAATCAATTTCGGAATATGAAACAGGCCGCAGCATGAAAAAAGGCTACAGCTCACTTAATTTTCATCAGAAACTTGGTGAAATGCGAAAAACTTTAAAAACTTACAGGCTTATTGCAGCAAGTTCAATCCTTTTTGTTTTCCTGCTGTTTAATCTTTTGCTTCCTTATAAAACATTTGAACCTGGTGAATCAAAAAGAATTCTTCTTATTCAGACTAATCAGGATCCATGGGCAGAGGGAATTGAAGCATATACATCCGATGCAAAAGATCTGATTTCCCTTTCGAAAGAGGCCCTGGAAAATCAGGATTGCAATCTTGTTGTCTGGCCTGAAACTGCAGTTGTTCCTCCTATTCTTGAAACCTATTACGAAAAAAAAGATCAGACCCGTCTTGCAATCGTAAATAACCTTCTGAAATATATGGAAAGCACTGGCATTCCCTTTGTAACAGGAAATTTTAACCGGGAAAAAGATGATAAAAAGATTTCCCATGATTACAATGCCGCCTTGTATTTTACTCCGGGCTTAAACGTAATTCCGCCGGCTCCCGAAAAATACGCAAAGATTCACCTTGTTCCATTCTCAGAGTCCATTCCTTATGAGGAAAAACTTGAAGGCGTGTTGAACTATTTTGGCGTGGAAACAAATCTTTGGGAAAAGGGTACAGACTATAAGGTTTTCAACTTCAAGGACAGTGATTATAGTTTTTCTACACCAATCTGCTTTGAAGATACCTTCAGTAATCCATGCCGAAATTTTGTTTTAAATGGCTGTGATCTTTTTG
The DNA here is from genome assembly GCA_024402505.1 of Treponema sp. Classification (GTDB taxonomy): domain Bacteria; phylum Spirochaetota; class Spirochaetia; order Treponematales; family Treponemataceae; genus Treponema_D. Next base: position 5,275 of record JAKSTP010000050.1, read on the forward strand.
TTACGTTACTGAATGATTCATGGGCTGAAAGTGTAGCGTCCCAGAAGCAGCATCAGCAGATGGCGGTGGTTAGAAGTGTGGAAAACCGTATTCCTACAGTGCGCTGTTCTGTATCAGGTCAGACCTGTTATATTGATGCAAAGGGCCGAATCTTGCAGGAAGCAGAAACTTTTGTAAAAACTTGGCTTTTCTGTGATGTTGAATTAATGAGTCCTGAAGCTGGATGTACATTTTACACAGTTCACGGTGATGTATTTGCAGGAATTATTCTTGCCACTCTTTTTCTCTTGTTGATAATTAAGAGTTTTATTGTTATAATCAAATATATCAGGGAAAAATAATGGCTGAACAGATTGAGAATGAAAAACACAACGTTACAGTATTCGGTACAGAAACCGAGTTTGACGGTGTTCTTGAATTCAAAGATAAACTGGTAATAACCGGAAAATTTACAGGAGAAATTAAGGCTCCTACCGGTGACATTGAAATTGCCAGGAATGCAGTCTGTGAAGTAAAAAAAATGGAAGCTAATTCCATTGTTATTTCAGGTACAGTAAAAGGCGATATGCATGCTTCCGAAAGAGTAGAGATTTGTAGTGGAAGCAAGGTTGACAGTAATATTACAACAGCACGTTTTAGAATCGCCAATAACGTTGAATATAACGGACAGGTTTCAATGCTTGAAGAAGACCCTGATGTAGATTTATTCTCCGTTGCATCAAAAGAATTTAAAAAAGCAATGGCTGTAAAGAGCAATATCATTAAATAATTAAATTAATTAAATCTATTTTAATCTTAATCTTTTTATTCAAATTTGGAGATTTTTTAATGCCAACATTAAGAAAGCGTCGTAATGTCGACGCAGAACCAAATCAGGAAACTGAAAATCAGCCTTCACTTGATTTTGAAACTCCTGACACACCGGCTGCCGAACCTGCAGCAGAAACTTCCCCACAGACAGAAGAAAAAACTGAACCTGCCAAAGTTGTGGTAAAGAAACGAAAAATCGTTGTTAAGGCAGACAAAGCAAAAGCAGCAGAAACTAATGAAGCAGCTGAAGAAAAATCAGAAGCTCCTGTTGAAGCTCCAAAAGAAACTCCTAAAGAGAATGTTTCTCCGGATACAGATTCAAGAAAATCATGGCAGGCAAAATCAGCTCGTTTTACAAAAGGAAACAGAAAACCTTACGGAAACCGTTTTAATAATGCAAAATCCATGATAGAAGCCGCAGAAGAAGCTGCAGCACAGGCTCAGGAAAGTGCAGAGGAAAATGCAAATAAACCTCGTCTTATGATCAACGAGCTTACACTTAAAAGCATGCCTGAACTTCGTGAAATTGCCATGCAGTATGGATTTACCGCCGATGATCTTGCACCTATGAAAAAACAGGACCTTATTTTTGTAATCCTTAAGGCCCACACTGAACACGGCGGCATTATTTTTGCTTCCGGTGCTCTTGAAATCCTTCCTGACGGATACGGTTTCCTCCGTTCTCCACAGAACTCTTATCTTCCTGGTCCTGATGATATTTACATTTCACCAAGCCAGATCAGACTTTTCAATCTTAAAACAGGTGATACAGTTTACGGACAGACAAGAAGTCCTAAAGAAGGTGAAAAATTCTTTGCTCTTCTTCGCATTGAAACAGTAAACTTTGAAGAACCTCGTGTTGCACAGACTCGTGTTCCTTTCGAAAACCTTACTCCGCTGTATCCTGATGAAAAATTCCGTCTTGAAACAGTAAGTACAGAAATTTCAACACGTATCGTAGATCTGTTCAGTCCTATTGGAAAAGGTCAGCGTCTTCTTATTGTTGCTCCTCCAAAGGCCGGTAAAACAACTCTTATGCAGAAGGTTGCCAACGCCATTACAGCCAACAATCCTGACGTTTACATGATTGTTCTTCTTATTGATGAACGCCCTGAAGAAGTTACCGAAATGGAACGTTCTATCAATGCGGAAGTTATTTCTTCTACATTTGATGAACAGGCTACACGTCACGTTCAGGTTGCCGAAATGGTTCTTGAAAAAGCCAAGCGTCTTGTTGAACACAAACGTGATGTTGTAATCATTCTTGACTCTATTACTCGACTTGCCCGTGCTTATAACCAGACTCAGCCTACATCTGGAAAAGTTCTTTCCGGTGGTGTTGATTCAAATGCACTTCACAAACCAAAGCGATTCTTTGGTGCAGCCCGAAATATTGAAGAAGGCGGTTCACTTACAATCATTTCTACTGCTCTTATTGAAACAGGTAGCCGTATGGATGAAGTTATTTTCGAAGAATTCAAAGGAACCGGTAACTCGGAAATCGACCTTGATCGAAAACTTGCAGAACGCCGTCTTTTCCCTGCCATCAACATTAAAAAATCTGGTACACGAAAAGAAGAACTGCTTCTTACAGAAAGTGAACTTCAGAAACTTTGGGTTCTCCGCCAGGTACTTAACCCAATGGAAGACAATCAGATTCTGGAACTGCTTCTTGACCGCATGAAGAAAACCAAGACAAATGAAGCCTTCCTTGCCAGCATGAATGCCGGTACTGCAGGACTTAACTAAAATAGAAATATTCTATTTTTAAGTATTTTACAAAAACAAAAATCCTTCGGATGGACTTACACTGTTAGTAAGACTATTACGGAGGATTTTTTTTATGAAAGCACTTTTTATTGGTGGAACCGGAACCATCAGCATGGCCATTACAAAACTTCTTGCTCAAGACAAAAACTGGGAACTTTATCTTTTGAACCGTGGTAACCGAAACGACGGAATTCCTTCAAATGTAAAAATCATTTCCTGCGATGTGAACGACGAAGAAATGGTAAAAGAAAAAATCAAGGACCTTCATTTTGAAACTGTCTGTGATTTTATTGGTTTCACTGTTCCTCAGTTGGAAAGAGATTACCGCATCTTCAAAGGTAAAACCAGTCAGTTTATGTACATCAGTTCTGCTTCAGCATATCAGAAACCACTTTCATCACCATACATTACAGAAGGAACTCCTCTTGCTAATCCTTACTGGGAATATTCAAGAAATAAAATTGCCTGTGAGGAATTCCTTATGGAAAAGTACCGCAATGAAGGTTTTCCTGTAACAATTATCCGCCCAAGCCACACTTATGATGAACGTTCTGTTCCCCTTGGAGTTCACGGTAATAAAGGAAGCTGGCAGGTTATAAAACGCATGATGGATGGGAAACCGGTTATTATTCACGGAGACGGAACAAGCCTTTGGACTATGACACACAATTCCGATTTTGCAAAAGGGTTTACAGGTCTTATGAATAATCCTCACGCACTGGGAGAAACTTTCCAGATTACAAATGATGAAAATCTTACCTGGAATCAGATTTATCAGACAATTGCAAAAATTCTCGGAGTTGAACTTAAGGCCTATTACGTTCCTTCTGATTTCCTTGCAGATACATCAGATTATGATTTTAGAGGCGGACTTATTGGAGATAAATCAAATACTGTAATCTTTGATAATACAAAGCTTAAAAAAGCCGTTCCAGGACTTTCAATGAATGTTCGTTTTGAACAGGGAGTTCGTGAAACTTTAATGTACATTGCTACACATAAAGAATGCCAGACAGAAGATCCGGAATTTGATGCATACTGCGACCGTGTAATTGATGCCATGGAAAAAGCAAAAGAGATGGTCAGAAAATAAATTTTGGGTAGTTTAGACTAACAGAATTTGTTGACTGTTAATTTGTTCTTTATTATAATTTTCGCCAGGTAAAACAGATGAAGACTTTGCGTGACTTGAAACCTGGTGAAAGTGCAGTAGTGGTAAAAATCCACGGAGAAGGGGCACTTCGCAGAAGAATTATGGATATGGGCATAACCCGCCATGTTGAAGTAAAAATCCGCAAAGTTGCTCCTTTGGGGGATCCTGTAGAAATAAATGTACGCGGTTATGAGTTGAGCCTTCGAAAAGAAGACTGTGAGCTTATTGAAATCGAATAAAGGGATTTTATGACTAAAATTGCTCTTGTAGGAAATCCTAACTGCGGAAAAACCACTCTTTTTAATGCTCTCACTGGCTCAAATCAATATGTAGGTAACTGGCCTGGAGTTACTGTAGAAAAAAAAGAAGGCAATCTCATTGGTTTTGAAGATGTCATTGTAACTGATCTTCCAGGCATTTATTCCCTTGCTCCCTATACATCTGAAGAAGTTGTTGCCAGAAATTATCTTGTTGATGAAAAACCTGATGGAATCCTGAATATTATTGACGGCACAAACCTTGAAAGAAGCCTTTACCTTACAACACAGCTGGTTGAACTTGGAATCCCTGTAGTCATTGCCATTAATATGATGGATGTGGTTCGCAAAAACGGGGATGAAATCAACATTGAACAGCTTTCAAAAAACTTTGGATGCAAAATAGCAGAAATTTCTGCCCTAAAAGAAACTGGCCTTATGGAAGCCGCCGAAATGGCAGTAGAAGCTTCTCTCTGCGGACGGGTTGAACCAAAACATAACTATTCTGGCAGTGTAGAACATTGTCTTGCTCACATTGAAGAAGCCTGTGTTCATAATATGGATGAAGAAGATCAGCGATGGTATGCCATTAAGATTTTTGAACGTGATCCAAAAGTGCTTTCCCAGCTGAATATTCCATCTGATGTTATGGAGCATATCGAAAAAGATATCCATAAAGTTGAGATAGAAATGGATGATGATTCGGAAAGTGTAATTATAAATGAAAGATACAATTACATTTCTTCCATAATAAAACTTTGTCTGAAGCGAAAAAATGAGGGTCATCTTTCTGTTTCAGAACGAATAGACCAGATTGTAACTAACCGCTATCTTGGACTTCCAGTGTTTGCCCTTATTATGTTCCTGGTTTATTACATTTCCATGGTAAGCATCGGTGCAAAAGCCACAGAGTGGACTACAGATAAACTTTTTGGTGATGGATTTTATTTTTTTGGTACAAAATATTTTGTTCCGGGAATTCCTGTTGTTGTAGAAAATATATTGAATCTTTTGAAGTGTGCAGACTGGCTTAAAGGCCTTGTACTCAACGGAATTATTGCGGGAGTAGGGTCTGTTCTCGGCTTTGTTCCACAGATGTTCGTTCTTTTCTTCCTTCTTGCTTTCCTTGAAGCCTGCGGTTATATGAGCCGAATTGCCTTTGTTCTTGATAAAATTTTCAGGAAATTCGGACTTTCTGGAAAATCATTTATTCCAATACTTGTTGGAACAGGATGCGGTGTACCTGGTATTATGGCAAGTCGTACTATAGAAAGTGAAAGTGATCGCCGCATGACAATTATTACTACTACTTTCATGCCTTGCAGTGCAAAAGTACCATTCATTTCTTTGATTGCAGGTAGTATTTTTGGCGGAAATGCTTTTGTAAGTACCAGTGCATATCTTATTGGTATGGCTTCCATTATTGTTTCAGGCCTTATCCTTAAGCGGACAAAGCCCTTTGTTTCAAAACCGGCACCTTTTGTTCTTGAACTCTCTGCTTATCATCTTCCTACATTAAAAAATGTTGCCCGTGTTATGTGGGAAAGGGGCTGGGAATTTGTAAAAAAGGCCACAACCATCATATTGATTTCTACAATAGTTGTTTGGTTTGCAAGTAATTTTGGGTGGACCGACCGAGGTTTCGGCTTGCTGCTGGAAACTGAACTTGGTTCTTCAATCCTTGCGAGAATCGGTCATTTTATTTCCTGGATTTTTGTTCCTCTTGGTTTTGGTACATGGG
>JAKSTP010000051.1 GCA_024402505.1 Treponema sp.
ACACAATCGGTAAGGATCCAAAAACTGACTGGTTCTCTAAGGAAGTTTGTGGTGGGCCTCATGTTCAGCATACAGCTCAGATCGGTGACTTCAAAATTGAAAAAGAACAGTCATCTTCTGCAGGTGTTCGCCGTATCCGTGCTACAATTAGTGGTGGACTTCCACTGGAAGGATAGTTTTTTAGTAACTTTCAGACAGTTTGTTCGTTATATAAGCATAACAACTTCAAATATAATTGGGGAATTATATGAAAAAAATATTTGTTGCTTTTATTAGTTTACTTTTGCTCACAGGTTTTGCATTTGCACAGAATGACCTTCAGCCTCTGGCAGTAATTAAAATCAATAAAAATGAAACAATTACTGTAAAACAGCTTAAAGCACGCTGTGAAGTTCTTGAGAAAACTAACAAAGTTTCTCTTACTGTAGAACAGCGCAAACAGGTTCTTGAAGGACTTATTGAGGAAAAACTTACAGTTCAGGCTGCAACTAAAGCCGGTATTTCTCTTCCGGACAGTTATGTTGATCAGTATTTTATGCAGAATATCTGTAATGCTCTTTCAATGGCTGCAGTTGTATCTGAAAAAGAACTGAATGAAGCACTTAAAGCCCAGGGGTATACTCTTGATCAGCTTCTTCTTGAACAGATGGGTATGAATGCTGCTGATTACAAGGCTTATATTAAAACTCAGCTTATTGCTCAGAACTATATTTATTCCCTTAAACAGGATGAACTTGCAAAAATTGCTCCTACAGACGAAGAAATCCGCATGGCTTACGAAAGCAACAAATCAAGTTTTGTATGGAACGATATGGCAAAAATCTTTGTTATTCTTATGCCAAAAGGTTCAGATGCAGATACAGCACGTATCCGTATCAATGAAATGCGCAATGCTATTGCTGACAAGAAAAAAACTGCAGAACAGATTACTCTTGAAGCAGAACAGGGTACTTTCCAGGCCAGTTCAATCCTTCTTCCAAAAACAGAACAGTATGCTGCTACAGTAGGACTTGCCTACGCAGACTATGTTAATTTCTTTGGCCAGAAAGAAGGGTTTGTTTCAGACATTGTAGATGCAGGTCAGTTCTTTGAAGTTCTTATGATTCAGAAAAAATATGCTGCTAAAATGTGTGCTATCAGCGATGTATGGCAGCCTGAAACAACAATTACTGTTTACGATTATATTCGTGAAATCCTTACACAGCAGAAACAGAATCAGTATCTTTCTGTTACAGGTAATGAAGTTGTTCAGCAGCTTAAAACAGATGTAAACTTTGAACGCAAGAAGACTGGGGACGCATTGAACAAGCTTCTTGACTGGGGGAACAACTAGTGGCACGCCGTAACGCACGTATCCTTGCATTCCAGGCACTTTTTTCCTGGGATGTAGGCGGAACTCCAATTGAAGATGTTCTTCAGTTCAACTGGACTGAAAAACTAGTATCGCCAATGGATATGGATGAAGAACCTGTTGAAAAGTCAACAAAACAGACAGAAGAAGAAACTTTTGCCCGTTTCCTTGTAAGCGGAGCAGTGGAACATATCCAGGAAATTGATGAAAAAATCGCTTCACATCTTCAGTCAGGCTGGAGTCTTGAACGATTGAATAAAGTTGCCCTTGCAGCAATGCGTCTTGCTATTTACGAAATGACCTGGCAGACCAGCGTTGATCACAATATCGTTATTGATGAAGCTGTTACTATCGTAAAAGATTTCAGTCCAGATGAATCATATCGTTTTGTAAACGCAGTTCTTGATAAAATTTCAAAGGAATAAGCTTCCTGAACATGAAAAGATCCGGTAAAAGAATATTCAGAGTGTTTTTCGCATTAGGTGTTCTTTGTGCCGGATTTTTTATGTCTTGTTCAACTTCAGCAAATTCTACAAGTATTATGTCTACACTTTCCGAAGTAGATGCTCTTGTTAGAATGGGGCAAACAAAACAGGCTCTTAAAGATTTAAAAAAACTTGAAAAATCCGCCGGGGACAACTGGTCTATTCTTGGTATATATAAACGCTACATCAGTTTAGATGAAAAAGAGAGTGCCAGAAAACTTCTTCAAAAATCAATAAAAAAGAATCCAAAGAATCCTGAACTTCTGGCTGTTTATACAAAATATCTTTTAAGCGAAAACAATCTTGAAGAAGCTGGAAAATATGCCGAAAACCTTAAAAAAACAGATTATTCTTCTATTTATAGTGAGTATGTTTTCCGTCTCCGTGAATCAGAATTCCAAAATAAAAGTATAGAACAGTTCCTCCTTGATGAAGAATATCTTTCTCTCTTTTACAGTGCCTATAATGCAAGTAAGAATCCTGTGTGGCTTAGGAACTCAGCAGCTTATTATCTTAGAACCGGTCATTATGCTCAGGCTGCAGAAATCACTCCGGAAGGTTTTTTGAATGCTAAAGACGCATACTTTTGGACACTTGTAAATTATGACAGTGGAAGTTATGTCCGTGCACTTGAATGTATATGGGACGCTTTTGTATTTAAAAACTCTCAGGCACAAAATGCTGCATCACTTACAGAAGATGATGTTATCCGACTTTATGCTTTGGAAAGTGATTGTTGTTATCTTGTTTACGATTACGAAAGTGCAGAAAATATCCGGGAAAATCTTCTTGCTCTTTACTGTATAAACGGTGAGGTAAGTGAAGATCTTAAGGATAATGAAATCCTTCCTCTTACTTTTGCAAACGCAGCTCTTTGGAATATAAACGAGGGAAATGCTGAAAAAGCCCGGGATCTTCTTTCTGCTGCAGTAATGAATTATCCTTATTATGTTCCGTCCCTTGTGCTTTACTCTAACTTTGCCTGGGAATCAAATCAGGAAAGAGTCGAAGATTCAGAAGTGATGGCATTACGTAAGGCTGGAATCAAAACGCTTGAAATGGAAGCCTATGATAATCGTCCAAAACTTCCATTGTCCGATGCTTTATACCGCCTTGAACTTGCCTTGGAAAAAACAAAAAATCCTTATCTTTATATAACTCGCCTGGATCTTCAGTATAAATCCAATACAAAACTTTCTGACACAGAAAAGGTAACTGACCTTTATAAGCTTATTGAGCATCAAAGTTTTGAAACTGCCGTTTTTAATGATGTTCTTGTACATTATACCCTTACTTTTCTTTTGAAAACCGGCCGTTATGAAGAAGCTTACAGCCTTTTTTCAAAATATCTTGTAAAAAAATATAATTTTGTTACAACTAAAAGCATGATTGATCAGGCTGCCGATAATGTGCTTGCTATTGATAATCTTGATTGTGAATTTGCATTTTGGTTTTCACTTTATTATCGTCAGAAACTTCAGGCCGCCCGTCTTGGAGAATATGTGTGTTTTGAAAGTGCCGGTATCAGGAATGAACACGAACTTACTGCAGGTGTTTCAACTGAATCTGTAATGAACCTTGCAAATTATTATTTTTCTACAACACAGGATGAATATGCCCTTGATCTTTATGGAAAGGCAAGCGGCCGGGAAAGCAGAAAAACAATCCGCTCAGAATGTTTTTACCGAATTGCAGAAATCTACAAAAGTGAAGGACAGATTAAAAATGCATTGCGGGCCTGTGATTATGCCTGTTCTGTAAACCCTTCAAATGCAAAAGCCCAGCTTCTTAAATCAAGATTGGCCGGGCTTACAGAATAATTTTAGGCTTTCCAATAAAGCTTTAGTTTGAAAACCTTTTCAAGAATGCCTTTGTTCTTTCCTGCTGTGGATTGTTGATTACATCTTCAGGTTTACCTTCTTCAACAATGACTCCGCCATCCATGAAAACAATGTAATCGCTTATGTCTCGGGCAAAAGCCATTTCATGAGTAACAACAAGCATGGTCATTTTTTCTTTGGCCAGGTCTTTGATTACTTCAAGGATTTCACCTGTAAGTTCAGGATCCAGAGCAGAAGTTGGTTCATCAAAAAGAAGTACTTCAGGTTTCAGTGCAAGGGCTCTTGCAATGCTAACACGCTGTTGTTGTCCCCCAGAAAGCTGGCATGGGTAATTATTTGCCTTATCTTTAAGCCCCATTCTATCAAGAAGTTCAAGGGCTGTTTTTTCTGCTTCTTCCTTGTTTTTTTTCAAAACGTGAATCTGCGCATCGGTAATATTTTTTAGGACAGAGTAGTGTGGAAAAAGATTGAAGTTCTGAAATACCAGTCCACTTTTAAGGGCAATGGCACGAAGTTTATCTTTGTCTGCATAAACGCCATTTTCTACAAGGTTTTCACCGCAGATAGAAATTGTGCCGTTATCAATTGTTTCAAGCTGAGAAATACAGCGAAGCATAGTTGATTTTCCGCTTCCGGAAGGTCCGATAATACTTAAAACTTTTCCCTTGTGAAGAGAAAATGAAATGTCTTTAAGAACTTCTGTGGTTCCGAAAGATTTTTTAATTCCTGATACGGTAATAATTTCTTCCATTTTTAATCCTCCTCACTAAATCTATTTATAATAGTCAAATTTCTTTTCAAGTTTTTCAAAGGCAAAGGAAACACCCCAGTTCATTATGAAATAGAAAATACCTGCAATGAACAAAGGCCAAAAAGAGAAAAGTGCACTCTGTCTTTCTTTTGCCACCATAAGAAGTTCACTTACACCGATTACTGAAACAAGTGCAGTATCTTTTACCAGTGTAATAACTTCGTTTCCCATGGCAGGAGTAATTCGTTTAAGCACCTGAGGTAAAATGATTCTGAAAAAGGTTTGTGCCTGAGTGTAGCCAAGGACTTTTGCTGCTTCATACTGTCCTTGTGGAATGGATTCAATGCCGCCACGGTAGATTTCAGCAAAATATGCTGAATAGTTGATTGTAAGTGCTATGATTGCGGCTGCAAAACGGTTCCAGCGAAAATTAATCTGATAACCTTTTGACTGAAGCCAGCGGATAAAAAGCCCTGGTCCAAAATAAACAACCAGAAGCTGAAGCATTAAGGGAGTTCCTCGGATAATAAGGAGGAAAAAATTTGTGATTCCCGAAATGATTTTATTTTTGCTCATGCGCCCGTAAGAAACAGGAAGAGCCAGAGGAATGGAAAAAAGGAGAGTTAAGAAAAATACTTCAAGGGATGTAACTGTACCGTGAAGCATCGAAATAATCATTTTTACATAACGGGGATCCATTTTTCCACTCCTTCAATAAATTATTATTTTCCGATTACAGAAATGTCTTTACCGAACCATTTGTTACTGATTTTTGCAACAGTTCCGTCTTTTGCCATTTCTTCAAGGATTTTCTGAACTTCATCACGAAGTTTTGCATCTTCTTTTCGGAATCCAATACCGTAAGCTTCTCGTGAAAGAGCTTCATCAACAATAACGTATGGAAGATTTCCTTCAGCAATTGCGTAGTTTGCAACAACACTGTCCATTACAACACCATCAACACCACCAATTCCAAGGTCATTAAGGGCTGTTACGTTTTCCTTAAAGAATACAATTGAACCAAGTGAATCTTTGAAAGATGTATTTTCATCAACAGCGTCCTGTGCACTTGAACCACTCTGTACACCAACAACTTTTCCTTTCATGTCGGCAAGTGATTTGATATTGTCTTTTGCGCGTACAACAAGAACCTGTTCGTTGTTAAGGTAAGCCTTTGTGAATGAAAGAGCATTGATACGTTCATCTGTCATTGTGAATCCGTTCCAGATACAGTCAATGCGTTTTGTGTTCAATTCCATTTCTTTTGCATCCCAGTCGATTGGCTGAGCTTTGAAAGTAACACCAAGGCGTTTTGCAACTTCTTTTCCAAGATCAATGTCGTATCCAACGATTTCATTGTCATCGTTGCGGTATCCAAGTGGTGGGAAAGAGTCATCAAGACCAAGAACAAATGTTCCACGGGCTTTAAGTTCGGCAACTGAGTTATCACCGCCGGCTGTTTTTTCTGCTTTCTTACATCCTGTAAGTGTGAGAGCCAGAAGGGCTGCACAAATCAAAGCAATTTTTTTCATTTTTTTCTCCAAAAAAGATTAATTATTTTTTACGAAATTATCCAATTCCGCAATCTGAGCTTTTACTGTTTCTATCGAAGGTCCGCCAATTGTATTGCGTGCCATGGCAGAAGCTTTTGGTGTAATCTTTTCAAAAATATCCTTTTCAAAAAGAGGGGAGGCTTCTTTGTATTCATTAAAAGAAAGGTCTTCAAGCTTACAGTTTTTGTCGATGGAAAGACGTACAAGTCTTGCAGAAACTCCGTGTGCAGTGCGGAAAGGAAGTCCTTTACATACCAGATAATCTGCAACGTCTGTAGCATTCAGGAAACCACCGTCACAAAGGCTTTCCATGCGCTGTGTATTCCATTTTGCAGTAGAAATCATCTGAGTAAACACGCGGATACATGAAAGAACTGTATCACAGGCATCAAAAAGGCTTTCTTTGTCTTCCTGCATGTCACGGTCATAAGCCAGAGGGAGAGCCTTCATCATTGTAAGAAGGGCTATAAGATCGCCGTAAACTTTTCCTGTTCTACCGCGGATAAGTTCAGCAAAATCAGGATTTTTTTTCTGTGGCATGATTGATGAACCGGTAGACCATTTTTCACTAAGGTCAATGAATCCGAATTCTGTAGTTGCCCAAAGAACAATTTCCTCGCAGAAACGTGAAAGGTGCATCTGACACAAGGAAAGTGCACTTACAGTTTCAATACAATAATCACGGTCAGAAACTGAATCCAGGGAGTTCTGAGTTACGTTTGTAAATCCAAGAAGGTCTGCTTCAAAACGGCGGTCCAGTGGAAGTCCGCTTCCGGCAAGTGCACAGCTTCCGATAGGTGAATAATCAATTCGTTTAAGTGCATCAGAAAGTCGGCCGTGATCTCTTGTAAGCATAAAGGCCCAAGCGCAAAGGTGCTGTGCCAAAGTAACAGGCTGGGCATGCTGCATATGAGTAAATCCAGGGATCAGATCTTCTGTATGATTTTTAGCAATGGCAGAAAGTGCATCAATAAGTGTAACAATACTTGCCTGAAGTTCAGGAATAAAACGTTTAAGGTAAAGTCGTTCATCCAATGCAATCTGATCATTTCGGCTTCGTCCTGTGTGAACTTTTTTACCAGGTTCTCCAACCCGGTCAGTCAAAGTTGCTTCAATGAAAGAGTGAATGTCTTCAGCGCTATAATCAATAGCCAGTTTTCCAGAATTAAGGTCATCTTCTATTGATTTAAGTCCGTCTACAATCTGTTTTTCTTCGTCTTTTGAAATAAGTCCCACTTTTGATAGCATGGTTGCGTGGGCAATACTTCCTTTAATATCATCCAGTGCCATGCGTTCATCAACATGGATAGATGTTTCAAAATCAACAGCCTGAGCATCAGGACCTTCTTCAAATCGTCCGTGCCACAATGCTGCGTGATTATCTTTTGTAAGTGTTCCGTGCTGTTTCATAAACCATATTATAGAAAAAAAACTGATAAATTTCAATTTAAATGGATGTATGTTGATGAAGGGTGGTTAAATAAATTAAGGAAAAGACGTTCGGATCAATGTCCTAATAGCTCTTTTCCTTTTTCCTAAGTGAAATTGTAACAAACGGTAATTCCACTAAAACCGTAATTTATTTAATTATAACACAGCCTTGGACCATGTCAACATAAATTCTCAATTTTCTCTAAATTTTTAGAATTCTGCTCGGTATCCCACGTTGAATTTGAGCCCTTCGTAGAATTGGTGTTCTTTCTGAATAAGATAACTAAGATTCATGCGAAGGCCTGCATTCAATTCACCGCCAAAAACTCTTAATCCGGCATATGGGTTTACAGTCAGATTTTTCTGCGCATTTTTAATATAGTCCGGTGTTTTTATATCAACCAGTGAACAGTTCTCAAATGAGAAGATTGTGTTTACTCCCCATTTAAGTCCATTGTTTCGACTTTCTGTTCTATCATCAAAAATATTAACCGCAAAACCAAATGTGTCATCAATAAAGAACATGTTGTCGCAGGCTTTAGGAGTTAGCGAGAAGAGTGAAAGATGAATGTTCATAAAATCTGTCTTAAATCGAGGTTCAAGGAGAAAATAAAGATTTTTGTTTGTTACGGCAATTTTCTTTGTTTTTTTAGAATATTCAGCATTTGAAAGACCTGTCTGAAGGAAAACGCTTTGTGTGTAACTGTTTCCAATAAGCATTGTGAGGCCAGTGTGAAGATACAAGGTGTTGATTACAACAAAAACATCGTTTGCTTTATAGGTTTCTTTTAATGGACCACCAAAACCAAGTGAAAAATCAGCTGTAATGTATTCAAAAGCGCAGGCATAACGCAAGTCACCGTTTAAAACCATAAAATCTGTGAAGTCAGCAGTTTCCTTGTTTACATATAAATAAACTGCAGCGGCCTGGTTACCAGGAAATTGTACGGTTTCAGAAAGACCTGCTCCAAAGTGAGGGTAGAGAAGTTTTCCAGAGTTTCCAAGCCAGTCATCTGTTAGTTTTGAACTTATGTTTTTCAAACCAAACTGACGGCGAAGGAAAATGTCTGAACCGGCAACATCAAATGCTCCCATGTAAGCCCCAAGATAGTTTGTGAGTTTATCCAGGCGAGCTTTATAGGTTATAGAAAGTTCATCAAACTGGAAAAAAGCCGGTGTTTTATTGAAAAGAGTGGAGTTTGCAATGTCTGTAGTTTCCATAGAGAAGTCTGCATGAATCCAGATGTTGTCGGTGATTCCAGTCTGACTTTGAAAAAATACATTGGCTGTAAGATCTGCAGCTGACTTATCTTCTGAGTTTTTATATAAACCACTGTTCAGTCTGCCGCCTGCGGCTCCACTAAAAAATACCTGTGCCTGCAAGGAAGAGGATAAAGTAAAAAGCGTGAGGAAGGCTGCAATTAATTTTGTTTTTTTCATATTGTCTCCATAAAAAACCAGAGATTATCATTATATTATCGGCATAAAATGCTCAAAAGTATAGAGAAATTGCCCTTTCAATAACTCTATTTTATTAGAGTTTTTTGAGTTTTTTGAGTTTTACTACTTGTCAGTTTGATATTTTGTGTTATAATGAGGGGTATGAGTGATTATCTTGATCCTAATAACGAAGAACTTTTAAAAGATTTCTTCGCTGAGGCAGAACAGCAGGTTGAACAGCTGGAAAGCAATATTCTCGTAATTGAAAATGATCCAACAAATCATGAAGCAATTGACGAAATTTTCCGTGCTGCTCATACACTAAAAGGTGGTTCTGCTACAGTTGAAATGACTGAACTCTCAACGTTTACTCATTCAGTAGAGGATGTTCTTGATGAAATCCGTTCGGACAGAGTTACAGTAGATGAAGATGTAGTTGACCTTCTCCTTACTTCCATTGATGTTATTAAGGCTATGCTTGAAGAACGTCAGAATGGTGGTGTATACGGTGAAGATACAACAGCTATTTTGAATAAACTCCATTCTTATATACCTGCAAAGGGTAGTGCTCCTGCTGCTGCAAAACCAAAAGCACCTGTTTCGGTTGCTTCTAGCGCAGTTAGAACTCCAGTTCAACCGGTTGCCGCTCCTGCAGCTCCTGTTGTAGAAGGTCTTCCACTTCCACCATTGGCAGAAGAAGATTATCGCGATATGGTTACTGATCTTGAAAGCGGTCAGAAACTCTGGTGTGTTGCCGTTCAGTTTGATGAAACAAATCCAATGAATTCCGTTGGGGGTATTCAGGTATTTGCTTCTCTTAAAAATGCCGGTAACGTTCTTAAGACAGTTCCAGATTTCGATGCTTTGTATGAAGATCAGTTCTACGAATATGTTTACTATTATATTGCAACAAGTCAGGATGGTGCTGCTCTTGAAGATGCATCATTCCTTAGTGATGTAACACTTGTTACTGATGCAAAACTTATTACCGAAGATACATTTGCCGGTACACCAGTTCCTGCAGCTCCAGTTGCTCCTGTTGTTCAGGCTCCTGTAAGTACACCTGCTGCATCTCCGGCTCCAGTAAGTGCACCGGTTCAGGATGTAGAAACTCCTGCTGCTGTTCAGACTCCGGCACCTGCTGCACCTGTAAAAGTTGCCGCAGAAAAGAAAGAAGAAGCTCCTGCCGAAAAGAAAGCAGCTGGTTCAGGAAGTGCTTCCCAGGGCTCAATTCTTCGTGTAGATTCACGACGCATCGATTATCTTTTGAATCTTGTTTCAGAAACTGTTATTACAAAGGCTTCTTTCAACCAGCTTGCTAACCAGCTTGCCAATGAAGTTCTTGTTTTCCAGTCTCTTGAAAACTCTTATAAAGAAAGAATTCATAAACTTTTTGATCAGCTTCCTGCATATTTCGAAAAAATCCAGAAAGGTACACCTATTTCTGAAGTAAGAAAGGCTGTTCTTGCTGAGTACGGCGGAATGGTTAATCTTTTCGAAAATTATGATGTTGATCTTAAAGCAGAATCAACAAAATTCCGTTCTTACACACAGAACCTGGGACGCATTGCCGGCGAACTTCAGGAAGGTGTTATGAAAATCCGAATGGTTCCAATCAGCCAGATTTTCAGCCGCTTCCCTCGTGTTGTTCGTGATCTTCAGCGTGATTTGAATAAAAAGATCAACCTTAAAATTGAAGGTGAAGACACAGAACTTGATAAATC
>JAKSTP010000052.1 GCA_024402505.1 Treponema sp.
GTGAAAATCCGCTTCTGGTTCTTTCCATCGGTCTTTGTTCATCACTGGCCGTAACAACAAACGTTTTCAACGGTCTTGGAATGGGATTGGCCATGACTTTCGTACTTCTGATGAGTGAAATTATCATCAGTTTGTTCCGAAAGGTTATTCCTGGTGCAATCCGTCTTCCAATTTTTATCATTGTAATTGCAGCCTTTACTACCATTGTTCAGCTGGTGCTTGCAGCATATGTTCCAAGCCTTTCTGATTCACTTGGCGTTTTCCTGCCTCTTATCGTTGTAAACTGTATTATTATGGGTCGCGTTGAAAGTTTTGCTTCCAAAAATGACGTTGGACTTTCAGTTCTTGATGCCCTTGGTATGGGTATTGGTTATACCTGGGTATTGTGTGCCATCTCCATTATCCGTGAACTTTTGGGATCAGGATCTTTCTTTGGTCTTGAAGTAATTCCTGAAGCTTACAGACTTGGCCTTTTTGCCCAGGCTCCAGGGGGATTTATTGTTTTCGGTGCAATGGTTGCCATTACTGAAGCAGTAAGCAAAAAAGGAGGAAAAAAAGATGAATAATTTGCTCAGTATTTTCCTTAAAGCTGCTCTTATTGATAACGTAATTCTTGTTCAGTATCTTGCTCTGTGTCCTTTTGTTGGAATGACAAGTGATACCAAAAAAGCCTTTGGTATGGGTGTTGCTACTACATTCGTTATTATCCTGGCTACAATGGTTACTTATCCTTTGTACTACTGTGTTCTGGTAAAATTCCACGTTGAATTCCTTCAGACACTGGTTTTCATCCTTGTAATTGCCTCTCTGGTTCAGCTGGTTGAATTCTACCTGAAAAAATCAGCACCTGGTCTTTATTCTTCAATGGGTGTTTACCTTGCACTTATTACCACAAACTGTGCCGTTCTTGCCATTTGTATGAACTGTATTTCAAAGGGCCTGAACTACGGTGAAGCAGTTGTTTACGCTTTGGGAAGTGCCGCCGGTTTCATTATTACAATGGTGATTATGAGCGGAATCCGAATGCGTATGCAGACATCAAAAGTGCCTTCCTTCCTTAAAGGAAACGCAATTCTGTTTATTACTGCAGGTCTTCTTTCCATGGCTTTCATGGGATTCGCAGGACTTATTAAGTAGTAGGGGACAATAGGTAACAGGTAAAATTTATGAATATTATTATTTCTACTGTAATTATTTCTTTTGTTTTGGCTCTTGTACTTGGATGTCTTCTGGGATTCTTCAAGAAGATCTTTGCGGTTCAGGAAGATGAAAGAATTGGTAAACTCATTGAAATCCTTCCAAACGCAAACTGCGGTGGATGTGGTTATGCAGGTTGTGCTGCTTATGCTGCTGCCCTGGTAAAAGACGGTGCACCTTGTAATGGTTGTACTGCCGGTGGTGCCGCAGTGGCTGCAAAGGTTGCAGAAATTATGGGTGGTACTGCAGATGACACTTCTTATATTGCAGTGCTTGCCTGTCAGGGATGCAATGAAAATGCCGTAAAGAAGGGAGATTACACAGGAGTAAAATCTTGTGCCGCTGCAAATATTGCTATCAATGGAACAAAACTTTGTGCCAGCGGTTGTATCGGTTACGGTGACTGTGTAGCCGCCTGTAAATTCGATGCCATCAGCCTTGAAGAAAAGGGACTTCCTGTAATCAATAAAGAAAAATGTACCGGCTGTGGAGCCTGTGCAAAGGCCTGTCCAAAGAAAATCATCAAGAAAGTAAATACAAAACGAACCGCTCCAATGGTTCTTTGTTCTGTAACAAGTGACAATAAGCCAGCTGTTCTTAAAAACTGCAAGGTTTCTTGTATCAAGTGCCACAAATGTGAAAAGGACTGTCCACAGGGTGCAATTCATTTTGAAAACAATCTGCCTGTACACGATGAAGCAAAATGTGTAGGATGTGGTACTTGCATTAACTCTTGTGTACGAAAGAGTATCAACTTTGTAACAAAATAATCAGGATTAAAAAATGCCAATTAAAATTCAGTCTGATCTGCCTGCAGTAAAAACTCTCGAGAAGGAAAATATCTTCGTTATGACGGAAAATCGTGCCGCCACACAGGATATTCGTCCTCTTAAAATCGCAATTGTGAATCTTATGCCTACAAAGGAAACCACAGAAACACAGCTTATGCGACTTTTGAGTAATACTCCTCTTCAGATTGATATCAGCCTTGTGCGTATGGAAAGTCACGTTTCCAAAACCACAGGGAAGGCATATCTTGATAAATTCTACATTCCGTCTTCAGATCTTTACAAACAGAAATTCGACGGCATGATTTTTACAGGTGCTCCAGTGGAACAGATTCCTTTTGAAGCTGTTGATTATTGGGACGAACTTTGCAAAATCATGGATTGGGCTCACGAAAATGTATTCTGTTCACTTTACATCTGCTGGGGTGCTATGGCAGGCCTTTATCACTTCCATGGCATCGACAAGCAGATTGTGGACAAAAAATATTCGGGCATTTACTACAGCAAGAACCTAAAACCAAAGGATCCTCTTGTTCGTGGTTTTGATGACGAATTCCCGGTTCCAACTTCACGCTGGACTACAATTCTTACTGATGATGTAAAGAAAAACAAAAATCTTGTGCTTCTTGCGGAAAATGAAGAGACGGGAGCTACACTTTGTAAATCAAAAGACAACCGTGCCGTTTTCATGACAGGCCATCTGGAATACGATACAGACACTCTTGCAAAAGAATATTTCCGCGATGTGAACAAGGGCATTAAAATTGAAAAGCCTTTGAACTATTTCCGTAACAACAACACTGAAGAGCCTGTTCTTTCCACATGGCGAAGTACAGCTCATCTTTTCTATGCAAACTGGCTGAACTATTACGTTTATCAGGCAACTCCATTTGAGTTTTTGCAGTAGAACTAAACTGTTCCACCGATTTTATTTTATCACACGGATTTGTTCGCACCTACGGTGCTCACGGTTATATAGAGCATCACTTTCACCAAAATTATAGCGGAGTCCGTAGGACGCAGCAAATCCGTGTGACTTTTTAAAATATTGAATCAAAACCTGTGATTATCCTGATAAAGGGTATGGCAAGGATTATTTTCTAGCACTTTATCAAAATCGTTAATTCGTGTTTGTTGTAATTTAAGTGTACAATGCGGCTGTTTGGAATGGACGCAAATCCTTCTTCAATGAGTTTCCAGTCAATTTCACCCTGCATCTTGATTGTACAGATCATGTTTTTGGTCATGCCAGAATCAAGCCATTTGTGAATCCATTCTAAAAGCCGTTCAGGGTAGCAGATTACGTCGCTGAAAACCCAGTCTACAGGGCCAATATCTTCCGGTTTTAAGGTAAACGCATCGTGGGCCTGGAATTTTACCAAAGGATTTTCCATAAGGGAAGGTGCAAGTTCTGCCCGGTCCACAGCATAAACCTGGGCTCCTAATCCTACCAAAACCCAGGTCCATCCTCCAGGACAGGCACCGGCTTCAAAACATTTCTGGCCTTCGTGTGGAAGTTCTTCTCCAAAGAAAAGGTTAAAAAGGGTAAGACTTTCCTGAATTTTAAGATAGGCTCTGCTTGGCGGGTTTTCGTGATCTTCAACAAAGACCATTCGGCCGGCAGGAATAAAGCTGGTGGTTTTTGCAGATGCAATGAGGGTGTGTTCATCTATAAGAGTGTACAGTCCAATTTCGCTCTGGGGGATTTTTACGGGGAATTTTCTGTCTTTAAGGTTGATGTAAGGCAGTTTATCCTGAATGAGACCGGCTCGTCGGAAGCAGGTGAACTGGTAAGGTGCCCAGTTTCTCTGAATCTTTTTAAGCTCCCCGGCTGCTTCACCAATAGAATTGAAATCCAGAATAAATGGCTCCAGCATGCAGGTGGATGCCCAGTATGGCCGGATTGAAAGATCAATTCCCTCAAAATAAAGAAGATCACCGTATTTTTTTGAAGGGGCCTGGAGAATTCCGAAGCGGTTTTTAAGTTCGCTTAATAAAAGCTCTGCCATTTCCGGGAAAGCAAGAAAGGCAATTCCGTTAAGTTTTTTCATGGTAATTTTGGTTAAACTATTTCAGGAAGATCATCAGAATCCTGTTCTTCCAGAAAATCAATGTATTTTGACTGGCGGGCAAGATCGGGGCAGTAAAGTGTCTGGAATCCTATTTCTGTACTACCGCCTGTTTCCTGTACCCACTGAGGTTTGCAGATTAAATTAAGAGGAGTTTCAAGGCTTTTTTTTGCAAGAAGAATGGTCAGCTCGTATTCGTTGGATAAATCAACTACAACATTTACTGGAAAACTTACTTTGCAGCCTGTTTTGCTGATGTTGATAAGTGTTCCGTTTACTGCACAAAGTTCATTGCAGGTTACGCGTCCCATGTCATCATAACGGGTAGCGATTCTGTTCTCATTTGCCATTGTGGCAATTATACCATAATGCTCCTGACCTGTCATCACGTTTGAATTTTCCCTTTTTTTTTGCTATAATCCTTATTATGAATATTATTGTAGTTGGCAATGGTGGTCGTGAGCACACTATTTGCTGGAAATTGGCTCAGAGTTCTTCGGTTGATAAAATTGTAGTAGTACCTGGAAACGGTGGAACCCACAATGAATCAAAATGTATAAATGTTGATCCAAAAAAATGTGATTACATTGAAGACAACGGAATCCCAGCCGCTGTTCAGATTGCAAAACACGAAAACTGCCGCATGTGTGTTGTAGGACCAGAAGATCCTCTGTGTGCAGGTCTCGCTGATGAATTCTGGAAAGCAGAAATTCCTGTTGTAGGACCAAAAGCCAAAGGTGCTGCTCTTGAAGGCAGTAAAGACCTTGCAAAAAAATTCATGAAAGATTACGGAGTTGCCTGTGCTGCCAGTGAAACTTTCACTAATAAAGATGATGCACTTGCTTACGTAAAAAAACACGGTGCTCCAATCGTTCTTAAAGCCGACGGACTTGCTGCAGGTAAAGGTGTAGTTGTTGCTGCAACTGAACAGGAAGCTCTGGACGCAGTAGAAGATCTTATGTGTTCTGGTCGCGTTGGAGATGCAGGACGCAAGCTTGTTATTGAAGATTACCTTGAAGGTGTAGAAATCTCGGTTCTTGCCGCTGTGTCAGTTACACCTGAATATGCTGTAAAAGGAAATGCTACAATCGTTCCTTTCCTTCCTGCCCGTGACCACAAACGTCTTATGGATGGTGCAAAAGGTCCTAACACTGGCGGAATGGGCGCTGTTTGTCCTCTTGATGATGTTGATGAAAAAACTATGGAAGCTTTCAATGAAAAAATTCTCCAGCCAACACTTCAGGGACTTATTAAAGAAAAATATGATTACCGTGGATTTATTTTCTTCGGTGTAATGCTTACCAAAAACGGACCAAAACTTCTTGAATACAATGTTCGCCTTGGTGATCCTGAAACTCAGGCTGTTCTTCCACTTATGGATTTTGACTTTGTTTCAATGTGTCAGGCTATTGTAAGCGGAACACTTGATGAATTTAAGTTCAAATGGAAGAGCGGATATCAGGTGGCTCCGGTTGTAGTTTCAGGCGGATACCCTGGAGATTACAAAAAAGGCCTTCCAATCACAATTAATTCTACTTTGGAAAAAGCCAGCGGTGCAAAAGTATTCATTGCCGGTGCAACAACTGGTCGCCGTGAAAACGACAACGAACTCCTTACAAGCGGTGGACGCGTTCTTGCCTGCAGTGCTTACGGTAACACATTCAAAGAAGCCTGGGAAAATGCATATCTTTGCGTATCAGGTGTAAAATTTGAGGGTGCCTTCTACCGCAAAGACATTGGTCTTCCTGGAGCCGCAGAAAGCGGAAAACTCTAATGGATTATGTTGTAATCGCACTTGTATCAGTAGTAATTATTGCTCTTCTGTGCGGTTACATCAAAGCATCAAAAAAACAATCATCACAATACAATAAAAAAGGAACATCTGGAAAGCAAACAGGTGTTCCTTCTTTTTCTAAATGCCCTTTATGTGACTCATTGCTGGACAGCAAAAAGGGCGAAACCATTCATTCAAAAGTATTCCGCCCTATGACAGTCCCTGATCAGCGCTGTAATATTCTTGGATGTCCTTACTGTTATCCGGTGCCAAAACCTGGTATTGAAAGACGCTGCCCGGTTTGCCACAAAAAAGTTCCTTTGTCAGGTTATCTTATAGCTCGATTATTCAACAAAACCGAAGGAAATAAGCATGTCCATGTTATTGGCTGCACGGAATGTAACAGAAACGGCAATAAGGATCTTTAGACTGGGTGTTTAAAGGTTCATTTTCAATCACTTTTTGAACCCGTTTTTTGCAGATTTCAAAAATATTACCTTCGTCCTTTTGCACAAGAATACATTTTCTGTTTCCGCCGTCACTTTCGTTCAATCTGCTAACTGCTTCAAAGGTAGTTCCGCTTCCAGCAAAGAAATCCATGATAACTGCATTTTTGGGAGTGTTTGAAATCTTTAAGAAGTGTTCAATAAGTTCAACAGGTTTTGGATTATCAAAAAGTCCTTTTTCACCAAGAAGTTTGTCCAGATAATTCTGAGCGTCTCTTGTGGTAGGGCAGTGATCAATTATGTTTTTAGGTATAATCTGATTTTCTTCGCCGTTAAAAATTTTCTGCCGCGGAACATTTGCATAGTCGGGAGCGGGACCAAAATAAATCTTGTTTTCCGCAAGGAGAGTTTCCATTTCTTCTTTTGAGCATAGCCACTGTCTTTCCCATTTTATGCCGCTTGGACTTTCCACAGCAAAAAAGTTTTTGTGATTTTTTGATGAACGTTTTTCAGAAAATGAAATGCTTCCCGAAAACCACTGTCCCCTTGGATCATTGTCGGGATTCTGAGTTTTATAATTTCTTTCCTGGATTTCTACAAAAGGCCTGCATTTTCGACGGTTTTTTGCATAGCAAAGTGTATCCTGCTGCAAAGTCCTTGAAAACTCATCTTTTTTGCCTTTCCCGCATAGCCACATAAAATTGTTGATGAAATTGTCTTCACCAAAAATATCGTCACAAAGAACCTTAAGTCGGTAAAGTTCATCCTGTCCAATGGCTATAAAAATAACACCCTCATCTTTTAATATAGAACGGGCTTTTTCAAGACGGATTTTTATAAAATCAAGCCAGGCTGAATGGCGGTCTTTCCCCTCGTAAAAACGGTCTTTGTAAGTAAAATTATTTCCCGTGTTGTAAGGCGGATCAATATAAATAAAATCTACGAAAGGTTCAAACTTTTCTACTGAAGAAAGAAAATCAAGATTGTCACCTTTTACAAGAATGCTGGAAGGAGATTTAAAAAAAGACTCGGAATTAAAAATTTCAAGATCTTCCATTATTCCATGCCGCCTTTTTCGAGGTTTGCCACCTGTTCAATTTCTTTGCAAAGTTTTAAGGCAGTAAGATCAAAACGTTCTTTTCCAAAACTTTCGGCGGCCATGCCTAAAAGTCCGCATCCTGAAACACAGGCCTCTTCCAGCTTGTAATTCTGGGCTAAAAGTCCACCAATAATTCCTGTAAGTACATCACCGCTTCCAGCCTTTGAAAGACAGGATCCTCCGCGACTCGAAATGACAATCTTGTTGTTTACAGCAATAAAGGTATTTGCTCCTTTCATTACAAGAGCGCAGTCTGGAAACTGTTGCAAAAAGGATTTCCCAATTTCAACACGATTCTCAAGGGCTTTTGCAGGAGATTGCTCTTCGTTTGAAAGCCCAAGGCTACCTGACAAAAATGCAAGTTCTTTGGGGTGAGGAGTAAGGACTATTCTGCAGTTTTTCAAAGCTGAAAGCCTTTTTAAAAATAAAGGAAACTCTGACCAGTAAAAAATATCTGCATCCAGAACAACAGGACAGTGTTTATTTTCGCTGCAAAGCTTTGTAATGTGATTTTCAAACTTATTTACAAAGTCTTTTATATTATGGTTTTTGTCGGCGTTTCCAAGTCCGTTTCCAAGGGTAAAACACAATGATCCAGAAGGAAAATCTTTTGTAATCATTAAAGATGGATCAACTTTGAACTGTGAAATATTTGAAAAACTTGTTTCTATTACGGAAGATAGGCCTGTTCCGCTTTCAAGGGCAGCGGTGGCAGAAAGAACTGCAGCTCCGGCTTTTTCACCACAAATGCAGCTTACATGACCATACTTTCCTTTGTGGGTGTTTTCATTTTTTCGCCATGGAAGAACAATGTCCTGATCTTCTGAAAGATAGATCTTGTCATCACCACAACTGCAAAAATCTTCTTCCGAGATACCAAGATCCTTTACAGTAATCTTACCGGTGTAATCTTTTGCCATGTCGCTTAAAAGAGCCAGTTTCATTGAACCCATTGTAACAGTTTCATTGGCTTTAAAAGCACCTTCCGAAACTGTTCCGTTTTTAGAAATCCCTGAAGGAACGTCGCAGGCAATTTTCCATGACGGTGAGTTTTGGGCTTTATTAAAAAGAGTTTTCCATTCTTCTGTAATTTCACCGTGAAAGCCTGTTCCAAATACGCAGTCAACAAATATATCCTGATTTTCGAAAGCAGAGTCAAACTGAATTCCAAGTTTTTTTGCCATTTCATACTGTGCTTCGCCTTCCAGTGTTTTTGGCGGAACCGGGCAGTAGACAGAGACAGAACATTTATTCTGCAAAAAGCGGGCTAAAGCAAGTCCATCGGCACCATTGTTTCCTTTTCCGCAAGCAATAAAAACAGATTTTTTGGAAGGAAGGTTTACAAAATGATTCAAAACTGCAGTTTCAAGTCCATGAGCCGCATTTTCCATCATCAGAAATTCTGGAATGGAATAGCGTTCCTTTGCGTTTTTTTCAACTGCGGCAGAATCAAGAAAAACTTTCTTCATAGGCCTAATTTACATAAAAATGATTGTGGCAATGCCAAGAGGAATCAGGTATGCACTGAACCATTCAAGACGGCCTTTTCTAATGAGTTTCATAAGGAAAGCAAGGGAGAACCAGCCTGTAATAAAGGCGGCGGCACATCCTGCAATAACAGGACCTGCACCAATGGAAGAACTAACTTCTCCAAGGTCTTTTGCTTCAAGAATGAAGGCACCAAGAATAGCAGGAATTGATGCAATAAATGAAAATTCACCTGCAAGTTTTCGGTCAACTTTTACAAAAAGAGCTCCGGCAATTGTAGAACCAGATCTTGAGATTCCAGGTAAAGTTCCAAATCCCTGCATTACACCAATAAGCAAAGACTGTTTTACAGAAACGGAAGGGTATTCTTCTTCAGCATTGGTTTTTCTTGAAATCAGTGAACTTGCAATAAGAAGGGCTGATGTTACAAGGAAGCCGGCTCCTGTAACCTTAAGGCTCATTTCAGGAATAAGTTTTGATGTTACAACTCCAAGTACTCCTGTAATAACAGTGACGATAATAACTGCAAGAATGTTTGCCCGGCCGGCTTTTTCCGAAGAAGCAAGGGCTGTGTCTTCTGGAAGGGGTTTTCGTGTAATCAACCGGCAGAATACAAGAATAAGATTCCAGATCTGTTTCCAGAAAAAAAGAACTACTGCAAGGAGCGTAGCTAGATGAAGGAGCACGTCGTAAAGTAAAGGTACGTCTTCAAGACCAAACAAAGCCTGTGCCAGTGCAAGGTGACCAGATGAAGAAATTGGAAGAAACTCTGCAACTCCCTGCAAAGCTCCCAGAAGCAATCCCTGTAATGTAGACATAGAAAATATCCCGGTTGATTATTTGTTTTGTTATGTTCCAGATGCGATTCGAACGCACTACCTGTCGCTTAGGAGGCGACCGCTCTATCCAGATGAGCTACAGGAACGAAATACAGGTTAATTTTACCCTAAATTGAACATTTTTGGAAGAGAATACACGTCTTCTACGCCGGAAACAAGAACTCCACCCATGCCCATCTGTAAAGGATAATCGAGGTCAATGTCGAAGCGGTCTCCAACGGCAACAATATCTTTTGAATTAACATTCATTATGCTTTGAGCCATTTTAAAAGGTTCAAAGGCCGGTTTTGATTTTCCACAGGTGTCCAACCCTACAATGTCAGTGAGAATGTGATCTACGCCGATAGCTTCAAGGGTTCTTTTTGCTATGATTACAGGGTTGTTTGTAACGCAGCACATTTTAATTCCCATGGCAGAAATTGTTTGAAGTGTTGATATGAGTTTCTCGTCTTTTTTAAGGTAGTTTTCCGGGTGATGAAGCTCAGTTCGCCATTTCACACTTTCTTCGATGGAAATGCCGAAGTGGGTAAGTGTATTTCCAAGACTGATTTTATGACCGTGTTCCTTTTCCCAGGCGGAACGAAAGTCTCCGATAATCTTTCTTCCTTCATCGTGGGAAATGCCTCGTAAATCGGCAAACCGGCGTATCTGGCAGTCTACCTGTTCGTTTCCCCAAAAATCGTTTGTGTAAAGGGTGCAGTCTATATCAAAGATAAAGGCTTTTGGTTTTTCAGGCAGATTGAATACTTTCATACAATTAGTATAGCAAATTGTACAAAGAATTTCATCAGAATGAGT
>JAKSTP010000053.1 GCA_024402505.1 Treponema sp.
GTCCTACGGCTCGAGCGTCATCAATACCAAGCATAAGAATTACTTCTTTTGTTTCGCCTGGTTTAAGTTCAATATCAGTCTGAACTGTACCACAAGAGTTGTCACCAAAAGCTTCAGAGTTTGTACAGGCTCCGTTTACAACAGCCTGAGGATGTTCGTAGTTTCCGTAGGTTCCTATAAAGGCTTCACGGCTTGTATCAAAACCAGTCATTGGTGCGCCAACAAGGGCCATCCAGGTGCTCATGTAAGCACCACCAACTTCATATTCCGGGTGCTGGAGATAAAGGTTGTCCTGAATTGAATAGCGGAGCATGTTATCAGCAACTTTTTCACCTTTTACGATGAAAAGTGAGTACTGAAGGTTTACCTGATCCTGAGTTGTGTTCCACTGGTTTGTGAATTCACAGTAAGAGAATGCTCGGATTTTACGAACTTTGTCTGAAGTGTTTGTGAGCTTAAGTCTCCAATATTCAAAGTTCTGTCCAAGAGGAACGTAGTATTTTGTTTCTGATTTAATTCCTTTGTATTCAGAAGTGATTACTGTATAAGCAGTACCGTGGCGGCATTCACTTTTATACTGATCAAGTGGTTTTCCTACAGGCTGCCATGTAGCACTCCAGAAATCGCCATCTTCCTGATCACGAAGGTAAAAATAGCGGCCCGGCTGATCCATAGGAATTGAGTTGAAGCGAAGACGAAGGAAGCGTCCCTGTGCACCGGATTTGTAGAAACCGTATCCACCGGCGTTATTTGTAATTACAGCACCGTAAACTGTTGAACCAAGGTAGTTGGACCAGCTTGTTGGTGTGTCAGGTCTTGTGATGACGTATTCTTTTGCATCATCGTCAAAATAACCGTACTGCATTTAATACCTCTTTTAGTTATATAGAATGGGGTATAAGGAAAATCCCCTATGTTAAAAAATATAATGGATAAGTATGGAAAACGCAACCAAAAGAAGTAGCAATACTGATTAAAATCGCTTAAAATATTGTACAAAACTGTATTTTAAAGGAAATCTTACAATGTATAAATCAATAAAAAAAGTAGCACTGCTTATCATTACTGGATTCCTGTTTTTTGCTGCACCACTTTTTGCAGCTTCCATATCAGACGATGCCAAAAAAGCTTTAAAAAGTTACGCCGCATTAGATGAACTTAAAAATCGTGGTTTTAAACTGGAAATGCTTGATAACATCAAAAATCCTGAAGATCTGTACAATGTACTTTTGCCTTACATGATTGTTGATGATGTTCCACTTGATAATTCCCTTTCTTTTAATGGTTATAGTTTTCAGCGACATAAAAATATTTATTTTACCGATGAATATGGAACAATCGGTGAACTTTTAGGAAAGGGCTATAAACCAGAAGAGCTTTTTTATTATCCTAGTGCTGGTGAAGAAAAGTATCGCGTAGGTCACTATAAATGGGAGCCTATAAAAAATACATCGGTTTTTTATATGGACACCAACTACTATACCCGGCCTTTTATGAGTAAGAAAATTGCTTACTTTTTTCCAGGATTTTTTACACAGGATTATTTCAAGCCTTACATCAAAGAGATTAAAAATAAAGAAGCTATAGTTGTTGACTGCAGAATGGGTAGAGGTTGGGGAGGTCAATTTTCCAGATTGGGAGAAGCTCTTTGTTCTTCTAATTATAAAGGAAAAGTGATTGTTATTATTGATAGAAATACAGAGTTCAACGTTGAAAATGATATTGTTTACAATATGCGAACTTCCTATTACATAAATGGCAGTAATAAAAAGGCTGCTTTTGAATGGATAACTGTAGGTGAAAATACAAAAGGAACAAATGTTTATGCCAATAATCCTAAATGGAATTATGAAGTTGGTGAATTGAAATTTAATCCTCTTCCTGTTGAAGTAAACAAATGGCCAACATCAAAGGAAGGTGAAGGCGTAGAACCAAATATCTGGGCTTTGGGTGATGAGGATATCAATAAAACTATAGAAATGTTAACTGGAGAAACTGATTTTGCAAATCTTATTAAAGATGCTACAGTCTATAGAAATTACGCTTCTTTAGGTGATAAACAGTTCTGGAATTGGCCCTTAAGGCTTCCAGATTCGTTCAAAAAAATAAAATCCCACGACGAATATAATGCAAGTGTTTCAAAACTTTTAGCTGCTACCATTGAATTTAAAACTACTGTAGGAAATGAGGAAGAGCTTTATTATCTACCATGGTATTATGAATTTCCAAAATGTGCTGAAAAAGTAAAGAAGGCTACTGAATTTGAAGAAGCCTATATTAAGCATATGAAATCTTACAACAGATTTGTTTCATATCTTAGAGAGCACAAGGATCAACTGGAACAAAAATACTGGGTATGGTGGCAATATCCAGAAGCCATTGCAAATTTGAGTTCATACACAGATTATGCAAATTACTTTTCACAATGGCTTGAAATGCGTATTGACTGGCTGGAATTCCTTTCCGACAAAACAACGGTCCTTGAAAATAATAGTGTCAGAATCTGGGGGGACGCTTTAAAAGAAGAAATAAAGGAATGGAAAGATCCTAAAAATCACCTTGAGGAATTGTCGGCTTATCTTAAAAAAACAGGTGATTGGATAGATTACATTGTTCCAGAGCCACTGGTAATTCCAAAAGATTATGGTTACGCAAATCTTTACGGAAAAATGAAGCGTATTTCTCCAAAAATCGGAAAAGGTTGCAGTGCAGTTCCGGCTGATATCACATCACTTCAGAAAAAAAATCCTGAACTCTATGTAGAGAAAATGGTTGAATATATAAACAGTGTGGCAGAAAACGACTTTGAAAAAGTAAAACTGGTTTTTGATATAGAACAGGAAATTCTTACTTATGACCACGATACTTATCAGAAAGATCTGGCTGTTATAAAAGAAGCAATGAAAGGGGTTGGAGAAGATTATGAAAAATACAGCGCCAATTGGAGTGTTCAGGCAAAGCAGCAGGGCTTAGACTGGCCAGATCAGGATTGGAAGGCTGTACTTGAAAAAGGAATCTGTGTTTGTGCCGGATATTCAAATCTTATGCAATATTTCTGCTACAAACTTGGTATAAAATGTACCGTAGCAAGTACACCAAAGGAAATGGTTTTTGCCGCCAGTGGGGGACATGCCTGGAATATTGTAAAGATTAACGGAGAACATTATCTTTTGGATGCCACATGGGGTCTGGACTGGCTTTTTATGGAACCACGTTATTCTGTAGAAAAAGGCCATTTCCCAAGGAATCCGGAAGAACAGCTTCTTGAAACTCCAATGACAATAGAAGAATATAAGAAACTGGTAAACTACAAGGAAAATAGTAATTAGAAAATGTCACTGAACTGTAATGAAATCAACAGGGTTTTGGAAGAACTGGATCTGGAAGGCTCTTTTATTCAAGATATAATTCAGCCCACCTTTGATCAGATAGCTTTTTATACCTACAAAACCGGTGGAAAAACTGTGCTGGTTTGTACTGCCCAGGATTCTACCCGCATAAACGAGACCCGCCGTAAAATAACAAAGAACGAAAAGCCTCTCCGTTTCATGGAATTTCTTAAATCCCGTGTAAAAGGTGCTCGCATCAACAGCATTTCTCAGATTGGTCTGGAACGTGTAATCCGCATGGAACTTTCTCACCAGGGCGAAGATTTCCTTATGTACATCAGGCTCTGGAATAATGCGGCAAACATTCTTCTTTGTGATGAAAACAACAGGATTCTGGATGCAATGTACCGCCGTCCAAATAAGGATGAGATGGTTGGTGAAATTTTCCCTGTTCCAGCAGCAGATGAGAAAAAGCTTTCAGAAATTGACCGCTGGCCTGTCCGCACTTTTGAAGAAATCCGTGAAGAATATGAAGCCCTTCCTCAAAGCAAGTACGAGCCTTGGGAAAGCCTTTCTTTCAATGCCAAGGTTGATCTTTTTTATTCGGAACATGCCAGGTCTTTGTCCAGAGCCGCTCTCCTTGAAAAAGCCGAAAAATGGTACATCACAAATCATACTAAGCGGCTTGCGGCCCTTGAAAATCTTGAAAAGAAACTGGACAGTTTTAAAAACGCCGAAATGTATAAACATCAGGGAGATTTAATTCTTTCATTTGGACATCTTATGGACGGTGTTTCAAAATCTTTGGAATGTGAAGATTATGAAACCGGAAAAACCGTGAAAATCATGGTAGATCCAAAAAAATCTGCTCAGGAAAACGCCGGCGATTACTATACCCGTTATAAAAAAGCTGTAAGTGGGGCAGAAGAACTTAAAAACGACATTGAGCTTGCCAAAGAACAGATTGCAGCTCTTGATAAACAGTACGAACAGATTAAAAATGAGCCGAATCCTATAAAAATTGAACAGCTGCTTCGTAAAGATTCAACACCTAAACAGCAGCAGAAAAAAGCCCATCCAGGTCTTGATTACACGGTAAACGGCTGGTACATACTTGTTGGCCGGGATGCTAACGAAAATGATGAACTTTTGCGCCATCATGTTCGCGGTGATGACATGTGGCTTCATACCAGGGATTATCCGGGTGGTTATGTTTTTATCAAGCACCGTAAAGACAAGACCGTTCCTTTGGAAATCCTTCTGGATGCAGGAAACCTTGCCGTTTATTTTTCAAAGGCCCGTGGAAGCGGAAAAACCGACCTTTATTACACTCACGTAAAATATCTGCGCCGGGCTAAAAACGGACCAAAAGGGCTTGTTCTTCCAACCCACGAAAAGAACCTTTGCATTACTCCTGATCCCGAAAGATTAAAAAGACTTGAACGGCAGAAAAACTCATAAAGAAAATCCTAAAATGGTGAATTTCCCTCAATTACATTATTGATCAAGTGTTTTATAATAAAACCATGAATCCTCAGAAGACTGAAAGCAAAGAAAATTTGCAATATAACAAGATGATTAACACACCGGTGTGGAAACTTATTTCTACACTGGCAGTGCCTACCATTATTTCCATGCTGGTAACCAGTATTTACAATATGGCAGATACCTACTTTGTTTCCCAGCTGGGAACGGAAGCAAGTGCTGCAGTAGGAATTATGTTTCCTGTTATGTCCATTATTCAGGCCTGCGGATTTACACTTGGAATGGGAAGTTCAAGTCTTATTTCCAGAAAATTAGGGGAGCGGAAAAACGAAGAGGCCAGTGTAATTGCTTCTTCCGGATTTTTTACAGCTTTAGTAATCGGTCTTATTGTTGCACTGGTGGGAGTTTGCTTTACAGATAAAATCATGATTCTGGTAGGTTCCTCACAGACGATTCTTCCTTTTGCTGTAAAATACGCCTTTGTAATCTTCCTGGGGGCGCCTTTTATGTGCGCCTCTTTTGTAATGAACAATGTGCTTCGATCAGAAGGGAAGGCAACCTTCTCAATGATTGCACTTACATCCGGAAGCATTCTGAATCTTTTCCTAGATCCTGTTTTTATTTTCAAACTTGACCTTGGCATTTTTGGTGCTGCCGTTGCAACTGTAATCTGTCAGATAATCAGTTTTTCTATTCTTTTGTACTGGTTCCTTCGAAAAAAAGCCATCTGTTCACTGAAGATCCGATACATTTTTACGAAAAACAAAACTGCTAAGGAGTTCTCTTACTGGCCGGTTATTTTCCTTATTGTTTCAACTGGATTCCCTTCACTTTGCCGACAGGGACTTTCCTCAATTTCAACAATTCTTCTGAACCGTACGGCAGTTGGTTATGGTGATGCTGCAGTTGCTGGTATGGCTATTGTA
Organism: Treponema sp.; assembly: GCA_024402505.1. Classification (GTDB taxonomy): domain Bacteria; phylum Spirochaetota; class Spirochaetia; order Treponematales; family Treponemataceae; genus Treponema_D. The sequence goes on from JAKSTP010000053.1 coordinate 5,741, forward strand.
ACAAGAGTCGTGATGTTCATTGCTTCAGTGATGATTGGAATTGGCCAGGGCTTCTCACCGGTTTCGGGCTATAATTTTGGTGCAAAACGTTATGATCGCGTAAAAGAAGCTTTCCGGTTTACTATTATTTCCAGCTTCATCCTTCTTACCGCATTTTCGGCCGTTATCTGGATGGTAGCACCTGAGCTTGTTCGGGCAATACGAAATGATCCTGCTGTAGTTGCAGTTGGTGTTGTTGCTCTTCGATTCCAGCTTTGTCTTATGCCGTCTCATTCCATCATCATCAGTACAAATATGCTGATGCAGTCTACGGGACATGTAAAAAAAGCAGCTTTCCTGTCATGTAACCGTCAGGGGATCTTCTTTATTCCAACAATCCTGATTCTTCCAACTTTTATGGGTATTCTTGGGGTAGAAATAGCACAGACCGTTGCGGATTTTTTAAGCATGATAGCCGCCATCCCATATTTTATATGGTTCTTTAAAAAGTATGATCAGAAATCCCTTGGATAAAAAATACAGGTAAATTATTTCTTGCCTAAGAGCAACTAGTATGCTAGTATATTAGTAATATTAAATGAGGTAATACTATCATGGAAATGACATTAAGATGGTACGGAACAGGTTTTGATTCCGTTACTCTGCAGCAGATTCGTCAGGTGCCTGGTGTAAAAGGCGTTATCACTACATTATATGATTCAGTTCCAGGCGATGCATGGGAACTTGATGCAATTAAAAAAATCAAGAAAGAAGTAAATGACGCTGGTCTTAAAATTGCTGGTATTGAAAGTGTAAATATTCACGACGATATTAAAATCGGTAATGGCCGACGCGATGAATATATCGAAAACTATATTAAAACTCTGGAAAGACTGGGGCAGGAAGACATCCACATGGTATGTTACAACTTCATGCCTGTATTCGACTGGACCCGTACAGAGCTGGCCCGTGTTCGTGAAGACGGCTCAACTGTTCTTGCCTATAACTCAACATTTATTGATGGTGTAAAGCCTGAAGAAATGTTTGAAAAACTTGATAAAAATTCAAACGGATTCATTCTTCCTGGATGGGAACCAGAACGTATGGCCCGTGTAAAAGAACTTTTTAAGATGTACGAAGGCATCGATAACGAAAAGCTTTTCCAGAATCTTAAATACTTCCTTGAAGCCATTATGCCTGTTTGTGATAAATACAATATCGACATGGCAATCCATCCCGATGATCCTGCATGGCCTGTATTTGGACTTCCACGTATTGTAATCAATCAGGAAAATGTTGTTCGAATTCTGAAAGATGTTCCAAATCCACACAACGGACTTACATTCTGTACAGGTTCATACGGAACAAACCGTAAAAATGACCTTTGTGAAATGATAAAGGCTGCTTCAGGACGCATCCACTTTGCTCATATCAGAAACCTTAAATTCAATACAGCAATTGATGATCCTGTTCAGGACTTCCAGGAAAGTGCACACCTTTCAAGCGACGGAACTTTTGACATGTACAAAATCTGTGAAACTCTTTACAACACAGGCTTTGACGGCATTATCCGCCCTGACCACGGACGCATGATCTGGGGAGAAAAAGCAATGCCTGGTTACGGCCTTTACGACCGTGCTTTAGGTGCCTGTTATCTTCAGGGACTTTGGGAAGCCATTGAAAAGACCCACGACAGAAGCGGAGTAAAATTGTACAGATAAAATGCCCTTTTTCTTTTCGTTGAAAATCTAAGTTTTTAACACTATAATAGAAGAATGCGCAAATTATCATTTAAAGGCGGTATCCATCCTAACGAAATGAAAGAGCTCTCGGAAGGATGCGCCATAATCAACACACCGTCGCCAACCAAAAAGGTAACAATCCCTGTTACTATGGGTGGCGCACCCAATAATGTGCTTGTACAGGTGGGAGATGTAGTAAAAAAAGGCCAGTTCATCGCAAATGGTGAAGCCTTTATGTCTGTTCCTGTACACGCTTCTATCTCAGGAACAGTTAAGAAAATTGCACCTGTTACCTGTACAGCCAACGTTGAAAAACTTGCAGTAGAAATCTGGGGCAACGACAGTGAAGAAACAGACTTCATGCCGCCTCTTGATCCATTTACCTGCGACAAACAGACTGCACTTAAACGTATAAAAGATGCCGGTATTGTAGGTATGGGAGGTGCTTCTTTCCCAACCCACGTAAAGCTTAATCCTCCGGCAAACTGCACAATCGATACAGTTATTCTTAATGCTGCAGAATGTGAACCATATCTTACAATTGACTGCCGTACTATGCTGGAAAATGCTGCCAAAGTAATTGACGGACTTTCCATCGTAATCCACATTACCGGCGGAAAAGGTATCATCGGCCTTGAAGAAAACAAGATGAATTGTGTTGAGCCGCTTCAGAAAGCTATTGATGAAGCCGGAGCACAGGATAAAATCAAAATCCAGATTGTAAAGACAAAATATCCTCAGGGTTGTGAAAAAATGCTCACAAAAGCCCTGGTAAACCGGGAAATCCCTACAAAAGGACTTCCGGCACAGATTGGATGTGTAATCTGTAACGTAGGTACAGTTTGTGCCATTTCTGATGCATTCCGTCTTGGTATGCCGCTGATTGAACGTCCTCTTACAGTTTCAGGCGGGGCCGTAGAAGAAGGTAAAAACCTCCGCGTGCCTGTTGGAACAATGGTAAGTGACCTAGTTGGAACTGCTGTTACGCTTAAAGAAGGGGAGACTGCAAAAATCCTTAGCGGTGGACCAATGATGGGCTTCGCCATGGCAAATGCAAACTTCCCAATTGAAAAGGGTACAAGCGGCGTTCTTTTCCTTACAAAAAAAGAGATTAATATTGGTGCCGAAGGGGATTGTATCAACTGCGGTATGTGTGTAAATGCCTGTCCAATGAATCTTGTTCCTGCCATGATGAAACGAAATGTTGATGTCCGCAATCTTGATGCCGCAACAAAATTCGGTGTAATGGATTGTATTGAATGTGGCAGCTGTGCATGGGCTTGTCCTGCAAATATCAAACTGGTTCAGCATTTCCGCATGGGTAAATCTCTTATCCGCGCCGAAATGGCTTTGGCAAAAGCAAAGGAGGCTCAGAAATAAATGGCTGATACTGAAAACAAAATCTATCTTTCATCATCACCACACTTCAAAGGCCCTGTTTCCACAAAAATGATTATGTGGATGGTGGTTTTCGCACTTATGCCTGTTTGTGCTGGTGCAGTGATTGTGTTTGGACTTCGGGCCCTGGCCGTTCTTGCAGTTTCTGTAATTGCCGCCGTAGGATTTGAATTCCTTTTCAATCTTCTGGTTTATAAAAATGATGATGCAAAAAAATGGTCAATTAAAGATGGTTCTGCCGTTATTACAGGACTTCTTCTGGCCTGTACACTTCCATCAACTGTTCCTTTCTGGCAGGTTGTTTTGGGAGCCGCATTTGCAGTTATCGTGGTAAAGGGCTTCTTTGGTGGTCTTGGAAACAATATCTGGAATCCGGCTTTGGCTGGACGCGCATTTCTTATGATCTGTTTCCCATCTGCCATTGGTGCTTCCTGGGTTGAACCTGGTACTGACGCAATTTCAGGTGCCACAATCCTTTCAACAAAAGCACTTGTTCCTTTAAAAGATCTTTTGCTTGGTTACCGTGCAGGATGTCTTGGTGAAACTTGTACACTTCTCATTATAATTGCAGGAATCTTCCTTATTTCCATGAAACTTATTGACTGGCGCATTCCGGTAACTTTCATCGGTACGGTTGCTCTTTGTACATGGATTGCTGGCGGAAACGTTCCTGCAGCACTGCTCTCGGGCGGACTTATGCTGGGTGCTTTCTTCATGGCTACAGACTATGTAACAAGTCCTATTACCATGTGGGGTCGCGTAGTATTTGGTATTGGCTGTGGACTTATCACATTCCTTATCAGACAGTTCGGCGGATATCCTGAAGGTGTAATGTTCAGTATCCTCTTTATGAACTGTTTCTATCCTTTCCTGAATAACCTTAAATCCCGTATGTACGGTTATGGCAAAAAAGGAGGTGCAAAATAATGAAACAGATTTTGAAACTTGGACTTACATTGGCCGCTTTTGCAGTTGTTTCCTGTCTTGCACTGGCCGTTGTAAATAATTTTACTGCTCCTGTAATCGAAAAGAATAATGCGGCAAAAACTAGTGCCGGGCTTACAGTAGTTTTCCCTGAAGCAGATTCTTTTGAAAGCGTAAATGCAGAAAAATCAATCAATAAAACAACCATCGAAGGTGTTTGGCTTGCAAAAAAAGGAGACACTGTGCTTGGCGGTGTTGCAAAAGTAACTGGTCCTACTTACGACAAGTCAACAATTCTTACTGGTTTTGACAAAAATATGAAGATTTCCGGTGTTGTGATTCTTGAAACTTCGGATTCTCCTGGATTCGGACAGAACGCCAAAGATCCTTCATATAAAACATCAACCGGAAAAACTTTCTACGGACAGTTCGAAGGTGTTGATGCAAAAAATGGTGTTGAAGCCGGTAAAAACTTTGAAGCACTTTCCGGTGCTACAATCACTTCAAATGGTATTGCCGCTCTTATTAACGATGCAGCCGCTGCTGTAAAAGGAGCCTTCTAATGAATAAACTTAAGACTTTTACAAGCGGTATCGTTCGTGAAAATCCGCTTCTGGTTCTTTCCATCGGTCTTTGTTCATCACTGGCCGTAAC
>JAKSTP010000054.1 GCA_024402505.1 Treponema sp.
GGTGCCTTCTATTTTCTAAAGTGTTGCCAGTGTCATGTCCAGGCGTTTAAGACTTTCTTCAACACCCAGTGCCAAAATGGAACCAATAAGTGGAGGTGATACTCTGCTTCCTGTTACGGCCATTCGTACAGGCATCATGTAGTCACCAAGCTTGATACCAAGTTTTTCTGCTTCAGCTTTTGCAAAGTTTTCGGCAGCTTCGTGATCAACAGTTGGAATCATTTTTACAAATTCCTTTGCACTTTCCAGAACTTCCTTGGTTTTTGCAGCATCAATTCGTTTTGGAATAATTTCTTCTGCAGGTGGAACTGTAAGAGGAACAAACATAAAGCGTACCATTTCAGCAGCGTCACAAAGGAATTTAAGTCGTTCCTGAATCAAAGGCATAAGGTCCATAAGGCGCTGTTTAACGTCGGCTTTAGAAAGACCCATGCTTTCATCAACACAGTATGGTTCACCGTCATCGCCCATTGCAACGCCAGAGAATTCTGGTCCTACATTTGGTTTTGGCTGTGGATTTTCCGGGTTGATTTCAAGAGTAGCGTCCCCTGTTCCAGTAATGAAAGGCAGTGTCCATTTGTAAAGCTCTTCTGCAGAAAGCTGGCGGATGTAGTTTCCGTTGAAGTATTCCAGTTTTTTGTAGTCAAATACAGCAGGAGCCTTATTCAGGTGTTCCAGTTTGAAAGCCTTTCCCAGTTCTTCAAGTGTGTAGAATTCTTTTCCTTCTTCGTAAGAACATCCAAGCATTGCTACATAGTTTACAATAGCCTGTGGAAGGTAACCACGGGCACGGAATTCGTTCAAAGATGTTGATCCGTGGCGTTTTGAAAGCTTTTTACCGTCAGAACCGTTTACCATTGGAAGATGGCAGAATTCTGGGTGTTCCCATCCGAATGAACGGTACATCTGAACGTGAAGAGGTGTTGATGGAATCCATTCCTGAGCGCGCATAACGTGGCTGATTTCCATAAAGTGGTCATCAACAATGTTAGCCAGGTGATATGTAGGGAATCCGTCGCTCTTAAGAAGAACAGGATCTGGAGAAATGTCTTCGTTTTTCCAGACAATGTCCCCAAGAAGGTGATCAGAGAATTTTGTTTCTCCTTCAAGAGGAACCTTAAGACGGATTACATATGGTTTTCCAGCATCAAGATTTGCCTTGATTTCTTCTTCTGTAAGATGACGGCAGTTGCGGTCATAACCAGGTGCCATTTTATTTTCGGTCTGAATTTTTCGGATACGATCCAGGCGTTCTGCATCACAGAAACAGAAATAGGCTTCTCCTTTTTCTACCAGTTCATAGGCATATTTTTTGTAAAGTTCAAAGCGTTCACTCTGTACGTAAGGACCTTTGTCTCCGCCTTTATCGCCGCCTTCGTCCCAGTCAATGCCCAGCCATTCCATTGTATCGTAAAGGTTCTGAACATATTTTTCATCGTAACGTGTGCGGTCTGTATCTTCCAGTCGCAGAATGAATTTACCACCCTTTGAACGGGCGTAAAGGTAATTAAAAAGGGCAGTTCTTACACCACCAATATGCTGCATTCCAGTTGGAGATGGAGCGTATCTAACTCTTACTTCTTTTTCTGCCATAAGTGTCTCCATAATTGAATAATTATTACCATTATAATGAAAAAAAAACTTTGTGAAAATGGACTTTGCGTATTTTCTCTGATTTCCTAAAAAGCGCTTTTATGTCAAAATAAATTAAAATCTAACATGAAGGAAACAAAAATGAAAAAACAAATCACATTAACTGTTTTGATAGCAGCATCACTTTTTACATTGTCCTGCTGCACAAAAAAATCTGAACCTGCTAAAACTGAAGTTAAAAACGAAGCCCCTGCCCTTTCTGAAAACTGGCTTGACTGTACATCACTTAAAAGCGTTTATGTTGATTCAGGCATTTTCCAGCACATCGGTTTTGCAGTTCCAGCAGCAAATCTTGCAAAACCAAGTATTATGGATGGCGTAAAACACCATGTTTCATCAATTACACTTGAAAATGAAACAAAACCTGATACATTCATGAGAAACTTTGCCAATGGTATCACTATTGATGATATGGAAATCTTTACATCATCAAAAGGTGTTTCTATCAGAGTTCCAATCCAGGAAAGAATCCACTTTATTACATTGGATAACGCCATGAAAACCTGTAAAGAAAACGGCATCATGATGCGTGGTCACGTTCTTGTATGGCATTCCCAGACTCCACGTGCTTTCTTCTGTCAGGACTTCAATCCTGGAAAACCGTTTGTTTCTGTTGAAGAAATGGACGCCCGCCAGGAATGGTACATTAAATCTGTTCTTGAACACGTAACTGCATGGGAAAACGCAAATAACGACGGAAAACGTATTATTTACGCATGGGATATTGTAAACGAAGCCCTTTCCGACAACGCTACTGCCAGCAATTATCTTCGTGATGCAAGTTCTTCTCCATGGTTTGCCATTTACAACAACGGCGACTTTATTGTAAATGCCTTCCGTTACGCAAACAAATATGCACCAAAAGACCTGCTTCTTGCTTATAACGATTACAACGAATTCCAGGGTGAAAAACATAACGGTTACCTTAAAATAATTGATTCAATTCTGGAAGCCAAAAACGACAAGACACTGCCAGCCCGTCTTGATATTGCCGGTATGCAGTCTCACAACCAGACAGCATGGCCAAGCCTTTCTGAATATGAAACCTGTATTAAAAATTTCATTGCAAAAGGTCTTGATGTTCAGGTAACAGAACTTGATATTACAGGCTCATGGAAAGGTGGAAACAACTTCGAAAAAGCCGATCCTGAAGCACAGAAAAAAACTTACTATGATTACTTCAAACTGTATCAGAAATACCGCAAAACAGAATCAACAAATGGAATTTCCGGCGTTACTTTCTGGGGAATTACAGATGAAACTTCATGGCGCGGTGCAGCAGCTCCACTTTTGTTCAAAAACTTCAAAACAAAACCTGCTTATTACGGTGTAATTGAAGCTGCAGAATAAATTTTTACCTGGTTACTGTAATAAATCTTCTATATAAGGTATACTTTCGGCATGAAATACAAGATTTTTATTGATGGAAAAGAAGGAACAACTGGTCTTAAAATTTTCGAAAGATTTGCTTCCCGAAACGATATTGAGATTCTTCAGATTGATGAAGATAAAAGAAAAGATCCTGCAGAACGCAAAAAGCTTATTAATGCTTCGGATTTTACATTTCTTTGTCTGCCAGACGACGCTGCCCGTGAATCTGCATCTCTTTGCGACAATGATCATACTGTAATTATTGATGCATCTACAGCCCACCGCACAAATCCAGACTGGGCTTACGGGTTTCCTGAACTTGACAAAAGCTTTGAAAAGAAGATTCTTGGATCAAAAAGAATTGCTGTTCCTGGCTGTTATGCAAGCGGAACAATTGCCATCCTTTACCCTCTTGTAAAATCTGGTATCATGCCCAAAGATTACCCTGTAAACGTTCATGCCGTTTCAGGCTATTCAGGCGCCGGTAAAAAAGCAATTGCACAGTACGAAGATCCAAACCGCAATCCAGAACTTGATTCTCCACGACTTTATGCCCTTACCCAGGCTCACAAACATCTTCCTGAAATGAAAATCATCTCGGGACTTGATTTTGAACCAATTTTCAATCCTTACGTATGTGACTATTTTCAGGGAATGACAGTTACTGTAGGACTTCACGCCCGCCTTCTTTCAAAAAAAGTAACTGCAAAAGAAGTATGGGAAATGTTTGCCGCACACTACGAAGGAACCCTTAATGTAAAAGTTGTTCCTTTTATGGGTGAAGGTGTTCTTCCTGAACAGTTTATTCCGGCAAATACACTTGCCAATACCAATGAAATGCAGGTTTTTGTATACGGAAACGATGAACGCATCATGATTACAACCCGTTTCGACAATCTTGGAAAAGGTGCTTCAGGTGCCGCTGTTCAGTGCATGGATTTATTAATAGACAATCTAAAAAAATAAGGGTAGAATATAATATTATGAAGAAACTTATCGGATTATTTATTGGTCTTTTACTGGCTGCAAACGTTTTTTGCCAGTCAAATGAAAAAGTTTCGGTGATTCTTAATTCATCGGAAATTACTTATGGGCAGGCATGCTATCTTTCTGCAGTTTATCAGAATCTTATTGCCGATACAGACACTGAAGAACAGGCTGTAGAAGCACTTTTCAACAATGGACAGCTCCCTGATATGGTTTATGCAGGTGATTCAATTCCTCTGGTAAATCTTTCTTTCATCTTCACAAAAATGATGAACGTTAAAGGTGGACTTATGTACCGCCTTACAAAAGGTTCTCCTCGTTATGCCTTCAAACAGCTTAAATCAGATGGAATCCTTAAAAATAATGACGATCCTTCAAAAATCTTAACCGGAACAGAAGCTCTTTCTCTTTTTACATCCTGCTTCATGAAGTACAGCGAAGAACCGGTTTTTACTGAAAGTCTGTAATCGGGGGAAATGATGAAAAAGTTACTTACAGCAATTATCTGCGCAGTTTTTGCCACTTCTGTTTTTGCCTTTGAATGGGGTGGAATCATAAAAAATGATACAGGAATGAACGTTTCTGATTCACTTTCTTTGAATCAGTCAGATTCTGTATTCCTTTGGGGATCTGTTCCACTTAACAATGACGGATCAATGTACATCAAAGCCGAAGGTATGTACAAAATCAACCTTGCAAAACCTTTAAAACCAGCCGATGACGCTGTTTTCACACAGATTATGGACCTGGATCTTCTGAAATTTGCCGGAGACTTTAAGACTTCCAGCGGAACACTTTCTCTTTCTCTTGGACGTTTCTCATTTTCAGATCTTACATCTTCTGTTTTCACACAGTGTTCAGACGGTCTTTTCGTAAAATATTCAAACCAGGCCTTCCAGGTAAACGGATATGCCGGATACACAGGTCTTTTGAACTCTTACGTAGTTTCAATGGTAAACTCACCTGATTTTGAACCTGCAGAAATGACTGACATCTACAGTCTTGCACCAAAATATGTTCCACTTGCACTTTCAGTTTCACTTCCTGCATTGTTTGCAAACCAGGCACTGTCTGCACAGGCAGCAGGATTCATTGATCTGAACGGCACAAGTTTCAACCGATTCTACGGAACATTGAACCTTACAGGTCCTCTTCTTTCATCACTTTACTACTCTGCAACAACCTGTTTTGGATACACAGATAAAGTTTCAAACATGTCCAGCCTTACATTCACCTACTTCCCTCTTCCATCAACTTTCCTCAATGTAGGAGCCAAGTTTGCATCATGGGATACAGGTTCTTTCGGAGCATTTACTGGGGTTACAGCAAATCCATTGTTCACAGGAACTGAAACTACTTCTTGTATCGTTCCATCAGTTTCTGTAACATCAGTTCTTTTTGGAAAACTCATTCTTATGGCAGGCGGAAAAACTGTTCTTGCTCATGACGGTGAAAAGATTGGATATGCAGGACTTTCCGGAGACGCTTCGGTTATGTACAACATGTTCTCTGATATGCAGATTGGTCTGTCAGTTGCCGGAAACAAGGTTAAAGACAGAGAAAACGACGATATGACAATTACCTTGAAAGCTTCAATGTCTTTCTAATCATAACGCGAAGGAGATTTTATTATGAAAAAAACTTTACTTGCTTTGCTTATTGCAGCACTTTCATTCAGCGCATTTGCTAAAAGTGCACAGGTTGTTTCCGTAAAAGGAAAAGTTGAAGTTGAAAGACAGGGAAAATGGATTGCCCTTAAAGCCGGAGACTCTGTTGATGAATCAGAAATGATCAGCACAGGTTTCCAGTCAGAAGCAGTAATTAAGTTCAACGATTCAGTTCTTCAGCTGGCTCCACTTTCACGTGTTACACTCTCAAAAATGGCTTCAAGCGAAAAACGTGATGTTGTTGATGTTTACCTCAATACAGGCGCCGTTCGTGCAAAAGTAGATCACTCAGATTCAAAGAAAATCAACTATACAGTTCGAAACCCAGTTGCCGTTGCCTCTGTTCGCGGTACAGAATTTACATTCCAGGATAACGGTACTACAATTTGTACAGAAGGTGCTGTTGCCGTAGCTCCTGCCCGTTTCTACAAAGGAACACAGGCTACCGCAGCTTCTATTGACGAAGTTGCAGAACCAGAAGAAGGCGAAAGCGATGCAACAACTGAAGCTACAGATGTTGACCCTTATGCTCCTTCTGGAAGTACAGTAGTTTCACAGGGACAGTCAACAACAATCTCTGCAGACGGTCTTGCCGCAACAACATTCAGCACAGCCGTTGCACAGGCTACAGCCGCTGTTACAGCAGTACAGACAGCCGCCAGCGCCGAAAGCGTTTCTTCATCAGCTGCCGCATCTGCTTCTGCAGTTACAGTTGCTGCTACAAACACTGTTGTTGAAACAAACTCTGTACTTACAATTACAGCAATTCTTACAGGAAGCCTTTCTACATCAATTGAATGGGAATAATAAAATAATTTCCTGATCAATAGTTTCAGGATTTTTATAAAGGACAGTCTTTTTGAGGATTACTTCAAGGCTGTCCCTTTTTTTTTATTCACATTTGCGCTATTATCTTACGAAATGAGCATAATCACCCTTAAAGACATATCATTTTCTTACCCTTCTTCTGACAGCTTTGTATTTCAAAATTTTTCTATGTCTGTTGAAAAAGGAGATTATATTGCAGTAACAGGAAAAAACGGTTGCGGGAAAAGCACCCTTTCCAGAATTATTGCTGGACTTTTACAGCCTGTTTCCGGCCAGATTGAAATTGACAGAAATCTTGTTATTGCTCTTGTTTTCCAGAATCCCAAAAACCAGCTCATCAGCGGAATGGTAAGTCGGGATACAGCCTTTGGTCCAAAAAACCAGAAATGCAGTAAATCGGAAACTGAACTTCGAACCATCGAAAGCCTGAATATTACGGGCATTCTTGATAAAGCATCCTCGTCCACAATGTCACTTTCACTTGGACAAACCCAGAAGGTAGCCTTAAGCGGAATGATTGCCATGAATCCAGACGTTCTTATTCTGGACGAAGCACTTTCCATGCTGGACGATGATTCTAAAAAAGATATTTACAGTTTCCTGAACTATTTTCATGAAAGCGGAAAGACAATCATTCATATTACCCACGAAGAAGAAGCTGTAAATAAGGCAGACAAAATTGTTTCCATGGACGGAACAGTTCCAAAAGACCAGCTTGATACAGGAATGTCAGCTTCAGGAAATAAAAAAAAGGGCGAAAAAGAGCCTTCGGAAACAGTCTTTGTGTTCGACCACGTTTCTTTTTCTTACGACCAGGAAAATCCTGTTTTAAATGATGTTTCTTTTACCCTTGAAAAAGGAAAACTTTACGCACTGGAAGGTCCTTCTGGAGCTGGAAAATCCACCATTATGGAAACCGGCTCTGGACTTCTTAAGCCAGACTCTGGAAAGGTTTATGCAAAAGGTAAGGTTGTGCTTTGTCAGCAGAATGCCCAGGCTGGTATTTTTGAAACTTTTGCAGCAGATGACGTTGCTTTTGGTCCAAGAAACCAGGGCTTAAAAGGAAAAGCACTTAAAGAAAGAGTTCGTTCCGCCATGGAAAAAGCAAACCTTTCTTTTGAAGAGTTTTCAAACCGCCATAGTTTTTATCTTAGCGGAGGTGAACAGAAGCGGCTTGCCATTGCAGGAATTCTTGCCATGGACGCAGACATTCTTTTCTTTGATGAACCTACCTGCGCCCTTGATACAGATAGCAGACTTGGAATTCTTTCCATGCTGAAACAGCTTGCACAGGAAGGAAAAACCGTTCTTTTCAGCACTCACCATGAAGATGAAAAACAGCTTTGTGATGAAGTTATTTCGGTAGCAGGCCAGAAAGATTACATTACTCCAGACCTTCTTCCTGAAGAGGCAAAATCCCCGGAAACCCAGGGCTTACTTTCAGGACTTCGAAAACTTTCTTCCGCCTTCAACGCCCGTAAAAACGATAAAAAGGGTCTTGTACAGAAACTTCCTTCCTGGATTAAAATTGTTTTATTCCTGACACTCTTTGTATTTTCGTTAATTCCCTCTACGGTCCCTTTTGGGCTTACAATGTTTGTTCTGGGCATTGTTTACTGTCTTTTTGCACACTTTTCTTTGAAGAAGCTTATTAAGGCCTTTTTGCAGATTACACCATTCCTTCTTTTATTCGCTATCTTCCAGATTATGTTCCGCCGTCCACTTGAAGGCGAAGAACTTTTTACCACTGCAAAATACTTCACACTGTGCCCTTCAAAATTGTGGTTCTGCCTTGTAACTTATCTTAAAACACTTTCAAGCCTGTCTATCATTTCCGCTTTTTTTGTTTCAACTCCGGAATATGATCTAATTGACGGCCTTGAAATCCTTCTAAAACCACTTTCCTGGATTAAGATCCCTGTAAATTACATTACTCTGGTGATGGAAATTATTTTCCGATTCATTCCCCTTCTTATTGATGAAGCTTCTTCTATTATAAAAACACAGACAATCCGCGGCGGCCTTGGAGAAACAAAAGGTTTCTTTAATAAAGTACGTTCCCTTCTTCCACTCTTTGTTCCACTGATTGCACAGACTATAAAAAGATCGGAAGCACTTTCTGAAGCATTAACAGTGCGGGGTGTAAAATAACGGAGTTTTTTATGGATAACAGATTTGAAATGTGCCCGGTATGCGGATCAAAAAAGGTTGTAACACACAAAATCAAATGGACCTGCCCGGACTGCGGTTTTGATCTTTACAACAATGTTGCTGCAGCCGTAGGAGTAATCATTGTTGATGATGAAAATAAGGTTGTATTCGAAACAAGGGCTAAGGAGCCAAGAAAAGGCTTTCTGGCACTTCCTGGAGGCTTTGTAAATCCTGATGAATGTGCTGAAGATGCAGTTGTCCGCGAATGCCGTGAAGAAATTGGATTTGAAGTAAAAGATCCTCAGTTCTTGTGCAGTTTTCCAAACACCTACCCTTATAAAAACATTGTTTACAAAACCTGCGACCTGTTTTTTGTAGCAAGAGTGCCGGGGCGTCTGGAAGATTATCTTTCAAAAATGGAAGCTGAAGCTGCCGAGGTTACTTCCATTACAACAAGAAAAGCCGGTACTATAGAAGACGTAGATCAACTTCCAATGGCCTTTGAATCAAGCATAAAAGCACTAAAAGTCTTTGTAAAAAGCGGAAAGTGAAGATAAAATAATAAT
>JAKSTP010000055.1 GCA_024402505.1 Treponema sp.
TAACATTGTCGGCATCATTTTTTGTCATGGTGAAAACAAGGCCGTAAAAATCAGGAGCCATATCAATAAGGCGAACCAGGGCTTCAATCTTGTCGCTTTCTTTCAGCATCCAGAACTTCTGGTCAATCAAAAGAGGCTCATCAACAACCCCTTCTTCTTCCACAATTTCGTATTCACCCATAAACTTCTGGGCAATTTTCAAAATAGGTTCAGGCATTGTGGCACTGAACAAAAGAATGCGGCAGTCTGGATTGGCTTTTTCAAAGATTTCCTCAATATCTTCGATGAAACCCATGTCCAGCATTTCATCACCTTCATCAAGAATAAAATACTTGATTTTGCTGATGTCCAGAGTTTTTCGTTCAAGATGATCCTTAATGCGGCCAGGTGTTCCTACTACAATTTCGGTACCCTTTTTAAGGTCTTTAATCTGAGTTGAATAAGATGCACCTCCATAAAGTACACAGGTGCGAGGAAATCCGCCGTCAGAAAAAGATTCCATTTCACTGCAAGTCTGCATGGCAAGTTCGCGGGTTGGTTCCAGAACAAGAGCCTGCACTTCACCAGTTTTTTCCCGGAGAGTCTGTACAAGAGGCAGTCCGAATGCGGCAGTTTTTCCTGTCCCTGTTCGGGCTCGGGCAATAACGTTGGCATCACCATTCAAAAGACGGGGAATAGCAAGAACCTGGATTGGGGAAGGCACAGAAAAGCCTTTTTTTTCTACTGCTTTGAGAGTTCGTTCATCAAGTCCAAGGTCTGCAAAGGATACAAATCCGTCGTCAGTTTCTTCAATTTCTTCGTTTTCGATAATTTCTTCTTCGTCCATATATCGGGTCTAATTTTAGATTAAAACACAGATTTATGCAAACGCTAACATTTTGATGAAATCTTTACATTCTGCTATCTAGGATTGACCCCTTCATTATTTTACAAAAAAAACAAAAATGGCCCTTTGGGAAAATTGAAAAAAACCGTAATTGGGAATATAATGAACCATTATGAAACACGGTTTTGACAACGAAAAATATCTTAAAATCCAATCTGAACACATTAAAGAACGCATTGCTAAATTCGGCGACAAGCTTTACCTGGAATTCGGTGGAAAGCTTTTCGATGACTACCACGCCTCTCGAGTACTTCCGGGCTTTGAACCGGACTCTAAGCTCCGCATGCTCATGCAGATTGCCGATTACGCTGAAATTGTAATCGTTATTTCTGCAGAAGACATTGTAAAAAACAAGGTTCGCGGAGATTTGGGCATTACTTACGATATGGACGTTCTTCGCCTTCGCGATGAATTCCAGAGCCGCGGACTTATGGTAGGAAGTGTTGTAATTACACACTACGCAAATCAGAGTGCCGCAGATATTTTCCGTGCAAAACTTGAAAAAATGAACATCAAAACCTACCTTCACTACACTATCGAAGGTTACCCAATGAACGTAAATCTTATCAACAGTGATGATGGTTTTGGTAAAAATGATTACATCGAAACTACAAGACCACTGGTTGTAATTACTGCTCCAGGACCTGGAAGTGGAAAAATGGCCACCTGTCTTTCACAGCTTTATCAGGACAATAAACGTGGCATTAAGGCCGGTTATGCAAAATACGAAACTTTCCCAATCTGGAACCTGCCACTTAAACACCCGGTAAATCTTGCTTACGAAGCCGCTACTGCAGATTTGAACGACGTAAACATGATTGACCCTTTCCATCTGGAAGCTTACGGAAAAACAACTGTAAACTACAACCGGGACATTGAAATCTTCCCTGTTTTGAACGCCATTTTCGAAGGTATTTACGGCGAAAATCCTTATAAATCACCTACAGATATGGGCGTAAACATGGCCGGCTTAAGCATTTTTGATGACGAAGCCTGTTGTGAAGCAAGCCGCCAGGAAATTATCCGACGCTACTACACCGCTCTTAACAAGCTGGCTGAAGGAAGCAACAACGAAAGCGAAGTAAACAAGATTGAACTGCTCATGAACCAGTCCAAGATTTCTAAAGATGAACGTCACTGCGTAAAAGCTGCGTTGGATCGTGCCGCAAAAGACGGTGTTCCATGTGCTGCCATTGAACTTGAAAACGGCGACATCATTACATCTTCTACTTCAAATCTTTTTGGTGCATGTGCCGCTCTCCTTTTGAACGCAACAAAACACCTGGCAGGAATCCCACACGAAGTAAAACTTATTCCGGCTTCTGCAGTTGAACCAATCCAGAAAGTAAAAACTGAATACCTTATGGGCCATAACCCACGTCTTCACACCGACGAAGTTCTTGTAGCCCTTGCCATGGTTTCTGTAAATGACAAACTGGCTGCACAGGCTTTGAACATGCTTCCAAAACTAAAAGGTGCTCAGGTTCACACAACTGTTATGCTTTCTGAAGTTGACCGCAAGATCCTTAAAAAGCTTGGCATCGACTTTACAAGCGAACCGGTTATCAAAAAGAAGAAGAGTCTCTAGTTTTTAGTCATGAAAGCCGCTCTTTACCTTATTCCCGTTACTTTGGGCGAAACAGAAATTTCTCAGGTGCTTCCTTCATACAACCGTGATGTTATTATGGAAATAAAGCACTTTATTGTAGAAGACATTCGAAGCGCCCGTAGATTTCTTAAAAAAACGGAACATTCGGTAGAAGACGGCCGCATTGTTGATATTGATTCACTTACCTTTTACGAACTGAACCGCCACACCGACAGAAATCAGATTGGCTCATACTTAAAACCTCTTTCCGAAGGCAAGCCTGTTGGAGTTATTTCTGAAGCCGGCTGTCCTGCCATTGCAGACCCTGGTGCCGACGTGGTAGAGATTGCCCAGCGCAAAGGATACACAGTTGTTCCACTGGTAGGTCCTTCTTCAATCATCATGAGTGTAATGGGCAGCGGATTTAATGGACAGAGTTTTGCATTCAACGGATATCTTCCTGTAGAAAACGCCGACCGTGCAAAAAAACTCCGTCAGCTGGAAAACAAGATTTACAACGAAGACCAAACCCAGATTTTTATAGAAACACCATACCGCAACAATAAGATGATTGATGCAATTCTTCAGACCTGTAAACCAACTACAAAGCTCTGCATTGCCGCAAACATTACCTGCGAAAACCAGTCTATCCGTACAAAAACAGTTGCTGAATGGAAAAAGAAAAAACCGGAACTTGAAAAAGTCCCGGCCATCTTCCTTATTTATAAATAACTTTTATCCAAGAATCTTAACGGATGTTCCGTGTAATACTTCGGAAAGAACAAACGGTGTAATAATAGATCCATCTGCATTTTTATCAGGATGGAAAATATACTTGCCGCCTTCAAAGAAGATTCTTCCCTTAATTACAACTTTTCCGGCTCTAATTTCTGCCTTTGTTCCTTCTTCTACAATAAGATAGCGGGCTTTAATTGCAATGTACAATTCAATATTATCCTCATCTTTAGGAGAAACAACGATGGCATTAGTTTTAAGAGTTACCAGATTTGATTCAAGAACCGACTCGTAAACTGAACGCTGTGCTTCAGCATTTTTCTTTTCGGTAGCAATTTCTGCATTTTTCAAAGCCAGCTGCCGTTCATAGTCAGCCTGCATTTTTTCCTTTTCGTTGTAAACTCGCAGAGATGAATCTACAAAAATGCCTGCCATTTCATCAACAAGATTGCGGCTGGTTTTAAGGTAGTTTGGCATATCCTTTTCGTGAGGAATTCCCGAGATTTTTCCCTGAAGGTATTTGTAATCCTTGTAAACTTTCAGAGCCTGATAATATTCGGAAACAAGATATTCATCTTTAATACTTTCCCCTTCTTCACCGTAAACCGAATTCTCTTCAAGGCGTTTTGCGTTTCCACTGTTGTTTGAAACAATTTCAGTTCCCCGGGCATCGTTGAAAACAGGATCCAGAAGATCAATGCGGGCCTGGTAAGTGTCGGTAATATCACGAACAGTTTTTCTAAGCTCTTCATTGGCCTTTCTGCGGTTGTCATCAATGGTAGTTTCCAGTTTGGAAATGCGGTTTTCGTATCGTGTAGTAAGTTCCTTCTGTTTAAGTTCCTGAAGATGACGTTCAGAGTCCAGTGCCTGTTCCT
Organism: Treponema sp.; assembly: GCA_024402505.1. Classification (GTDB taxonomy): domain Bacteria; phylum Spirochaetota; class Spirochaetia; order Treponematales; family Treponemataceae; genus Treponema_D. The sequence continues at coordinate 4,085 of JAKSTP010000055.1, forward strand.
TTTCCCGGGCAGCATTGAACTTGGCAGCGTCAAACTCATCTACCTGAGCCTTATATTCCTGCACCTGCATTTCACCGGCGTTAATGTCTGCATCGTACTTTTCGTGAATGAGCCGCACAGTTTCATTGTAAATATCCATAACTGCTTCTTTTCGGCTGTCTTCATCTTTTTTGCGTTTCAGTTTAAGTGATTCAATAACCATCAGATCCTGATCCCGCTTGTCTTCCGCATTTTTAAGCTCAACACTCATTTCGGCTTTAAGAGTTGTAAGGGACTTAAGTGCTTCATCATATTTTTCCTGGATTCGTGAAACACTGTCGATAAGATCCTTAAGATTAACACCGTCGAACTCTTCAAGATTTACCGAAATTTCCCGGTTGTTCTTTGTAATGCTGCTGTTCATAAGCCAGAAGCCAATTCCAAGAACTGTAATACAACCAAGGATTGTAAAAAGAACCAATCTGGAATGATTTTTCTTAGTTTTAGCGTATTCTGCATCAAGATTATAGGCATTTCCGCCAGCCTGTCGTTTCAACGGCTCCAGTTCAGACTGCAAAAAGAGAAGTACATCCTGATGGCGCTGTTTTGAGACTTTTTCGATTATTTTGTTGTCATTGTCCATATTCCGCTCCAATCTTCAGGTGCATTTTTGTTTCCCATTCGTTCAAGGAAAACTTCTGTAACATCTAAACCACAGTCCTTGAACTCTCGTCGTGCAGTCTTCCAGTCACCTGAATAATATGCCTCAAGGCCTTTTTCAAAAATATCGTATTTTGCAAGAAGTGCATTATCCATTTCTTCCGTATCAAATGGGAAATAGATTTTTTTGCCTTCGGTTTTTCCTTTTACCTGAACAGTATCAATTTCGTAGAATTTGTAACGCTGTGTTTCATTTTCTACTTCGTCTTTAATGTAGCCGGAAACGATTACAGGCAGTTTGTAAACTCGGGTAAGTCCTTCCAGACGGGAAGCTGAGTTTACATTGTCACCAATTACAGTGTTTGCCATGTGTTCGCTTGAACCAATGTTTCCGTAGAAAACCTTACCGCCGTCAATACCAACACCTACATCAAGAAGAACAGCCTGATAAACTCTTTCTTCGCTTTCGGTAAGCTGACGTTTTGTTTCAATTTCTTCGCGGCGTTTTGCCATGGAAGCACGGAGTTCTGCAGTTACCCGGGTGATGCCCCAGGCACTCATAATGGCATTACAGGATTTGCTCATATTGGAATCCAGTGTACCGTAAACGGCAAGAACTGCATCACCAATAATAGAACCAATTACACCTTTCTGTTCGTGAACCTCGTGGATTACACGGTCGTAGTGAACGTTCAGAACGTCGATAATATCGTTTCCAAGAGTTTCAGTTCGGTAGGTAAAACTCTTGATATCGGAGAAAAGCATACAAAGTTCTTTCTGAGTACCTTCCAGGTTTACACAGTGATCGGAATAAGCTTTGGCAACAACGTCCTTTGAAACGAATTTCTTGAAAGTAAGAAGAAGGTTGTTTACCGTTGCAGAAAGTGCATTGAAGGATGCGGCCATGTAAGTGATATCATCGTTAGGTGCCTTTGAAATATCAATAAGTCCCATTTCCTGACTGGTCTGCATTTTGAAAAGATCGTTTGTAAAGTTTCGCAGTCCCTGAAATTCCCGGTTCAAAATAAGATAACCAATGATGATAAAGAACACTGTAAGAATTGCAATAATGATTGATGTCCATTTGTAAACTGTAAGGGTATTTCGTTCAGTATCTTTTCGAAGTTCTGCCCGAACAAGGTAGTAATTCCAGTCCTTCTGATATTTATAAACCCCAAAGAACGAACCTTCTTCAGTATCAAAGCTCATTGAGCCTTCGCTAATGCCTTCCTGACGTTTTGCATTCAGTTGACTAAGGGCTTCTGTATCAGAAAATTCATTCCATTTTAAATCAGGATTTGCGCAGGCCATAAAACTGATTTTGCCGGTTGGTTCAATGGCCAGGGCAATACTGTTTTCGTTGTCAAAACCGCTTTCGGCAGATTTTGTCATAGCCTGTTCAACTTCATCAATTTTTTGTGAATACTGATAAATCTGATATTGATTGGAAGCGTTTGTGTAGAGATCCTTCAGGCGGTCTACCATTACTGTGTTGTTCAAAGAAACAATCTGCTTTCGTGTAAGCTGAATGGTAATGAAGTTAGTAGCAAAGTTGGAAAGAAGGATAAGCATAATGAAGATCAAAAGAATCTTCAAACCGATTGGGATAATTCGGGTTTTCCCCACCCTGTTGAAAAACTGAATTTTTTTCATGAAAATCACCGTGATAGAATATATATACTATTCTACCACGGTTTGGAGAAAATAGATATTTTTATTTCAAATTATTTTACAACGATATTTACAAGTTTGTCTTTTACAACAATTACTTTTACCAGATCGTGACCGTCTGTAAATTTCTTTACGTTGGCCTGGGCAAAAGCAGTAGCCTTCAAAGTTTCGTCGTCGGTGCCAGGAGCAGCTTCGAACTTATCACGGAGCTTTCCGTTTACCATTACAACAATCTGCTTCATATCATCTTTGGCAAAGTCTGCGCTGATTTCAGGCCACTTTTCGTAAGTGATAGTATCTTTGTGACCAAGCATTTCCCACAGTTCTTCACCAAGGTGAGGTGCGTAACAGGCAAGCATCTTAACAAAGGCTTCCCACATGGCTTTTGGAACTTCTGGCAGTTTTGCTACTTCGTTGATGAAAATCATCATCTGAGAAATGGCTGTGTTGAAGTTCAAAGTGTCTGTATCGTGAGTAACTTTGTTTACAGTCTGTGCAAAAGTTTTGCGCAGGGCAACCAGAGCTTTATCTTCCAGTTTTCCTGTAATATCAATGTCCGCCATAGGTTTTTCGGCAACGCCCCAGATTTTTTCCAGGAAGCGGTTGATACCGATAATGCCCTGAGTGTTCCAAGGTTTACTCATTGTAAGAGGTCCCATGAACATTTCGTACATACGAACAGAGTCTGCACCGTATTCGCGAATCATGTCGTCTGGGTTGATAACGTTTTTAAGAGACTTACTCATTTTGGCAATAATCTGTTCAACTTCTTCGCCAGTAGCAGTTTCAACAAATTTTCCGTCTTTTTCTGTAACTTCATCTGTTGGAACCAGAGTTTTGTTTTTGCGCTGGAAGGCAAATGAAGTAATAAGTCCCTGGTTGATAAGGCGCTGGTAAGGTTCTTTTGTAGAAACTACACCGCAATCAAAAAGAACTTTGTGCCAGAAGCGTGAGTACAAAAGGTGAAGAACGGCGTGTTCTGCTCCACCAACGTAAAGATCAACAGGCATCCAGTACTGTTCTGCTTCTTTTGAACAGAATTCCTTGCTGTTTTTTGGATCAAGGTAGCGCAGGTAGTACCAGCAAGATCCACCCCACTGAGGCATTGTGTTTGTTTCACGTTTTGCTTTTCCGCCACACTGAGGACATGTGCAGTTTACCCAGTCTTCAATGCCGGCCAAAGGTGATTCACCAGTTCCTGTTGGCTGGTAAGATTTTACGTTTGGAAGTTCAACTGGAAGCTGGTCTTCTGGAACGGCAACTGTACCACATTTTTCACAGTGTACCAGAGGAATTGGTTCACCCCAGTAGCGCTGACGGCTGAAAATCCAGTCGCGGAGTTTGTAGTTTACTGTTGCATGACCAATCTTCTTTTCTTCCAGGAATTCAATCATTTTGGCAATAGCGTCTTTTTTGTTCAGGCCGTCTACAAAAACTGAGTTTACGTGGATTCCGTCCTGAGTCCAGGCCTGAGTCTGTACATCAACTTCGCTTTTCAGAACTTCGATAATTGGCAGGTTGAATTTTTTGGCAAATTCCCAGTCGCGGTCATCGTGAGCAGGAACGGCCATAATAGCACCAGTACCGTAAGAAATAAGAACGTAGTCAGCAACCCAGATTGGAATAAGTTTCCCGTTTACAGGGTTGATGGCGTAACTTCCAGAGAAAACACCGGTCTTGTCTTTGGCCAGGTCTGTTCGCTGAAGGTCAGATTTTTTAGCAGCGTCATCAATGTATTTTTCTACGGCAGCTTTCTGTTCGGCAGTTGTAATCTTTTTTACAAGAGGATGTTCAGGAGCAACAACCATGTAAGTGGCACCAAAGAGAGTATCACAGCGGGTTGTGTAAACTGTAAGTTTTTCTCCGCTTCCAGTTCCGTCGGCTTTGGCAACTTCAAAATCAACTTCAGCACCAAAAGATTTACCGATCCAGTTTTTCTGCATAAGTTTTACGCTTTCAGGCCAGTCCAGGTCTTCCAGGTCATCAAGGAGGCGTTCAGCGTATTCAGTAATTTTCAAAATCCATTGGCGGATAGTTTTGTGAGTTACAATAGCACCACAGCGTTCACACTTACCTTCTTTTACTTCTTCGTTGGCAAGACCGGTGAGACAGCTTGGACACCAGTTGATTGGAGTTTCTGCTTCGTAAGCCAGTCCTTTTTTGTAAAGCTGAAGGAAAATCCACTGAGTCCATTTGTAGTATTCTGGTTCACAGGTAGAAAGGTTGCGGTCCCAGTCGTATGAAAAACCAAGAGCCTTAATCTGGCGAGTGAAGTTTTCGATATTTTTGTTTGTTGTAATGCTTGGGTGAGTTCCAGTTTTAATAGCGTAGTTTTCAGCTGGGAGACCAAAAGAGTCGAATCCCATTGGATGAAGTACGTTGTATCCGTTCATGCGAAGGTAGCGGCAGTAAATATCTGTTGCTGTATAACCTTCTGGGTGTCCTACATGAAGACCAGCTCCACTTGGGTAAGGGAACATATCCAGGATGTACTTACGTTTTTCTACAGGAAAAGATGGGTCTTCCTTGGCACGGAAAGTTTTATTTTCTTCCCAATATTTCTGCCATTTCATTTCGATGTTCTGAAAAGGATACTTAGACATAATTAGCCTC
>JAKSTP010000056.1 GCA_024402505.1 Treponema sp.
TCCCGGATATAACATTTCTGCCCTGTAATACCAAGGAAAGCAAATCTGGATCCATCTGAAACAACTATTGTGGCCTGTATATCCGTATAACCGTCATTTATTTTAAGCAAAACATGATCTTTTCGTTTTACGGCAGTTACTTTTATATCCAGAACCTCATTAATGTCATCAAGTCGTTCCTTAATCTGTTTTACATTTACTTCCACTTTTCGACTGTTTTCGGCTTTGTATGTTCCGTTGACGCAAATAGAAAAATACTCGGAATAAGCGTAGAATTTCTTTTCCTGATCTTCAATGTGAATACGGCTGTCCACGGCATCAAACAAAACCAGTATAGGAAGATTATCAGGTCCCTTTTCCAGTTTCTCAGCTTTCATCCGAACAGTCAGTTCAAAAGGATCTAGAGGGAGTCCCGGATAACTGTTGTTATAAGCATTTACACAATATAGTTCATTGGAGTTTTCATTCTGGCGCTTTTTATACAGTTTATCTTCATCAATTATTTTCACCATGATTGATGCATATTCAGGATCAAACTGATGGCCGGAGCCTTTTAAAATTTCCTCACGAACTACCTTCTGTGGCAGTGGATTACGGTAACTTCGTTTTGAAGTCATGGCGTCGTATGCATCGGCTACAGCAATAATACGGGCATAAAAAGGAATGTCTGTAGCCTTGAGTTTTTCTGGATAACCCTGTCCGTCATATCTTTCATGGTGGTATTTTGTTCCCATTGTAAGGTATGGAAGTTTTCTGATATGTGCAAGAATTTCTCGTCCCAAAATAGGATGCTGTTCGATCAGATGGAATTCCTCATCCGTAAGTTTTTCCTGCTTATTCAGAATCCAGTCTGGAACACCAATTTTTCCAACGTCATGCAAAAGAGCCGAGAAATATACTTTTTCACACTCGTCTTCCGAAAGTCCTGACATTTCTGCAATCTGACGTGAATACTGGGCAACTCTAATAGAATGTCCGTGGGTATACTCGTCCTTGGCATCGATAGCACTGGCAAGAGTTTCTGTAATCTGAACAAACATTTCCTTCATTTCAACAACTTCAGCTGCTTTCTGCTTGTCCAGACAAATATCAATGTACATAAGGGCGGCACAGATTGTTATACCTGCCAATAAATATGATCCGCCATAAATATTCTGCAAAACAATAAAAATGATTCCCGGGAGCATTGAAAAAAGGCCAATGCCTGCAATCTTTCGCCGTTTTCGATCAAAAATGAAACACTTAACCAGCCATATCAGATTAATGACCAGATAAATATAGGCAACAAGCCCCTGCAGGAAAAACAGACTGCCCCGAAAATATGTATCTGATTCAATCCTGTACAACCAGCCCGTAGATTTGTTAATAATGCACAAAGGAATAGTAAGCATTGCTGGTATTGAAAGAAGAATCAGTCTGAGCCGCGAGTTTACAACCCTGCTGTTCATGAATTTCAAAATAGACAAATACCAAAAGAACATGGTAGAAGTCATTAAGACGATAGCAATTGCATAAAACCAGTAGATTAACTCGGCATTGAAAATGTGGATTTTTAATTCATATAAACGAATAGGAACATTGATAATCAAAAAGAGACATAAAGAAACAATAAATGTAAAAAAATACTGCATCCCTTTCTTTATTAAAGGGAAACATTTTCTACTTAAAAGCAGACTAATGGCCAAAAGAACATACTCCAATGCCATTGCCTGAATTGAACTCACTTGTATATACATAGGAAAAAAAGCTTTAGCAACATCTCCAATATCTCTAAAGTATTTTCCCATTCTATCATATTGTCGTATTATTTACATTAAAAAAATTATTTATATCCAAATTTTGGGAAGTTTTTTGTGAAAAAAAATGGGCCGCCTATTTATATTCAATAGACAGCCCGTTTTGTTATTCTATTTTTTTATCAGTTCACTTGCGGCAGTTACGAAACCGGCCATGTTCTGAAGATCACTTGGAATGATAATCTTTGTAGCCTGACCGTCGGCTGCTTTTTCCAAAGCTTCAAGGCTTCGAAGCTTGATTACACTTTCATCGGCACCAGCTTCACGAATCATGCGAAGACCGTCTGCTTTAGCTTTCTGAACCTCAAGAATTGCTTCTGCTTCACCTTTTGCTTTCTGAATGGCAGCTTCTTTTTCGGCTTCGGCTTCCAGAATCATACTCTGCTTTTTACCTTCAGCTTCAAGAATTGCAGACTGTTTGTGTCCTTCGGCAATCAAAATCTGTTCACGGCGTTCACGTTCAGCTTTCATCTGTTTTTCCATGGCTTCACGAATAGCCTGTGGAGGTTCAATGTTTTTAACTTCAACTCGGTTTACTTTAATTCCCCAAGGATCAGTTGCATCATCCAGAATAGAGCGCATTTTTGTGTTGATAACGTCGCGGCTTGTAAGTGTCTGATCCAGTTCCAGTTCACCAATGATGTTACGCAAAGTTGTAGCACTCAGGTTTTCCAAAGCGTTGATTGGCTTTTCTACACCGTATGTGTACAGTTTTGGATCTGTAATCTGGAAATAAACTACAGTATCAATCATCATTGTTACGTTATCTTTAGTGATTACAGGCTGTGGATCAAAGTCCAGAACTCTTTCCTTAAGCCCTACTTTCTTTGCAATTTTATCGATAAACGGAATCTTCACGTGAAGACCTACGTTCCATGTAGACTGGTAAGCGCCAAGTCTTTCAATTACAAAAGCGTAAGACTGTGGTACGATACGAATGTTAGAAATGATCAGAATAAGTACGATCAGAACCAGAATACTGATGATAATAATTTCAGCCATTTTTTTCTCCTTTCTTTTTATTTTTCATCTACAGGTTTTACAACCAGAGTTGTACCTGTAACTTCCACGATTTCACACAAAGTTTCTTTTTCAATCTCTACAGAAGGATCAGAACTCTTTGCGTTCCAAGTTACTCCGCTAAGCTTTACTGTACCTTTATCAAGTTCAGTAATCTTTTTGGTTACCACTACCTTTTTGCCTTCCAGGGCGTTTACGTTTGTTTTCTGAACTTTAATTTTTTTGAGCACCAAAGGCCTTGTAAAGAACAGAAGCGCAAAAGCTACCAGAAGGAAAATAAGAATCTGCCAGTAGAGAGGCATTCCGAACTTCGAAAGGAAGATCATGAGAACGCTGCTCACTGCAAACCAGATGGTTGTAAGAGCCGTAGTAGCAAGTTCCACCACAACACAAACAATCATGATTACAAGCCAGATCCACATCATTATGTTGCCCATTTAAGGACCTCCTTCCAGCAGGACCTGCAGTTCCCACTGTACATTTTGGATTCTAAACCCAGTATGGGCACCTTGCAACCCAGAAAAGGGCTTTTTATACCAAGGTATACATGGATTTATACCCTGGTATATTGTAAAATGGAGACATGAAAAATAGTTTTTTGGAAAGAAATATCTTTAAAATCCTTACAGTGGTGCTTCTTGTTTACAACATCGTCATGACCATCTCTCAGGCCATGGGTGGAAAAGGTTTTGCGCCTGAATATCTTGTTTATTCCATTTTTGCACTTGCTCTTATCGTTATTTCAGTTACCTTTGTTTTTTCTGTAGAACGATTAAAATCAAAACCGGCTCTTTCCGAAAAAGACGATATTCTTGATCTTTCCATCCTGGAAGATTTTTCTGACCGTGAACTTATTATTGTCTGCAAAATTCTTCAGAACGACAAATACGATTACATTGCCCGCACTCTGAACCTTTCGGAAATCACCGTAAAAAAAGCCGCTGCCGTAATTTATAAAAAACTGGACTGCCAGGATAAAGTAGATCTTTTTGGAAAATATGCAAATCACACAGTTACAAAAGGCAGCGATGTTTATCTTGAGAACGGGAACACAGAAACTTCCCTTCTAAAAAAACTGATTGAATCCCAGAAAAAAGATTAGTAGATTCCGCTGATTACAGGACTGCTCCAATCGGAAGAATAGCGTTCTACACTGCCGGTAGTTTCTTCCCAGAAGCTCTGCAAAGCGTAAGTGCGGCCAAAGGTTTCCACTTTAGAATCGTGAGAAAATGGCTTAATATCGTTCAAATCCCGGGAGAATGTAATGCGGTGGCAGTCCAGGTTACCAAAATAGTAATTTACAGGATCTTCTACAGCATCTGTCCATGAAGGAACTGGTTCACCACAAGCAAGAGTTACATCCACAGGAACCCAGCCGAATCCAGCCACGTAAAATTCATTCCAGAAGTGAGTTTTTGAAAGTGTACCCTGATCAATAAGAAGCCCTGAATCAACAATACAAGGTATTTTAAGTGCCCGCAAAAGAGCACAGTACACAACAGCAAAGTCGTAGGCATCACCACGTTCACGGCGCAGAAGATCTACAGGATCGTCGGATGGTTTTCTTTCCCGGTCATAATACTTGTATTCTTTAACCATGTAGTCATAAACCAGACGTGCTTTGCGGTAATTGTTTGTTTCTTTTCCAATAATTTTTGCAGCCAGTTCCACAATTTTTTCGTTATCGGCAGGAACAAGGGCTGAAGGGGCAGTTTTCTGATCAAAAAGAGTCTGATTCATGTAACTGTAGTTTTTGTATACCTTTGATCCATTGATGTGGGTTTTTACTTCATAAACCGGAATTACAAAAGTCTGAAGGAAGGTTTTTGTTCCCACAGTATTTTTATCCACATTCAGCTGATGAATAACTGTCTGATGGAAGTTGTCGATGGTTGGAGAAGGAACAATTTCCGCATTTTCAATTTCAGGCTGCAATTCAAAGGTTGCAGGAATTGGACATCGTAAGGTGATTGTACCTGTTCCGGTTGCAGAAATATTTGAAACCTCTGTTACATACTGAACAACAAATGTATGTTTTGATCCGAATTCTTTTGTTCCCACTTTGGTATCAATATCAACGTAGTAAGGTTCCGATGAGCCCCGGTCTGTTTCCACAATAAGAACACCGCTTGAAGCACCGGAAGGCACCCTAACAGAAATGGAATTGTTTCCCCAGCGAACATAATCGCTTTCAAGTTCAGAACAGGCAATCATGTTTTTGGTAAGGTCGTTGATGGAAGGATATTCCGAATTTGCAACAAGGCCGTCGTAATCGCAAGTCCAGAGCACTCGGGAAGTACCCCGGGAATCCCCAAAGTTGTTTCCACTGATAACAACCAGGTCGCCAATGGCAGGTGTTTTTACATCCAGTTCGGTAATAAGAGGCAAGGTAGATTTTTCTGCAGCCTGAACTTCCACTGGAATATCGCTGAGGTTTGCAAAGAAAGATGGTCTTGATCGGTGTTTTGCATTTCCTACCACAACAAGTCCGTTCTGAATATTGGCAGGAATAATCACCTTAATGGTATCGTCGGTCCAGGAAATGTAGTTCGAAGCGGTAAGTCGGTTTCCGGAAAACTCCACGTAGTTCATATCCCTTTCGTGGCCAAAGTTTTTTCCTTTAATAACCACAATATCCCCAGGATTACCTACAGGAGGATTGATATAATCAATTTCTGGCGTTGGAGTAGTTTTAATTGTAAAGATAAAAATGCCCGTAACAGCCAGGCCCAGAATGATTAAAAGCAGAATCGATCTGACCAGTGGCGATTTACGAAAAATATAACTTATTCTTCCGGTGGAGTTCACTCAACAAATCCCATTACACTTGCCATAGGAAGTTTAATTTCAGTAATAACAGGCACTGAATCCTGACCTGGCATTGTGATTTTGATAGACATTGTGCTTCCATTATCAAAATTCGGAGTGAAAACGTCAACATCTTTTATGAGATTTTTATCATCGTTCTTGAAACTAACCGACTGTGCTGCCTGATTGAAAACAGAAGTTAAATCCGGAGAAACATTTCCCGAAAGTTTTACGGCTTTGTTTGGAGACATAGCAGAAACGGCCTGTCCCATTACGGTTTTTCCAATTGGATCAAAGGCCGATGCCATGGAGAAAACGGAATTATCTGCAACCGGTGTTTTTGAAGTCATTTTGATTCCCAATGGAAGAACAAGTGCAAAAACTGCTGCGGCGGCAACTGCTCCCACAATACGGGAAACCGGCCACTGTCCGCGGATAACTCTGCCTGTGTTTTTGGAATAATTCATTTTTGTCTGGAGACGTTCAAAGCTCTTATCAAGGAACTGCTGGTCGGCGGCGTAAGAAAGGGAAGGCTCCTTGAAAGCTGATGAAAGTGCTTTAAGACTGTCCAGATACTTCTGGCATGATGGACACTGGGCTAAATGTTCTTCCAGTTCTTTTTTGTAAACTGGAGGAAGTTCGTCATCGAGATAATCAGAAAAAAGATCTTTACTCGGGCAGATAGACATCATCGGCTCCTAAAATTTTTAACAGTTGCTCTCTTGCACGGAAAATACGGATTTTAACGTTTCCCTCGGTAATCCCCAGAACTTTCCCAATTTCCTTGTAGTTCATTTCACCGTATTCGCGCAAAACAAGCACTTCTCTAAGCTTTGGTGGCAATTGATTAAGGGCTTCCTGGGCTTTTTTGATAGACTCTTCTTTTAGTACTTCAGTTTCACCTGAATCCATTTTTCGATGGTCTTCGTAAAGAGCCTTTTCGTAAGCCTTTCGCTCTCTTTCCTTTCGTTTAACATAGTTCAGACTGGCGTTTTTTACTACGCGGATAAGCCAGAACTTTGCATCGTTCAGTGATGGAAAGACAAGTTTTTTTTCGTGGGCCTTAATCAATGAATCATGTGCCAGATCTTCTGCAACTTCCTCGTCATTAACAATGCGCCAGGAAATTTTGAAGAGAAGAGACATGCATTCATCATAAATTGTCTTGAAATCTGCAGGATTTCCAGCCTGTATTGGTTGTTCCATAGATTTCTGTTCCACTATTTTAAACACTGAACAATCCTTATTGTTACAAAAATTTGTGTTTTTTTTCGATTTTAACCGCGTTTCCAGGTTGGACCGGTTGGAGTATCAACAATGGTGATGCCCCGTTTTGTAAGTTCATTGCGGATTTCATCGGCTTTTGCCCAGTCTTTTGCAGCCTTTGCATCCTGACGGGCCTTAACCAGTGCATTGATTTCTTCGGCTTCAGGGTCTCCGGCGTGAGTGTCTTCCTGTGGAGCTGCAGCTTCTTTCAAAAGGTTGAGTGCTGATTCTTCAACTTTAAGTCCAAGCACTGAATCCATTTTTCGGATAAGAGCCAGTTTTTCACCGGCGGAAAGATTTTCATCTTTAAGTGATTTCTGAAGCTGAGCTAGAGCCTGTGGAGTTGCAAGGTCATTTTCCATGGCGGTTGTGAAGGCGTCCAGGTAGGCACGGGCGGCGTCAGAGAGAGATCCCTCGACTGCGCTCGGGATGACAGAGGAACTGCTCGGGATGACAGGGGAACTGCTCTGGTTGGCAGAAGAGTCGCTTGGGTTGAGTGAGTCAGAATCTTTGAGAGATGCCAGAACTTTACTTGCACGCTGAATCAAAGCGCGGCGGCTGTTTTTGGCTGAATCCATACTGTTCCAGCTGAAGTTTGCAGGACTTCGGTAGTGAGCACCCAGAAGGAAGAAACGGTAATCCATTGGATCGTAGCCTTTGTCAATCAAAGACTGGAGAGTCAGGAAGTTTCCGCTGGATTTAGACATTTTTGTAGCACCTTCAATTACCAGGAAAGCGTTGTGCATCCAGTAATTAACCCAGGCACCATCTTTTTTATCTTCTTCTGTGAATGAACCTTCGCTCTGAGCAATTTCGTTTGTGTGGTGAACAGGAACATGATCGATACCGCCTGTGTGGATGTCGAAGTGTTTACCAAGGTATTTCATACTCATGGCAGAACATTCAATGTGCCATCCAGGATAACCAACGCCCCAAGGTGAATCCCATGTAAGAGCCTGATTTTCAAATTTTGATTTTGTAAACCAGAGAACAAAGTCGTGAGGATTTTTCTTGTTTTCGTCGATTACAACTTCCTTACGTTTACCAGCACCTTCTTTAAGTTCGTCCAGTTTAAGGTTTGCAAGTTTACCGTAATCGGCGTAAGTTGATGTATCGTAATAAAGGTTTCCGCCGGCCATGTAAGTGTGACCGTTGGCTTCGATTTTTTTAATCAGTTCAATCATTTCCTGAACGTGCTGGGTTGCAGGACATTCTGTTGTAGGACGGATGATATTCAAGCGGTCAATGTCATTATGGAAAGCATCTGTGTAAAATTTGGCAATATCAAGAACACTCTGTTTGCGTTCTGCGGCCATCTTTACCATTTTATCTTCACCGTCGTCGGCATCTCCAGAAAGGTGACCAATGTCGGTAATGTTCATAACGTGATTTACTTCGTATCCAAGAAATTCCAGAGTTCTGTGAAGTGTATCCAGGAAAACGTAAGCCCGGAGATTTCCGATATGAGCATAGTTATAAACTGTAGGACCGCATCCATAAAAACCAACTTTGCCTTCTACGCGTGGTTTGAATTCTTCAATCTTGCGACCCATTGTGTTGTAAAGCTTAAGTGCCATGG
>JAKSTP010000057.1 GCA_024402505.1 Treponema sp.
GAAATCAGTTTTGATGCTGACAAGCACTGTGGCGAAACAATCAAAGTTGATGCCGCCTATGTGGACAGTAAGTTGAACGACGTAGCAAGCAACGAAGATTTGAGCCGCTACATCTTGTAAAAAAAACAAAGCACTGCTGTTGAAGAGAAACTAACCTAAAGCGGCGGGAAGAAAAGCGGGTCCCAGCGACGGAAAAAAACAACGCGCACCACACGAGTAGCGAAGCTACAATTGTGGTGCGGTCGTTTTTTTCCTGCGTCCCACTTTTATTCCCGCGCAATTATTTTAAATACTCTTCAACAGCAGTACTTTTTTATGTTTAAAATCCAAGTTCTTCGCCAATAAGTACAACTTTAATTCGGCCTGGAATTGAAAGACGTGTTACTACAATCTGGCGGCAGATTGATTTGTCGCTTTTGCAGTTTCCGCAGGCACCTGTAGTGCAGCATGGAGTTGGAAGTCCAAAACGCTGTGCATTTACAGGGGCAGCATAGTTACGGGCACGTGCCCATGCATCTTCCAGAGTTTTTGTAATCTTGCTCATAGAAACGGCCAGAATTACGCTTTTTGGTCCGTAAACAAGGGCAGCAACACGGTTTCCGTTTCCGTCAATATTTACAAGTTCACCGTCTTCAGTCATGGCGTTTGTACTCATAAGGAATGTGTCGCTTAAAAGTCCCTGGCGCATGATTTCCTGGCGTTTTACAGGATCACTTTCAATGTCCCGGTCCAGCATCTTCTGTCCTTTGGCACGGAGCACTTCCTTAATGCCCAGTTTGTCGATGGTTTCAGATCCGCCGTAGCTTACAACGTCAGTGTCAGGAATCATAGAAAGGATTTTTTCTTTGGCTTCTGCAGCAGTTGCACAATAACAGGCTGTCATGTGGCGGCTTTCCAGTGCCTTGATTACTTTTTCTGCAAGTTTTTCGTTTCTTGTTTCAATAGCAGTCATTTTGTTTTCTCCATAAAAAAAGGACCTCCGAAAGCAATAAGTATCACAATCAGAGGTCTTTCAATTAACAGCAATTATTACTTATTAACCATTAATGTATTTGTATCTCGGCTTTCGCCGAGAACCCGTGATTTCTTGCGAAATCACGCATTTATTCTAGTCTAAAGCGTGTCCGCTTGATCCGAGAACGTCGTTGTTTTTGTGTGAGTACATTTTTACGAGTTCGTCGCGGGCTGCTTTCAGGTACTGGCGTGGGTCGAAGTGATCTGGGTGTTCAACCAGGTAGCGGCGAACAGCAGCAGTCATAGCGAGACGACAGTCTGAGTCGATGTTGATTTTACATACAGCAGATTTAGCAGCTTTGCGGAGCTGTTCTTCTGGGATACCAACTGAGTCAGGGATTTTTCCACCGAATTCTTCGATTTCGCGAACGTAGTTCATTGGAACTGAAGAAGATCCATGAAGAACGATTGGGAAACCTGGGAGTTCTTTTTCGATTGCTTCGAGAACGTCGAAAGCAAGTGGTGGTGGTGTAAGAACACCGTCAGCAGAACGTGTACACTGTTCTGGTTTGAATTTACAGCGTCCGTGTGATGTACCGATTGAGATAGCAAGTGAGTCACAACCAGTTTTTGTAACGAAGTCTACAACTTCTTCTGGTTTTGTGTAGTGGCTTTCTTCTGCAACTACTTCATCTTCAACACCAGCGAGAACACCAAGTTCTCCTTCTACAGTTACACCGTACTGGTGAGCGTAGTCACATACTTTTTTTGTAAGAGCTACGTTTTCATCGTATGGAAGTGAAGAACCGTCGATCATAACAGATGAGAATCCGTTGTCGATACATTCTTTAGCTACTTCGAAAGATGGACCGTGATCAAGGTGAAGAACGATAGGAATATCACATCCAAGGTCGTGAGCATATTCTACAGCACCTTTAGCCATGTTGCGGAGAAGGTTAGCGTTACAGTAGTCGCGAGCACCTTTTGAAACCTGGAGGATTACTGGAGATTTTGTCTGAACACAAGCCTGGATAATAGCCTGCATCTGTTCCATGTTGTTGAAGTTATAAGCTGGAATAGCATATTTGCCTTTCATAGCTTTTGCAAAAATGTCTTTTGTGTTTACAAGACCGAGTTCTTTGTAAGATACCATTGTGAACCTCTTATAAAATTAGTTACATATATAATAATAGAAAAACAAATCAAATTCAATGATAAAAAATGTTACTATGTATAGAAAAGAAACTTGACAGAGCAACAATAAGTGTTATACTGTTTCTATAAGAAGTAACAAAACTAGAGGAAAATTTATGAAATTAACACAACTTCAGATTGAACAGATTGATAAACAGGTAAAACGTCTTTTGAACAGCGAAAGCTACTACGGCAAAGTTCTCAGGGATGCCGGCATTACAGGAGTAGCTTCTCAGGAAGATTTTGAAAAGCTTCCATTTTCGTCAAAAGATGATCTTAGAAATGCTTATCCTCTTGGAATTCAGGCTGTACCTGATGAAGAAATTGTTCGAATTCACTCAAGTTCCGGTACTACAGGAAAACCGGTAATCATTCCATATACAGCAAAAGATGTTGATGACTGGGCAATTCAGTTTGCACGCTGCTACGAAATGGCCGGTATCACTAAAAAAGATCGCATTCAGATTACACCAGGTTATGGTTTGTGGACTGCAGGTATTGGATTCCAGGCCGGTTGTGAAAAACTTGGAGCTATGGCTATCCCAATGGGACCAGGAAACACAGAAAAACAGCTCCAGATGATGCAGGACCTTCAGTCAACTGTAATCACTGCTACATCTTCTTACGCACTCCTTCTTTCTGAAGAAATCCAGAAACGTGGAATCAGAGATAAGATTGCTCTTAAAAAAGGTATTTTCGGTTCTGAACGCTGGGGTGATAAAATGCGCGAACGCATCAAGACAACTCTTGGAATCGAAATGTACGATATTTACGGTCTTACAGAAATCTACGGACCTGGAATTGGTATCAACTGTAAACACGAAACCGGTATTCATTACTGGGATGACTACATTTATATTGAAATCATCGATCCAAAAACAGGAAATCCTGTTCCGGACGGAGAAGAAGGTGAAATCGTTATTACAACTCTGGTAAAAGAAGGTGCACCTTTGCTTCGCTTCCGAACTCACGATATTTCCCGCATTATTCCTGGGGATTGTCCTTGCGGATCAAAATTCCCTCGACTGGACGTAATCATGGGCCGCAGTGACGATATGTTCAAAGTTCACGGTGTAAACATGTTCCCAAGTCAGGTTGAAGAAATTATCCGGGACATTGACGGTCTTTCAAGCGAATATGTAATCAATATTGCCCGTGACGAAGATATCAATAAGGATGTAATGCTGGTAACAGTAGAATGTGAAGGACGCGTAAACTTTGAAACTGCAGGTAAGAAAATGGCAGAGATGTTCAAATCAAAAATGAACATTACTCCAAAAATTACCGTTGTTCCTGTTGGAACTTTGCCACGCAGCGAAAAGAAAACAAAACGCGTTATTGATCACCGGGTATACTAGGACTGTTTTATAAGGGTGCAGGCCTCTTTGAATGAAAGAGGTCGACCCAAAACAAATCCCTGAATATAATCACACTGACTCTTGGAAAGCACCGAAAGCTGGTCTTCCGTTTCTACGCCCTCTGAAATAATATCGCAGTGCAAGAAGTGTCCCATGGTAATAATGGCGTCGATATAATCGTTTGCGTTCTGACTGTTAAAAAGTGCATCAATATAGCTTTTGTCGATTTTCAAAAGGTTTATTGGAAGGCGGATCAGGTTTGAAATAGAAGCGGAGCCGGTGCCAAAATCGTCAAGGGCAATGGCCACTCCAAGGCGGTTAAGTTCTTTCAGGGTATTAACCGATTCTTCAAAATCATAATTGATGGAACTTTCCGTAATTTCGATTTCCAGGCACTCAGGCGGGAAAGACTGTTTTTCCATGATTTGAGTTAGTTCCGAGACGAATGTCTTGCTGGAAATGTGTTTCCCCGAAATATTAACAGAAATGGAGAAAGGCATCTTGTTTTTCTTAGCCTGTCTTGCAATGTCCCCGAACTGGGTCATGGCAAGATTCAAAACATACTTGTCTATTTCCAGAATAAGATCGCTTTGTTCTGCAATGTGAATAAAGTCCCCAGGTGCAATTACGTTGCCGTTAATGGACTTTAGGCGCAAAAGGGATTCAAAGCCCCGGAGAGTCTGTTTTTTTGTGTCGAACTGAGGCTGATAGTCCAGGTAGAGCCGTTTTTCTTCAATAGCCTGGCGAAGCTGTAATTCCACGTCTTTTTCGTGTTCTGTCTGTTCAGCAAGATTTTTGTTGAAAAGTACAAATCTATTTTTGCCGCCTCGTTTTGCTTCGTACATGGCAGTATCGGCACAGTTGATAATCTGGTCAATGCTGGAAGCGTTCCTAGGGTAGTGGGAAATGCCGATGGAAGCAGAAATTCTGTAGCGCACATTATAGTCGGCAAGAAAAAGTTCTTCATTGATTTTTTCAAGATAGATGAAGGCGTGTTCGTTGATGTTCAGATCTTTTCTGTCTGGAATAATGATGATGAATTCATCACCACCGTTGCGGCACACCTGGGAAGAGATGTTCTGAATTTGGGAACAGCGTTCTGCCACAGTCTGAAGAATGGTATCACCAGCGGCATGACCGATTGAATCATTGGCACCTTTAAAATTGTCCAGATCAATGAAAAGAAGATAAAAGGGTTTTTTATGTTCTATAAGGGAAGCCATGTATTCCTGCATTCCACGACGGTTTTTCAGGCCTGTAAGTGAATCTGTAACCGACATATGTTTATAAAAAAGATTGTTTGCATCAATAATGCGAAGACGGGTTTTTAAAAGGACTACAATTCCAATTCCTGCAATATGCATAAGAACACCTGGAACTGTAGTAACGTTTTTTCCAATAATAACCGACATCAGGGAATTTATGAGGGAGGCAAAAAGGGCAATAAAAGCAATCAGACTGCCAGTTTTCCAGTCGGTCATGGTTAAGGCTACGGCACAGATTATTTCGCAGACAACAAGACATCCTAAAAAGGAAGCAGGTGGCATTACATATCCGAATATATGGATTGCAGGAACATGAAGTTTTGTAATAAGAAGAATCAGAATAAAAAAAGCTGAAAAAAAGACGGATTCCAAAGCGAGGAGAAGTCTTTTACGTAATTTGTCAGACATGGCGAAAATTCTACTACTCATTTTGTTATAAATCAATTGCAAAAAGTCTATTTTCCCATGGAAAAACAAAGTTTCTTCTCTTATACTGAAAGCATGATTTGTGTAATAGCCGCAGTTTCTGAAAATGGAATAATTGGCTGTAATGGAAAAATTCCCTGGAGCATTCCTGAAGACCTTAAAAGGTTCCGTAATCTTACTATGGGGAATGCAGTGATTTTCGGGCGGAAAACCTTTGAAAGTATTGGAAAACCTCTGGAAGGCAGACTGAATCTTGTTGTAAGCAGATCCGCTGTTTTTGAGGGAGAAAATCTTGTTACGGTAAAATCTTTTGAGGACGCATTGAGAACGGCCAGGTCAAAAGGATATGAAAAGGCTTTTGCCTGCGGTGGAACAGAAATCTACAGAGAAGCTCTTCGGGAAGCCAGTATTGTCTATCTTACAAAAGTCCATGAAACTGTGGAAGGTGATGCATCCTTTCCCCCATTTAATGAATCAGACTATGTTATTATAGAAGAAAATACAGCTGAAAATAAAAAATACACATTTGTTACATACAGGAAAAAATAAATTATGAAATCAACAGAAAATATCCTAACTTTTAAAATTCCTGCAGAAAAATGGGAATTCCGCCTGCCTTTAGGAAACGGGCGCCTTGGTTTAATGCAGAAAGGTCATGCCGCCTTTGAAAGTTTGCAGCTCAACGAAGAAAGCATCTGGTCTGGCGGTCCAATGAACCGTATGTCTGGTGATGTAATTGAAAATCTTGATGACATCAGAAATCTTGTAAATGAAGGCCGCATTGAAGAAGCTCAGGAACTTGCCTGCCGCGCCATAACTTCCGGCCCGGTGAATATGAGAGCTTATCAGACCGCCGGGGATTTTAATATTGAGTTTTTCCGGGAAGACCAGGACCGCATTACAGGACCTTTTTCAAGTCATCCTTTTGATGAAAAATCTGTTTCCAATTATGAAATGTCTCTGGATCTTGAAAATGCCATATCCACTGTTGAGTTTGACCGGGATGGAGTTCACTTTACCAGAAAAGTTTTTGTAAGTGCCGTAAAAGATATGATTTTCCTTTACATGGATGCTTCAAAACCGGGCAGTCTGAATTTCCGCGGTGGATTTGACCGTGGTATATGGTGTGACAGCATTAAAAGTGAAGACGGCATGATTTTTATGGAAGATGCCCATGGTGTTCCATTTGTATGCGGGGCCGCAATTTTTGCAGAAGGGGGAGAAGCTGGCACCATAGGTACAAATGTTTACGGAAAAAAATGTGACAGGGCTCTGGTGGCAATTTCCATCCGTGCTTTTGATAAAATTGATGAAATGGCCGATAAGGTTTCTTATGGTGAACACAAAATGACTCAGTGGGGATCAAATACCTGGAAACCAAAATGCAGAAAGGAACTTGAAGATCTTAATCTTCTTCTTGAAAAAGGAAATCTTTCTGAAACAGTTTCTACTCTTATTGATGAGCATTGTCTGGATCATAAAAAATACTATAACCGCATGAAAGTGGAACTTGGAACCGAAAAGGAATCTGAACTTTCTACACCGGAACTTCTTTCAGGTGCAAAAAATGATTCTACACTTTTGTTCCAGCAGTACCTTAATTTTTCCCGCTACCTTCTGATTGCCTCATCAAGAAAACCAGGTGTTCTTCCTGCAAACCTTCAGGGCATCTGGAACGGTGCAATGGATCCTCCTTGGGGAAGCAAATATACCATCAACATCAACCTGGAAATGAATTACTGGCCTGCCTGTCTTACAGGTCTTGCCGACTGCGAAGAAAGTGTTTTCCGTCTTCTGGCCCGTTCTTACGATAAGGGACTTCACGCCGCAAAATCCATGTACAATTGCCGTGGATACGTTTTACATCACAATACCGACATGTGGGGTGATGCTGCTCCTCAGGATGCCTGGATTCCTGCTACTTACTGGACTCTTGGTGGTGCCTGGCTTGCAACCCATATCTGGGAAAATTTTACCTATACAGGGGATAAAAGTCTTCTTAAGCGTTACTACTATCTTATTCATGAAGCCTGCCAGTTCTTTGTTGATTATCTTGTTCCTTCTGATCAGAATGCCTTGGATGGTGAACCTTACCTTATTATCAATCCTTCTGTAAGTCCAGAAAATACTTACCGCTCAAAAATCGGCCAGGTGGGTGCTTTCAGTGCAGGATGCGAAATGGATAACCAGATTCTCCGCCATCTTTTTGAAAGTGCTCTTGGTGCCAGAAATGTGCTTGGTGCAGCGGCAGTTTCCAAAAAGGGCAGGGAATATGATGAAAGTGATTATCAGATGTTCCGCTATGTTCTTGATCATCTTGCACGTCCAAGACTTAACTCCGACGGGTCAATTATGGAATGGGCAGAAGAAGCTGAAGAAGTGGAAAAAGGTCATCGCCATATTTCCCACCTTTATGGACTTTTCCCGGGACATACCATTACAGTGGATGGTACTCCAGAACTTGCAAAGGCCGCAGAAAAAACACTGGAAAACCGGCTTTCAAATGGCGGCGGTCACACAGGCTGGAGCCAGGCATGGATCTTGAACTTCTGGGCAAGTCTTGGAAATGGCGATAAGGCTCTTGAAGGCTTTACAAAGCTTCTTACACATTCAACCCTGCCAAATCTTCTGGATACTCATCCTCCATTCCAGATTGACGGAAATTTTGGTACCCTCAGTGCAATCCTCCGCCTTCTTTGCGACAGTGAGATTGTGCCTTCTTCAAATGGCATTGCTTTTGAAAAGGGCAGCTGTGCTTCTGTAAAAGTACATCTTCTTCCGGCCCTTCCGTCAGAAAAAGCCTGGCAACAGGGTAAGGCTCAGGGAATCTGTCTTCGGGGAGGACTGGTTCTTTCAATGGAATGGAAAGACGGCAAAGTTACCCATTACAAACTTGATAATCCCCTTGGCGTGAACGTGGAAGTTACGGGAGTTTAAGGGGCTTAAAAATTTAATTAAAGGACCTTTTTGATTTCAGAAAGATTACTGATGACCTGGTCTACTAAAGGGGCCA
>JAKSTP010000058.1 GCA_024402505.1 Treponema sp.
AGGAGACCAAAATGGATCTTATTAAAACAATTGAAGAAGGACAGAAAAGACCTGGTGCACAGCCTTTCAATGTAGGTGACACTGTAAAAGTTTACTTCAAAATCATCGAAGGTAAAACAGAACGTGTACAGGTTTACGAAGGACTGGTTATCTGCAAAAAGAACGAAGGTGCCCGTCAGACATTCACAGTACGCAAAATCTCTTACGGTGTAGGTGTTGAACGTGTATTCCCATATAACTCACCACGTATCGTAAAAGTTGATATCGTACGTCCTGGTAAAGTACGCCGCGCTAAACTTTACTACATCCGTGAAAAGATTGGTAAAGGTGCTAAAATCAAGACACGTGTTGGTGCTAAAGTTAATGCTGAATTGGAAGCACGTAACGCAGCAGCAGCAGCTGCAGCAGCCGCTAAAGAAGCAGCAGCTACACCAGCTGAAAACTAAGATACCATCATAAGGTGTAATGAATAAAATTCATATCGCGCCTGATATAATCCCCCTGCTAGAAAAAGGTTCCTATAAGGTAATCAGGCAGGGGGATTCTGTTTTTATACAGGTGAATTCAAAAAAGGTAGATTTTTCTCAGGAGCCCTTCTCTGCCATAGAAAATTCATCTGTCCTCAACAGGCTCCAAAGTCTAAATCTTATTCCCGATTTACTTAATTACAATCTTCTGCTTATGGCAAAACAGCTTTCCATGCGGTTGAGTCCTGAGCTTATAAACCTTGCAAGAAACATTGGACTTCGTTTTCCTGGAAAAGAAAAAAAGGCTGGAGAAATAGTCCTTCTTTTAAAATCAAAGGGCATAAAACCAACTGTAGCCCTGGTGGAACAGCTTTTAAATGAAATGTCAGCAAAAACTGATAATGATGGTACTTCAGAAAAAAAGCAGAAAGATTCTTCATCACCGGAAAATATTATTCTTGAATTTTTCAAATCTCTTCCTGATGAAAAGGCACCGCCCGGAGCTTTAACTGTATTAAATCACCTTCCACACACAAAAAAGTCGGATCAGGATTTATCATGGGTGATTCTCCCCTTCTCCATTGTATCCACAGAAGATACAGACATTGTTTTTGGTGAAGGTTCAATGAAAATCCTATTAAATACAAGATCAAACTCTGCTTCAAAAATCCACATAGAAACTTCTTGGTATGATGAAAACTTCATTTTCCTTTTTGAACTTTCCAATGGTCTTCCTGTTAAACTTCACTGGTCCGACGGAAAAAAAGCAGAAACTAAAAGTGAAACAAACCGACTTTCAGCCTGCATAAATGGCATTCCCGTAATCTGGCACATTTACGAAGAACTTGAAAACCTTGGACAGGGTCTTGATAAACTGGAAACCGTGGAGGCTATGTTATGAAAAAAGCTGTAACCCTTTCATATCCTGAAAAAGCCCCTGCCCCAATCATTACTTCAGTAACTAAAGGTGAGCTTGCAGAAAGAGTATTGAAAATAGCCGCCGACCATGATATCATGATTGAAGAAAATGCTGAATTAACGGAGGTATTATCCATGCAGGACATTGGAACTTGTGTACCAGAAGAAACCTGGCTCGTACTTTCGCAAATTTTTGCTTTTCTAACGGAGAGAAAATGAATCAGATTAAATGCTCGGACATAAGAGTTGGAATGCGCTTTTCCAGACCCGTCTATTTTGAAGACGGCGTAAATATGTTTGTAGAATCAGGCATAACAATTAAACCTTATCACCTTGTAGCCATTACACGATGGCATATTCCTTTCCTTCTTTCAGACGGACGTCCTCTTGCCGAAGATGAAATCTTTGTTGATAAAGATGTGGTTGAAGATGTTGACTCTCTGGAAGATGTAACTGCCACTGAAGAATTTGCCGAAGAAATGAACGAAATCTGGGACAATGTTGAAGAACTAAACTAACATGGATACAAAAAAAATAGGCAATAAAGGTGAAGATCGTGCCTGTTTTTTTCTGCTCCAAAACGGTTATAAGATTCTATTCAGAAACTGGCACGACAGACAGGGTGAACTTGATATAATCGCTGAAAAAAATCAAATACTCATTTTTGTTGAAGTAAAAACCATTCCAAATGGCACAATTGACATGCTGCAACAGGTTTTAGGCCCCAGAAAAAAACAAAAAATTATAAAAACTTCTAAACGTTTCCTCTATAAATATCGAAAATATAGTATGAACTTGATTCGGTATGATGTAATAGTTCTGGATATGGAAGGTCTTCCACCGGTCTATCATATCGAAAATGCGTTTATGGAGAATCTATGACAACCGCCGCAACAAAAAGAAGCGCGTCAGTATTGGTCCTGGAAAGAAAGGAAGAGGAAACTGTTTCGGACAGAATCCTTGAACTGCGCCAAAAAATCCACGACCCGCACTACATTAACAATTCAATTCAGCGGATTGCTTTTGTAATCAGCAAAAAACTTGTTGAAAATCCGGAAGAACTTTCTGTTTTCACAAGTGACTCGGATTCATACACAATGTAGGTTCATTTTGAACCTGCATTGTCATTGAATTTCTTTAAGTTTTACATTAAATTTAAGTCATGGATCGAAATAAACGCAACAAGAAATACCATTCCAACTGGCGAAATCAGAATCAGCAGTCAACTGAAAGTCTCAAACAGAAGGTTTCACGCCCTCAGTTTAATCCCCACAATTACATTGACGATAAGGCAGAACAGGACCGAAAAAAGGCCATTTCTGAATTGAAGGCAGAAAAAATAATCTGTCCTAAATGCGGGCAGCCTGTCACAGATCTTGCCAGCTGTATTACCGACAAAGAAACAAATTCTCCGGTTCATTTTGACTGCGTTATCAAAGATCTTGGTGAAAAAGAAACTCTTGGTGAAAACGAAAAGATTGCTTACATCGGACAGGGACGCTTCGGTGTACTTTATTTTGAAAATCCCCGGGATCAGAGAAAATTCACAATCAAAAAGATTATTGAAGTTGAAGACCGTGAAAACCGTGCCGACTGGCGTGAAAAAATGAGCGGACTTTACTCTCAGGTTCAGTAAACGGGTTTCCATGAACAAAAACGATATTACCATACTCTGCAGTGTAGTAGATAACTACGGCGACATTGGTGTTTCCTACCGTTTAATCAGGCATCTTTTAGAAATTTCTCCAGATTTAAGAATCCGCCTTATTATAGACAACTTAAAATCATTTTCGCTTTTGAATCCTCACATTGATAAAACAAAGCCTTACCAGCAGGTTGACGGCTTTGAGGTTTATGACTGGAAAAACTACGAAGTTTGTTACAAAGCTTTTACCGAAAATCCACCTCACATAATTTTGGAATGTTTTCAATGCGGACAACCTGACTGGCTTGAAAAAATTCTTTTTGAAGACCGTGTAGACCACATTGTGCAGATCATCATGATAGATTATCTTAGCGCAGAAAAATGGGTAGAGGATTTTCACTGCCTAAAAAGCCTTACACGGACAGCTCTTGTTCCAAAAGTTAATTTTATGCCGGGCTTCACTTCAAAAACAGGTGGACTTTTATTAAATAAAGAATCGCGTATTTTTAAAGATTCCCCTGCCCTTGAACCTTCAACCTCCATAAAAAATGTTCTATTCTTTGCATATAATGATGACTGGACACCTGCAATCCGTGCCATGAACCGTATTTTTACACCAGAAACAAAAGTTTTAGTTGCTGGAGGAGCCGGTCAATCTTCTATTCTAGAAGCCTGTAAAAAAGAAAATGCTGTTTTTAAGGCTGAAAAACTTTCTTACATCAGCCAGATTGACTGGGATCACCTTATGTGTACCACAGATTTCATGATAATCCGTGGTGAAGATTCCATGGCCCAGGCCTGTATGACAGGAATCCCTTTTATATGGCAGGCTTATCCGCAGCAGAATGATTATCAGACTGTAAAGATGAATGCCCTTTTGGATAGAATGCGTCCTCATTTTGGAGATGAGTTTTCCTTTTTAGAAAAAGCATGGCTTCCAGTAAACAAAGGCGGCGGAAATATGGAGGAAGGAATTTTCAACTTCATTCACAATATAGAAAAACTTCGCCCGGGTTTCATAAGTTTTGCAAAATCTCTTTACACTAACGGAGACCTGGCAAATAACCTGATGACTTTTATTTTAAAATCTGTTAAAATAGATTAAGATTATTTAGAAACTTTATTTTTTGAGGTAATAATTATGTTAATGACATCAGAATTGAAAGTTGGTACAGCTTTCTACTATGAAAACGACAAGAAAGTTAAAGAACCACTTATCGTTCAGAAATTCCTCCGCCAGGTATCTGGTCGTCAGGGTATGACAACATTCTTCCGTGTACAGAACCTTGTTACAAAATCAACAATGGAAGTTGGTCTTGATGCCGGTGTAAAATTTGAAGAAGTTGAACTGGACAAACGTTCTACACAGCTTTCTTACATCGAAGGTGAAGGAGCAAACGCTACATACGTATTCATGGACCAGGACACATACGAACAGTTTGAACTTCCTGCAGAAGAACTTGGTGACAATGCCGGTTACATCACTCCAGAAGATGAAATCCCTGTAGAAATTACATTCTTCGAAGGAAACCCAGTAGGTATCGTTCTCCCAGTAAACGTTACACGTACAATCACTTACTGTGAACCAGGTGTTAAAGGTGATACATCTGGAAAATCTTTGAAACCAGCTACACTTGATACAGGAATCGAAGTTCGCGTTCCACTTTACATCAACAACGAAGAAAGAATCGTTATTGATACACGTGACGGTTCATTCGTAGAACGTGCAAAATAATTTTATCTGTAAAGCAAGATAGATTGAAACGGCCGGTAAATAAACCGGTCGTTTTTTTTTAACGGAGAAGTTCACTTCGTTTGTGAATACCCAGCTTCTTGAAAATATTGCGGTTATGAACAGCAACTGTAGCCGAGGAAATGCCTGTAATATCGCTAATTTCCTTATCACTCAACCCCTGTGAAATATAAACAGCAATAAGTTTTTCTTTTTTTGTAAGTCCGGCTTTTGAAAACTCTGCATCCTGAGCATCAGAAAGACCTTCAATCTCATTTTTTGATTTTGAAGGTGTTTTATTCAGTGACAAGGATTTTTTATCAGAATTATCGATTCCCTTTTCCCCTTCTTTTTTTCCATCAACAAGCCGCAGAGTATTCTTTAAAGCCATTAAAAAATCATAAGACGCAAAAGGACTGTCGGTTACCATAACAGCACCTCGTTCCCTATAATAAAGGGATTTTTCCGGAGTAAGGAAATCTACCACGACAAAAAGCGGAATACAGGCAAAATCTGGATTCTTAACAAAGGCTTCCATAAAGGTTTCAATTGTCATTACAGAAATTCTTTCCGAAAGGACTACTGCATCAATCTTTTTTGTATAAAGAATTTCAAAAGCATCCTGACCGTTTCCTGCACTGTAAACAGAATAATCTTTATTAAGACGGTCTGCCATGGCAATTCTAAAACCAAGGTTAAAATCGGCTATAAGCACAGCCTTTTTATTTGTATCTTCGTAATCAAGGGTAATAACCTTTTCATCTTCTACTTTCTTTTCAGAAGCAATTTTTGGAAAAAAAATAGAACTTTTTAAAATCAATCCTACACTTATGGTAATACCGTTTTTTGCAGGTAAACAACTGAAAGATCCATTTAATATTCTTGCAATGCAGGATACAAGATAAAGATTAACTCCCCAAGCGCTCAAAAGCTGTTCCTGAGATGGATTTTTTGGAGCCAGAGTCAAAAGTGTTTTAAACTCTTCTTCATGAAGTGCATTACAGTCAAAAGTAATAGAAAAAGTAAATGATCCGTTTGAGAAACCGCTTTTTACAAAAACTATGGAATTGGAAAGAGTATTACTGTCTACTGTAATCATAATAAGCCTGAGCATATTTTCAAGAAGAGTTCTGTTTGTCTGAACAACAATCTTTGAGTCAACCTTAATCTGGCTGTTGATAGTAACCTGCTTATATCGAAGCTGGAGTACACAACTGTCTAAAACATGTTCAAGAAATGGCCTCAGATGGATTACATCTTCGCTGTCACTTTTCTTAAATGTGCAGTTTCTTTCCATAAAAAGAGCATTCTGAACATTGTTGTAAATCTCTATGTATCCAAGGCTCTTTTTTATATTAAAGGCACTATTTTCTCCTTCTGACGATTCATGACCGTTATAGCTTTTTATGGTTTCCAAAGCCTTGTGTATATTTTCCCCAATCATTTCAAGAGAAGAAAATGTCATTTCAGCAATTTCAGCATTTCTGTCGCTTTCGGAAATCAAATCAGCCTTAATTTTTGATTTTCTTTCAAAGAATATTCCAAGATAAATAAAGGAATCCCCTGTAAAGAAAATAGAAAATACAATAAAAGTAATAAGATAATCGTTATCAAGAATGGAAAAAACAAATAAATCAGGATAGGTTGCGCGCATAATAAACATGGCGGTGCGAATAAACATTACCGAAAAAATTAGGCTGTGGGCAAAGGCATAAAAACGACGTCTTACATTTACAACCATGGTAAAAATCAGAAGCAGAATAAGAAGAAAACAGCTTAGCAAAAGGAAGAACTGCCCGAAAATGAACATAATGCTTGAAAATGGCAGAACAAGAATGGCAATAATAAGAATAAAGAAACCAAGAATAATCCAGAAAATTGAACGGCCATAATCCCGGTTTCGTCCAAAAAAGTGGAACTGCATGGTTTCCTTAAAGAACAGCATAACACTCATTACAACCAGCAGCATGATATTATAGTTAAAATAATCCCCGTTTCGAACAGCAAAGGCAAACTGAAGATAGGAATCCATATCACTGTCGGTTAATACAAAGAGCATAAACACTAGAGACAATATTGACGACACAATAAAAAGTTTGTTTCCTGTTGAATGGAATAAGAAAAGAAATACTAGGATGGAAAGCAGCTGAAAACCAAAAAACAGAGAATAACCAATAAGACAATAATCATTTATTTTTTGTGCATCCTGAGAACTAAAGATATGCACTGAAAATGGCTTTTGAAAATATAATTCAGATTTAATTCTTATTTTTGTTGAGTCCTTAATTAATGACGATTTTACACGGACAGTATAAATGAGACTGGAAACACTTCTGTCTGCTCTTTTTACAAGATTTCCGGTTTTACCAATTGAATACCACTGCCCGCTTTCATTCTGAAAATAAACTGTAACACGCTTAAACTGGCCAGTATCAAAATTCAAGAAAAAATCTGTACTGTTGTCTGTAAAGGCAATCTGTTCTTTAGTAATATGGCCTTCACTCCAGACAATTTCTTTTGTATTTTTCTTAATTATGCAGGGATTATTTTCAAACCAGTCCTCAGGGATATCACCAGGATTTGCAACTGTAACAGGAAAAGAACTGGATTTTAATGCTAATACTTCAGATGAAAAAGCCGCTGTACTTCTGGCCCAAAAGAGAAATAAACAAATAAAAAAGCAGCATAACTTTTTCACAAGAGAAAATTATACCGCTTTTTCAGGTCAATAGCAAACTTACAAAGGCAGTTTGTCTTCTACCTATCCTTTAATTGCACGAACACGGATTACTGTATCAAGAGCATCAAGTTTTGCAAGAAGTTCTTCAGGTACATCACCGTTTACGTCTGTCATGTTGTAAGCAACTTCACCGCGGGCCTGGTTGATCATACCGGCAATGTTCAATTTGCTTTCACCAAGCATTGTTGTGAACT
>JAKSTP010000059.1 GCA_024402505.1 Treponema sp.
TTCTTCGGTGGCTGAATCTTCTTGTTCTGCTGCAGGTGGTTCTTCTGGAACTACTACCGGTTC
Organism: Treponema sp.; assembly: GCA_024402505.1. Lineage (GTDB taxonomy): Bacteria > Spirochaetota > Spirochaetia > Treponematales > Treponemataceae > Treponema_D. The sequence continues at coordinate 64 of JAKSTP010000059.1, forward strand.
TGGTCTTGGAGTGGCGTAGATCAATCTTATTTCTTCCTGCTGGCTCTTGTGGCGTGACTTCAACAAAAGTGAGTGGGTGTCGGTTTTGTAAACGTAACCTGAACTGTTGTAGATTTCAAAGTCGTAGGCCATGCGGAATACCATGTTGTAAATGTAAATACTGTTGAATGGACGAACACCGCGGATAATCACGTAATGTGTGCTTCCTTCAGGGAAGTCAATTTCCATGGTTTCGTTTCCGCTGGAATCTTTTGCAAATGTAATGTCTTTGGCACATGTCCAGGCCCATGTTACGTCATCACCTGATGTGTTGATCTTTACAAAGTGTGGATAGTAAGTGTTGTTGTGAACAATCACTGGGTAGATTTCACCAAGTGTTCTGAAATCAAATGAACTGCTTTCTGCCATGTAAGATGAAATCAACAGTTTACCGCTCTTTGAAAGCTTTTTGTTTTCCACAACATCACCGTAACGCATAAGTGCATCACCAATCTCGATAGCCTGAATTACCGAAAGGAATGATCCATTTGATGAAATTGTCAGTACATTTTTATCATAAACACAGGATTCTTCAATGATTTCCAGTGCCCGTGGAATTACCGGTTCCATGTGGCGGGCAAAGTTTCGGCTCAATGGATACATTTCAACGTAAAGACGCAGAATGCCGGCCAGCTGCTGTAAGGTCAGTGTGTCGGCATTAAGCTTACCTACCATCTGCATAATTGCCTTAACCTGGGCGGTTCCTGTGTAAACGTACATGAAGCTTGCCATGTTGTGTTCAGTAAGGAAATCCAGGTTGCCGTTGTAGGCCTTTCTGATCAGGTCATTTTTGGCATTGATTGTGGCAGTAAGTGTATCGTTCATGTCGGCCAGACTGTTGAAGTACGGTGCCGAAAGATAAGTGCGGTTTGAAGCCTTTTTAATGCTGGCCGGAATTTCTTCAATTGTCTGATTGTATCTGCCTTTTTCGGACATTGCAGCTACGTAAGATACAATGGCCTGTTCGGTCATCTGGGCTTCTGTAGCAGTGCGATAGGCTGAAGTAAGGTTGTCTTTGAAAGCAGAAATGGTTGCCAGGTAATCGCTTTCGGCAGTTGGTGAAAGTTCATCAATTGTTTCAAATGTAAAGTTGCGCTGAGTTTCTTCGTAAACGTCAAAGCTGGCCACCTGGTAGGCCTGTGAAAGTGTAAGGTAGTCGCCGTCAAAAAGATTGGCTGTAAATGCCCAGATATCTTTTTTGCCGTTCATAATGATCTGATTTTCGGTCTGGCTTTCAATGCCCAAGGTTGATGCAATCTTGTAAGGAAGTTCAACTTTTTCAATGGATTCCGGAATATCAGCTGTAAGACTGAAGGCAGCGTTTTCGGTTGCGTCGGTCATGGAAACAATAAGATTTACTTCATCACCAAAAGTAAAGGCGTAAGTAAGATCATCAATTTTTGTCCATGCAGTAAGTGGAAGTGGGTGTTTTTCTGTGTCGTCTTTGTATGCGGCATAAAAAGGATGTGTTTCATCGGTATAAAAAGAAAGTCCGCCAAAAGAAAGCTGGAATCGGTCCTGAAGAACGTTTTTGTTGTTTTCGTCCAAAGTCTGATTCAGAGTAAACTGAAGATTACCATTTTTTACGTTTATAATTGAATCATTTCTAAATTGGATTACAAAAATACCGATAATGATAGCAAAGTCTACAATCAGAAGACCTAGAGCTTTTTTAAATTTTCTTGCGCGCATTGTTGTATTCTACTTGAAAATTAACTAATAGTTAAGGGTTTTCAAATTTTTCTAATAGGATAAAAAATGAAAAAGATTGCAAAAAAATTGATTCTGTTGATTGCCGTTACATCACTTTTTTTCAGCTGTGGAACAAAGCAGCCTGAAGAACAGAACGAACCTAAACCTCCAAAAACAGCAGTAAAAGAAGAAAAAGTTCCGGAAGATCCTCCTGACGTAAAATTTGCCAAGGAGCTTCAGAAGCTTTTAAAAGAGAATAACCGCACTGGAGCCATCGCCCTTTTTGATTCCATTCCGGAAGAACTTTACGCTCAGAAAGATATGAAGGTGCTTTATGCTTCCCTCCTTATGTCCGACAAACAGCTGGATAAAGCTCAGGAAATTGCCGACATCCTTTTTGAATCCTATCCTAATGATACGGAAGTTCTGGAACTCTGCAGCATTATTGCCCTGGCCCGAGGTGATTCAGCAAAACAGAAGACCATCAACAATCAGATTTTAAATAATGATCCTTACAATTCTGCCGTTAACATTCAGATGGCCGACAGTTATGCAAAATCCAAGAAATACAAACAGGCCCTTCAGTACTATAAAAAAGCCCTGGTAAAAGATTCTAAAAATACTGATGCACTTTTTGGCGCCGGAAAAATGAGCTTTTATGGCGACGATGTTGAATCAGCAAAAAATTACTTTGAAAAAATCCTGACCATCGATCCTGAAAATGCCGGTGCTCTTGCCTACTTGGGAAAACTTTTCTACGACGAAGAAAACTATCTTAAAGCCGCAGAATATTGTGAAGCTGCTCTTAAATACGAACCTTACAACTACGACTACCGCCTTGATCTTGGAACCTATTACCGCTATCTTGGCCGCTACGAAAAATGTCTTGAACAGTGGAACCTGGCCGTTTCCATCGATCCTGATTACTTCCTTGCATATGCTTACCTTGCCGGTGAATATGACGAAGAAGGAAGATTTGCCGAAGCCCTTGAAAATTATCACAAGGTTATCGAAACAAATCCAAAATACTGGTACGCCTACGAATCTACTGCAATCCTTGAATGGCATGAAAAAAACTGGGTTCAGGCCCGAAACTATTTTACCAAAGCCTGGGAAGTCAGCGGAAAAAAAGATGCAGCTTATGCCCTTATGATTGCTGCCACTTACTGGAAACAGAACGACAAAACAAACATGAAAAAATTCCTGCAGCAGGCTATGAAACTTACAACCGACAAAGAATCTGTTGAATTCCTTATGCTGCGATTCTACAATGACAACTATGTTAAAGCTGCCGAAACCACTTTGAAAAAGAACATCGACAAGCTTTCAACTACAAACAAGAAAGGCAAGATGTGGTACTATCTTGGATTGTACTACGAACTTTCAGGAGCCACAGAAAGTGCTAACGAATGGTATGCAAAAGTTACCGCACTTCAGGCTCCAATGTTCTTTGAATACAGACTTGCTGAATGGAGTTTACAGTAATGAGCCAGACACAGAAAATCCTTGAACTTAACGGCCGCAAAATCACTTTAATTGGAACAGCCCACGTTTCTGCAGAAAGCATTGTTGAAGTAGAAAATGCCGTCCGCGAATTAAAGCCTGACTGCGTGTGCATTGAACTTGATGACCGCCGTTATGACAGCCTGAAGAACAAGGAAAAATACAAGAACCTTGATATCGTAGCCGTCCTTAAACGCCACGAAGGTTTTATGATGTTTGCCAACATTATCCTTGCTTCTTACCAAAAACGCATGGGTAAAAATTCGGGAGTAAATCCTGGTGATGAAATGCTGGCCGCCATCCGTGCTGCAGAAGAACTTGGTATTCCTGCCGTTATGGTAGACCGGCCAATCCAGATTACTTTGAAGCGGGCCTGGTCAACAAACAGCTTCTGGGGCAAATGCAATCTTCTGGCAACTCTTGTAAGCAGCGCTTTTTCCAAAGAAGAAGTAACTGCCGAAGAAATTGAAAACCTTAAAAATTCCAGTGAAATGGATTCAATGATGGACAGCATGGCAAAGGAAATGCCTGTTGTAAAAAAGGTTCTCATTGATGAACGCAACAGTTATCTTGCCACAAAAATCTGGGAATCAAATGGATCAAATGTTGTTGCCGTTCTTGGAGCTGCTCATCTTCCAGGCGTAATTGAAGAACTTGAAAAACTTGCCGCCGAAGACAAGGATGGCAATGGTTCTGAAAAACGGGCCGCCTACATTTCCGAAATTTCTGATGTACCGCCAAAAACTGCCGCTGGTAAAATTGCCGGCTGGATTATTCCTATACTAATTATACTATTAATTGGTTTAGGGTTTTATTATGGTGGAAAAACTAAGGGATTGGACATGACTATTGCCTGGTGTCTGTGGAACGGGATTCTTGCCGGTGCTTTTACTTTGATTGCAGGCGGTCATCCACTTACCATTCTGGCTGCCATTGTAGGTGCTCCAATCACTTCCCTTTGTCCCCTTGTTGGCGTTGGTATGTTTACCGGCATTATTCAGGCCGTGATCAAAAAGCCAAAAGTGTCCGACATGGAAAGCGTTGGTGATGATGCAAACTCATTGAAGGGCTGGTACAAAAACCGCATCCTGAATATCCTCCTGGTTTTCATCCTTTCATCTATTGGAAGCTCTATTGGTACTTTTGTGGCCGGCGCAGATTTCGTTGTGGCCATTAGTGAAATGATTAATAATTTCCGCTAGAATAGCAAACTGAAAAAATAACAATCACATATGGGAGTGTGAAATGAACAAAAATAAGATGCAAATCCTTCAGGAACTTGCCAAAAAGAACGGACCACTTTGCGTTGGCCTTGATACTTCTCCAAAATATTTTCCTGAAAATCTGATTAATGAACTGGGCGGTGAAGCCTGTGTTTTCGAATACAACAAGAAACTGATTAAAGCAATTACTGCCGAAAATCTTGCCTGCTGTTTCAAAATCCAGATTGCCTATTACGAAGCAATGGGTCTGGCCGGTATGAAGATTTACTCCGAAACTCTTAAAGCCGTAAAGGAAAGCGGATTGATTGCAATTTCCGATATTAAGCGCGGCGACATTGCTGCCACAGCTGATGCTTACGCAAAAGCTCATTTTACCGGTGATTTTGAAACTGACATTATCACAGTAAACCCTTACATGGGATTTGATACACTGAAACCATTTACATCTTACGCTGCTCCTGAACTTGGCGGAAAAGGTGCTTTCGTTCTTCTGTGTACTTCAAATCCTGGCATGGTTGATATTGAACATCAGGAACTTAAAACTGGCGGACTTCTTCTGGACCGCGTAGGAAATGAACTTGCCCGAATTGGTGATGAATACAAAGCTTCTTATGCGGATCAGACCTGCTATCCAGTTGGAGCCGTTGTTGGTGCAACTCAGGAAAAAGATGCACGTGTTTTGCGCGACAGATATCCAAACATGTTCTTCCTTATTCCAGGCTACGGTGCTCAGGGCGGCGCTGCAAGAATTGCGGCCACACTCCTTGATAAAGCCGGCGGTGCAGTAAACAGTTCCCGCGGAATCCTCTGCGCCTGGCAGAAAGATCCAGAACTTGCCGAAAAACGGGAAGCCGGTACCGTAACCATGGACGACATGGTAAAAAGTGCCGTAAAAGCCTGTAAAGCCAGCAAAGAAGAACTTATTGCTTCTGCCATTGAAGTAAACGGCAAATACTAACTAAGACGGACTTGTTACCGTGAAAAAGGGCCCTGTCACCAAGAGTGACGGGCCTTGTAACCGTGAAAAACGGACCCGTCACCGTGAATAATGAAGCGTCACCGTGAACAACCACCATGTCACCCTGAACTTGATTCAGGGTCTTTTTTTTCTGAACAAATCCCAATTGCCTTTTGTGAATGATGTCCTTTGCCGGGTGAACACTGGTTTTTTTAAGAATAAGTCACACGGATTTGTTCGCTCCTACGGAGCTCACTTTTTTGGGGTTTATATCTTTTATAGTGAATACGGCCCTTGGTATCGTGAATAATGTCCTTGTCACCGTGAACAATGAACCCGTCACCCTAAAAACGGTCCTGTCACCCTGAACAACCACCTTGTCACCCTGAACTTGATTCAGGGTCTCTTTTTTTGTGAACAAATCCCAATTGCCTTTTGTGAATAATAGTTTTTCTCTGTGAACACCTAATAAATAACGAACAATCGTTTGTTTTTAAACTAACTAACTATCGTTAACTAAAATTGTGAATAACTTTGTGGACAATGTTGATAAGTGAATGTTTCACGTGAAACAATTAGTCTATAACAGCCAATTTTGTTAATAAGTCTGTGAACAAAGTTAATAACTTGCTCTTTTATCGTTGGAATTGTTTTTAAGCTTTACGTTTCACGTGAAACACTACCCTACCCTCAGTTATAATTTCCTTACCATTCAAAACAAAGATAAGGATTCTTCTTTCTCAAAAAGTCCATTTAAGTCCTGAATGTATATACTTCGGTGGGTCCTTTGGCTTTCATTCAGAATAAATGTTCCTTCCATAATTAAGAAAGTACCAACTCTATTAACAACTATAATTTAAACGTCATTGTTCCTGGGAAGAAGGTCTTTTTCAAATAGCGCATATACTGTTTCACGTGAAACATTTTTCTTCATATAGAGGACATTCAAAATCAATTTATTTACCATAAGAAATCTCTTATCAATTCTAAACCGATGATACTCGGATTTTTAACAGTAATTTTCACAAAGATAAAATTGGGACTTTTTAAGAATATAGAAACTTATATTTCATAACAAACATATGAGTGCAAAAATTTCCGAACTACTCTCATACTGTGTTTCACGTGAAACAATTCTTCACGCATGGAAGTTTTCTCGTATTCATTAAAAAAGGCCACTAAAATCCTATTTCTGATCTGTGTATCTTGTTTTTAGTCCAGACTGTATATTTCTGTTGAATCTGGCGAAATCTTCCAAAGTTATTCTGTTTTGTTTCACGTGAAACACTCCCCTACTCCCAGTTAGGAAAGATAAACAGAATTGGGCCAGATTGCTTGTATATTAGAAATTTTCAAAGAGTTCAATTCATATATGTTTCACGTGAAACACTTCCTATCAGAAAAGAGAAATATGATTTTTTAAGAGACCCTGAATCAAGTTCAGGGTGACAAGGCATTCGTTCTCGACGACAAGGCATTCGTTCTCGACGACAAGGCATTCGTTCTCGATGACATGGCCATCATCTCTTTAACAAGGCTATCGGTTCCTCTGATAAAGTTTTCGGTCTCTTTGACAAAGTAATCGGTCCCCCTCATTAAGCTATCGTCTCTTTGACAAGGCAATTATTCCCGGTGACAGGGCTATTGATTTGGATGACGAAATAATTGATCAAGGTAAACAGACTGTTCACAAGAAAAAGCTGCAATGTCCAGAAGGGCCGACCTTTCTATTATCTTGAAGGCGATTATTAATTCGGGTGAAGCCATTATCAGTCAGGGAGAAATATCTGTATCTAAAGTTAACAGAAAAGTCCCGGATTTGATTCGTACTGTTTCACGTGAAACATGTCTTCGAAGAAGGAGACCCTGAATCAAGTTCAGGGTGACAAGGC
>JAKSTP010000006.1 GCA_024402505.1 Treponema sp.
CGGGAAATTGAAGTTGGAATGGAGCCACGATGGGTTCCTGTTGAAGACGCGATTGAAATTCTTTCAAAGCACAATGATTATGCCGAAACAGATGAAATGCGCCGCGGTATGTATTTTCGCGAATATACAGCTTTGACTAATATTTTGAAGAATTAAAAGGATCAATCTATGTTAGAAATAATTCCTTTACCAAAAGAAAATTGGAAGGGTACAGTAATCCCTATGGTCACAAGAAACGACAGTTATTATGATGTAGAAATTTCTCCCATGGATTACAACGGCTGTTCTGTTCAGCTTGTAAGAAAAGCCGCCGAGCAGGAAATTGTACATACTCCAGAGGAATATGATTTTCCTGACAGATTGTATCAGGATCATTGGGCAGAAGCAGAGGCCTATGGAGTTGTTGGTGTAGACGGAAAAATGCTTGCCTGCATAGAAGTCTGTCCTGAATCATGGTCCAACAGACTTATGGTTACTGAACTTTGGGTTGACGAATCAATCAGGAAAATGGGTGTTGGCAAACGGCTCATGGACAAGGCTAAAGAAATTGCGGTTGAACAAAAGCGCCGTGCAATCATTCTGGAAACTCAGTCCTGCAACACAAATGCCATCGGATTTTACTTGCACCAGGGATTCGAACTGATTGGCTTTGACAAATGCTGCTACCAGAATAATGATATTCAGCGCCACGAAGTAAGAATCAATCTTGGATATTTTTTTGATGTAAAAGGGAGATGGGGAGACAAATGAAAATAGAAAACATAAACTTTACATTAAAAGACGGGCGAAAAGCAGTACTTCGAAATGGGCGCCAAAGTGATGCTCAGGGATTGTATGATTACCTTTTGAAGTCGGCAGCAGAAACTCATTTTATTTTGCGTGAACCTGAAGATTGCCAGCGTTATTCAATAGAAGGCGAAGAAAAGATTATAAACGGCTCTTTGGAAAATCCGTGGCAGCTGATGCTGGTTTGCGAAGTAGATGGTGTGATTGCCGGAAACTGCCAGATTGATTTTAATGGGAAAGTCAAACTGCATCACAGGGCAAATATTGGGATTGCTCTTTTGAAGGATTATTGGGGACAAGGCATTGGTTCCAAAATGTTTGAAGTAATGATTACAGCTGCAAAAAACTTTGGTGGCGTAACCCGGCTTAATCTTGATGTAGTAGAAGGAAATGACCGAGCTCTTGCTTTGTATAAAAAATTCGGTTTTGAAGAAGTTTGCCGCTTCCCAGATGCACTTATGCTAAAAGACGGAACTTACCTTGCAGAAATAAGAATGACTAAAAAAATAAATGAGGAATAATTGATTTATATTAAAGATAATCGTAAATTTTAAGAAAATTGCGGTTTACAGAAGGATACAAAATGCGTAGAAAAGACAGAGAAATTACAGATTTTAAAAAACTTGTGGAAATGATTGATCATTGCGAAGTTATTCGCCTTGGCCTTTTTGATGATGTCGACAAAGATTTTCCTTACATTGTGCCGGTGAACTTTTCTTATGAAGCAGATGAAACTACCGGCGAAATCAATTTTTACATCCACGGTGCAATGGCCGGCCGAAAATACGAACTTTTAAAGAAGACTAAAAAATGTTCTTTCGAAATGGACAATCTTCTTAAAATCGATTATCTGTATGATTGCCACGACATTACTTCCCGCTACGAATGTGTAATGGGAACTGGGGTGGTTGAAGAAATCCCTGACAGCGAAAAAGAAAAAATCATGGAGGAAAAAGTTCTTTCACGCTGGGAGGAAGCCCGTACTTTCCAATGGAACCGAAATGCCTTGCCTCGTTGCGGCATGTTTAAAATCGTAGTTAAAACTATTTCTGGAAAATTAAATCCCCTTGGAAGCAGCGGCGATTAATTAATTTCTTCATCTTAATCATTTTACCTTCTATTTTATATCTAGACAAATATTGCAACAATATTTATAAGTAATTATGGAAAAAATCAGTACAAAAAATGCTCCTGCAGCAATTGGTCCATACTCACAGGGTATGATTGTTGGAAATATGATTTACACTTCTGGCCAGATTCCTATTAATCCGGAAACTGGAAACATTGAGGTGGCAGATATTGAAGGTCAGGCTCATCAGGCTTGCAAAAATATAAAAGCAGTTTTGGAAGCAGCCGGTTCTTCTTTGGAAAAAGTTGTAAAAACTACCTGTTTCCTTCAGAACATTTCAGACTTCGCAGCCTTTAACGCAGTTTACGAAAAATATTTCACTGGAAAACCAGCCCGCTCTTGTGTTGAGGTTGGTGCTCTTCCAAAAGGGGCACTGGTTGAAATTGAAGTAATCGCCGAAAAATAGGTGATCTGTCCCAGTCTTATTGATCAAAATTGGATAAGGCTGTAGGGATCTTAAGTCCGTTGTTTTTTTCAAAATATTCCATACAAGTAAGAATTTTACCAGGTGATAAAATAATTAGCCCTGGGGGAAAAACACAAAATCATATTCCAAAGGGTCCACAAAGCCAAGTTTTTCTGCAAGTTTTACAGAAGCCGTGTTTTCCTTATCGCAAGCCCAGATTGGTTTTAGGCCCCGTTTTTCAATTTCTTCCAAAGTGCGAACACAGGCTGCAAATGCATATCCCTTTTGCCGTTTTGATTCTTCTGTGATTATGCCTATTTCTGTAAATCCATTTGCAATAAAGGCCGCTTCACACTCGCTGCAGATTTCGCCGTTTTCCAAAGCATAATAGCCGAAAGTCTTTTTTAGGAAATCTTCCCTTGAACCGTATGTACTGAAGTGAAAATCTTTCCATTTAAGTTTTTCCAGAAGTTCTTCGCTGAAAGGGGCAAGTTCCACATTTTTGGGCTTTTCAGATACTGAGTTCCGCCTGGTGTATTCAAACCGTGGGATTACAATTCGTTTTTCATTTTCTTTTAATGGAAGCAAAGGTCTCTCTTTTGTATTCCACACAACCTGAATCCATTTGGTTTTTATGATTTCCCGAAGTGTGTCTTCAATCCAGAAAAAATCCGCATCATCACTTATGTAAACCCAGCTCATGTCCAGAACGCAGATGGCTTTTTTAGGTGCGGTCAGATTATCAACATAGGTTTTCCCCGGCAGCGTTCCATTAAAATAAGTCCAAAGTGCCGAACGGTTAGGCTGATACTTTTTGAACAACCCCACAATCAGATTTTTGTTTTCCTCAGGTAATTGTAACAGCATAATAACTTCCTCCTACCGTAAATAATAGACACAAGGGCCCTATAAGGCAAGAGAAAAATGAGTTGGGTTTCGAATATCTTGACGATTTGTGTAAAAGGTATTACTTTGTAAGTAAGAGGTATTACCATGGCTACAGTTAGTATAAAAATGGATGATGTTACAAAAACTAAGTTTTCGGAATTCTGTGAATCTGTAGGACTTACTACTTCAGCTGTAATAAATATGTTTGCAAAACGAGTTGTTCGTGATAATAAAATCCCTTTTGAAATTACTGGAGCCCCAGAACCTTCAGAACAGTTTTTAGCTGCAATAAAAGAAGCTGAAGAAATTGCATCAAATCCAAATGGAAAAGGTTTTGTTTCTGTAGATGAACTTTTTAAGGATCTTAATGCATGAAATATGAGCTTTTATACACTTCTCAATTCAAAAAAAGTTACAAGCTCTGTGTGAAACGCGGTTATCCTATTGAAGAACTTGCTGCTGTAATCACAAAGCTTGCAGACGACATCCCTCTTGAAGAAAAATACCATGATCATGAACTCACCGGCCAACTTAAAGGAATTCGTGAATGTCATATTCGTCCAAACTGGCTTTTAGAATACAAAAAAACAGAATCAAAGCTTATTCTTACACTTATCGATACTGGCACTCATTCTGATTTATTTAAGAAATAATAATTGATTTACTTTAAGAAAAACTACAGTTACTTTTTTAAGGATTTGTAGGAAGGTTCAGCTTCGGCTAAGGATTGAACCAATTGCTTTACAGTTTTTTGTCTTTCTTCAGAGAGTAATTCACAATTTGCTATTAGGTCATGGTATTTACGATACAGATTTATTTGTTTTTGAACTTCTATTCTATTATCAGGGTTATTATTATTTTGTAAAAATGCAGCAGCCCCTATAAACTCATCTACGGAAACATTCAAATATCTACAAACTTTTAATCCCTCTGAAAATTTTGGCTCGCTATCCCTTTGGATTGCTCTATCAATTGTTTGAGATTTAATTCCAGTACCTATCGCCAATTCCTTTCTGGGAATACCCCTGAAATTTAAATAAGCATCTACATTTTTCCAAAAACCCATTCCAATAGTCTATGTACAACTGTTATTTCTTTCTTGTTTTTGATAACACATGTTATTATAATTTAATAAATAACAACTGTTATCTATTTTGTTATTATGCAACCATTGTTATCAATGATAGGGAAGGAAAATGTCTACCAATATTTCAAAACAAAAACGCGATGCTTTATTAGATAAAATAACTCAAATTAAAAACTTCATTTCAGCTTCCCCTCAGGATGAGAACACTGAAAATCTTTTAGCTTATATTGGCGAACTTACAAAAGAAATTAATGGAAAAAAATACGGTCTTGTTTTTGAAGAACACCGAGAAAAAATAGATGAACTTCTGGAAGAAAATGCCCCTGTTTTAGTTGAAGACGAAAGCCTTTTTATAGATAACGGCGGCCAGATGAACTTTCTTATTGAAGGCGACAATCTTGCTGCATTGAAGTTGCTGGAAAAGACTCATAAGGGGAAGATTGATGTGATTTACATTGATCCACCTTATAATCGCGGAACTAAAGCAAATAAAGATTTTATGTATGATGATTGCTATATTGATGACACAGATGAATATAAACATTCAAAATGGATTTCCTTTATATCAAAAAGATTAGAAATTGCAAAAAAGCTATTAACCCATGATGGCATAATGTTTATTTCAATTGATGAACATGAGGTAGAAAACTTAAAACTATTATGTAATGAAATTTTTTATGAGAAAAATACGGAATTTTTAATTTGGCGAAAGAATGGAAAACAAGGTAACACGAAAAAGATTTTAAGATTCAAAAATACTCATGAATATATTATTGCATGTTATATGAATCGTGAAGAAAAGCGTTTAGGAAAGTGTAAATTATTTCCTAACTGGAAAAATGACTATCCTAATCCGGATAATGATCCACGTGGAAACTATAAAGCTGGAAACATATCATTAATGGAAGAAAAATCAGATCCACAATCTCCAAATTATTATACAGTTACTACTCCAAGTGGAAAACAATATACAAGAGAATGGTTTATTTCAAAAGAGGAATTCGAAAGACTTGATAATGATAAAATTGAAAATTCAGATGGAATTCTTCTTGGTCGAATTTATTATCCTAATAACGGAGATGGTGTTCCTGCTCTAAAGATTTTTAAATCAGAAGAACAATATTATTATTTTGATTCTATTATCGATGAAATGGGAACTTTTACAGATGCTAAAGATGAATTGGTTCCATTATTTAACGATAGGGACGCTTTTGATACCCCAAAACCAGTTAAACTTATACAAGAAATAATTCGTATTTCACAACCAGAACTTCAAATAAACAAAAGAAAATCATCCACCATCCTCGACTTCTTCGCTGGTAGTGGCACAACCGGTCATGCCGTAATGAAATTAAATGCAGAAGATGGCGGAAATCGTAAATTCATTCTTTGTACAAACAATCAAAATAACATCTGTAGAGATATTACTTATGAACGCCTTCGTACTGTTATCTCTGGAAAACGTAAAGACGGATCAGACTATGATGAAAGTTATCCCGCATCCCTAAAATACTTCAAAATCGACTACCTTCCTATCAAGGACAAGATGTACTACGAATATGCTGACGAACTTCTGGAACATGTAAAAGAACTTGTTGAACTGGAAAATGCAATCGACTTTAATTCAAATAAATCAGTTACAATTGTTCTTGACGACGATGAACTGGATGACTTCGTAGAAAACATTTCTGATTATCCTGAATGTAAAACTCTTTATATGGGTCATGATGTTTTAACTTCATACCAGCAGGAACAAACTATTAAAGCTCACGGAATTACCATAAATACTGTTCCGGATTATTACTACAGAGATTTGGCAAACTAGGAGGGACTTATGAATATCAATCTTTTACCTTTTCAGAATTTTGCTATTGCAGATTTACAGAACGCCGTTGAATCTGGTTATAAAGAAATCATCTTAAAAAGCTGTACCGGAAGTGGAAAAACAATCATCCTTACTCACTTTATGGATGAATATCTTAAGTGCCACAACAACACTGTCTTTATGTGGTTTACTCCTGGAAAAGGAAATCTTGAAGAGCAAAGCAAGAAAAAGATGGATACTTATATTCATAATGCTCAGACAAAACTTTTAAGCGACATTATGACTTCTGGTTTTTCTGATGGAGATTGCTGTTTCATAAACTGGGAACTTTTAAACAAAGATAAAAATAATGCTCGCAAAGAAGGTGAGCATACTAATTTTGATGAATATGTAAAAAAAGCCTTAGATAGTGGTCTGGAATTCAAACTGATTATTGACGAAAGTCATGTGGCTAACACTGTAAAAACAAAAGGTATTGTTGATATTTTTAATACAAATACAATTATTCGTGCCAGTGCAACTCCAAAAGGTTATGATAAATCAGCCAAAGTAATTGAAATAGACGAAGCCGATGTCATAAATCAGGGACTGATAAAAAAACTTTTAGTTATTAACGAAGGTTTTGGACTGATAGAAGGCAAAACTCTGGAAGACAATCAAGTTGATTTTTTGCTTTCAAAGGCCCTGGAAAAACAAAGACTGTTACGTTCAAAATTTTTGAAACGTGGATTGAATATTAATCCTCTTATTCTCGTTCAAATGCCAAATACTTCTGATGCTTTACTCGAAAGTATTGAAAACTGGTTTGAAAATCAAAAGATTTCTTACGAAAATGGTCAGCTGGCAATCTGGATGAGCGAAAAAGGTAAAAAATCTGGTGGAATTACCATGCATGAAAATCTGGAAGGAATAGAAAAGAATGATGCAATTCCAGTGGCTATGATTTTCAAAATGGCAGTTGCAACAGGATGGGACTGTCCCCGTGCACATATCCTTGTAAAGCTTCGTGACAACATGGGTGAAGCTTTTGAAATCCAAACTTTTGGTCGTATTCGCCGAATGCCAGAAGCAAAACACTATCAGGATGATGATTTAGACAGTTGCTACCTCTATACTTTGGATGAAAAATTTGTAGAAGGTGCAAAAGATCAGATTGGTAAAGGTGCTTTGGATGCATCTTTAATCAATCTTAAACCAGAATATAAAGAAATTGAACTTGTCAGTGAACAACGCCCAGATGTAGAAGAACCTAATGATTCAAAAAAAGCTGTTGCTTCCATTACTGAACATTTCAAAACAAAGTACAAACTTTCTGAAAATGCTGAGGAAAATCAGAAAAAAATGGAAACAGATGGTTATATATTTACAGATTACATAACCAACTCCACAAAATATGGAAGCATTCATTTATCCTCACAAGTTGATCAATTAAAGGAAGTTGATTTTAAAACTCCGTTAAATACTCATACGCACGGTCGTGAATATCATCATCAGGTTGGTCGAATCAGTACAGATGTCAGTCTTGAATATGATAAGGTGAATGCAATTGTTCGTCGTTTATTTTGCCAGCCTTCATTCAAAAAAGATACAGGGAAAAAAATCTCGAAATTGTTAAAGCTCGATACCCGCCCATTGTACGCTTTTGTAATCAATAACATTGATTTACTCCGTGAAGATTTTAAAGAGGCAATGACAGAACAAACAGCACAAGGAAGTTTAGGAATAAATTCAGGTGCTGTAGTTCAAAAAGCTTTTAGATTTCCTCAACAATGTTTATTTACATATAACTCCAAAGAGATGTCCCAAAAGATTTTTTCCAAGAACGTTTATGCAAATTATTTGGAATCCGCTGAAATTAGATCCTCTGGAGAAAAAGCTTTTGAACGATTCTGTGAAAAAAATGATTTTGTTCAGTGGTTTTATAAAAATGGTGACAAAGGTTCCGAATATTATTCTGTAATATATGAAGACAATAATGGAAAACAAAGAGCTTTTTATCCGGATTATGTTGTTGGAACCAATGAAGGAATCTGGATTATAGAAACAAAAGGTGGAGAAGATAAATCAGGCAATAGTCAGGATATAGATAAATTCTCACCTAAAAAATTTGAAGCTTTAAAAAATTACATTTCTATTCAACAAAAAGATGGTAAAAATATATTTGGTGGATTCGTCAGAAGAGATGGCAGTGATAATCTCTGCATTTGTACAGATAAATACTCTGAACAAATAATAACTCCTAACTGGAAGTTGTTGGAAGAAATTTTTAAATGATTATGTTTGATAAAGTAAGCAAAAAACAAATGTTTCAAAAAGGTTTAGAACGCTGGCGTTCAAAATATGCAGATGAAATAAAACATAACTCCAGTGAAGAAATTGATAAAATTTTCGCTCGAGAAAAAGATGATGAACCAATGGTTAGACATCCAGAAAATACAGCTCCCACTTCCTAGAGTTTCAATGTCATTCCCGCAGTATTTTCTGTAAAGCCAAGACTTTTGTACAAAGGTTTGCCTGCTTCTGTGGCGTCCAGGCTTACTTCGGTGGCACCGCGGGCTTTTGCTTCATCAATCAACATGGTGACCATTTTTGCGGCAATTCCCTGGCGGCGGTAGTTTTTGTTGGTATAGACGTTCATGAGGTGGCCACGTTTTCCGGTAGGGTGACTGTAAGTTGGCATAATCCAAATGTAACTCATGGAAGCACAGCCGATCACTTTTCCTTCATCCCAGGCAAGCACTGTAGTCTGGTCTCCATTCAAGAAATAGTTCCGGGAACATTCAACAAGTTCATCTGAAAACTGTTCTTCATCGCCCATGCTGTTTACAATCCTAAGCATTTCAAGGCGCACATCCATCAGTTCCGTTAAGTTTGATTTATCTGCAATTTTTATTTCAATCATTTTAACATCCTATTTTTCAAACCAGTTTTCCACCATTAGGGAGGAAACATCTTTAATAGCATCAAAATCTTTTACGTTGCGGGTAACAAGTACCAGGTTATTTGCAATTGCTGTTGCCGCAATCATGGAGTCTGCCAGAGGAGCTCTTTTTCCTTTTTTCTCTAGTCGGTCACGAATATCCGAGTGAATCCAGCTGGCGTGAATGTCAAAAGGAATAATTTCATAATTTGCCTGAATGAAGTCCACATAAAAGGAAAATAGATCAGACTGTTTTTTTGAAACCGGAAGTCTTTTTACTCCGTAAAGCATTTCTTCAAAACCCACAGAAGAAACTAAAGAAATATTCTTTGCCTCCTGGATTTTTTTTACTACAGCCAGATTTGGATGAGGCTTTGTAAGTTCAGAAAGAACATTTGTATCAAGTAAATAGATAGGCTGCATTATTCGTCTCCCAAGTCAAAATCTTCAGGATGACGAAGGCCCGGCTCTATTGTTCTTGGAATGTTAAAAATCTCATCGATTTCTTCATTAGTTGTTGTAGCTAACCAGTCGCTAGCCTTTTCCCGCCATTCCATCAACTTTTCCATAAAAATCTGGCCTTCAGTTTTCTGTTCCTGAACCATTTCTTCTTCCGAAACAAGACGTGCAACCGGTTTTCCGTGACGAGTAATCTGTACTGTTTCCCCGCTTTCCACAAGGTGAATAAAATATGGAAGTCTGTTTTTAACATCAAAAATAGGAACTGCTATCATCTGGCACCTCTTGCACATAGATTAGCAGATAAAACTGTTGGCGTCAAATTTATTCCTATATTTTCACAATTATAGCCATATTGCTTTTACAATCAGAGCCACAATCAAAATCCAGAACAGAATAATGGGAAGTGCGTAATACCATTTTTTAGGTTCAAAACACTACCTTCCCATCCACAATTTTTACACCCTCGGCTTTGAGCATTTTTTCCTGAATCTGTGGGCCACCCATCCCAAAGTTTGCACCCATTTTGCCGGTGGAATTTACAACACGATGGCATGGAACCGGCGGAAAATCCTTCCATTCAGGACCAGGACCTTCTGTTTTATAGCCAACTTCCCGGGCAAGTTCCCAGAAAGGTACAGGATTTTTGTGCATCACGTTTCCTACAACCCGTGCAAGATGTTTGTCCCCAGCTTTTTCTGCAACCTGGCCGTAAGTCAGCACCTGCCCCTGAGGAATGTTTCGCACAATATCGTAGATTTTCAGTTCAAGTTCAGTCATCTATTTTAAGGCCCCTTTTGGACATACTTTTGTACATTCCATGCAGAAAATACATTCTGTTCCATTCTTGCGTTTTCTGGAATTGTCTGTCATATCAACATCCATAGGACAGGCTTTTTTACATACACCGCAGGAAACACATTTTTCTTTATCGCAACAAACTCTGGAAATTGAAAAATAAGACATTGGTTTTAAAAACACAGTGATTGGACAAATGTATTTGCAGAAGGCACGATTGTCTTTAAACACAAAAGCAAGACTAATCCCCAAAACATAATAAACGGCATTTCCAATCACAAAAGCCCAGAACATAATATTTTCAATTTGATCCGGATTTTTAAGAAGCAGAATTACAACAAAAGCCAAGGCTGCAAGGAAGAAAATATAGCGAATCCAACCAATATTTTTTCGTTCCATTTTAGGTGTTTTATATGGAAGAAAATCTAAAACCATGGCGGTCCAGCAGGCATAACCACACCAGCCGCGACCAAACAATAACGGGCCAAAGATTTTTGCAATTGCATAATGAATTACCGCAGCCTGAAATCCACCAGTAAAAAGATAATACCAAAAGCCTTCAATCTGCATGTTTTCGTTGCCAAGGAAACCAAGTCCAACAAGCATATAAGTTCCAACAAGGAGCTGAGTAACTCGACGGGCATGTTTATAACCTCTGGCAAAAAGCATAAGGCCAGTAAAAATTGAAAGCCCAATATAGGAAAAATTCAAAAAGAAGAAAAAATTATCTTTTGTTTGCCACAAAGTTACGGCAATGGCTTCAAATAAAGCAAGCATCAAAATTGGTGCAATATATTTTCTCATAACATAATTCTAGCATAAACTAGAATAAAAAATAATGTATTTATGTCACAACCAAACACACTCTCTCCAAAATGTTGGCTAACAATATTTATGTTGACTATATTAATTTTACAAACTATATTTAATATACACAATATGTAAATTTGGAAATGCCCAAATAGGCGGCGCCTCCCAAATTCAATCAGCTAATACTGAAATTTGACAATGGGAGGCTTGTTATGATTGTTGATAAGATTATTTCAATTCTTGCATGTGCAGGAACTATAGTCTGTGCAGTTATAGCAGTGCTTTCTTACCTTAAAGATAAGCAGAGTTAAAAAGTAAAGCCGCCCTAAAAGTTTTCGACACAGGACGGCTTTAAACCAATACAGTGGAGACGACCAAATGTTTGGGCATTTCCTTACTTTGAATATAACATATCTACTAAGTGTCGTCAAACATTCCTTTTGCTCGACGATTAACCTAATAAAAACGGAGGTGTATATGTGTACAACATCCATTTATGAAGCACGAAATAATTTTTCAAATCTGGTTGCGCTGGCAGAAGGTGGAGAACCTGTAGAATTGACCCGCTATAACAAACCAGTAGCTGTGATTATTAGTTATGAAGAGTATGAACAGAGAAAAGCTGCAAAAGGCCCCAGCTGGCTTTCAAAGTGGCGGGAAAAATATGCAGATGTGTTAGATGATGAAGGAATTCCTTTGCCACCTAAAGCTTATCCAGATCCAAACAGAAAGATTTTTGAAGAATAAACGGAGGGCTTAGTTTATGAATAAGGTATATTTATTGGACACAAATATTGTTTCTGAATTTTCAAAAAAAAATCCAAATCCAAATGTAATTGAATTCTACGAATACAGAAAAGACCAATGTGCTATTTCTTCTATAACTTTGCAGGAATTAGTTTCTGGAGTTTCAAGACTTCCTGATGGAAAAAGAAAAAACACCATGGAAAATTTCATTCAAAACTTAAAACAAAATATTGAAATTATCCCATACGACACTTTCTCTGCAGAGATTTGCGGAAACTTTACAGGTAATTTTGAAAGACAAGGGCATCCTCTACCATATTCTGACAGTCAGATTGCAGCAACTGCTATTTCTAATGGAATGATTCTGGTGACTCACAACACTGCTGATTTTGCACCAATTGCAGAAACAAATTATCTAAAAATGGAAGATTGGTTCGAGGCATAAACAAACAACTCTACGCAGGTAAACGCTCTGTCGGGTGACGGCAGGGTGTTTTTACAACATACTAAATCTACAAGCTTGTAAAAAATATGTATCGAGGTGATTTTATGAATGCAGAAAAAACTGGAAATTTAATTTACGAAATCAGAACTAGAAAAAATCTTACACAAAAGGAACTGGCAGAACTTATTAATGTAAGCGACAAAGCCGTTAGCAAATGGGAACGAGGCGAAGGTTGCCCTGATGTTTCTATTATGCCTAATCTTGCGGCTGCCCTTGGAATTGAAGTTGAAACTTTGATGAACGGAGAAATGCCTTTGACTCAGGATGTTTCTGGCAAGCAGATTAAAGAATATAATTTCCGCCAGCCAGACCGTTATTCTAGAAATATGCAGCGGGATATCTGGATGCTGGGCGATACAATCTGTCAGAAAATTAATCCGGAATTTACAGCAATGATTGGAGAGCGTTTTGAAGCAAATGTAAGCTGCGTTGACCAGATGATTAATATTGAGTTTTTGCGTTCAATTCCACAAAAGTGCTTTTTCTACGATTTTTCCTTTGCCGAGGGCGGATTATGTATTGAAATTGACGGTGAACTTGGTAAAGGGATTTTGAAACAGGATTCTAAAAAATACGAATCTATTAATCAGTATGATCTGGAAGTTTTCAAGCAGTTTCACTTAGTGAGCATTGCAGAAAGTTTAGCCGGTGAAATCTGCAAACGCACAGAAAATGCAATTCCAGGTGATTTATTTGCTGTAAAAAGTGCAAAAGCCTACGGAAATTCCACAACTGCCATGCAGGAAGATAATGTAATGATGCTGGAGTTGAGCATTTCCTGCAAAGTTGGCAACACACAGGGGTTCATTAATCTGCAGTTCAGCGAAAAAATGCTTGCAAACATGATGGAAGCAAACTTTTTTAATGAAGCCGCAAGTAACCGTGTAAAATTCCAGGAACTTAGCAGCATAAAACATAAGCACCTGTCAGATAATATTTTTGTTGAATTTGGCCGCTATAATCCGGATGCCGTTGAACTGGAACTAGGCAAAATCCTTATTCTGGATAAAAAAGAAACTGAAGGACTGAATGTAGTTTATGAAAACCGAGTAATTCACACTGGAAAAGTAATGTCTATTGATGATGATTGGGGTGTTCAGATTACAGAATCGGTTCAGCTGAATAATCTTATTTACGATGAAGAAGATTATCTTTCTGTTCAGCTTGGAAGTGCCGCTCTTTCTAAGGAAGAAATATCATCTTTGCACCAGGGCTCTTATGTTGTACTAAAACAGCGGGCCGGCGAACTGTGCAAAATCATCCGAAGCGGAAAGGTAATTGGCACCGGCGAGATTTGCATTGCCGACGACAGATTCGCCATTCGGATTGTGGAGTGCAGATAACTTTCTTGACCATACGTATAGAATATTATATTTTATACGTATGGCAGATACAAAATTAACACTTAAGTTGAATTCCGATTCAATTGTACGGGCAAAAAACTTCTCAGAAAACAGTGGCATTTCTTTATCAGCAATGGTAGAAAAATTTTTTGACGAGTTGACCCTCAAAAAATCAGAAAACAAAGCAGAAGTAAAATATTCTCCTCTTGTAAATGAACTTTCAGGAATAATTTCACTTTCCACCGATTTTGATTACAAGGCAGAGTATCTCGAACATCTGGAGACAAAATATGAATAAATACTTTGTAGATACAGATGTAATCCTTGATTTACTTGCAGCAAGACAACCCCACTTTCATTTTTCCGCCTTGCTATTCACCTTCGCCGAAATGGGAAAATACGAACTTTACACTTCTCCAACAGTAATGGTAAACACCTTTTACATTTTAAGAAAACAACTGGGAAACGAAAACGCCAGACTAGCACTAAGAAAACTACGCCTGATTTTACACATCATCGATTCATCCGAGAAAGTTCTGGATCAGGCTCTTAATTCCAATTTCAACGACTTCGAAGATGCAATTCAATATTACACTGCCATAAATTCCCAAATCAGCATGATTCTTACCAGAAACATAAAAGATTACAAATCTGCAGATATTTTGATTCAAACCCCAGAAATGTTTTTGGTTGGAAGCGGGTTGATGTAAAAGGGAATGCGGATTTTTGACTGCCGATAATTCTACTTCAGAGCGTTTTCTTCAATCTTTTTAATCTGTATTGTATACTGGCAAAATATCTGGAGGAAAATCTTGATCAACCTGCTTTCATCCCTTGCATTCATTTTTATTGTGGGACTTTCTATGGCGGCAATTTGCCAGAAAATCAAACTGCCTCGCATTATTGGCATGCTTGTAACTGGTGTTGTTCTTGGACCTTACGTGCTTGATCTGCTTGATCCGGCTATTCTTGGCATTTCCGCAGAACTTCGAAAAATAGCCCTTGTCATTATTTTGATAAAAGCAGGACTATCCCTTGATATAAAAGACCTTAAAAAAGTTGGCCGCCCTGCCCTTTTAATGTCTTTCCTCCCGGCCTGTTTTGAGATTCTTGGCTTTTCGCTTTTCGGCCCAAAGATTCTTGGCATTACTTTAAAAGAATCCTTAATTATGGGAGCCGTTCTTGGGGCGGTAAGTCCCGCCGTTGTTGTACCAAAAATGGTTCAGCTGATGGAAAGCAATTACGGCACAAAAAAATCCATTCCACAGATGATACTTGCCGGAGCTTCCCTGGATGATGTTTTCGTAATTGTACTTTTTCAGACTTTCGTAAACATGGAAGCAGGTGGAACGGCCCGTGCCATGGATTTTGTAAACATTCCGGTTTCCATTGTAACAGGTATTGTCCTTGGTATTGCCGTTGGTCTCCTTCTTGCCATCCTTTTTGATTTTTTCTACCGCCGAAATCAGAAAATCCGCAACAGTACAAAAGTGATTCTTATGCTGGGAGTGGCCTTCCTTCTTATGTCCATGGAAACAGCCCTAAAACCTTGGATTGCCATTTCAGGACTTCTTGCCGTTATGAGTATGGCCTGCGCTTTTGCCATGAAGGCTGATGAAACTGTAGGTAACCGCCTGTCTCAGAAATTCGGAAAACTCTGGATTGCCGCGGAAGCAATTCTTTTTGTTATGGTAGGGGCCGCCGTAGATATCCGCTACACTCTCGAAGCAGGACCTCTTGTAATTGCCATGATTTTCATCTCGCTGGCTTTCCGTTCTGCAGGCGTGCTTCTTTCCATGACAAAAACCCAGCTCAACCTGAAGGAACGTATTTTCTGCGTTATAGCCTATCTTCCAAAAGCCACTGTTCAGGCCGCCATCGGTTCTGTTCCCCTGAGTATGGGCCTTCCATGCGGAAAAATGGTTTTGTCCCTTGCCGTTACTTCCATAGTGATTACTGCACCTTTAGGCGCTTTCGGAATGGAGCTTACCTACAAAAAACTTCTGGAAAAAAACTAAGATTGCCTGGGCCTACTGACTGTCAAAAATTGCTTTTGATTCAATAAACTGAGTGTAATTGTCTTTCCACTGATGATGGGCGTGACAGTTGTCGTAAGCTTCCAGAGCCAATTTTTCCATTTCAATAACAATCATCAGGTGGTAGCGGTTTGAACGGTCAATGCAGTTTTTAATAAGTTCAAATCCCTTTACGCCAGGCACTTCCATTACGCCGCCAAAAATCTTTTCAATATCCGGCAGCATAGTTTCAAGGGCCGGTGCGCTTTCTTTAAATTTTACAATAATGTGATGTTTCATAGGTCTTTATTATAAAACGCAGTTTGCAAAATGTACAATCGCCTTTCATCAATTCCCATGCCCATCACTTTGACCCTCTGCATCAGTAACCCTTTCCGTTCTCTTTTGTTTTTACTATAATTATACCAAATACCTAAATTCGGGGGATTACATGAAAAAAATTTTTGCGGCAGGATTAATTGCACTGGGATTCACAGTGTCAGTTTTTGCCTCCGATCCTATTCTTTATGGAGAAAACATTTTTGAACTTTCCAGTCCGGAAGCACTTACCAATGTTCCATCAGTTGCCGGCGGTGGTATCTACACTGTAGGATCTACTTCCCTTGTTGTAAACCCGGCTCTGGCAGCAAAAGAACAGCGGGTTGAATTGAACTTTGGATCTACTGAACTTTTCAAAACCGGATCAAATAAAGCTTTCGGCATGGCATTCCAGGGTGGCATTCTTATTCCTTTCAAGTGGGCTGTATTCTCAGGCTATACAAACGGGCTTTTTGCAGAAGATGTTCTTTCAACGGGCAATTCCTTCAATATTAAAGCCTCCCTTTCAAAAGAAGTAACTGATCAGCTTGCCTTCGGTGCAGGAATCAACGGCGGTTACAGCTGGTCTAAAGGCGGTGACTGGTCCCTTTCTGCAAACCTTGGTTTCATCTACAACTGGGGACGCCTTGCATTTATGGACGACTTCCGCATCGGTGCTTCAATCCTGAACATTGGTAAAAACTACCAGACAAGCACTGACGGCAATTTCTTCGACAGTTATCCTTCTTTCAGCACAGTTCGTGCCGGTGCTTCAGCTGTCTTTGTACAGACAGAAGACATCAAGCTGGGCGGTTCTTTTGACATCACAACCCCTTGCTTCCAGAACGCACTTTTCGACGCTGGAATCAACTTTGGCATTAAGGACATGGTTTACATCAACGTTGGCGAAAAAATGGATCTTAAAGAAATTATCGCCGGCCGACCATCACTTATTCCAACAATCGGCATAAGCGTTAAGTTTAATTTCAACGTTTCAAACAACAGTTATCTTGAAAAAAATGACTGGAGTGAAAGTGAAATGCGCGTTGGTGCCGCCTACAAAAATCTTTACGGAAATATTCACGCCATTTCGGAAGGTGTTGATTTGTACCTTGGTATGAAAGACAGCACACCTCCTGTAATCGAACTGTGGATGGGAGAAGAAGATGACTAATTTGAAAAAAACCGCAGTTTTCTGCACCATGACCCTGGCTTTGGCTTCGGGACTTTTTGCAAAACCAAAATACATTTCTCCTAACAACGACGGTGTTCAGGATGAACTGGTTATTCCTCTTAAAATTACCGACAAACGTTTTGTTCAGGGATGGTCACTTTTCATTGTTGATGAAAACGGAAATACCGTTCGCACTATTGGAAACAAGATTGCCCTTCCTGAAAAAGTAAATTTCAAATCTTTCTTCAAGCAGCTGGCCACACCAAAACAGGGCGTTACAATTCCAGAAACAGTTACCTGGAACGGTATGATGGACAATGGTGAAACAGCTCCAGACGGAACTTACACTTACTATTTTACTGCCACCGATGACAACGGAAACGAAGGTAAATCAAAAGCTTACGAAGTTGTTGTTGATACAAAGGCCCCGGATGTAGAACTGGCCGAAATCCGTGACAAGATTTTTGGTGAAGGTGCTAAATCTTCTCTCAAAATCAAACAGAGCGGTTCAGAAGAAGATCTTTGGATTGGTCTTTTCAAAAACGTTGCAGGTGAAACTGTTCTTAAAAAAGAATGGACTTTCACAGAACCTCTTGATTTCAGCTGGAACGGTACTGATTCAAACGGATCTCAGGTGCCAGACGGTGTTTACACTTATGAAATCACCGCTACTGACCGTGCTGGAAACGTTGCACCTGTAACAACAATTACAAACATCATCTATTCTGCAGAAAAACCTGCCACAAACATTATGGTTTCAGGCAGCCGATATTTCTCACCAGTTATTTCAGGGGACACATCAACAATCAAATTTGATGTAACAATTCCTGTTCCTGATGCAAAATCCGGAAACCAGCTTACAAACTGGGCTGTAGACATTTACAATCAGAAAAACGAAACTGTCCGCACTTACAGTAAAGAAAAGAACGGTGATGTTCCTCCATCTTCTATTGTTTTCGACGGAAAAGATGACAATGGTGCTCTCCTGGCCGACGGCAAATATAAAGCCCGGGTAACAGCTTCTTATCTGAACGGATACGTGCCTGCTGCGGTTTCATCACCTACAATCATTCTAGATACAATCCGTCCTACAGCTACTTTTGCACTTTCCGACAAAAACTTTGGTGCAGGTGCAAAAGACAAGATTAAAATCGCCCTTACAATTCCAAACACAAATGGTTCCCCAATTCCTTCTTGGAAGGCCGAAATCTTTGGAGATGAAAACAAGGTTGTAAAATCTTACGACTTCGGCGAATATCCGCCAACAGAAATTGTTTGGAACGGTCTTGATGACAACGGTGGTCTTGCTCCAAAAGGTGATTATCGCATCCGTCTTATTTGTAAAGATATGGCTGGAAACGAAGGTGTTGAAAATCCTTCTGATCTTTTCACTTTTGATACAACTGAAGCCCAGCTCCTTCTTGCCGCTTCTGAAAGTGCCTTCTCTCCAAATGCCGACAAAGTTAAAGATTCAATCACCTTCAATGCTGTTACAGAAACAAACGACGTTGCAGAATACAGTTTCACAGTTGTTGATGCAAAAGGCAACGTAGTTTACACAGTCGAAGAAAAGAATAAAAAACCTGGCAAGTTCACATGGAACGGTAAGGCTGATGTTGGAAAACAGTGTGCCGATGGAAAATACACTGCAAAACTCACACTTACTGCCAAAAACGGTTCTGTAGTTTCTGCCCAGACTTCCGATTTCGATCTTGATACTGTTGCACCAGCCCTTAACGCCCGTGCAGTTCTTGCTTACTTCTCTCCTGAAGGCGACGGAAACAACGATGTTCTTCCTGTAGAAATTTCCGGCTGTACAAATGAAAAACTCTGGACAGCCGAAGTTCGTGGAAAGAAAGGCACCGTTAAAAAACTCACCTGGAGCAACACAGTTCCAAGCTTTGAATGGGACGGTACTGATGAATCCGGAAACGTTGCTCCTGACGGTGTTTACGACGTAATAATTTCTTCAACTGATGAAGCAGGCAACTCTTTCCAGACTGTACTCAATACAATCACTTTGGACAGCCGCGAAACAAAAGCCTACATTACAACAGAATACGAAGGCATTTCGCCAAACGGTGACGGTACTTTGGAAGAACAGATTTTCTACCTGAGCACAACCGTAAAAGAAGATATTGCTTCATGGAGCTACGAAATCCACTCTGATGACAAAAAAGTTGTAAAAACATGGTCGGAAAAAACTGACGGTGAATCAATTCCAGCCACAATCAAGTGGGACGGAAAAGATGATATTGGAAATGTTTGCGAAGGAACATTCACTGCTTACCTTCAGGCTACCTACAAAAAAGGTAACCGCATGAGCGCCATTTCTTCACCATTTGTTTGTACTGCCAGCGCTCCTGACATCAGCGTAGAAACAACTCCACGTTTCTTCAGCCCTGACAACGACGGTGTTGATGATGAACTTTACATCACACTTGGAGCCAGCTCTAAGGCAAAAATCAAGAACTGGTCTTTCGTTATCAAAGATCCAAAGGGAAATGACTTCTACAAGACCAGCGGTAAAACTCAGATTACTGAACGCATGGTTTGGGACGGTCTTTCTAACATCCAGAAAGATGCTTCCGGAAAAGCTGAACGTGTACAGTCTGCCATGGACTATCCTTACGAATTCACAGTAAGCGACAACCTGGGCATGACCAGCGTAGCTAAAGGTGTAATTCCTGTTGATGTACTGGTTATCCGCGATGGAAGCGTTCTTAAGATGGCCGTACCTTCAATCATCTTTGAATCTGATGCCGCCAACTTCAACAAGGAAGTTGCAGGAAAACTTGATGCAGCCCAGATTAAAAAGAATGAAGAAATCCTGAACCGAATTGCAACTATTCTCAAGAAGTTCAAGGATTACAAGGTTACCATTACAGGACACGCCAACCCAATTACAGACGATCCTAGAGAAGAAACCGAAGACAATATGATGAAATGGGGTAAAGCCTCAACACCGCTTTCAAGAGAACGAGCAGACGCCATTAAAGCCTACCTGATCAAAAAAGGTGTAAGCGGAAGTAACCTCATCACCGACGGAAAAGGTGGTACTACACCAGTAGTAAATCCAAAAGACAAAGACAACAACTGGAAAAACCGCCGCGTAGAATTCATCTTAAGTAAATAGCAAAAAGGACCCGCAAGGGTCCTTAATTATTTAACACAATTCCGTATATGCGGAGTCGGGCACGACTGCAGACACATTACCGCAGGAGCGGAGCGACGAGGACTCGTGTGGCTGAAGGCGTGTCCGACGGGAGCAATATACGCGCGTAAAAATAGTGAAGGACCCTTGCGGGTCCTTGTTTCATTTTTAGTTTATCAAAGACAGTGGATTTACTGTAACGCCGTTTTTGTATACTGTGAAGTGCAGGTGTGGTCCTGTACTTAAACCAGTGCTTCCTACCTTACCAATTACGGTATTTGTATATACAAAGTTCCCTTTTTTACAGGTAATTGCACTTAAATGTGCGTACAGTGATTTATATCCCGAGTGATGGGTAATTATTACGTAGTTTCCGTAAGTTTCGTTATATCCTGTTGTTGTTACTGTTCCGTCCAAGGCAGCGTAAACTGGTGTTCCCTGTGGACAGGCCATATCTGCACCGCTATGGAACGAACGATTGCCGCTGAAAGGTGAATCGCGCCAGCCGTAAGGTGAAGAAAGCCAGTAGCGGGCTTTAATAGGTTTGTGGAACAAATCTCCGTTGATTTCCTGTCTTGTAGCCCAGTCCATCTGTGCATCAGGAAGAAAAAGAGTTGTTCCGGTTTTAAGACCCATACCTACTTTTATAGAGTTGGCACCGGCAATTTTATCTGCATCAATTTCGTATTTTTCGGCAATTGATTCCAGAGTTTCTGTATCATTTTTTACAGTGTAAAGGATTCCAGCGCTTGAAGGGATTTTCAAATACTGGCCAGGCTTAATCAATCGGCTCTGACGGATATTGTTTACACTGATGATTGTATCCTGGGTAACATCGTATTTTTCGGCAATAATTCCAATCATATCCCCTGGTTTTACACGATAAGTCTGATATGTAACAGGGGTTTCAACTTCAACTTCTGCAGCACCCAAAGTATGATCTGTTTCTTTGGCAGCAAGTTCATCATAATTTTCCAGAAGCTCTTTCATCAAAAGGTCGTCATCGGAAACATGACTGTTTTCTACAGAAATATGTGATGTGGTTGTTTCAAATCCACCAATACCAGTTCTTTCGTTCCAGCGGTTGTAAATGAGAACGGTAAAAAATGTAGCACATAGTCCCATTGTGAATCCGCAGATTGAACAACAGACTACTCTTTTTGTTCTGGTATTTAATATCATCAATATACTTTTTGAAAATCCATTTATGATTTGCTTCATTATACCATATAAAAATGTTTTTGAAATTTTATTTTCCATATATAACAACCCTTTATCAGATTTTTTTCTCAATTCCGATTAGATATGTTTCAAATGATTCAGATCTACATGCTTCCGGTTTAAAGCCTTTTGCCTGCTTGAAGATTTCCCTCATGTTTTTCAAAAGTTTCTGCTGATCTCCGTTCTGGAAGATTTTTACGCAGAAGTTTCCGCCGGTTTTTAGCATTGTCTGGGCATAATAAATAGCCATTTCTACCAGCTGTTCCGACCGTGCCGTGTCTACCATTCGGTTTCCTGTGGTTTTAGGTGCAGCATCGCAAACAACAAGATCGAAAGGTCCCGCTGCCTTAATTTGCTTTCTAATTTCCGCTTCATTCAAGTCGCCCTGAATAAATGTAAGGTTATCGGCCTTTACATCTTTTGAAAGTGGATTCAAATCGCAGGAAACTACCTTCCCGCTTCCATCCATCTTACGCAGAAGAAATGTGGTCCAGCTTCCCGGAGCCGCCCCAAGATCAAGAACAGTGTAATTCTTTTTAATAAAGCCAAATTTCTGATCAATTTCCTGCAGCTTGTAAACAGAGCGGGCAGGATAACCTTCAGAGAATGCTTTTTGGGACCAGAAGTCCGGTTTTTCATAACTATTTTTAGCCATATTTGATTTTCGGAAGAAACTTACCGATAATTTAGAAGGAACTAGAATTTTATTTATTGGGAACGTATAATTTGCATATGAAAAAAGCATTCATCATCCTGTTTTTGTGCCTGGGATTTCCTCTTTTTGCTGAGTACAATCATCTTTCAATTCCTGACTCTTCTGAAATCCGAGGAATGCTTGAAGAAAGTTGGTTTGATGCCGGACTAACCACTGTTCGCAACAACAAACCTGAAATCTATTCTGCTCCGGACGGAACTCTTTTCCAGGTGCGCCTTGAAGAAAACGAGCGTGACTTCTTTATTTATGTTTCACCTCACGCCACCATCAAAGTAGAAGTTTATTCTGATCTTGGAAAATACACTATGGATCAGGATGTTTACCCTGGAGACGCTGCAGGCTCATGGGAACTGGTAAAAGATAAAGCTACCGGAAAAGCAAAATACATCCGCTATTATTTCCTTCGGGATGGTGACGTTTTCCTTCAGTTTTCTCCTGGAAACAACAAGCTTAATTCTTATGCCGACCTGGTAATTTTTGGCCACTATGCTGCCCGTGGAGTTTCTACCGGTGTTCCATTCACTAAATTTTATACCGCTTCCTTTGAAAAGGCCTGCGAAGTTACACGAAAAATCCTGCCTTGGAATTACGTGGAAACAAATGTTGATGCTTACGACGGCGTAAAACAGATGATCGGTATGATTGATGAAAAACTGCCTTCCATTGTTTACACCGAAGATGCCATGTACGATGGTGATGGAAATCTTGTTAGCATTGCAACTGGAAAGCCTTTATTTATAGAAGATTATGATCCCTCTTTCAAATATCTTTCATCAGCAGGATTTGTAAAGTGGATTTCAGACGGCATTGTAATTCCTATTGCCGGTTCAAATCTTGAAAGAGAACCTCTCCTTGAAGAAACTGTTTCCGTAAAAGATACCGGCCACCTTGGAGTTCTTTCGCAGAAATTCAGCCTGAATTTTTCCTTGAACTGGGTTCGAAATCTTTCAACGGCCGTTGTTTCCGTATCAACAGGAACTACCTACAAATTCAACCAGTCTGGTGTTGATGTTACTGACATGCCATTTTCTGCAACCATGACTCCACGAGGACTTGAAAATCCTGTGCCATTTATTGCCGACACCGGTTATAAAATCGACATGCTTAAATCGCTTATGTACGTTCTTGGAAACAAGGAAAAGGGCAGCTTTTATGTTGGCGCCATCCGTGAAACCGACCGCCGCTCTTCTCCGGAAGTAAATGTTTTCAATAATTGTGCTGTTTTCTTCCCATATTTTGACACAAACGGAAAATTTGAATGCGTGGTTTACATGAATGCAAAAAAAATGAGCCTTGAAGAGTTTATGTTCCTCTATCAAGACTCATTCGTTTATTTGACCCGCCAGAAAGCAACCGAAAGATTCTTCCCGGAATAATTTAGGCCTTAGCGTCTTCTACCAGTTTCCAGTATTTTCCTTTCTTTGCCAAAAGCTCTTCGTGAGTTCCTGCTTCCAGAATGTTTTTTTCGTCAACAACAAAAATGATGTCGGCGTTCTGGATGGTAGAAAGACGGTGCGCAATTACAAAAGATGTTCTTCCTTTCAAAAGGGCCGCAATTCCTTTCTGGATAAGCTGTTCTGTTTTTGTATCAATTGATGATGTAGCTTCGTCCAGAATCAGGATGCGAGGGTCGCTCAACATGGTTCTTGCAAATGCAACCAGCTGTCCCTGACCTTTTGAAAGTTCTCCTCCACGGCTTGTTAATTCCGTATCGTATCCTTTTTCCATCTTCTCAATAAATTCGTGGGCGTGTACAACTTTTGCCGCGGCTATTATTTCTTCTTCGGTGGCATCAAGTTTTCCGTAGCGGATATTGTCCCTGATTGTTCCCGAAAAAATAAAGTTGTCCTGGGTCATAACGCCCATCTGTGTTCGCAGACTGTTTATTGTTACGTCCCGGATGTCGTATCCATCAATAAGGACTGCACCTTCCTGAACATCATAAAAACGACTGATCAGGTTTACGATGGTAGACTTTCCGGCTCCCGTTGGACCAACCAGAGCAACAGTCTTGCCTGCAACAATGTCAAAGCTTACATTTTCAAGAACGTTTTCTTTTCCTGTATACGAAAAAGTAACGTTATTAAATTTTACATTTCCCTGAATCTGCGGCATTTCTACTGCATCTTCCTTGTCTACAAGCTTTGCTTCAGTGTCCATAATTTCAAAAACACGTTCTGCACCGGAAACTGTGGTTACCAGCTGATTATAAAACTGACTCAGGTTCATGATTGGCTGCCAGAACATGCCGATGTAAGTTCCAAAAGCAATGTATGTACCAATTGAAACATCAGTTACACCAATCACCTTGATACCTACGTAATACATGGCCATTGTTCCAAGACTCCAGCACAAATCAATTACCGACCAGTAAGCGTCGCCCCATTTAACGGCATTTACGAAGGCCCCTCGGTACTCCCCAATAATTGAACGGAAAGTAGCGTTAGTTTCATTCTGAGCATTGAAAGAATGAATTACCTTCATGCCGGAAAAATCTTCATTTACAAAGGCGCTCATGTTGGACTGCTTTTTCCGGAACAGCTGCCAGTAGTTGTGGCTCTTTTTTGAAATAACCCAAACTCCTATCATCATTGGTGGCAGACTGAACAGTGAAGCAAGTGCCAGACGCCAGTTTTTTGTAAACATGATAACGCCTACTGCAATTACCGTAATCAGTTCAGGAATCAATGTTGTTACACAGTTTTCCATAATATCCTTGAGGGAATTAACATCACCTGTAATTCGGGCAAGGATTTTTCCAATTGGACGTGAATCAAAAAAATTCAAGTCCAGTGTTTCAATGTGAGTATAAAGCTGCTCACGAATCTCAAGAATTACCTGGTTACTTGTTTTTGCCATTAAAAGCATTCGCAGTTTAATGGCCAGTACCAGTCCCAGATTAAGAGCTGCAGCCAGAATTACCAGACGGATAAATCCCTGCAGATCTTTTGGCATAATGTACTTGTCAACGGCAGCTTCAAAAAACAGAGGGTTGATCAGCTGGACACAAGTACCGAATCCCATAAGCAAAAGAACGATGGAAATTCGTCCTTTATATTTAAGCAAGTATCTTAAAAGACGAGCGATTGTAACAATTTTTGGCTTGTCTACGCTCATCTCGTCCTCTTTATATGAATTCATCATAAACAACTCCGTATCACTTTTTATTCCGCGTACTGTGTGCAATATGTCTCGTAGTAGAGACCCTTCTGTTCCAAAAGCTGGCCGTGATTTCCTCTTTCGGCAATTTTTCCGTCTTCCAGAACGATGATTTCATCTGCCTTTTTAACCGCGCTGATTCGGTGGGCAATAATGATTTTTGTCATGCCTTCCAAAGACTGCAGCATACTCTGGATTTTCTGCTCAGTTTCAGTATCCAAAGCAGATGTACTGTCATCTAGAATAAGCACCGGCTTGTTGCGGCAAAGAGCCCTTGCAATTGTAAGGCGCTGTTTCTGTCCTCCTGAAAGACCAACTCCTCGTTCACCAATTACGGTGTTCAGCTTTTCGTTCAGATTGAAAACAAATTCGTCGCTGGCAGAGAGTTCGATTGAAGCATCCACCAGTTCTTCCGTAAGATTGTCCCGGTCACCAAGACGCACATTTCCGTCAATTGAATCACTGAACAAGAAGATGTCCTGCATAACGGTAGAAACGTTTTCCCGCAGCTGCCACAAAGGAAGTTCCTTGATGTTCACGTCGTCCAGGCGGATTTCACCTTCACTGCAATCGTAAATGCGTTTAAGCAGGTTTGTGATTGTTGTTTTTCCCGAACCTGTTGCACCCATAATACCAAGGGTTTTTCCTTTTTCTACGCAGAAACTGATATCGTCCAGAATCTTAGTTCCATTTTCCCGGGTAAAGCTGACATGTGAAAATTCAACTTTTCCTTCGATGGAAGGCAATTTGTTTTCATCACCAACGCTCTTAATCTCTGTTTCTTCGGCAAAAATCTTATTAAGTCGCTTAACCGATGCAAAGCCCTGGGAAAGACCGCTTGTAAGCCAGCCCAGCATTTCCATTGGCCACACAATATTTGAAGCGTAGGAAATAAAGGCTGTAAGATCACCTACCGTAAGATCACTTCCCTTCATAACCATAATACCGCCAGGCACAAGCACCAGATACGGCAGAATATGGGTAATGCACTGAATCAGAGGATAGTATTTTACAAAAACCCTGGACTGCCCAATGTTCAGATCGCGGAATTTTCGGGCATGTTCAAAGAACTTCTGTTTTTCGTACTCTTCCCGTGCAAATGATTTTACTGTTCTAATTCCGGCAAGATTTTCCTGAGCAGTATTGTTAAGCTCTGCGCCACTTTCTGCAATGGCTTCAAATCCGCTGCCCAGTTTTCCTTCCATTCTGATGGCGATAAAGGCCGCAAGTCCCATAGAAACGGTAGGGATAATGGCCAGTTTCCAGTTCAGGCGGTACATACAGAACAATGCAAGACCCGAATGGATTACAGTCTGGAGAAGAAGCATTCCGATATAACTGAAAATGTCCCAGACTTTACCTGCGTCTTCGGTAATGCGGGCCATGAGTTCACCGGTGTTAATTTTGTCGAAAAAGTTAGCTGACAGACTTTGAATTTTTTCGAACAGTTCAATTCGTAAGTCTGATCCAATTTTTGAACCCACCATATCACAGGTGAATTCCTTAATGTAGTTGAAAAAGAATCTTCCTACTCCAACGGCGAGGATTGAAAGGAGACAGGAACCCAACAAATCGATTTTTCTACCCACCAGAACTTCGTCAACAATCTTTTTGTAAACCAGAGGGTAATACATGTCGAGGGCAATACAAGTGATTAAAGCCACCAGTACAATCGAATAAGCCCACCAATACTTCTTAAGATAAGAAAGTAATTTTATTTTTTTCACTTCAGCCCCAGGGTATTGAAAAACCCCAAATATACGCGCGAGGAAGCCTTAGTTTTGATAACATAAAGTTTTATCTCCAATATGTCAATAGACCCCGCATTGAAACTGCATTTTCTATACATTATACTTTGCTTATGTCCAAGATTACCATTAAAAATTGCCGTATTGAAACTAATAAAAATATTCTTATTGATCACGTTACCTGGGAATTTACCGATGGCCAGATCTGGCTGGTGATTGGTCCTAACGGTGGCGGAAAAGCTGAGTTTTTGAATGCTATTTCCGGTGATCCTTCCCTTCGCATTGTACCCAACGCTCCTTCTTCTGAAAACCCAACTGAAACACCTTTATATTCTTCGGTTTTTGGCAACGATATAGAAATTGTTTCTTTGGAAAGAGCAGCCCGCCTTATTCAAGAAGAGCGTGAAAATGATGAAAGTGAATATGTGGAAGGCGGCGTAGACATTGGACGAACAGGCCGTGTTTTCATTGCGGAAAGCCTTTGCGGTACCATTGCCAAAAATGCACCGCTTCCGGCAATTGCTCTTGAACTGGACAGCCGGCCTGAAATCAAACTTTGCGGCATTGAAAAGATCCTGGACCGGGGACTTAAATATATGTCCACCGGAGAAATCCGCCGAACTCTTTTAGCCCGGGCCCTTATAAGCGGAAAAAAACTTCTTATTCTTTCGGATCCATTTGCCGGCCTTGATAAAGAAAGCCGATCAATTCTTCTGAAGTTCTTCGAAAATTATCCTTCACTGATTATGGGCATGGAAAGATGGCACGAAATTCCTTCATCAATTACCCACGTTCTTGAATGGAAAAACAAGGAGATTTCTTTCTGCGGACCACGTGACCAATACGAAAAACTTCTTGAAAAACGGGCCGCCGAAAAAGCAGCCACCTCCGAAGAAGAAAAAACCGCCTTCAATTCGGAACTTGCCCAAACTTTGAACGACACTTCCGTTATCCGGGAATCGGTTTCATCAAAAGAAACTATGCTAAAATCGGAAAGCCCAGTTCTCATTGAAATGAACAACGTAAATGTTGGCTGGGACGATCACAAGGTTCTTAGAAATCTTACATGGAAACTTCGTCAGGGCGAACACTGGCTTATCCGCGGTCCAAACGGTTCAGGAAAAACCACTTTCCTTGAACTTATTACCGGCGACAACGGACAGGTTTACGCCAACGACGTGCGCATCTTTGGAGTAAAGCGTGGTAGTGGTGAAAGTATCTGGGAAATTAAACAGAAACTTGGCATTGTTTCCTACCGAATGCACGTTGAATATCGTATGCTGGGTGGAACTAGCCTTAAGAACGTAATTGTTTCCGGATTCCGAGATTCCATTGGACTATATGGAGCCGCAACTGATGTTGAAATGACCGCTGCCCTAAAATGGCTTAAACTTGGTGGCTTTGAAGGACGCGAAAACGAAAGCTTCGGTGCCTTAAGCTACGGTGAACAGCGTGCCATCCTTATTCTGCGCTCTGCCGTAAAATGTCCGCCTATCCTTATTCTTGATGAACCTTGCCACGGTCTTGATGAAACTTACCGTGACAGAATCCTTCAGCTCATGGAAAAAATTGCGGAAACCGGAGATGTTACTCTTCTCCATGTTACACACGATCCTTCAGAAAAACTTTCAAGTGAAAAACATATCCTTGAACTGCATCCTGACGAAGATCCAATGTACAAGATTATAGAAGAGTAACAGGCATCATTAGAAGTGGTAGTTGAATCCAACAACAATGCCTATTTTTTTAACGCATGTAGTGTTCTGCTGCCAGATTATTTACTTCCCGTGCCATGTCTGCCAGGGCTACCTGTTTTTGAACTGCACCCATTTCCCAGGCTACTCGAGGCATACCGTAAACGATGGAAGATTTTTCATCCTGTCCCAAAGTCCAGGCTCCTTCTTTTCGCATTTCGGCAAGCTGGGCTGCTCCGTCTTTTCCCATGCCGGTCATAATAATTCCAAGGGCGTGGTTCTGATATACTTTTGCTGCACTTTCAAAAAGAACATCTGCGGAAGGACGGTGACCGTTGCGCTGAGGTGCATCTGAGAGACGGATTACATTTCCGATAGCCCGTTTTTCGATGTAAATATGATGGCTTCCCGGAGCAATGTAAATGTGACCGCCGAAAATTGGTTCTCCATCAACTGCTTCACTTACTTCCAGCGGACAGATTGAATTCAAACTGCGGGCGAATTCTGTTGTAAATCCTGCAGGCATATGCTGAACTACAAGAATCGGCTGTTTCAAATCTGGAGAAAGCTCCTTGAACATTTCCCGGAGGGCATTTGGTCCACCGGTAGAAATTCCAAGAACAATCACTTCAATGCGACCGCCGTCACGTACAGGTGTAATAGTCTGTTTTTCTTTTGGTTTTGAAGGCTGCTGCCAGAAAGAAGATTTTACTTCCTCTTTTTTGATGGTTACATTCTGTACACCCTGTTCAATCTTTTTCTGCTGAACAAATTTTTCTGCAGCCCGGTATTTAATCTGATTATGAAAGAAATCAGGTTCGTGTACATTTTTGTGATGCATACTTGCGTAAGCTCCACCATAGGCAGAAACGCATTCAACAATATGTTCGCTTACATCAGAAATTTTAAGAGTAACTGATCCACCTGGTTTTGTAATAAAATCGCTGGCACCAAGTGAAAGACACTGCATAGTAACAGAAGCGCCTTCTGTAGCTACGCTTGAAAGAATGATTACAGGTACATCAATACGGCGTGCCTTTCTTTCTTCAAGAAATTTCACACCATTCATAACTGGCATTTCAATATCAAGAAGAATAACATCCGGTCTGAATTCAGCCATGCGGTCAAGAAGATCCTGTCCGTTTACTGCTTTTCCGGCAATTTTAAGTCCTTCGTTTTCTTCGATAATTCGGCCAATCAAATTTCGCATCAATGCCGAATCATCACAAATAGCTACTCTGATATCATCCATTTTTACTCTTTCCTGTTTTTGTTATTTTACCATTTTCTGGTAAAGACAAGCCCATTCAGTTTTAAGGAATTCAAACTGTGTTTTCATTCCAAACAGTGACTCCGAATGCCCGATATAAAGATAAGACTGTGGTGCCATGGAATCGTAGAATCTGTTGATTACGGCAAGCTGAGCTGGTTCGTCAAAATAAATCAAAACATTTCGGCAGAAAATAACGTCCAGGTTTCGTGCTCCAGAATCGTTCTTAAGGTTATGGTAGTCAAAATGAACTGTATCCATAATCTCTTTTTTCATCTGATAGCCGCCTTCTACCTTTGTAAAGAAACGTTCCAGATAATCGGCAGGAATACCATCAATTCGATTGTCGGCATAAAAGCCCTGCTGTCCTACCATAAGGGATTTAAGGGAAATGTCAGAGGCAGTTACCTTGAAAGTATATGGCGGTTTTACAATATCCTTAAGAATCATGGCGATTGTGTAAGGCTCTTCACCCGTAGAACAACCGGCACTCCATACACGGATTACATTATCGCGGCCATTGGCTTTTTTGTGCTCAATTACCTTTGGAATAACGTAATTAATAAAGGCATCAAAGTGAGGCTGGTTCCGGAAGAAACGTGTCAGATTTGTTGTCACAGAATCGAGCATTACCTTCATTTCTTCTTTATCAGTAGTGATGATATTGTAATACTCTTTTGGTGTGGCAATCTGCTTTCGGTGAAGCAAATCCTTCATTCGGCTGTCCAGAATGGAACGGTTTGTTGCAGAGAATGTAATGCCACTTTCATCGTAGATCAATTTGCGGAAAAGTTCAAAGTCCGCATCAGTTAAAATATCTGCCATAAAGCATATTATATCTCAAAAATCTCTAATCTTCAAGAAAAATATGCTTTATACCCTGATTAAGTGCATTTTCATTAGATTATCAATCTCCATTTTGCCGAAAAACCCATTTCAAACACTATTAATATATGACTGAAATATTTTAAGGAGGTTTGTTTTGGTTAAAAGCAATCCGAAGTATAAAGACCGGCTCTTCTGCTCTATTTTTGGAAGTTCCGAGAATAAAGAATGGCTTCTGTCCATTGTAAACGCCATTTCCGACAGCCATTACACCATGGAAGATGAAATGGTCATTACAACGCTGGATGATGTTATCTTCATTAAAATGAAAAATGATGTGTCATTTCTTTTGGACAACCAGATGTTTCTGTTTGAACACCAGAGTAGTTTTTGTCCCAACATGCCCTTGAGAGGACTGTTATATTTTGCCCAGCTTTATGAATCCCTTCTTGAACAAAACGATATTGTTCTTTACTCATCTAAATTAATAAAAATTCCTTCTCCCCGTTTCTTTGTTTTTTACAATGGTAATAGGGAAGTAAGTGATCGTTCCGTTCTCAGACTTTCAGATGCCTTCATTGAATCAGGCAATGACGCTTATGGAGCCTTTGAATGGACAGCAACAATGCTGAATATTAATTACGGTCATAACAGTAAGCTTCTTGAAAAATGTAAACCTTTACAGGATTATTCCCGCTATGTTAAAATGGTACGTGACGGAATGAACAGTAGACTCACTTTATCTGAAGCCGTTGAGAAAGCTGTAAATTACGCTGTAGACCACGATTTTTTAAACGGTTATTTTAAGAAATGGAGAGGCGATGTTATGCTGAAAAGTATGGTCGAATTCGATGAAGAAAAATACAAAAAAGTAATAACAGAAGAAGCTCGTGAAGAAGGACTTGCCGAAGGGCGTAACATTGGTCTTGCCGAAGGTCTTGCCGAGGGGCGTAACATTGGTCTTGCTGAAGGAGAAAAAGAAGCCCGCCTGTCCATTGCACAAAATGCTTTGAAAATGGGGATGTCTGCAACTCAGATTTCCCAATTAACCGGTCTAGCCGAAAGTGATGTTCTGAAACTTGCATAAAAGAATAAGGGCTGCCACGAAAGACTTTACTTTCAATGGGCAGCCCTTTTATTTTGCTGAGAAAAAACTTAGTTTCTGATGGCGTCGATGTTGGCTTTTCCACCTGGAACAAATGGAAGAACGTCTTCTTCGCAGTCAACAAGAGCCTGTACGAAACAAGGTTTGTTCTGGCGGTTCATGTCGAAAGCTTTCTTGTACCATTCAGGATCTTTGTTAGCATCAACAACTTCAATTCCAAAACCAGCTGCAATGCTAAGAAGGTCAGGCTGGCGTCCGAAAATGCTGGCGGAATAGTTTTTATCGAAAAGGTATTTCTGCTGCTGGTAAACCATTCCCAAAGTGCCGTTTTTGAAAACAACTACAGTAACCGGCAGGTTCAGTTCAGCCAGAGTGGCCATTTCCTGAATGTTCATCATGATTGAACCGTCACCACTGAAACAAACAACTCTTTTGTCAGGATTTGCAAGGCTTGCTCCAAGGGCGGCAGGAAGTCCGAATCCCATGGTACCAAGGCTTCCTGATGTAAGGAAAGTGCGGGCCTTTTCAACAGGATAATACTGGGCGGCCCACATCTGGTGCTGACCAACATCGGTTGTTACGATAATGTCGCTGGCCTTAAGTCCGGCTTTTTCGGCAAGAGCAGGAACACTTGAAATAAATTCTCGAGGGTTTGTTTTTTCAGCACCGGCTGGACGTCCGCAGGTAAGTGAATCATTTTCTTTTTTAACATTCTGAATCTTTTCCAGCCAGACTGCCCGGGCTTCAGCACACTGCCATGCCTGAGCAAATTTTTCCTGTTTTTCTGCAGCCAGTTCTACAAGGATTGGGAAAACTGATTCTACATCGGCAACAACGCTTACGTCGCTGGCAATAATTTTATCAACTTCGGCTGCATCAACATCAATATGAATAACCTTGGCTTTTGGACAGAACTTGCTTACAACGCCGGTAGCTCGGTCATCAAAACGAACACCTGCGGCAATTACAACGTCACTTTCGTACATTGCAACGTTGGCAGCATAACTTCCGTGCATACCAACCATTCCAATGTTCATTTCAGAAGATTTTGGAACGGCGCCAATTCCCATCAAACTAGTTACAACCGGCATTCTGTAAATCTTCAGGAATTTTTCCAATCCTTTTGCGGCATCAACCGAGTTACATCCGCCACCACAGAAAAGAACCGGTTTTTTTGCATTGATAAGAATGTCGGTGATTTTGTCCATTTTATTGGCATATTCACTGGCCGGTGTATGGAATCGGATATCGCGAACCTTTGTATTTTCAATCTGAGGCCATGCGTTGAATTCACAGGTAGCCAGCTGAACATCTCGAGGAACATCAATAAGAACTGGTCCCGGGCGACCGCTTGTGGCAATGGCAAAGGCTTCCGGAATTGCAGTAAGCAGTTCTTCAGGAGATTTTACCATGATTGAGTGCTTTGTAATTGAAAAGCTGAGTCCAAATGTATCTGCTTCCTGGAAAGCATCTGTTCCCAGAAGATAAGTATTTACCTGACCAGTAATGGCAATAATCGGGATTGAATCACAGCGTGCGTCGGCAATTGCTGTCAAAAGGTTCATGGCGCCTGGTCCTGAAGTTGCCATACAAACGGCTGGAACTCCAGTTGAGCGTGTCATGCCCTGTGCAATGAAACCTGCTGCCTGTTCGTGACGGACCAGAATGTGACGGATGGAACTTCTTTCCAACTCGTCGTACAAAGGCAAGATTGAACCACCGGGAATTCCGGCTACTGTTTTAATACCAAAACTTTCCAAAAGATGCACAATAATTTCTGATCCTGTTTTTCGCATGCTTTTTTTTCCTTTTGATTAGAGATATAATTAAG
Organism: Treponema sp.; assembly: GCA_024402505.1. GTDB lineage: Bacteria > Spirochaetota > Spirochaetia > Treponematales > Treponemataceae > Treponema_D. Next base: position 33,933 of record JAKSTP010000006.1, read on the forward strand.
AAAGTTTATCACATTTTTTATAAATAATCAAACAAATGAAGCGACACTTAAGTTTTGACATTATAATTGCAGTTCTCTTCGCCGCTGTACTGGCTTTTTCCCTCTGGAATCTGGTGGGATTACGGTCAAAAAACAAGGGAAAATCCATGGTGATTGTTGAAGCTCCAGGCCAGCGATACATCTACCCTTTAGACATAAACCGTGAAGTAGAAATTCCAGGAGTTTTAGGGGACACCGTGGTCAAAATTGAAGACGGTCGCGCCTGGGTAGTAGAGTCTCCCTGCGCCAACAAGATTTGTGTACAGGCAGGAAAATTAAATCACGGAGGACAGTGGGCCAGCTGCCTTCCAAATGCCGTTTTTGTAAAAATTGAAGGACAATCCGAAAACAACAGTTACGACGTATATTGACCAAATCACTTTCCGAGAGAAAGAATCCCTCACGGTGATTTTTTAATCTTCAGTTATATAAACTTCTCCGTCTGTTCCTATGAAAACGGCCTTAAACTGTACTCCCAAAGCTTCTTCCAGCGCCGGCTTCATTTCAAGGGATTTTTCTTTTCCAAGAACAAACAGCGTTGTTGAAAGAATGTCGCAGGCAAAACTAGATCTGCTGATTATGCTTACTGAGGCAAGTCCGTTGTCTGCAGGCCAGCCGGTGTTTGGATCAAGAATATGGTGATATCGTTTTCCGCCGGCTTCAAAATATCGTTCATAATTGCCGCTGGTTACAACTGAGGCCGATTCTGTCTGGATGCGGACAAGTGGTTCTCCCGTTGGATCATCTGGATTTTTTATTCCTACATTCCAAAGTGAGTGATCAGGTTTTTCGCCAAAAACATAAACGTTTCCGCCAAGATCCACCACAGCCCGTTTTACTTTGTTTTCTTCAAGGATTTCAACTATTTTGTCGGTGGCATAACCTTTTACCACAGCCCCAAAGTTGTACCCCGAAAGGGAAAGTGCTTCTTCAATTTCAGCTTCGGAAGGCACTCTGGGATTTTCTCCGTTGATGTCCCACAGTTTGATAAGTGGATCCAGGGTGACATCCAAAGCACCGCCTGTAAGATCATAAACAGTTTTAGAAGCCGAAAGCACCTGTAAAAAATGATCCGAAATCTGTGCCTGGCCCTTGCCTGTGTCATTCTGAGCGTATTCGAAGAATCTTTCTTTACTCTGTCCTTTCAAAAGCCCATTCAATCTGCACACTTCTGAATCGGATCTTGTGGCGCTGAAAGTATTTTCCATTTCGGTAAGAAGTGCCCCTATTTTGTCGTACAATTCCCGGCTTCCATCCTCATATGCGTTCACCGTACACACAGTGTCCATCACAAACCAGACAGGAGGATCTATGGCTTTTTTCTTTGAACATGATGAAAATGTACAGACAAATCCCACAAAAAGCAGGGTTATTAAAACTATTTTACATTTTGCCATACTTCACAAAGCCTCATATCAATATATGCAATCAGGGATTTTCTATTTTTTTTAGCTTCAGTTTTTCCGTCCACATTAAGTTCGCCAAAAATACCAAAAACTTCGCTTACAAACTGGCCAACTTTTCCAGGAAGATGAATCTGGCGGTTTACGGCAAACTTACTCACCACAACCATGGCACACAGCTTTCCGCTTTTCAAAAGTCCCGAAACCAAAGGAATGTCGGTCACCTTAAAAGAGCCGTATTGCCAGAGTATTTTTCCTGCAGGACTAAGAAGTTCCAGAAAAGTAACCGAGGCAATTATCAAAAGTGGAGAAAGGATGCGGACTTTTTTGTATTTTATCAGATTCAGCACAAGGAACAAAAGAAAGATTCCGTACACCACGTAAAGAGAGGAAGTGATCAGAATAGTAACAAAGGCTGCCAGGGAGACTGCTAGTGACAAATAGACCTTCCAATAAGATTCCTCGACTTCGCTCGGAATGACAGGGGTCTCCCTTGGAATGACAGGTTTCTCGCTCGGAATGACAAAAGGGTCTTTGTCATCCTGAGCGGAGTCGAAGGATCTTTTCCGTGAATCCGCATGTACCATTTCTACAAAACGGCTTTTTTTCCAGAAAAGATTCATGAACACTCCAAGTACGCCGGAACACACAAAACCAGCCGCCAGCAGCAAAGGGGCAACGTAGGAAATATTTTCACCGAACATCACAAACTTTGCCACCAGAATCTGAGCCAGGTTATTCATCAATCCGCCAAAAAGACTGATGCCGAACCAGCTTACAAGGCCCCGTTTTCCTCCTACCAGATGATAAATCAACATCATGCCGAAGCCCGAAGCCAGCGTACCTGCAAGAGAAAAAATAAATACGTAGGAAAAAAGTGTACCTGAAACAAAAGCCTGAAGAAGAACCTTCAGAAAAATAAGAAGGATGGTTTCTTTTATCGAAAGAAGTGCAAGACCGGCCATTATAGGAAGATTTGCCAGTCCCAGCCTCATAAATGGAAGGGGTTTTGGAATAGCCATTTCTACGGCTGCAAGAAAGAAACACAATGCTGAAAAGAATGCTAACCTGTTTTTCATGTCCTTTTATCTTCCACTATTATAGTGTAATTTTAGCAGATAAGTGATATAATTTCACTTATACTTAATCAAATTTAATATTTTTGGAGTCTTTTTTATGAAAAGTGATAACGCTAAGAAGGGTATTGCCCGTGCCCCACACCGTTCGTTGTTTTACGCAATGGGATATACTGATGAAGAACTTGCAAAACCACTGGTAGGTGTTTGCTGCGCCAAAAACGAGATTATTCCAGGTCACATTGAACTGGACCGCATTGCCGACGCTGTAAAAGCCGGTATCCGTATGGCAGGCGGAACTCCAATCGAATTCCCTGCAATCGGTGTTTGTGACGGTATTGCCATGGGTCACGAAGGAATGAAATATTCTCTGGTTACACGTGAACTCATTGCAGACTCTGTAGAATGTGTTGCAAAAGCCCACCAGTTTGACGCCCTTGTTATGATTCCAAACTGTGACAAAATCGTTCCTGGTATGTTGATGGCCGCTGCCCGCCTGGATCTTCCAACTGTTTTTGTAAGTGGTGGTCCAATGATGCCAGGTCACCTTCCTGGAAACGACTGCTCAAATCCTTACAGCGGAAAAAATCTATCCCTCACAGATATGTTTGAAGCCGTTGGTGGTGTTGCATCAGGAAAAGTAACTGAAGAACAGCTTAAAGAAATGGAACTGATTGCCTGTCCTGGATGCGGTGCTTGTTCTGGTATGTTCACTGCAAACTCAATGAACTGTCTTACAGAAACCTTGGGTCTTGGTCTTCCAGGAAACGGAACAATCCCTGCTACAACCGGACGCCGAATCATGCTTGCAAAACACGCCGGTATGCAGGTTATGGAACTTTACAACAAGGGAATTACTGCCCGCCAGCTTATGACAAAGGATCACTTTACAAATGCTCTGGCTGCCGACATGGCCCTTGGATGTTCTTCAAACACAATGCTCCACCTTCCTGCCATTGCCCACGAAGCAGGACTTACAATCGACCTTCACGAAGTAAACGATATTTCTAACCGCACACCAAACCTTTGTCACCTGGCTCCAGCCGGTCACACTTTCATGTGCGAACTTGATGATGCTGGTGGCGTTCAGGCTGTACTTGCAGAACTTGCAAAGAAAAACCTTATCAACACAAGTGTACTTACTGCCACAGGTAAAACAATCGCCGAAAACATCAAAGGTGTTGAAAACCGCAACCCTGAAGTTCTTCGTCCTATCGAAAACCCATTCAGCGACAACGGTGGAATTGCCATCCTCTTTGGAAACCTGGCACCAAACGGTACAGTTGTAAAACGAAGTGCCTGTGCTAAAGAATTGATGAAACACACTGGTCCAGCCCGCGTATTCAATGACGAAAGCGAAGCCATGGATGCCGTTCAGAAACAGCAGATTAAACCTGGTGATGTTGTAGTTATCCGTTACGAAGGTCCAAAAGGTGGTCCTGGTATGCGCGAAATGCTTGCCGTTACTGCCGCTCTTGCTGGTCAGGGACTTGATAAAGAAGTTGCCCTCATTACAGACGGACGTTTCTCTGGTGCAACCCGCGGTGCTTCCCTTGGACACTGTTCTCCAGAAGCTGCTGTTGGTGGACCAATTGCTCTTGTTGAAGAAGGCGATCTTATTGAACTGGACATCAACAACTACAAGATCACTCTTAAAGTAAGTGATGAAGAATTGGCTAACCGTAAAGCAAAATGGGTATGTCCAGAACCAAAAGTAAAAACAGGTTACCTTGCCCGCTACGCTAAACTTGTAAGTTCCGCCGACCAGGGTGCTATACTGCAGTAGAAAAGGTGAAACACGTAAACTGTCATGCTGAACTCGTTTCAGCATCTTAGTAAAATTTTAAGGGGCTGCTTAGAATAATTAGCAGCCCCTTTTTATTATGTTTTTATATCTAAAACTTAGATAGATAAATCTTTCCAATCTTTATTCATCTGATTAACAAGATTATTTTTCCATTCACGGTGCCAGTTTTTTAGTTGCTTTTCTCTCTTTATTGCAGCACTTATATCATTACACTCCTCAAAATAAACTAATTTTTCACAATTAAATTGATCTGTAAAACCTTCATATATGTGATTCTTATGTTGCTGAACGCGTTTTTTTAAATCACTAGTTACTCCTATATACAAAACCGAGTTTGAAACATTTGTCATAAAATACACATATCCTTTTTCTGGCATAACGTCCTCTTTTACAATATTAAGATCCTGAAACAAGTTCAGGATGACAAGTTTTCTGTTCACCCCTTCTTACAAACTTCCAAACACTTTACCCAGGCTGTCGTTGATTACAAGATCAGCGTGACTGTCAGAACTGGTCTGAGACTTGTTGATTACCACAAGGTACTTTCCATGGAAATAATCAACCAGTCCTGCAGCCGGGTAAACAGTTAAGGAAGTTCCGCCAATAATCAACATGTCGGCCTGAGCAATAGCCCGAATGGCTCCATCAACCGTGGCATTGTCCAGGCCTTCTTCGTATAAAACTACATCCGGCTTTACAAGGCCGCCACATTCATCGCAAAAACATATTAAATCTTTGGAATTTGTCTGTACAAAATCACCATTAAAGAACTTTCCGCATTCAATACAGTGATTTTTCTGGGTAGTCCCGTGGAGTTCATAAACTACCTTACTTCCTGCCGCCTGATGAAGTCCATCAATATTCTGGGTAATTACTGCAGTCAGTTTTCCTTTTGCTTCAAGTTCCGCAAGTTTTTTATGAGTAATGTTGGGTTCAATTCCTTTTAAAAGAATCTTTTCCCTGTAAAAACGCCAGAATTCCCGGGTATTATTAAAGAAAAAGCTGTGGCTCAAAATGGTCTCAGGTGGATAATCCCACTTCTGATTGTAAAGACCGTCTACGCTGCGAAAATCTGGAATGCCGCTTTCGGTAGACACCCCGGCTCCACCAAAGAAAACAATCCTGTTGCTTTCTACTACCATTTGCTTGAATCGTTCTATTTTTTCGTCCATGGCACAATTATACTACATTTGAGGTGTAATTATGGAAAAAAAGATTCGATGGGCTATTCTTGGATGCGGAAACATCGCCAACTGCATGGCAGCCGCACTTAAAGGAACAGATACAGCTATTTTGTACGCTGCCGCTTCCCGCTCTTTGGACAAGGCAAAAGATTTTGCTCAGAAATATGGTTTTGAAAAAGCATACGGTTCTTACGAAGAAGTTTATGCCGATCCAAATGTTGATGCAGTTTACATTGCTACACCGCATCCTTATCACAAGGACATGGCTATTGCCGCTTTAAATGCAAAAATTGCCGTTCTCTGCGAAAAACCAGCTTGTATGAACAGCGCCGAACTTGAAGAAGTGCTTGCCTGCGCAAAGAAAAACGGTGTTTTCTTTATGGAAGCCATGTGGATGCGATTCCAGCCTGCCTTCCGCAAAGTAATGGAACTCATTTCTTCCGAAAAATATGGAAAACTTCTGAACGTTTACGCCGACATCTGCTGCAAAAATGATTATCATCCTGGTTCACGCTACTACGAAGTTGAACTTGGCGGAGGAGCCATGCTGGATCTTGGAATCTACATGATTACTTCTGCACTTGGTGCCATGTCTGCTGCCCACAACGAAGCTTTTGAACTTTGTGAACCACAGGAAATCCATTCCATCAGACGAAATGTTTTCACTGGGGTAGACGGATTTGAAACAATGATTATGCGCCGCAACAACGTTATTGCCACACTTACAGCCGGTTTTGACAGTGGCAGCGGTGAAGTTACAAGATGTGCTAAATATGTTTGTGAAAATGGAACCATGGTTACAGAAGGTTTCTGGTACGGACAGAAAGTTCAGATTTTCGACACCAACGGAACTCTTGTGGAAGAATATCCTCTGCCATTCAGAGTAAATGGCTACGAATTCGAAGCTGCCGAAGTTACCGCCTGCATTATGGAAGGAAAGACTGAATGTCCTCAGCACACCTGGAACGACAGCCGCCTCTTAGCCAAACTGATGGACGATTTTCTGGGAAAATAAACAAGTGTCATCCTGAACTAGTTTCAGCATGACAGCCACTACTCCCCGATTTCATACATTTTTTCGGCGCTTACTAGTTTTCGGCCGTATTCCCGGGTTTCGGCATATGGAAGGGTTTCAAGGAAAATGTCTTCCGGAAGATCCTTCCAGCCGGTCTGTGCACTTTGCTTCCAGCGGCGCACTCGGGTAATGCCGGCATTGTAAGAAAAGTAAGCGCTGAGTTTATCCCCGTCCAATCGCTGAATCAATTCCGAAAGATAATAGCCGCCCAGCTCAATGTTCATCTCAGGGTCAGTCATATCGTAATCAGAAATTTTAAGTTTTTTTGCCACATCAGCCGCAGTGAATTCCATCAACTGGGTAAGTCCAACGGCTCCTGCATAACTGCGCACATCGGGATCAAAAAATGATTCACTTCGAATTAATGCCCACAGAGAATTTGGGGAAATTCCGTATTTTGTACAGACATTTTCCACTTTTTCCCGATAATTTTTAGGATAAAGAAGACTGTGCAGTTCTTCATTGATTGGTTTGTCTGTACGCATTGCATGACGGCTTGCCATTCTAAGGCTCTGCACAAGAAAGTCATCGTCACCACGGGAACACTTGTTGAAGTAAGCGGCACAATCAATAGTAGTCTGCAAATCAACCAAATCGTGTTTCATGTATTCACTGTAAAGCCGGTCTGTCATACCAAACTCAAGATAGCCTTCCAGAAGCTCAGAAACACCTTCCGTTTCAGTAAACTTACTGCTTGTTTTTGGCGCAAAGTAAATCTTCTTTTTTTCGTAATCAGAAAGGCCCAGTTTTTCGGCAGCCATAATTTTATAATACATGGAAGAGTCTGCATTTAAGGCACGGCGGAAAGCTTCAATATACGTGCGCTTGCTGTCCTCCTGATTTTCCTGAACATACCGTCCGAAAATGTAAGCGTATTTTGCCACTGTTTCATTGCTGGCGTGTTTATCCAAAGCGGTGTAAAGCACTCCAAGATCTTCAAAGCGGCCTGCATTCAGAAGATGGACACAAAGGCTGTCAAAAAAGTCATCGTAATAAGAAGGATCGTTTATCTGACCGGCATTTTCGCAAACAAGGTCTACAATTGAAGAAGGAGAGTTTTTTAATCCTGTATCAAAAAGATACCAGAGGGCATTGTCCCGCTGTTCGCTGGTTTTTGCAGCTTCAATGGCATTTTCAAAACAAGTGCGGGTCATTTTTGTGTAATTTCCAAGGCGGTCATACATGCGGGCGGCATAAAACCAGAAGTAAAATGCACCTTCCGTGCCCTCATATTTTTCGGCGAGCCGGGCAAATGCAGGTGCCAGGCGGACAAAATCGTCATCACCGTAAAAGAAGGTTTTACAGTAGTCGGAAAACAGCAGGGGATAGTTGATCTTGTAATTGAAAATATAGTCTTCGATTTCCGGAGCAGCATCCAGAAGTTCAAGGTATTTTTTCTGATAAAGAGCTATTCGGAACATGATAAGATTGGATGGTCCAAAATAATCGTCGGCCTCAATAATCCAGCCGTTTTCATTCCAGAAAGAAACGTGTTCATCGGTAATTGGGCACATCATAAACCATCGGAATGTTTCATCACGGAACTGTTCTTCATTGTAGTTTTTGAGGGCTTTTAAACGAATGGCAATCAGTTCGTTTTTGTCTTTTTCAAAGCTGATGTTCTTTGTAAGCTGGATAATTTTGCTGTATTCCCGGGCATTGTACAGACATTTTGCAGAAATCAGCCGGTTTTCGGCATTATTAAAGCGGGCCAGAAGTTTTTCGGAATATTCCACTTTCTGCTGGATGTTTCCAAAAGTACAAAGAGTCTGGGCAGCCCGCTGGGCAATCAATTCGCTTCCCCGCTTTTCGGCCTTCACCAGTTTTTTCCTTGCGTCAGATTCGTCTCCTGCATCCAGGCTTTTTAATCCAAGAAAATACCATGTGTCGTTTCCCGGTTTTTTGGCCTTAGGCACAGAGGAAGTGCACCCCGTAAAAAGGAGTGCCGCCGTGAGAAAAATTGCTGTTGATTTTGGAAATCTGCGGTTTTTCAACATCCCAATCATTCTACAGGAATCTTGATAATTGTTCCCGAAATGATGTAGTCAGGATCTTTAATACCGTTGTATTTTGCAATCTTGTGGTAGCGCCATGGGTTTTTGTAGTAAGTGTCTGCAATGTCCCAAAGTGTATCGCCCCATTTGATTTTGTAAGTAATGTCTTCAGGTTCTACTTTTGGAGGAGCAGGTGGTTCTGGCAAAACTTCTTCGGCTTTTTCAATAACGATGATTTCATCTTCTACAGCACTTGGAACTGCTGGTTCTGGAATTTTTTCTTCAACTACAGGTGCTGGCTCTGGTTCTGGCAGAGTTTCTACCACTTCTGTGTCGGCCTTTGTTTTTCCAAGAAGATTGTATTTTGATGGAATTACAAACAGTATGAGGGCAGTGGCCAGCAAACAGATGATGGCACACAAAATACAAATGATAACTGGTGTTCTTGTTTTCTTGCTCACTTCTTCTTCCTCTTCTTCGGTAAAATCTTCATCCTCGCTGGCAAAATCACCGTTTTCGTCGTAAAGACCGTCGGTTAGTCCAGTGTCTGCCGGCAGTGATTCATCGCTTGGTTCATCATTCAAAATATTGTCCAGATTGAAATCGTCGTCATTTTCATCAAAAATGGTGGTTTCAACTTCCGGAATGTCAAAATCAATGTCGTCGGTAGATTCTTCAATTGGCAGCTGATATTCTTCGTTGGCAGGTGATTCAAAATCATCAAAAGATGGAAGGGGTTCTTCGTTCAAAATTGTGTCATCCATTGAAAGTGTTTCATCAGAAGAAGTATCATCGGCAAAAGCTGGTGTTTCACTTTCGGAAATCTCGTCTTCGAAATCTGGAAGAACAAGTTCATCTTCTGTGGAAGGTGTGTCTTCAAAGGCTGATGTGTCTTCAAAAGCTGGTGTATCTTCAAAAGCAGGTTCATCTTCTGGAATATCAAAAGAAATGTCTTCGGTAACTGGAGTTTCTTCAACTGGAACTTCTTCAACAGGTGATTCTTCAACTGGAACTTCTTCGGAAACTGGTTCGTCAAAGGCAGGTGTATCCTCAAAGTCTGGGAGGACAAGTTCTTCTTCCATGGCAGGAGCTTCTTCCACCGGTGCCTCATCTTCTTTCATTGCCATGGCGGCGGCAAGAAGTCCTGCACCTACGGCAGTTTCTGCAATTTCAGGTTCAAAATTATCTACTACTTCTGGTTCTTCAACCGCAGTTTCTGTCTCTTCTGGTGCTTCTGTTACTTCTGATTTTTCAGGTTCTTCTGCTGCTTCTTCAAAAACTGATTCTTCCTGTTTTGAAACATCATAGTCATCGGTTACAAGCCGTTCTTCAAGAGTTCGGGAAACCAAAGTAATGTTTGTATCACTCTGGGCGCCTGTTTCCGGATCAACAATGCGTGCAGAAAGCTCCTTATTTTCATCAATTGAAACTACAAAAGAAATGCTAGGTTCACCGTTTGGATGTTCCTTCATGTGATCAATCTGCAAAGTATCTACATATTCTGCATCTTCCATAGAAGAAGTTGAAGAACGATACAAATCAACCATTACGCGAGTTTGATTGTTGTGGGCAGTAGTTAAATCCAGCTTTGTTTCTCCAGCTTCACCTTCCTGCAAAACCGGGTAAAATGATCCGTCTGCCAGTTTAATTCCGATAGTCTTCATAATCACCTCGCATTTATCTTTCAATTATAGACCCACTCGCCTTTAATGTCCACAACGGGAGTCTTCACCATTTATAAGTAGTATTGAAAAAAGTTCAGTAAAATTCTATTATCTCCATATGAGTAATGATTTGATTTCAGAATTTCTTGATGAAAAAACCGTTGCAGCCTTACCAGATTTTTTGAGCAAAGATACTGGATTTGAAGACGCTGCCAATCTGATTGCACAGGCTTTTGGTGCATCCAGCGGATTCTCATCAATGAACGACGACAATCAGAAAAAACTTCTTCAGAGCTTCAAAAGAAACCTGAAACTTCTGATTGAAAAAACCTGGGTTGAAGATCAGGACATTGCCATCAAAGAAAAAGTACTTTACCAGTTGGAAAGACTCTGCACAAAAGATGAATGCAACTGGTCTGCAGAATATCCTCTGTTCCTGGAAATCATTGGAGCTGCCGTTTCCCTTATGTTCGGTGCCCAGACAACCACAGAAGATTTTGCAGAATATTCACTTCGCATTGACCCGGAATTTGGTATTTTCTGGTGGTACATCTCAAGTCTCCCCGCTCAAATACAGTGGAATAATAACAAGTGCCGTGTTGCAATTGAAATTGGCATGTACTTCCTGGCAAACTACTAGAAGCGCATGATACGAGAACAGCCGGAACTTAAATGGTTTCGGCTTTTTTTTTTGGAGATAAAATATGGATATTGAAAAAGTAACTTCATCACTTCGAAAAGGTCATCAGATTCTGGCCGCTCAGAACGCAAATCAGAAAAATCTGGCACTGGAAGTTGTAGCCTGTGCCATTGATGCAAACAGACAGTTTATTATTGATGCCAACAAGGTTGATGTAGAAAATGCCCGGGCCAAAGGTATGACTGAATCTTTGGTAGATCGCCTTTCTCTGGACAACAAGAAGATTGACGGCATTATTGAAAGTATCCGAATTGTTATTTCCCAGACCGATCCTATTGGTGAACAGACAGGGGGATGGAAAACTTCAAACGGCTTGGAAATCCGCCAGATTCGCGTTCCTATTGGTGTTGTTGCCATTATTTACGAAAGCCGCCCAAATGTTACCGCCGATGCATTCTGTCTTGCTTACAAAAGCGGAAATGCCATCCTTCTGCGGGGATCTTCAAGTGCCCTTAATTCAAATAAAGCTATTGTAAAAGTCATTAAAGATGCCCTGGATTCTGAAGCCTGCAAAGGATTTGGTGTAAGCTCTGCCATTGAACTTGCTCCATGCGAAAATCACGAAGAAGTTGAAGAGATTCTTACAGCAGTTGGAAAAATTGACCTGGCCCTTCCACGAGGCGGTGCAAAACTTATCAATATGGTTGTGGAAAAAGCCCGGGTTCCAGTAATTGAAACAGGAGCCGGAGTCTGCCACCTTTATATTGATGAAAGTGCAGATCTTGAAATGGCCTGCAAAATTGCCTTGAATGCAAAAACTCAGCGCACCGGTGTTTGTAACGCCATTGAATGCATCGTTATAAACGAAAAGAATCTTGAAAGCTTTATGCCAAAACTGATTGAAACCTTTGCCGGAAAAGTTGAACTTCACTGTGATGAAAAAAGTTTTGCTGTTGCAAGTGCCTGCTTAAAAGATTCCTCGACTTCGCTCGGAATGACAGGGACTTGCAGCGGAATGACACGTATTGTTCCGGCCGCTCCTGAAGATTTTGGAACTGAATGGCTTGATTACAAGTGCACCATCAAAACTGTTGCCAGCGTAAAAGAAGCCGCTGAATATATCAATGCTCACAACACAAAACACAGCGAATCTATCATCACCAAGAGTATGGACAATGCCCGTTATTTCCAGGCCTTTGTAGATGCTGCCTGTGTTTATGTAAATGCCAGCACCCGCTTTACAGATGGCGGAGAATTCGGTTTTGGTGCAGAACTTGGCATCAGTACACAGAAACTCCATGCCCGAGGTCCAATGGGAATCAAAGCACTTACAACAACAAAATATTTTATAAATGGTGAAGGTCAGGTAAGATAATGGAAAACGAAAACGGAAAAGAAATTGCACAGATCATTAAAGACAGTCGAAAAATCGTAATGAAATTCGGATCAAACTCCCTGGCAAAAGCTGATGGAAGTCCAAACTCCGAATTTATGGAAAACTTGGCCCGCCAGTGCAAAACCCTTATGGATGCCGGTAAACAGATTGTACTTGTTTCTTCAGGTGCACAGATTTCGGGAATTGCCACAATCAAAGAATGGGCCCGCAAAAAGGACGTTCATTACCGCCAGGCTTTGTGTGCCGTTGGTCAGGTTGAATTGATGAATCAGTGGCGACACGCTTTTGACAAGTACGGCATCCACATCGGACAGCTGCTCTTTACTAAAGAAGATTTTGAAAACGATAACCGCACTCTCCACATGCGAAACACCATTTTTACCCTGGTAGACGAAGGCGTAATCCCAATCATCAACGAAAATGATTCAATCAGCGTTGATGAAATCAAAATTGGTGATAACGACAACCTTTCGGCCCTTACAGCCATCCTTTGGAGCGCCGACCTTCTGATCCTTTTTAGCGATATCGACGGAGTTTACACAGATAATCCTAAAACTAACCCTAACGCAAAACTTATAGGTATGGTAAAATCGATTAAGGAACTTCGAGAAACTATTAAGATTGGAAACACAAATGAATTCGGTACTGGCGGAATGGAAACAAAAATCCAGGCTGCCGAAAAAACTACCGCATTTAATATTCCTCTTCTGCTTGCAAATAGCGCTACTGAAAATGTTTTGGACACCCTTGCATCTGGCAACGGAAAAGGTACTCTGTTCCTTGGAGATTAGATGACAAAAACAGTAGCTCTGGGCAAATGCGCCGAATATGACGAAACACTGGTTTACCAAAGCCTGAAAAAGCTATTTGAACTGGTGCCACCTCCCGACGTAAAGGGAAAAACAGTTCTTCTTAAACCAAATATTCTCTATCCAAAAAAAGTGGATCTGGCTGTTTGTACCCATCCTGTTGTGGTAGGCGCTGCTGTGCGTTGTTTTGTTGAACTTGGAGCTGCTCGTGTTTTGGTAGGTGAATCACCGGCCATTGCAGGATCTACTTCCAGTGCCAGAAGCACCGGCATGCTTGAACAGGTAACCAAAAACGGCGGTGAATGGGCGGACTTTTCTGAAAAAACTGTTATCCACCTGGAAAACGGAAAGATTAAACATCACTTTGATGTGGCAAAACAGCTTCTTGAAGCAGATCTTCTGGTTTCCCTTTCCAAACTTAAAAGCCATCAGCTTATGAGCTACACAGGCGCCATGAAAAATCTTTTTGGAGTAATCATCGGCCTTGAAAAAGCCCAGATGCACTACGAATATCCAAAAAAGACTGACTTTGCTGCTTATCTAACCGACCTGAATCTGGCTGTTAAACCAGGTTATGCTATTATGGACGCAATTGTGGGCATGGAAGGTCCCGGGGGTCCTGGCAGCGGAGATCCAATCAGCTTGAATTTCCTGGCCGCTTCCGACAATATCCTTGCCCTGGATCACATTTGTTCTACCGCGGTTGGATACGATGCAAACGAAGTTACAAATCTTAAAGACGCTCTTGACCGTAAAGTTTGGCTTAATTCCTGGGACGAAGTTGAAACAGTTGGCGTTCCTTTTGAAGAAATCAAAAACCTTGATTTTAAGGCAGTTCACGATAAAAACGCTTCAGAAACCCTCCAGAAAATGATTCCAGGTTTTGTAAACCAGCTTGCAAAGGCCGTCTTTACGCGAAAACCTTATTTTCAGAACAAAAAATGCATTCGCTGCGGAAAGTGCGTCCAGATCTGTCCACCAAAAGTCCTGAAATTCGTTGAAGACAAAAGTGAAAAAGGAAAGCACGTGGAAATCAACAGAAAAGACTGCATCAAGTGCTACTGCTGTCACGAAATCTGCCCCGCCGACGCCATTAAACTGAAAAAGTTTTAAAACCAACAAAGACACACTTGTCATGTCGACCGAGACTTTTTTTGTCATGTCGACCGAGACTTTTTCTGTCATGTCGACCGCAGTGGAGACATCTTAAAAGGCGCTTGTCATGTCGACCGCTTTTTCTGTCATTTCGACCGAAGTGGAGAAATCTTTAAGGCACTTGTCATGTCGACCGCAGTGGAGACATCCTTTTGCTAAGAAGATCTCTCGACTCCGCTCGAGATGACACTGAGTTTTTTTGTCATTTCCACTACGCTCGAGAGGACAGTGGCCTATAGAAGTTTAAAATTTCTACTCTACCAGGGAAATGGACACTCTTCGGGATGAACTTCGGCCTTTGTCATCCAGAACTGTTAACTCGTAGTTTCCAGCTTCCGGACGCCATTCCAGTTTTTCTCCAGGTTTCGCTCTTCCAATAAAAGATGAACCGCAGAACCAGAACAGCTCTTTTGTATCAGCATCATTATTTGCCGACAAAATAATTACGTTACGGTCGGGAGTCTTCTGGCTGAACACATACTGGGTTGCTCTTAAAGGCGAAAGAATTTCTGGAGGATATCCCACATTAGACTTATTTATGCCTTCATTATCCGGGTAATCAGGGGGCACAAGACGAGGAAGTCCAGCTTGTTTAAACAAGGCAAGCAAATCACTAGGCCAGTATTCCCTAACCACCGACTGAACATAGGGTTTATCTGTTTCGTCTGTTCTATAACCGGTTCTTGTATCCACATTGATTCGTCTGTGAATCTTGCATTTTTCGATTGGAGAAACTCCTGGAATAAAATAAGTCAGCTCAGTTTCAGGACAATCTTCGTTGCTAATACATCCCGAAACAGAACAAACCTGCACTTTTTTTACACCTTCGGGCATAAGCTGCATTCTGTATTCAACAAATCCCTTTGAAATCATGCTTTCGGCAATGGAGTAGAACAATGGACCGGCCGCTGATCTTCCCAAAAAGGAATTGTTTCCCAGCCCGTCAAAATTTCCAATCCAGATGCAAAGCACATACTGTCCAAAAAAACCAACAGTCCAGGCGTCTTTAAATCCAATGGAAGTACCGGTTTTGTAGCCGATTTCAAAGCCTGGAGTTTGTCTAAGGCGGTCTGCATTTGGCGCAGGATTTTGAAAAAGCATTTGCCTTGTAATGTAAGCCGCTTCTTCCGAAAGCAGCCGTTTTTTTTCTTCCTGTTCCTTTTTCCATCCAGAGAATGTTTCTTTTATTTTATATTGAACACCGTCATTTACCAAAGCTGCATAAAGGCCGGTTAGTTCCATTGGAGAAACATCGGCACTTCCCAAAACAATGGAAAGTCCGTATGTATCCTTTTCTTTTAATTCGGAAATGTCTGCTTCCACAAGAAAATCGTATAAATCAGGTTCAGTAATCTGCCGGGCCAGATTTACAGCAGGAATATTTCGGCTTTGGGTAAGTGCCCTCCATGCTTTTATTGGCCCCATAAAACTGTTTCCGTAATTATCGGGAGTGTATTCACTAAAACTGGATGGTGTGTCCTTAAGCATGGTGTCGTAGTGGATAATTCCCTGTTCCATTGCAAGGGCGTAAATAAATGGTTTTAACGTAGATCCAGGTGAACGTTTTGCCCTTACCCCATCAATCTGACCAAGAATGCTGTCGTTATAAAAACCTGCAGAACCAATGTAGGCCTTTACTTCCATGGAAGAGGCATCCAGAAGGATTGCACTGGCATTTTCTATTCCAATGTAGGCGTTTTTCTTTACGTAAAGCTCCAGGTGTTCTTTCAAAAGCTTTTGCAGTCTAGAATCCAAAGTGGTTTTTACTGTTGAACTTTTGCCATAAAAACTTTGTGCCGGTCTTGAAAGTTCCAGATTTCTGGTAAAATGCGGCGCTGTCTGTGGAAAACTGCACACCAGATAGGGAGCAAGATTCATAAAATTGCGCTGTTCTTCATCTTCCCCATGCACTTCCACCCACTGATCAAAAAGACGGCGTCTTGCTTCCATCATATCTTCATTGAGTCTTTGCAAGGACGGAAATCTTTTTGTAGGATTTTGAGGCAGCACACACAACAAAAGGGTCTCAGAAAGTTCCAGCTGATTCACACTTTTTCCAAACAAATATTGGCTTGCAGTTTCAAAGCCTTCGATATTTTTGCCGCAGGGAGCCAGGTTTACATAAGCATCAAGAATGTCCTGTTTTGAATAGATAAGTTCCAGTCGCAGGGCCAGAAAAATCTGCTTAAGTTTGCCTGTAAGGTTTTTTGTATAAAGATTGTACTTTAGTTTTGCCACCTGCATGGTAATGGTACTTCCACCAATACGACGGCCTTTTTTTACATAAGTTTCTACAAATGATCTGGATAAAGAAGCAAGATTTATGCCGTTGTGAAGATAAAACCGCTTGTCTTCCTGAAGCAGCAGGGCTTCTATAAATGCAGGAGGATATTCTGTAACACTTTTATACATGCGGAATTTTTCATCTTCTGTAAGATACAGTGCAATCAATTCACCATCTTTGTCACTGTAACTTCCAGAAAACTGCGTGTCGCTTAAAATTCCTTTTTTTCTGTTGATTGAAACATCAAGGATTATGGCTATACCCAGCAGCAAAACCACTGCCAGAGTAATAACCAGAATCCTTTGTTTTTTCTTATTTTTCATCTGCCTTTTTTACAACAATCTTGTCGTAAGGTTTTAATGCTTTAACATGATTGTCATACATTGCCTGTGCAAACAATGGTGGAACAATGAAGGTTCCGTTTGTAAGGGCATCTACTTTGTAAGTAATCTCCTTTACTTCTGGACCAGCATCACAGTAGAAAATTACACGATCTTCCCGAATGTCCACGTAATCAGGATTCATAGTTCCATCTTCTGCTCGAATTGATTCAATATCGGCTTCAAAACAGCTTGGAAGCATATCTACAAGGGCAATGTTGTTTACGTAATTTTTGTTTGTAGTTCTAATCCTGATAGTTACATAAACTGAATCCCCTCGGTTAAAGCTGGTCTGAGCTTTTCCACCAGGTGTTGTACTGTACTGACGGGTAATTTCAAGACCGTTGTCTTTGGTTTCTTCGGCAGGAATGTTCTTCATAAATCCGGCCTGTGTTACCTGATAGAAAAGATTTGTCTTTTCACTGTTGGTAAGCAGCAGATTTTTAGCATTTCCTTCAAATTCTGAGCTGAATACATTTTCGCCTTTGAATTCCATTGGTTTTTTAGCAATGTCCTTTCCAAAGTCCTGGGAAACGGTGAATTTTCCTGTAGCGGCAGTTGGTACTGCTTTGAGGTAACTTTCAATGGCCATCAATGTGAAGGCGCTGGAAATAGTGGTGTAACTTCTTCCAATAACGGCATCTTCAATTGCTTCCAGAAGTTCGTCCCCGATTATAGAAAGATATTCAGGATAGTATTCAGAAAGAAGATAAAGAATACTTGCATCGTAATACAAATTGTTTTCAAATCTGTTGATGTTGTATTCTCTCTGCATTCCTTTTTTTACCTTACTCAGGATTTTCTTGCCTTCACTGTCCATCTGAAGCAGTTTGTAACTGGCGGCAGTGTAAATTCCGGCAAGATCCATTTTCTGGCTGTTAGTAAGGGTCTTTGAAATATGTTCAAGATAGCTTGTAGTTACAATTTCGTTTCGTGTCAGAACATAAATCGAGAAGGCTGCAGCATATCCTGTTTCGTTTGCTTCCCGCTTAAGTGCGTTGAGCAGATTGTTCATAAAGTTCTGAGGCACATAATAACCTCGTTCTTTTGCAATTGTAAGGAACAAAGCACAGTAGGCATCAAGTTCAGGATATGAATCTGACTTGTATGTCCAGTAACCGATTGTTCCATCGTCTTTCTGTCGGGACTGAAGAATATCGATTACATTTTCTACGGCTTCTTTTGCTTCACTAGCGGCTTTTCCTGTTTCTTTCATAAGATTTGGGAAAAGATAAGGGAATGCGGCACTTGTAACCTGTTCGCTACAACCGTAAGGATATTTTTCCAGGTAGAAATTCAATCCTTTTGCAAATCCCAATGGAAGATAAGAAAGATCCACCTTCCGTGTAGCAAATTCCTCGTAAAGTTCTCGTTCTACATTTACAGAATCATTTTTGTTTTCTGTTTTGTGCACTCGTCCCGATTCAAGCCAAACCTGGTAAGGCATTGATGGTCTTACACTCAAAGAAGCGGTCATTTTGGAAGAATTATTCTTTCCCTGTGCCTTAAACACAATGTCGCAGTTTCCAAGAGTATCGGTTGCCTTACATTTGAAAATATAAGTTGCATCCCGTCCTTCAGAGATTTTTAAATCAACCGAAGTATTTCCAATTAATGTAACGCCTTTGTCTGCCACTGCGGTGAGTTTTACGTTTGCATTTTCACCAGAACCGGCATCATTATTTGTAACCACTACCGAAACTTCGAACTCATCTCCTGGAGCGGCAAAATTTGGATATGTTGTACTGATAATGTAGTCATCACGAACATTGGTTGCTTCTTCTGTTACGCCAATTGAATCATCAGAAACTGCCACTGCCATTACCCGAATCTTTCCATTGAAATAAGATGGAATATGGTAAGTTACTGTTCGTTTTGTAGAATCTGTGTCCACAACCCCAGACCAGTAGGCCACCGGTGCATTCTGCTTTTTCTTGAAAGGATTCAAATTGTGGCTAAGATAATCATCGTAATCTCCGCCACCACCAGCAGCACTTAAAGTTTTAAGCACATTGTATTCCGGCATAATAAGATCGGCAGTCTGAGCTGTAGTTACTTCAAGAGCACGTTTCTGGAAGAAGAAAGAAAGTGGATCAGGTGTTTTGTAATTTGCCACCTGGAGGATTCCTTCATCTACTGCAAAGATTACAATCTTACCTTTTTTGGAACTTGAATAAGTGATTTTATAATCTGTGTCTGGTTTAACAACTTCCGGAATTTCCAGAGAAATATTGTTCTTTTTGGCATCCAGACTTACCGAGAATGGAACTGCGGCATAACAGAACGGACTCATGTAAACTTCTTCGCTGTTGTAATCACGGAGATACATGATTGTAATGTAGCCGTTTCCTTCAATTCCTTCAGGGATTCTGATTTTCTGAACGGAACTAGCTTCTGATGAAGTGAACCATTTATATGAATAAACCTTGTCTCGTTCAACACAGATAAGCCCTGAACCAGCGTATGGAGCTTTTACCAGAAGTTCTGCTTCTTCGCCGTTCTTAAAGTCAGATTTGGCCATCTTCACTTCAATTTCGGCAGTGCGGGAAAGACTTCGCTGAAGATTCTGTTTTCCTACAACCGAGAATGCAGTCGATGTAAACTCAATACCGTCTTTGTTGCTGAGTGTAAGTACAAAATCACCTTCAATGTCTACCGGCAGATAATATTCCAGGCCGTCTTTTGGAATGCTGATTTTTTCGGATTTTACAGGGTATTCCTTTTTAACAGACTGATATTTGTATACTCCGTTTGGCTGTTTTACCAGAACCGAAACGTATCGGTTTTCTACGAGCGACAAAGTAACATCATCAACTTTAAGAGTATCAAGTTCCGGTCCAACTGCAATAATTTTAAGCATGCGGGCAGAACCTTTATTAATGTAAGAAAGATCTCCATCGGCTTTTACACCAAGAATGTAATCCAAAGGAGAAATGTAAACCTGTGCTGTTGAAGAAACGCTTCGACCGCTTTCCTTTTCAAAACCATCGGCATTAAATCTCAAACGGTAGCTGGCCGGTGCAAAGCTGGACATATCAATATCAAAACGAGCGTAACCATTATCGTCGGTAACGGTGTCTGAAAGACGTACTTCATAGCTGTCTTTTGAAATGAAAGGATCGTTGAATCTATAGTCCTTGTATTTTGCAAAACGCAGGTAACCAGGTGTCAGTTTAATGTCGGCTTTTACATCGTTTCCAACAGCATCATTACCAAACAGGTTTTTAAGTTTTACAATACCGGTAAGATTCTGAGGTTTAATCCATCCGGCGTTGGAAAGTGGTTCAATAGAAGCGTTGATTTGGAGAGTGTCTGGCATAAACTCTTCTACTTTTACACTTTCGCTGGCAATAAGGATCTTTTCGAATTCACCTTTTTTCCAAGTACTTTCCTTTTTAAGGTAAAGATAAAGAGTGTACTGACCGGTAGGTGAATAATCTTTGGTAGAATATTTGATTTCTTCAAAACCGTCTGCATTAAGGCTGAATTCTTTTTCGATAATCTCGTTTCCGTTAGGATCCCGGATTACGTAAGCAAAAGGAGTGCCTCTTAAAGATTTTTCCCAGTCTCCGGCTTTTACAATGGCACCAAAGCGGATTTCATCACCAGGACGATAGATTCCACGGTCACTGAAAATATAAGCACTTACCTTGTCTGGATCCTGGGCCCCGTAAATTCCTCCAACATCAAAGTCAGAATAATCTACTGTTCTTCCATAGAAACTGAAAGGAACAAAGGCCATGTCGTTTCCATATTTTGCAGTAATGGCCACTGGAGATGTAGATTCTTTATAACTTGCAGGAACTGTTGCGTGTCCAGTTGAATCAGTTGTAGTACGGGCAAGAATGTTTCCGTTTAATCCAACTACTTCAATCAATGAAGAAACAATTGGGCGGCCCGAAGAAATGGACTGAACAAAAATATCCAGATCGCTTCCTTTGCCTTTTTTGATAATCATTGACTGGTCTGTAATGATGATAAGCTTTTTGGTAGTAGAAATGTTCCGTCCCGACATATTCACCATAAAAAGACCATATTTCAAATCTTTTGATGGCACTGTATCCAGGTAACCAGAAAAATCAAAGTTTTCATAACTTACCTTACGTGGATCTTTTACCGAAGTTTTGATTTTGCTTGAGTAAACCTGTTCAGAAACATTGTCTTCGTCAAAATTATAGCTGGAGAATCTGAAATTCTTTAAGTTGCCGTTTGACTGTGAAACAATGTGGTTGATTTCGTCCGGTTTAAGTCGCCATACCTTGAAATCAATTTCGGAAACACCGCGGGCAAGAATTGGAATCTTGTGGCTTCCTCTAAGAGAAATAAGGTTTCCTTCCGAAACAAAACTAGCTTCTTTTGGATATGCACCGGCCCGAATAATTTTTTCATAATCTTCGGCAAGATAATAATCTCCGTAGAAATGGGCACCTGCTTTAAGTCTTACATACAAATAACTGTATTCTGGCACATCAATAGCATAACTGTGAACAGTTTCATACTTGGTTTCGGTTTCGTAAGCCTGCAGTGGAACTTTTGTGCTCAGTTTAAGCACATCGTCAATAACTTCGTCTGTGTCGCTCCAGTAATAATCTTCCTGAGCTCTTGATCCAGGACGGGCTGGCTTGTCTTTTGGAAGAATGTAGATTTCCATTTTTGAATCAAGATTTTCTACATCAATTTTGGCAGAAGTTTCAACGGTAATTATCTGTTTATATTCCTGATTGTCATCCAGAAGGAAATTAGATGTAATGTTTCTTACCCTTGCATAATTGGTAGAACCGGAAACATAAACGTAGTCTTCCATTTTTGACTTTGTAGTAGAATTTCCAATGGCACATTTAAGACCGGAATCAACTGTAATTTCGAATCGCAGGTCTGTGGAAGGAACTCCTATTACCTCGGAAACTACGTAAGCCACTCTTCCTGATTCAGTGAAGCTTACTGTGGAAGAATAGTTTCGGTTTTCTACAGTACCATTTTTTGGATTTTTCATATCCGGTTTAATGGTAATTTTTGAAGAGAAATCTTCTTTTACAAACGGGAAATTTCCGTAGATTTCAAAGGCAATGTATTTTTTCTTTGGATCCACATCATCGATTATAAAAGAAGCATCACTTATGTATGTGGTAAAGTCTGCAGTAGAAAAATTGAATGTAAGTTTATCGTTTAGTTTAACGTGAGATGGGAAAAGGCTGTTGGACATGGTTACTTTATAATCTGCGCCTACGTTCCAATCTTCGTATGGTTCAAAAACCAGATCACTATCGTCTCTCCAGAACCATTTTCCGTCGATTGCAGGAGTAATCGTTACTTTGTTGCTTACATTCTGGCCAATATCATCCAGGTCGGCGGCAGAACCATTGAAATATACATTCAGCGTGTCGTTTGACTCATACTGAATGTTTGGTAAATCCACTTCGTAGGACAGTCGCATTTCTACAGGCTTTTTCGACTGAATGAAGTTATAAACAAAGAGTCCAACCAGGAAAAGAATAAAAGCAGCCACCAGTCCACCAAGTGAAATCAGACTGATTTTAAATGCTTTTCGTGCTTTTTTGCTTTGTGCCAGTTTACGCGGCCATTCTGGTGGCGTGTAATTTCCAAAAATTTTTGTGATTAACTTTTTGAACTTACTCATCACATACCTCTTTTTTTATAAATAATCTTTAAAGATTCGTTTGTATTCTTCTATGGTTTCGGCGTGAACAATGTCGGCCCGGAGAGCGGCTCCACCTTCAATGCCCTTTGAATATGCGTTGAAACGTTTGCGCATTTCACGGCAGGCGTGCTTTTCTTCCGTGTCAGCCACAAGCCTTTCCAATTCGGCAAATCCCGTAGCAATGCGGATCTGGGGTGGTACCGGTTCATAGCTGCCGGTTTGCAGAAGAGAAGTTGCATCTTTGAAAATAAAAGGATTTCCCATGGCGCCTCGGGCAAACATGATTGCATCAACACCAGTTTTTTCAATCATTTCACGGGCTTTTTCGGGAGTAAAAAGGTCGCCGCTTCCAAAAACTGGAATCCGGCCGTTTACAAAGCGCACCAGTTCACCAAGGATTTCCCAGTTGGAAAGACCTTCGTAGCCCTGGGCACGGGTTCGTGGATGCATGGTAATGGCAGAAACTCCTGCGCTAATTGCAGCATCGGCCGCCTCTTTCCAAGTCATGTGCAGAAGATCCCATCCCGAGCGGATTTTTACTGTAACAGGAGTACCTTCCGCAGCATCAATTACTGCCTTTGCAATCTTGTAAAGGCGCTCAGGATCTCTTGTAAGGGCAGAACCGGCTTCAGTTTTTACCACTTTTGGAACAGGACAGCCGCAGTTAATGTCGATTACTTCACAGTGAGTCTGATCAACTACAATTTTTGCAGCACGGGCCATTACATCTTCTGTTCCGCCAAAAATCTGAACGGAATAGGCTTTTTCATTTTCGGCCCTTGCCATAAGCACTTCGGTTTTTTGATTACCCCGGGTTAATGCTTCGGCGCTAACCATTTCGGTGTAGGTAAAACAGGCCCCGTTTTCTACGCAGGCATGACGAAATGCCCTGTCACTGTAACCTGCAACAGGGGCCAGGAAGAGATTTCCCTTGAGTTCAACATTTCCAATTTTTACAGGATGATAAAGTGCCATTTCAAAAACCTGTTTCCGCGGAGGGCAGCTTACTCAGGAATATTGAAAATGCGGCAGCTGTTTTTCCAAAGTCTGTCGGCCAGTTCTTCAAGATCCATTTCCAGCATTTCGGCAAGGAAGCGTGCTGTTGATGGCAGATAAGCAGGCATTGTTCGTTTCTTTTCACGGAATTCGGCCGGAATCATAAATGGACTTTCTGTCTCAATAAGAATCTTGTCGATAGCACCGGCGTCCTTAAGAACCATAATGGTTTCATGAAGATTGCGTGCGTTTCGGTAAGTAAGATTTCCTGCGAAACTGAAGTAAATGTTTTTGTCCAGACAGTTGGCGGCAAAAGCACCGTCTTCTGAATAACAGTGCATGATGGCGCCCTTTTCCGGAAGACGTTCTGTAAGAATATCGTAAACATCCCGGCCTGCATCACGGTTATGTATGATTACCGGTTTGTTGTGAGCCTGAGCAATTTCCAGCTGTGTAATAAAAAGTTCAATCTGTGAACGCTTGTCGCCAAACTGTTTGTAGTAGTCCAATCCACATTCACCAACGGCAACAACATTTGGAAGTGAAAGGCTTTTTTCGATGATATCAATCCAGTCTTTTCCAGGATTCTTTACTTCTGCCGGTGCAACACCTACAGCGTGGTAAACTCCAGGAAGGTGGCGAAGATTTGGATAAACCTTCTGAAAATCAAAAAGCGAGTTATTAATACTAACAATTCTTGTAACGTCGGCTTGTTTTGCCTGCTGAACTACACGAAGCTGTTCAATTGGATCTTCATAAATAAGCCCGATGTGTGCATGTGTGTCAAAAAACTGCATAACTTTTTCTCCTTTTTCCCTTATAAAAAATAAAAATGGAGTCACCCAAACCAGATCCCGGCCAGATGACACCTCTATGGGTGAGATTAACTAAATTGTTAGTTAACATTCAATTGCTTTTCTACAATATTACTAGCGTAAATTTACCATAGGATTATGGTGGCGTCAAGAAATCTTCTTGTATATTTTAAGAAAAGATGTATAATGAAAATATACGAAAACGTTTTCGTAAATAACCCCAACTCACACATAATTTTAGTATTAATGGAGGATTTCATGAAATTTGGATTTTTTGATGATGCTAAGCGTGAATATGTAATCACAACACCTCGCACACCTTATCCTTGGATCAACTACCTTGGAACCCAGGGATTTTTCTCACTGATTTCTAACACAGCCGGTGGATACAGCTTCTACAAAGATGCTCGTCTCCGCCGTATTACACGTTACCGCTACAACAACGTACCTATCGATATGGGCGGACGTTATTTCTATATCAACGATAATGGAACAATCTGGAATCCAGGTTGGTCTCCAGTAAAAACTGAACTTGACGCTTACGAATGTCGCCACGGTATGGGCTACACAGTAATCACAGGTAAAAAGAATGATTTGAAAGCTGAAGTTACATTCTTTGTTCCACAGGATTACGATGGTGAAGTTCAGCAGGTTGTTCTTACAAACGAAGGCAAATCTGACAAAACTTTCAAATTCTGGTCATTTGCAGAATGGTGTCTTTGGGATGCTCAGGACGACAGCAACAACTTCCAGCGCAACTTCTCTACAGGACGCGTTGAAATTAAAGATTCTGTAATTTACCACAAAACTGAATACCGCGACCGCCGTAACCACTACGCATTCTATTCTGTAAACGACAAGATTGACGGATACGATACAGACCGCGATTCATTCATCGGCCTTTACAATGGATTTGGTGATCCACAGGCTGTAAAAGAAGGAAAAGCTTACAACTCATTTGCTGATGGTTGGGCTCCAATCGCTTCTCACTACAAAGAAATCACACTTAAAGCCGGCGAAACAAAAACTTTGGTATTCGTTCTCGGTTATGTAGAAATGCCACAGGATCAGAAATTCGAAGCTGACGGCAAAACAATCAACAAAGTAAAAGCTTTGGAAATGATTGAAAAATTCAATACTCCAGAAAAATTTGCTGCTGGTATGAAAGAACTCCGTGCTTACTGGGATCACCTCTTGGGCATTCTTACAGTTGATACTCCAGAAGACAAAGTTAACCGCATGGTAAACATCTGGAACCAGTACCAGTGTATGGTTACATTCAACCTTTCACGTTCAGCTTCTTACTTTGAATCTGGAATTGGTCGTGGTATGGGATTCCGCGATTCTAACCAGGACGTTCTTGGTTTCGTTCATCAGATTCCAGACCGTGCAAAAGAAAGAATTATCGACATTGCTTCTACACAGTTCCCAGACGGTGGATGTTATCACCAGTATTCTCCACTTACAAAGAAAGGTAATGCTGACATTGGTGGTGACTTCTCTGACGATCCACTCTGGCTCATCCTTTCAGTTTCTGCTTATATTAAAGAATCTGGCGACTGGGGAATTCTTGATGAAATGGTTCCTTATGACAACGATATGTCTAAGGCTCAGACAATGCTTGAACACCTTAAAGTTTCTTTCTACCGCATCGTAAACAATCTTGGTCCACACGGACTTCCACTTGCAATGCGCGCTGACTGGAACGACTGTATCAACCTTTCTTGTTTCTCTGACACACCAGGTGAAAGCTTCCAGACATACACAAACCCTAAATTCAAAGCAGAAGGCGGTTACTCTAAGATTGCTGAATCTGTATTTGTTGCTGCATTGTTCACATTCGCAGGTCCAAACTATGTTTCTATCTTGAATCATGTAGGTAAAGCTGATGAAGCTGCAAAAGCACAGGCTGAAATCGACAAGATGAAAAAGAACATGATGGAATCTGCATGGGATGGAAACTGGTTCCTCCGTGCATACGATGCTAATGGCGAAAAGATGGGTTCTAAAGACTGCGAAGAATCTAAGATC
Organism: Treponema sp.; assembly: GCA_024402505.1. Lineage (GTDB taxonomy): Bacteria > Spirochaetota > Spirochaetia > Treponematales > Treponemataceae > Treponema_D. The sequence continues at coordinate 60,340 of JAKSTP010000006.1, forward strand.
TTCATTGAACCACAGGGCTTTGCAATCATGTCTGACATCGATAAAGATGCTACAGAAAAGACACTTAAAGCTATTGATGAAAACCTCAACTGTGAATTCGGTCTTGTACTCAACTACCCTGCATTCACAAAATACCATGTAAAGTATGGTGAAATTTCAACATATCCACAGGGATATAAAGAAAACGGTGGTATCTTTACACATAACAATGCATGGATTATCTGTGCTGCAGCATATGCAGGAAAAGGTGACCAGGCATTCAAATACTACTCAGAAATTGCTCCTGCTTATACAGAAGAAACTTCTGACATCCACAAAACAGAACCTTATGTTTACGGCCAGATGATTGGTGGTAAAGAAGCTGGTTCTGATATTGGTAACGGTGGAAAGAACTACGGTCAGGGTAAAAACTCTTGGCTTACTGGTACAGCTGCCTGGAACATGGTTGCAATCAGCCAGTACATCCTTGGTATTCAGCCAGACTTTGACGGACTTAAAGTTGATCCTTCTATCCCTGCTAGCTGGGATGGATTTACAGCAACTCGTTTGTTCCGTGGTGCTAAATACAACATTACAATCAAAAATCCAAACCACGTATGCAAAGGTGTTAAATCTTTGGTAGTAGACGGCAAAGCTGTAGAAGGCTGCGTTGTTCCATACGTAGAAGGAAAGAAAGAAGTTAATGTTGAAATTACACTCGGGTAAGCCGAAATGAAAAATTAAGAGTGAAAAATTAAAAATTTCATTCTTACTCCAAGAACCGCATCGGTATGTTTACTGGTGCGGTTTTTTTCTTTATTATTTACTTACTTATGCGTGCCACGGAAAAATTACATCCTACAGTAAAAATGGCAGTTGTTGATGCGCTGCCTGTTTTGTTCTTTGCAGTTTCCATGTCTATTCTGGCCGTAATGCTTAAAAGCCCACTGTTTGGACTTGGAGCTTTCCTTTCTTTTCTTGCAGGAACCGGTAAAGTTTTATGGAAACTCTTTCTTGCCGTTAAAAAAACCGCCTATGATTTTCTGAAAAAGCCTTTCCCAATCCTCATGAGCCTTGGTTTCATCCTTATGATTGTGGCCGTAGCTCTTTCGGGCAGCCGCATCAACTGGAACACAGTCCACCTTCATCTTTTCAGCCTGCCGGGCTTTATCCACTACGGTTTCGGTTTATGCTTTTTTATTGTGATGATTGTGCTTGGCTTTACCCTGGACATGGACATGGAAAAATCCAACTGGATTGAACAGATTGTAAACTGTCTGGCCCAGGGCTTCATTCTTTTAGGCATTGTTTACAGTTTTATCGGAACCTTTTATTATCATCCTGATGAAACTGCCCTTGTAAATACCCACGGCATTACCATTTCGGAAACTCCCACTTATTATTACTTTCAGACCGAAGAAGCCGACACTCTACTAATTTTTTATCCTGGTGCCAAAGTGGATGAAAAGGCCTATTTTCCACTGATGAAACATTTTGCCGACAGCAAGGTGGACTGCATCCTCATTAAAGAACCTTACAAACTGGCCTTCCACGCCCGTTTTACCCCAAACAAACCCCTTAAACTTTACGGAGAAAAATACCAGCATATTTTCACTGGCGGACATTCCTTAGGCGGAGTAGTGGCCGGCACTTACGGAAAACACCATTCAGACAAAATTGAAGGAACACTTTTCCTGGCATCCTATCCTACAAAAGAATACACCTCCAGCCATTACAAATGCATTTTTGTAAACGGCACCAAGGATCTTGTTCTGAACAGAAAAATGTGGGAAAAAAACAAAACCCCGGGACTTGCCACCTGCACTTATCTTGAAATTGAAGGTGGAAATCACGGGGGATTTGGAAATTATGGCCAGCAGAAAGGCGACGGAACTGCAACTATCAGTAACGAAAGTCAGCAGGCCGCAGCCGTAAAGTTCTTTCTGGAAAACCGTTAATCTTCCATAAAATCGAAATTTATCTTAAAGATGTAAGATTCTGTCTCAGCATCAGCAGTCTTTGTTCCAGTTCTTCTACCTGAGAAAGGCTGCTCATGATTTTTGACTGCATGTAAATATCAGCAAGGGCACCGTCAAACACAAAGTCAGCGAAAGTTGCAAAAGTGGCAGTGTTCATGTTGTAACCGGTTGGGATGCGGATGTCCTTCAATTCCCGCTGCAGGTCCATCAAAAGATAGTTGATGCGGTTCATTACGTTGGCTGCATTACCAAGCTTTGAATGTTTAATAAGGTCGGTAATGAATCCACCGCCAAGAATATCAAAAAATCCCCAGTTGCGTGCACTTCTAAATTGAGCCTTTGCTTCATTCAAAAGAGGAAGAATCTGGTCTACAATGTAAAGTGCGTCGTTAATTTCTTTGCGATCTAAATCAGTCATAATTATAAGATAGAAAAAAAAGTTTCTGATGACAAGAGTCTTTTACAGATTCCACAGAACCGTGTCGTTGATGTCGGAAAGTTTTGCAAAGGCAGTGCGGGCCATAGTTCCTTTTAATTCACCGGTAATTGCCTTCATTTTTTCGCAAACACCTTCGGCGCCTTTTTCCTTAAGTGGCGGCATAATGGCACGTCCAACGCACACTGCATCAGCACCAACTGCAAGACACTTAAATACGTCCAGTCCGCTTTCAACACAGCAGTCAACAAAGATGGTCATTTTGTGGCCAACTGCTTCAATAATTGACGGAAGCACCATAAGCGGTGGAACGGCACTCTGCATAATTCCGTGGTGATGTGAAACGATAATGCCCTTTGCACCCATTTCAAGAGCTTTTTCTGCATCCTGAACGCTGAGCACGCCTTTTACCACAAAAGGAAGTTTGCTTGCGGCAACAAAACTTTTCATCTCTTCAAAAGATTTTCCTGTCATTGGCAAACCGCAAACCACATCATATTCACCGGTTCCGCTGTTGAAGGCATGATCAATATCCATTCCAATTCCAAAAGCACCTGCATTTTCGGCATCCCGGATTTCTTTAAGCACATCTTCATTGTTGGCGTGTGGTTTTATAATCTTGATGACTTTAGCTCCAGTGGCGCACATTGCATCAATTTCTTCTTTTTCGCCCATTCCTGAAAAGCACAGACAGCCGGCCATTTTTGCACCAAGAGCCATTTTTGCCATACCGTTTTCCGTCTGATTGTTCATGTGAGAGAGAGCTGCAGTTGCCACAGGGGAATCGAATTTTTCTCCAAAAATAGTGATTGATGTGTCTGGTTTTACTGCGTCAATGTGGCGCATTTCCAAAAGCAGTGAATCAAAATACTTGCGTGTAATCTCATTTGAATCTGTCATAAAGGCTCCTAATTTTCTCCCTACCAAAAAGAATACCCGTTTTTCCTATAAAACTCCACAAAAAATGGTGTTTCCTGCTATAATCCACTTATGGCAAGTATATTGATTAAAGATACCACAAAAGAAGAACGTGAACGAATTGTGGCCGAAGCCCTTGGTGATGAATATGGTTTTGGTTGCGGATACGAGGGCACTGGCATTGATTACCAGCTTTACATTGACGGAAAAAAGGAACTCCGGGAACTGAACATGGAACACAACTGCGGATTTGAAGTAGGTTTTCCAGAAGATAATCCACGTTCCAGCTGCATGAGCGAATAGTCTCCCAATCAAGACAATATTTGCGAAATTTACTATAATAACATCATCTTTTTTAAACAGAGGTTTTTTATGGCACTTACAAGTGTTTCGCCGGTAGACGGTCGTTACGAAGGAAAAACAAAATGTTTGCAGGGTTATTTCAGCGAAATGGCACTGATGAAATACCGCATTTACACAGAAATCAATTATCTGATCAAACTTTTGGACACTCCAATGCTCAAAGAACGGGTAAAAAATCCTGTTGATTCTGCAAAACTCCGTTCAATTATCGACATTAGCCTTGAAGATGCAGAAATCATTAAAGCCTTTGAAACAAAAGGTTACAATGGTACACCTGCTACAAACCACGACGTAAAAGCCATCGAATATTTCATCAAACTTAAACTTAAAGAAATGGGCATGGACGAAATCCTTGAATACGTTCACTTTGCCCTTACTTCAGAAGATATTAACAACATCAGCTACGGTCTTATGATCCGCGATGCTGTAAATGAAGTTGTGCTTCCTGAAATCCTTAAAATTTACGATTCACTTTACAAGCTTGCTTACGACAACAAAGATCTTTCTATGCTTGCCCGCACCCACGGTCAGCCAGCAACTCCAGTTACTTTCGGAAAGGAAATCTTAGTTTTTGTAAACCGCATGAAAGAAGAACTTGTTCAGCTTGGAAATATTGATATCCTGCTTAAACTCAACGGTGCAACTGGCGGATTCAACGCTCATAACTTTGTATTCCCTGATTTTGACTGGATCAACTTCAGCCACGAACTTATTAATTCTTTCAACGACAGCATTACTCCAATGGACAACCCTTACATGCACACAAAACCATTGAAAGTACGCTTCAACCCTATTACACCACAGATTGAACCACACGATTCTTACCTCCGTGTATTCGATGCTGTAAAACGCATTAACAACATTTTGATTGACTTTGCAATGGACACATGGCGCTACATTTCTGACGGATGGATTAAACAGCGCGCAGTTGCAGGAGAAATTGGTTCTTCAGCAATGCCACACAAAGTAAATCCAATCGACTTTGAAAACGCAGAAGGAAACTTTGGCATTGCAAACTCTATGTTCGAATTCTTTGTTCGTAAACTTTGTATTTCTCGTCTCCAGCGTGACCTTACAGACTCAACTGTAGCAAGAAACTTTGGTGTTGCATTTGCTCACTCAATGATTGGTTATGCTTCACTTCAGAAAGGTCTTGGAAAAATTGAAGTTAATGCAGAAAAGATTTCTGACGTTCTTGCAAACACACCAGAAGTTATGGCAGAAGCTTACCAGAACTTGCTCCGTATGAGTGGCGTAGACAAACCTTACGAAAGACTTAAGGAAATTACCCGCGGAAAGAAAGTTTCTATTGAAGATTTCCACAACTTGGCCCGCAATCTGGATGTAAGCGATGAAGTTAAAGCAAGACTTTTAGCTGCAACTCCATCAAACTACACAGGTTTGAGCGGAAAGATTGTTGAACAGTTTGATGCGAAGATTAACTAGGTACATTTGGCGGCTTTATTTTTTACTCTTTTCTATTTATTATAGACATATTTTAAATTATAGCTATAATATTTTTAGAGGCACTAATGATATCTATTCCAATGTTTGAAGTCAAAAATAAATTAACACAGTTTGTTCATATGGTTGAAAATGGCGAAACAGACTGCGTTGAAATTACCCGCCATGGGAAAGCTGTAGCTGTGATCGGGAAAAAAGAAGAATTTAAAGTTTCTGAACAAGCTGACCCTTTCTTTTTGGCCTATAAAAGTTTTCGAGAAAAAATGATTTCAAGTGGTTCTGATTTATCGGAAGCAGAATGGCACGAGTATTTTGATATTCCACGACAAAAATCAAATCTTCGCCATCCAGAGGATTTTGAATAGCCATGCCAAAAATATATTTACTTGATACAAACGTTGTATCTGAAATGACAAAATCTATTCAAAATCAAAATGTCATATCCAGAATATTCCAAACTCAAAAACAGTCTGTCCTTTGTTCTGTAACCTGGGGAGAAGCACTGTATGGTGCAAGTCGAATGCCTGATGGAAAAAGGAAAGACTTCATTATGGATTTTTACATTAATTCTGTTCAAAAGTCATATTCTTTTGTAGATTTTGATATTCACGCCGCAACTATATATTCTGATTTAAAAACGCGCCTTGAAAAAATAGGAAAACCCGCTCAAGAATTGGACCTGCAAATAGCCGCCTGTGCCATTGCAAACAACCTCATTTTAGTTACCAGAAACAAAAAAGACTTCCTGAATATTCAGGAAGTCAGCAATTTAATGATTGAAAACTGGTTTGAGTAAGATTGGAAGGACCGTTATTCTTCCATTACGGGGATTGTGGCCTGCTTGAAGTATTTTGGTGCCAGGTGGGAAATTATCCATTTGCCGTTGTAAAATCCGTTGTTGTTGGTTGAAGGATAAACAAAGATTACTTTAGCCGGGTTTTCAGTGTTGTATAGGAATTCATTAGAAGTCCACTGGTCACGGTTTTCTGAGGGGTAAGGCCACTGCTTGTCACTTGGTGTTGATACGGTAATCTTGTATTTGCCAGGTTTCAGGTTCAGGTGCATTGCAACGCCACCGGAAAGCCAGTAAGTTTTCTGATATTTGTTCACTTTGTTGGGTTCTGAAGCCCATTCGTAGGTTGCTTTTGCTGCTGTGTAAGTAACATCGTTGCCATCCATATCTTCAAGTTTTACCCAGCAACGAATGTCATTTAGGTTTGCAGTGTTTTGCGGTCTGTAAATAATCAGCTCCCAGGGATTGTGGTGAATATCGGGAGTCATGTCAGTTTCTGCAGACAGGAGGAATTGAGAAAGAATCAGTATAATCAGAAGAAATTTTCTTTTCACTTCTTTACTTATCGGATTCCGTAAAACTTCCTATACTCTTTTTGGTCAAACTGTTGTAAAATTGAAATGATATTTTGTAAAAAATCCCACAATAAGGAGAAATAAATGAAAACTGTAGCCGGAATTGATATGGGTACACAGTCAATGAAAGTTGTACTCTACGATTACGAAAACAAAAAAACAATTGAAAGCGGCGCCTGCCCAATGGACCTGATTTCAGAAAATGATGGTACACGTGAACAGAAAGTAGAATGGTACGATGAAGCTTTGAGCGTATGTTTTGGAAAACTTTCTGCTGAAGGACGCGCTTCTATCCAGGCTATTGGTGTTTCAGGACACCAGCACGGATTTGTTCCTCTTGGAAAAGACGGAAAAGCCCTTTACAACGTAAAACTTTGGAACGATACATCTACTGCCGAAGAATGTAAAATCCTTACAGATGCAATCGGCGGAAAAGAAAAAATGGTTGAAGCCGTTCAGAACTTCATGCTCCCAGGTTTCACAGCTCCAAAAATCTTCTGGCTCAAACGTCACAAACCTGAAGCTTTTGCAAATCTTGCTTACATCATGCTTCCACACGACTACATCAACTTCGCTCTTACAGGCGACTACGTAATGGAATGTGGTGATGCTTCGGGAACAGCCATCTTCAATTCAATCGAAAGAAAATGGTCAGAAAAAGTATGCAATCTTATTGATGAAGGACTTCTTGCAAAACTTCCAAAAATCATCTCTGACGACCAGCCAGCAGGTTTTGTAAATGCAGAAGCTGCTAAAAAATTCGGAATCCCAGAAGGAATCCCTGTATCAGCTGGTGGTGGAGACAACATGATGTCTGCTATCGGAACTGGTTGTGTTAAAGGCGGAACTCTTACAATGTCTATGGGAACTTCCGGAACACTTTACGGTTTCAACGACAAATCAGTTGCTGATCCAGAAAACGGAATCTCAGGATTCGCATCTTCTACAAACGGATACCTTCCACTCCTTTGTACAATGAACTGTACAGTTGCTTCAGAAGAAATCCGCGACCTGTTCCAGCTTGACGTTCGTGCATTCGACGACGAAGCTGCAAAAGCAAAACCAGGTTGTGACGGTGTATTCGTTCTGCCATTCTTCAACGGTGAACGTACTCCTAACCTTCCACACGGACGCGCTTCTATTACAGGTATGACATACGCAAACTGTTCACGCGCAAACATTGCCCGTGCTGCTCTTGAAAGTGCAGTATTCAGCATGCGCGGTGGCTTGGACGGATTCAAAGCCCTTGGTTTTGATGCTAAAGAACTTCGTCTTACTGGTGGTGGAGCAAAATCACCTGTATGGCGCCAGATCGTTGCTGATATCCTGAACCTGCCTGTAAAAGTTCCTGTAAACTCAGAAGCTGCTGCATTCGGTGGTGCATTGCAGGCTCTTTGGTGTCTGGAAACAAAAGCTGGAAAGAAAGTTTCAATGGCCGAAATTGCAGACGCACACGTTGAACTGGACGAAAGCAAAACAACAATGCCAATCGCCGAAAACGTAGCTGCTTACAACAAAGCTTACGAAGAATACAAGGTTATCCTGAACCAGGTTAGCCCACTTTACGTATAACTAACATTATCGTCATGCTGAGTTTTTTTCAGCATCTGACCTAAAATAAAGGGTCTGTCCCAAAAGTTATGAGTGTAGCACTCATTGAGTCCGTCAAAATGACTGCTACACTAATTGTGGTGGTTTCGATAAACTCAACCACCGTAATGCAAACTTATTGGACAGGCCCTTTTTTATTAACTAAATTTCTTTATTTCTTATTTTTGTCGATTTTACTTGCTTTTGTCTCCACTGGCGATGACCGCAAAATCATTTACGCCGTAATTTCCAGCAACGAAGAAAAATGACTAAAAAAAATGGCCGCCAAAAAATAAAGAGTAAAAGTGTACATATACTATATTTTATATTATAATATAAAAAAATTTTGAGAGAAAAATATGAAAAAGTATATTTATTCTGCTTTATTAGGAGTAAGTTTTCTGCTTGCTACGGGTTGTGCTTCAAAACTACCAACAGTATCTGAATCCCAGCTTCAGTCTTCTGATTCTAAAAATCTTTCCTACAATGGAAAAACTTACGAATTAGTTCAAAATCTAGAATTTAATGATGATTCTAACATTTTTGAGTTTGCTAATATTTCTTCTGAAGTTAAAAGCGAAAATATCTATGTAAAAGATGGTATTTTACATGCCGTTCCTTCTGTTTCTTCTACAAAATGGGGATTTGCAATGTATTGGCCCACTTTAATTTCAAAACAACTTATAGAACGAAAATCTATAGTTGAGATTAAATATAAATTACCTGAAAAATTTTATGGTTCTTGCTGTAGCATATGTTTTGTAGAACCTTATTTATTAAGATGGAAAGGAAACGGCCAGGGATGGGATTTCACAAGCTTTCATTTATGCGAGATTAGAACAAATCCTAATGGTCTGGTTAACTTTTATTCCAGTATGTGGCTTGGAAAACAGAAAGAACCGTTTAATGTTCCTTGGGAAGATATTGAATTTGAATGCCCTGATTATCAGAGCAACTGGGATTACGATATTCCTGAAAACTATTATGATGAAAATAAATATTCTTTCGATGATGAGACTGCATTCCAGTGGCACACTTTACGGGTCTTCTATGATGACACAAGCCTAACTGTGTATAACGATGATATAAAAACTTATGAATGGAATTGGAACGAGCATTCTGAATATGGTCTCCCATGTGATGGTTCATTGCTATATTATTATGATGAATATTCTTCTTTATTAGGTCCTATGGAACTGACTATCGAATACTCAATAACATCAGATTGGATTTCCAACAAAAATCTTCAATGGGAATTTATTGTAAGGAACACTCCCAATTTGAGATCTGGTCCGTACGACTTACAAATTGATTACATTAAAGTGTGGGAAACAAAATAAGGCGGGCTCCCTGTAAATACAATTGTTCTTTTAGTTGATGTCAAAAATTTACGATCAAAAAAATGCCATGAGCAGCTTCAAATTGAAATTGCCATGGCATTTTTTTTTACTCTTCAGTTATTTTTTAATCCTGTTTGTCTTTCTTTTTTACAGAAAGATCTGCGGCAACCTTTCCACCAAGAAGTCCGGCAGCCAAAGTTTTCAGGTCAATTCCAAGAGTTTCTCCTAACCCTTCGCTTACCTGAGTAATGGTTTTCATCATATCACCCTGAAGTTTTGATGAATCTCCACCATACATGTAAATCTTATCTACATTCTGATAAGCTTTTCCTGAAGCTTCTGCAATTTTTGGAAGCTGTTCAAAGTATACTTTTAATGCATCCAGCTGCATCTGCTGTTTGGCGGCATCACCGTACTCTTTAAGAGCCTCTGCCTTTTCCCGCATACCGTCTGCTTCTGCAACCAGTTTTGCTTTAATTGCAGCGGCTTCTGCTTCACCCTGTGCCTGAATTGCTTCGGCAATTGCTTTTTTACCGGCTGCTTCCGATTCCATTGCCATTTTTTCTGCTTCTGCTTTTTTCTGGCGCTGGAATGCTTCGGCTTCCGCTTCTCTTTGCATTTCAAAGGCTTCAGCTTCGGCAATTTTCTGGCGGGTATAAAGATCGGCATCGGCTTTTTGCTGTGCGGCATATTTTTGTGCTTCGGCAGTCTTTTTGATTTCAGCTTCAAGTGCCCGTTCTTTTACAGAAACTGCTTTTTCCTGAAGTTCAATTTCCTTTTCCTGACGGGCAATATTTGCTTCTGCTTCTTTAACTTCTCGTTCCTTACGCTGAACTTCTGCTTCGATTGCCATGGCAGCTTCGGCTTTGGCTCTTTCTGTGTCGGCTTTTGCTTTTAATGCTGCCTGTTTCAAGGCAAGTTCATTCTGTTTCTGAGCAATTTCCAGTTCTGCAGCAACTTCGGCTTCGTTTGCAGCTTTCTTTGCTTCTGCCTGTGCAATCTGAACTTCAGCTTCTGCAGCGGCTTTTGCTTTTGCAGCATCTTTAGAAATGGAAACTGTATTTTCAATACCAAGGTTGTTGATTACACCATTATCATCTTTAAAGTTCTGAATATTGAAAGTTGTAAGTTCAAGACCAAGATCTGCAAGATTTGGTTTAACATTGTCAGCAATTGTATCAGCAAGAACTTTTTTATCGCCCTGGATCAAATCCTTTAATTTTACCTGAGAAATGATTTCGCGGATGTTTCCTTCAAGAACAGGAGTTACTACTTCCGCAATTGCAGCTGTTGAATAACCTGTAAAACGTGAAGCTGCTCTTTTCATAATTTCATCGTCTTGAGAAATTGCAATATTGGCAACTGCATCTACTTTAATATTGATGGCATCCTGTGTTGGAATTGAACTCTTTGATTCAAAATCTACCTGAATATTTTCAAGAGTCATGTAATCAATTCGCTGAAAGAATGGAACAACAAAAATTGCTTTTCCGGTTACTGTCTTGTTTCCAAATGGACCTACTCTAATACCAATTCTGTTTTTTGGAACTTTTTTATAAGAACAAAAGAACAAAACCAAAAGCACTACAACTACAAGTGCAATAACAATAACTAAACCTGACATTTTAGTCTCCCTAGTTTTTGATTTAATACCTGCCTACGCAGCTTTGAATATTTCCATCCTTATTTAAAAATAATACTATTTTTCGAAAAGTCAAAATAAATTTTGGCTAAATAAATAAACTGACTATTCAAATCAGATTTCTCGACTTCGCTCGAAATGACAGGGGTTAGAGGTCTCCAATACGCTTCAGTCCAAAAGTTGGAAAAAAGGATTTCTGTTCTTGGTTGGACAATTGTGGTGCAGATGTAATTTGCATTCAGGAAACAAAAGCAAAACCTGACCAGCTTTCAGATAATCTTACAAATCCACCAAAATACAAGTCTTTCTGGGCAAGTACTGTAAAACCTGGATATTCTGGAACTGCCATTTATTCTAAAACTGAACCAGATAAAATCGAAATTCTTGGTGATTCCCGTTTTGACGATGAAGGCCGTACAATTATGGCATTTTTTGGAAAATTTGTTGTCATAAGCGCTTACTTCCCAAACAGTCAGGACGCCGAAGCGTGCCTGGATGACAAAATTCCTTGAATCGGGATACTGCGATACTTTCCGTCATTTCTGCCAGGAGCCTGATCAATATTCCTGGTGGAGCTATCGTTTTCATGCCCGGGGAAAAAATGAACACATCTCACCTTTCACATATTCAGACTGTTTTAGACAATTCCGTTGCTAAAGGCAAAATTTCCGGAGCTAACTGTCTTATCTTCAAAGATGGAAAGGAGATTGGATATTGGGAATCAGGATTCAAGGTCATTACTTTTAAGGCAGCCCAATTTTTTTGTGATCCCTTCCTTTTTTCATGATAAAACCGTAAAATCAGTTTATAATAAAAATATGCCAACCAGGTTTCAGTTATTTAAAGAGAAATTCATCAATAACTTTATAATGCCAAAAGACATTAAAAGAATCGTTATTACTCAGAATCTTGATCGGCTTATAAAGATTTCTCTGTTTATTTTTATTTTAAGCATTCTTACATTAATTCCGTTGTTATTTTCTCCTGGCAGCAAAACTCCAGAAACTACTGATTATATTTTTCATTATTGTTCCATGGCCATTATTGAATTTCTTAGTTTTTCTATTGGAATTATTCTTAAAAAATCAAACAAAGTTCGATTTTCAAATTTTCTTTTAATCTTTAATTTTGCCAGCCTTGAATTTCTCTGTTTTCTAATTTTTAAATACGGTACTAATTCTTTTAACTCTCTGATTATTTTTGTTTGTCTTGCAACTCTGGTTCCCTTAATTTACGCCATTGAACCTATTTACTACATTCTTATAGTTCTTGTTATAGGTCTTCTTATGGGACCGAAGTTTATTGATCTTTACGGAACAAATTCTTCTTCCAATGGCTTTGTTTATATTTTTATTATGTGTGGCCTGGCTATGAGCCGTTGGTTTTACATAAAAAACAGCATGATTCATGAACGAAAAATTAATGAACGGGACAACCAGATTCAGCAGGAATTGGAGATGGCTTCTCTGGTTCAAAAAAGTTTTTATCAGCATGATTTAACAACCATAAAAGATTGGGATATTGCCTACTACAATAATCCAATGATGAGCGTTAGTGGCGATTTGTTCGATTTTTTTGTTCGCCAGAATAAACTTGACGGCCTTTGTATTTTTGATGTTTCCGGTCATGGTCTTGCTTCAGGTTTTATTACAATGATGGTAAAAAACACCATGGAAGAAGAATTCTATGAAAATGAAGATATTGAATTAGACTTTACTATGAGAAGGATTAATGAACGAGTCCGTGAAGAAAAAGGAAATATTGAAAACTATCTTACGGGAATTATCCTTCGATTTACAGAAAAAAATATTGAAATGGTAAATGCCGGTCATCCGATTCCGGTTATTTATCATGCTTCAACAAAAACCTGTGAATATTTTAACTGCAGATTGGAAGACCGTCAGGGTGCCATTGGCCTTGGTGATCTGGATTTTGATTTTACAACTCTCACAATCAATCTTGAAAAGGGCGACCGCATCATTCTTTATACAGACGGAATTTTTGAATCAAAAAACAACATGAACATTGAGTTTGGAAAAGAAAATTTTCTGGCATCTGTTCAAAAGCACTGCAATCTTGATGTAGAAAATCAGGTTTCTGCCATCGCCAGGGACATTACCCAATACATAGGAACTGCCCCTAGAAATGATGATATTTCCATTGTCATTCTTGAGAAAAAATGATTTTTGATTTTCTGGTATTTAATTACTGGAAATGTGTTTTTTGATGCATTCAAAAGTTTCTATGCTGATATCATGTTCCATTTTGCATGCATCTTCGGAAGCGGTTTTTTCGGAAACGCCAAGGCTTACAAGAATTTTGGTAAGCACTGTGTGGCGCTCGTAAATTCTTTCTGCAACTTCAAGCCCGGATGATTCAAGAGTAATATTACCTTCCGGGCTGATTTTTATGTATCCGTCTTTTTCAAGATTATGAATGGCAACGCTTACCGTTGGGCGGGAGAAATTCATGGATTTGCAGATATCAATTGCACGAACATCTCCCTGTTTTGAAAGGACCAGAATAGTTTCCAAATACATTTCTGCTGATTCAGTTATCTTCATAAATACGCTACCTTAAAAGGTTTATATCATTATTATATATAAATAGTTTGATTTAATACAACCTTTATTTTGCAGACAGATCTTCCTCAGCAGAAAGCACTTTCCTTATGCTGCTTTGTATTTATCTTTTCTAAATACCATATAAATCAGACAGGCAAGTGCTACGAATCCCAAAACCACTTCTATGATTCCACCAGCTGTATTTACACTTCCGGTAAAGAAATTTCCAAGCTGATTTACGATAAATGAAATCACGTAGGCAAATCCACATTCATAACCGATGGCAAACCAGAACCATTTTGTGTTGTTCATTTCGCGTTTAATTGCACCCATGGCAGCAAAACAAGGGGCACAGAGCAGGTTGAAAATCAAGAAAGACATTCCTGTAATGCTAGTGAATACTGCAGCCATATTTGTATAAGCTTCTGTTCCACCGTAAAGGATTCCCATAGTTCCAACAATATTTTCTTTTGCAACAAGACCTGTAATTGCGGCCACAGTTGCCTGCCAGTTGCCCCAACCAAGTGGCTGGAAAAGCCAGCAGATTCCACGTCCAAAGTATGCAAGAATTGAACAGTCCATCTGATCTTCTTCCAGCATTCCGAATGCGCCGTCAGCCCAACCGAAGAATGAAAGGAACCAGATTACGATTGTAGAAAGAAGAATAATTGTCCCGGCCTTTTTAATGAATGACCAGCCTCGTTCCCACATAGAGCGCAACAGATTTCCAATTGTTGGCCAGTGGTAAGCAGGAAGTTCCATTACGAAAGGAGCCACATCACCGGCAAACATTTTAGTTTTCTTGAGCATAATTCCGGAACAAAGGATTGCGGCGATTCCAATAAAATATGCACTTGTTGCAACCCATGGTGATCCTCCAAAAATTGCACCTGCAACCATGGCAATAAAAGGAGTTTTTGCACCACAAGGAATGAAGGTAGTTGTCATAATTGTCATTTTGCGGTCACGGTCACTTTCGATTGTACGGCTTGCCATAATACCAGGAATTCCACAACCAGTTCCTACAAGCATAGGAATAAATGATTTTCCTGAAAGTCCGAAGCGGCGGAAAACTCGGTCCATAATAAAGGCAATACGAGCCATATAACCACAAGCTTCAAGGAATGCAAGCAAGAGGAAAAGAACCAGCATCTGTGGAACAAAGCCAAGAACAGCACCAACACCGGCAACAATACCATCAAGAATCAAACCTTTAAGCCAGTCGGTACAACCAACGGCATCTAATCCACTTTCAACAATGGCAGGAATTCCTGGAACCCAGATACCATATTCTTCTGTAGCAGGACCTTCTTCACCATATTTTTCAACCATGGCCTGAGCAGCAGTAACATCATCTTCTGTAAACTCAATTGGTTCTGAAAGTTCCAGAGTTTCTTCATCCTGAATTACATAAGTGAATTCGCCGTTTTCGTAAGCTTCAAGAATCGCGGCGCTGTCACCAAATTCTTCAGCTGCTTCTTCGTAAGCAGAGTTTCCAATTCCAAACAAATGATAACCGTCTCCAAACAATCCGTCATTTGCCCAGTCGGTAGCGGCGGCACCTACGGTTACCATTGCTAAATAATAAACAGCCCACATTACAACGGCAAAAATTGGCAACGCAAGCCAGCGGTTTGTAACAATGCGGTCAATTTTATCTGAAGTATTTTGTTTGCTTGCCTTGTTCTTTTTTGACACGCAGGAATTGATGATAGATTCAATGTACTTGTAGCGTTCTGCAGTAATAATTGATTCTGCATCATCATTCAGTTCTTTTTCACATTTTTTGATATCTTCATCAATGTGCGAAAGAAGGTCTGCCTCCACAGTAATTCCTTCTGCTTCCTTAAGCTGTTCCATAACTTTAGAATCACGTTCAAAAAGTTTTACAGAATACCATCGCTGTTTTTCTTCTGGTAAATCGTGAATTACGGCTTCTTCAATATGAGCCAGGGCATGTTCAACACAAGATTCAAAACGATGCTTGTATTTCATGATTTTATTTTCTGTTGCAGCATTTACTGCAGCCTCTGCCGCTTCCATACAGCCTTTATTTTTAAGTGCAGAAATTTCAAAAACAGGGCAGCCAAGCAATTTTGACATTTCATCCAGATGGATTTTATCACCATTTTTGCGGACAACGTCCATCATGTTTACGGCAATTACCATTGGAATACCAAGTTCTACCAGCTGAGTTGTAAGATACAAGTTTCGTTCCAGGTTTGTACCATCAATAATATTCAAAATGGCATCTGGACGTTCTTTTACAAGATAGTTCCTGGAAACAACTTCTTCCAAAGTATAAGGTGAAAGAGAATAGATTCCCGGAAGATCCATGATTTCTACATCTTTGTAACCCTTTAGTTTTCCTTCTTTCTTTTCTACAGTTACTCCTGGCCAGTTTCCTACAAATTGATTTGAACCAGTTAGTGCATTAAAAAGTGTTGTTTTTCCAGCGTTTGGATTTCCTGCAAGTGCAATTTTCATTTTATTCTCCTATTCCACAACTTCAATTAATTCTGCATCAGCTTTGCGAACCGAAAGCTCATATCCACGAACAGTGATTTCTACCGGATCACCAAGGGGAGCTACTTTTCGCACAAAGATTTCCACACCTTTTGTAATTCCCATGTCCATAATTCGACGCTTAATGGCTCCACCACCATCAATCTTCGCAACAGAAACCGTTTCGCCCGGCTTTACTTCTTTTAATGTCATTTTCTTTCCTCCAATAAATCATCCTGAACTTGCTTCAGAATCTACACTATTATTTTTCCTGCCATTTCCCGGCTGATAGCCACTCTGGCATCTTTTACCTGAACAATTATGTTCCCGCACATTGCAGAAATTACACATATACTGGCACCTGGAACAAATCCAAGATTCTTCAGGTGATGTTTTGTGTTTTCCAGCCCACCAATTTTCTTTACGAGATATTCTTTTCCGACTGTAGCCATATATAAAGGCATAATCTGCTCCCTTTTTTAATCCGTTAGGAATAACTAACGCCATGCTCAGTATAGTTAGTTTTCCCTAACCGTGTCAATACGTTAGCCTTTCCTAACCGTCAAAAAAATCCAAAAACTCCAATTTTTAATTGCAAATTCCCTATTTTTAGATTAAAATAGCCTATAGTCTAAATGTAATTTGGATTGGATTTTATTGTTTCTTAGTTTTTACTTGGTCTGATCTCTTTTTTGTTTCCATCGAGGAAAACTCCAAAGGTTTTACAACAAAGGTTATGTTTACTGTTCAACGCATAGCCGATTCTTTCTATCTGAACATGCTTGATTTTGATTTGAATAAAATTAAATAGTTTGCCGTTATTATTGAGGATTATATATGTACACACTTAAGCGAACTACACGAAAACGAGAAATTGCCGAACTAATTATCTTTACAACGCTTTTTCTCATATTACATTTTTTAATGAACTTTCTGCACCTGATTAATCTGGCAATGTACAAAGGCGTTGTCAGTTCCGTGCAGTATGGATTGTGTCTTTTAATCATAAAGAACAACAACCGTGAAGGTCGCATTATTTCCATAGTGTTGATTACATTATCCCTGCTTGCTGCAACCTTCGATATTTTTCACGGATCTCCATCGTCTCTTCCAGGAATCTTCAACGGTGTTTTTTATTTGATCACACTCATCTTAATCAATCACCACAATTACAGCCGGGAAGTGGACAACAGAACAGACTTTATTACCGGTGCGGCAAACAGACGAGGTTTGTATCTGGAACTTTCCAGCCGCATTGAAAAAAACAGAGAATTCGGCATCATCTACCTTTCATTAAACAATTTCAAATCTATTAACGACGGATTTGGTCATGCTTACGGTGATGAACTTCTTCGCAAAATTGTAAAACGACTTAATCTGCGCTTCGGACAGGATTGTACTATTGCCAGATTGGGTGGTGCTGAATTTGTAGTTGTGGTAAACGGCAATGAAGACATTAAAAACGTTGCCGACCGGTTACTGGAAACAATCAGCGAAAAAGTAATTCTTGTTGTAGATAACAATCACGTTGAATGCTACGTAACCTGTTATGCCGGTGTTGCCCGCTTCAAACAGGATGCCCAGGATTACGAATCTTTGATGAAATATGCCGATATTGCCATGGCCGCCGCAATTGCTGACAAATCTAAAGAAGCATATTTCTTTGACAATTCCATGCTGGAAAAAATGAACCGTCAGATTCATGTAGAAAATCTTATTAAAGACGGACTTGTTAAAAAGAATTTCTACCTGGTTTATCAGCCACAGTTTTTTGTTGGAAAAAAACAGCTTCGTGGTTTTGAAACCCTTATCCGCCTTAAAACAGAAGATGGCGAAATGATTAGTCCTGGCGAATTCATTCCTATTGCCGAAAAAAATGATTTGATTTATCAGATTGATGATTACGTTCTTACCAATGCCATGGTGGAATTTAAGGATATCGTGAAGAAAAATCCCGATTTAATGATTTCTATAAACGTTTCTGCCAAGGATTTTGCCGCCGAATGGTTTGTTCGAAAAATCGGTAAATTCCTCCAGGACACTGAATTTCCTGCAAAAAATCTGGAACTTGAAATTACTGAATACTGTCTTGTTACTTCCATGGACATGACTGTAAAAAATATCAACCAGCTTAGAAATATGGGCATTCAGATTGCTTTGGACGACTTTGGAACCGGTTACACTTCTTTGGATTATGTTTCCCGACTTCCAATTGACCTTCTTAAAATTGACAAGAGCCTTATTGACGACATTGAAAACAACAAAAAACGCCGTGACTTTGTTCATGCTGTTATCAACATGGGACAGCTTATGGACTGTGAAGTAATTTCCGAAGGTGTTGAAAACGACAAGCAGGTTGACTGCCTTAAAGAATTCGGCTGTGATTTTATCCAGGGCTTTGTTTGGGGTAAACCACTGGCCTACGATGATGCAAAACAACTTGTTTCACTTTAGCTGCCTGGAACCCCGACTCACCTGGTATCTCCCCACCTGCCTGGCGAATCGGGAAATTTTTTTGGGTACTGCTTAATTACCCGGTGTAATCTGCCTTCCACAATTTGTGGAGATTACAATACTCGTAAGCTGCTTCCACTCTCTCTCCTGTCATGATTGCAAAATCTACGTTTGGCGTGTTTCCTGGCTTCAGCCACCTTTGCTGAATTCCCTTGTCGGTCTGCAGAAGAATCCACTCGATATAGTGATCTGCAACAGAAGGATGCAATTTTGATCCAACCGTTACCGAAACTTTACTTCCCGTAACTTTGATTACAGGAATATGCTTTTCGGTAGCTCCATCTGTAGTACCTGGAACAAGTTCTATCATGGGTTCCCCACAACAAATTGTAGGCACACCAGAATCCTTAACCATAGCAATGATTTTGCCGCAATGCTTACAATAATAAAATTCAAGTTGCATATTAAACCTCTCTTGTACAATCTTTTGTACAGTTTGAGCATATTACAACTCTTAAAAATATTAAAAACAATTCACCCGCAAACGGTCACCAAAAAATCACCACGGCATAAAGTGAGATGCTGAATCAAGTTCAGCATGACAAACCAATCCTGTCAGCATGACAAACCAATCCTGTCACCCTGACAAACCAATCCTGTCACCCTGAACATACCAATCCTGTCACCCTGAACATACCAATCCTGTCACCCTGAACTTGATTCAGGGTCTCTTTTACTTCTCACAAAGCTCCTTTTCCTTGCGGTACATTTCCACAAGCTGATCCCGGGTAACATTTCCGTTCCTTTCCCTGGCGGCCTTCAATTTTCGGTAAATGGTATTTTCGCTGAATCCTTCTACTTCTTTCTGATACATTTTTCCCGAGCAAAGCTGGTCAAGAATCTTCTTTTCATCATCAAAAAGGATAAGTTTTTTCCGCTCAAAACGATTGTTCAAAACGTAAGAAACGATGGCAATAAACCAGAGACTTCGCACAACGTGAATAAAAAAGTGAATCAGATTCTCTTCATTTATGGCAAAGGCAACACACACAGACACAAAATAAAGTGCCCCTATCCACAATTCCAGTTCCGGGCGAATCATCATTACAATGCACACCATAAAAAGGGCGGTGAAATTATTAAAAAGCTTGGTTTCTTCCATGGAGATAAGGAAAATCAGAATTACGGCATAGGCCATGTAAAAATATGAAAATCCCTGTCGCCTGAAAATCCAAACAATGGGAATGTAAAGCAAATTCATAGCCGTAACAATGATTATTCCCGGGTTGAAGCCTTCATCGAATCCCCGCACCACGTACAAAATCGCAATTACAAAGGAGATAGCCGAAGTGTAAATGTTAAAATTGTCCTTAAAAAAACTTTTGATTTTCCCTGATGTCATACTCACTTCCATTTTTATTATCTGTAAATGAGTATAACACAGTTATTTTATCTTCTGTAAAAATCTTATGTCCTTGGGGGCCACCTGGAAATTTTCCAGCTCTTTTGGAGTGAATTTTGTGCCGGAAAAAAGATCCTGGTAATTGGCGGCATAATCGGGCTTTACGTGAAGGACGGCGCTTTTTTCGTCGCAGTTACACAATACAATCACCTGCTGGCCCTGATGGTTTCGGCTGAAGGCAAACTGATTGTTGGAAACAAACTCTTCACGGTAGTTTCCGTACTTAAGGGCGTCATTTGATTTTCGTAAGGCGGCAAAACTGCTGATAGCCTGAGGCAAAAATGCGCTGTCGTAACCTGGGTCTGCAAAGTCTGGAATGTCTGAAAAAGGTGGAAGAGCCGGTCGCAGCTGATAATCGTCATAGGCACCCCGCTGGCCTTTTAGCCCGTACTCGCTTCCGTAGTAAATTGATGGAATGCCCGGAACCGCAAAAAGCAGGCCGTAAATGAGGTAAAGCTTTTCTTTCGGATTTTTGATTTCCGAGGCTACTCTGTTTACGTCGTGATTATCCAAAAAGTTGTAAAGGGGTGCAAACCTGTAGATGCCCTGTTCTCCAAATTCCCGGTTCAAATTAAAGGAAAGTTCAAAAAAGTTGTGATTGTCTACACTTGAAAAAATGGCTTTGTAAAGCTGGTAGTTGGTGACTGAATCAATCTTTTCAAAATTGCACCAGTTATTGTAATCACCGTGAACCACCTCACCCATGAGCCAGAAATCTTCTTTGATCCCTCTGCAGAAAGCCCCGAGCTTTTTCAAAAATTCACCGTCAATTACGTCTGCCGCATCCAGGCGAAGGCCATCAATTCCAAAATCTTCGATCCAAGTTTTTACCGCTCCAAAAATGTGATTCTGCACATCTACATTCAAAAGATTCAGTTTCACCAGGTCCTTGCAGCCAGCCCAACCGTCGTAATCAAAGCAGTCACCAAAATTACTGTGGCAGTCAAAATTGAGATTCAGGTACCAGTCTTTGTAAACCGAGTTCCTGCCATTCTGCTGAAGGTCCTTGAAAGCGAAAAACTCCCGTCCTGTGTGATTAAAAACCCCGTCCAGAACAATGGCAAAGCCTTTTTCGTGAGCCACTCTGCAAAAATCCCGGAACTTTTCGTTGTTTCCAAGGCGTCTGTCCACGTGGTAATAGTCCAGAGTGTCGTAACCATGGCAGCAGGATTCAAAAATGGGCCCAAAATAGATGGCATTACAACCAAGGTTTTTTATGCGGTCCAGATCGGTGGCAAAGGTTTCAAAAAAATTGCCCGCCTCCTGGTGGTAATCGTTGTTCCGCGGACAGTTTCCAAGTCCAAGAGGGTAAACGTGATAGAAAATCTTTTCGGCAAAAATACTCTTCTTGAAAAAATCCACAGGTCCTCCTAGCTGGCCATTCCGTAAACCAGGCTGTGCACAATCTGATAGATGATTTCATCAGAGTCAGAAAATTCACCTTTTGTTACCAGGATTGCTGTAGAAAGTACGTTGTTATGATAAAGGCGGGCATACAGTTTTTCCTTCCCCCGCATATTTCCAAACTCAGCACAAGATGCTGCAAAAAATTGGTCAAAGCACTTCTGGGTGTCTTCAATTATTTTTGTGTAGATGGTTCTTTCTTCGCTGCCGTTAGGACTGTTCAAAAGTGTGCAGTGAAGGCTGAAAAAGTCCGGGTGTTCTTTTGCAAAGCTGATTACATTTTTTAGAACATCTGTGAGCCCTTTTATAAAATCATGATTGTAGGTAAGGGCAGCCTGCATAATTTCCAGAAGATTCTGCCCCCAGGTTTGTCCAATATTCTCCAAAAGCCCCGCCTTGCTTTTGAAATAGTAATAAAGCGTAGGTTTTGTGATGCCCGATTCGTCGCAAATTTCCTGCACCCCCACTCCTTCATAACCCTTTTTTGCAAACAGCCTGATAGCCTTTTCCATAATAAGTTCTTTGTTTTCCATGTGTAATATACCGTTCGGTATACATACTATACCAATCGGTATATTAGGTCAAGAGGGTGGAGTGTAAAAAAATAAGCCATTTCTGAAGTACCACAAAGGTTGATTTTGTAACACAAAAGTGGGACGCAGCAAAAGAAAGTGGGGCGTGGGGCCCTTTAGGGAGGGGGTCCCCCGGTTTTTTTGCGTCGCTGGGACCCGCTTTTTTGTTACAAGTTTGTAAGATGGTCTGGTACTTCAGAAATATCCTAATTTTTTTAAAAAACTGTTGACAAGTAAAATTAAATTGTGTACAATCTAATTGTATTTCGGTTGAACGCAATTTAATGTTGTACAACCAAGTGAGGTATTTTATGAATATTTATGATTTCAAAGTTGCAGCACAGGATGGAAGTGAAGTATCACTCGATCAGTTCAAAGGTAAAACAATTCTCGTTGTTAACACAGCAACAGGATGTGGTTTCACACCACAGTACTCAGAACTCCAGGATATTTATGATGAACTTCATGAATCAGGATTAGAAATTCTTGATTTCCCTTGCAATCAGTTTGGTGAACAGGCTCCAGGAGATGATGGAGAAATCCACGACTTCTGTACAGGCCGCTACGGAATTACTTTCCCACAGTACTCAAAAATTGATGTAAACGGCGAAAATGCAATTCCTTTGTACAAATGGCTTACTTCAAATACAAAGTTCGAAGGCTTTGATGGACCTGCAAAATTGGTTTTGACACCAATCGTTAAGAAAATGGATCCTGATTACAAAAACAACGGAAACATCAAATGGAACTTTACAAAGATCCTTATCAATAAAGAAGGTGAAATTGTTGCCCGCTTTGAACCAACTGCAAAAATGGAAAAGGTTCGGGACACAATTAAAGCTGCAATGTAATGTAATCTGCAGGAGAGGAAAACCTGATCCTGCGGAAAAATCTTTCACTAAATAATTAAAGGGCGTAAATATGTATCATTATGACTATAAAACAGAAAATACTTGTTCACAGGTAATCAGCATGGATCTTGAAGGAGATGTTGTAAGAAATGTTTCTTTCATGGGTGGTTGTAACGGCAATCTTAAGGCAATTCCAATCTTAATTGACGGTTGGACTGTTGATCAGATTGAATCAAAACTCTCCGGCATTATCTGTGGCAGACGCCCTACTTCCTGTGCCGATCAGCTGGCCAAGGCTGTTCGCAGAGCATACGAAGCTGAATTAAACGGCGAAGTACAGGTTTTTGAAGACGAAGATTAATTCAAGCCTGAAAATTACGCCAGAACATTATCGGTTTGTATCCCAGCTTATCTACAATTTTTACCTCTTCAATCTACTGGCAAAGTATATCCTGATTTCACTTCTTCTTGCAAATATACAAAAGATGATTAGAAGCTGCCAGAAGTTCCCGGCGTTCGCAACAACTTAAGTGATATTTGAAAAACTGATTAAAATCGTGATCGGACATTTTAAAGTCTGTTCGGCCTTCGGCCAGTTCAAGAATGCTGTCTGTTCCGGCAGTTGTTATTTGAGCTACGGGCTTTTTGTCAAACAGCTGTTCAAAATCTGAAACCTCAAAGGCTGTAAAAACCTGCTTTTCAAAATGAGTAGGCTTGTAGTTTTCATCTAGGTTGATTTTTAAGCCAGCTTCAAAATTGCCTTTCAAAAAGTTGCTGTACAAAACTGCATGAACCGAAAGAAAGGCAACTAAGATTACACCGCCATTTTTGGTTACCCGGATTGCTTCGTCCAAGGCCTTGTGCTGATCTTCCGGGCTAAACAAATGGTACATTGGTCCTAAAAGTAGAGTTACATCAAAGGAGTTATCTTCAAAACGGCTTAAGTCTAGAGCGTCACCTTGCATGGCAGTTACATTTTTTATGTAACCCAGGTTTTTCTTCATCACCTCAAGATTTGCTTCCACCAGTTCAAGAGCAGTTACATCATAACCTTCCTGGCCAAGCTTTACAGAATAACGGCCAGTTCCCGCACCAATTTCAATAATCTTACTTTCCGGCGTCAAATACTGGTGAATAAAATGCATGGTAGTCATATATTCCAGCTGGCCATGACGACTTTTGGTTAACCGCCCGTTTTCATCCTGAGAATTATAAAGTTCGTTTAGAATTTCTACTCGTTTTTCCATGAGAGCCCTCTTATTTCAAATCAATCCAGATAAGATAACGTTCTTCTGTTTTTTCTGAAATAACGCCACCATTGGCAAGGGCAACTTTTTGTGAAGGAAGATTATCAAGATGCACGGTTACAAGCACTTTTTCCAGCCCAATTTTTCGTGCTTCCTGCAACAATAGTTTTAGGAGGATTTTACCGTAGCCCTTTCCTCTAAATTGAGGAGCAATTCCGTAACCAATATTTCCGCCAGCCTTGCTAAGTGCTTCTGTAAGAAAATGCCGCAAGTTTCCAAATCCCACAGGAACACCGTCAACATAAAGCCAGAAGGTGGTAGATGGAACTTTCCAGCCGTCAACTAAACCTTTCTGCTCACTTTCAATCTGCTTAGCCTCAAGCCATTCCTTGAATTCCTCAAAACTAAGCCCGTTTGCTTTATTGATAAGACCA
>JAKSTP010000060.1 GCA_024402505.1 Treponema sp.
TTCTGCCATAGCACCAGAAACGATTGTTGCTGTTGTAGCACAGAATACTAAGTTGAATACAAATCCACTAAAGTCAAATGTTGCGTATTCAGAGAATACTGAGAATCCTGGTTTACCAAGAACAGACCAGATACCTTGACTTACTTCACCTGTAGTAGGATCTGTATAGGAAAGCATAAATGAAGCACCAATAAGGAACCACATAATAGTACCAATACAGAAGTCCATAAGGTTTTTCATGATGATGTTACCAGTGTTTTTAGCACGAGTAAAACCAGCTTCAACCATTGCAAAACCAGCCTGCATCCAGAAAACTAACGCAGCACCAGCTAAGAACCAAACGCCCCAGATTTCACCATTAACCTGAGCTAACAATTCGCTAACGTCCATTGTGACCTCCGCAAAATAATTAAATTCATAAAAAAAGGCGTGCAGATTATCAAAAGGAAGATTTTTGAAAATCCGCACGCCATTGTGACCTAAGTAATAAATTGTTTGGGATGGGCTGATGAAAGCCTTAAAAATCCCGGTTTGGGCAAAAAAAAAGACGTTCACTTCAAAAAGAAATGAACGTCTTTGCTCAACGACTAATTTATAATAAATTTTACAAAAAAGTGCAATAGGGTTTGTTTAAATTTTACAAAAATTAAACAAATATTTTATTTATTTAAGCAGGCTTTCAAAAGATAAAGTGCTTCACCGTTTGATGCTTCAAGATTTTCTGGTGTCATGTTTCCTGGAACATTTGGACAGTAGTCAATAATTTTAGCCCACAAAGCTTCTGCACCGGCAACATCTTCTTTAGAAATTCTGTAATCAAATTCAAGAAGCATAGCTGTGATTCTCATTGCAGGGATTTCTTTTTCATCGTTCATGATTGCTGTACAGATGTTATGTGCTTTAATGTCGTTAGATAAATCTTCGTCCTGAAGGAAAGCCTGAGCTGTAAGGATTCTATCAAAACCTGCAAGTTCTGCAGTATCAATTTTGTTCAAATCAGCAGCATTACAATTGTTTGCGTCTGTAAGAAGTTTTTTGTTATATACGGCAACAATAGTACTGTTTGCATCAAGATTAACAAAAGCACCTGAATCTCTGTTTACGCCATTTTTTGTATTAATAGCATTTGCAAGAATAATAAGAACTTTTTCGCTCTTAATTGTTGCATCAGGACCTGCTGTTAAAGCCATCATACGAATCTGAAGATTTTTAGCGGCTTTTGTTCCTTTTTTGAAGAACTGTCCAAGATAAACTTCGCGAACAACACCGTTTTCAAAGTTTTTTGGCAATTTGTCAAAAAGGTGATTCATCAATTTAATTTTCTGGGCATTAGAAAGTTCGTTGTGAAGACCAAGGTTATCAAGAAGGTCTGCCATCATTCTGATTTTAGTCCAGTTGCTGAATTCAAAATACTGTGGATTTGGCATATCAACTGTTACAGACATTGTGTCATTTTTTGCAAGAAGATTTGGATCTTCTGAGGCACCTTTAATAATCAGACCGTTAGCTTTTACAACCTGATCAGCTGGTGGAATTGCATTGGCATCTGCCATACCTGAAGTACTTGCACATGAAATTAAAGTTGCAGCTGATAAACACATAACTGCTAACATTTTTAAAATAGATTTTTTCATTTTTTACCTCTCTTTATATAATATAGTGAAATTCATTATCTTATCCAACAGATTTAAGATTCGAACCATGGATTTTTTGCATCATCACTTACGAACTTAAAGGAGATTTCTTTTAACTGGAGTCCGTTGCTTGCTACAGAAAGGCGGGAAACAGAGAAGCGGGTTGGGAAAACCATTTTCTTTGTAATAGACATGTCTTTTCCGTTTGTGCCTGTAAATGTGAAGCTTACAACAGGGATTCCCATATAAAGCAATGTACAAGGTAACTGGGCAACTTCATTTAAGTCTGAACTGCCGGTTACTGTTACATCGTAAGTTCCAA
This sequence comes from Treponema sp., assembly GCA_024402505.1. Lineage (GTDB taxonomy): Bacteria > Spirochaetota > Spirochaetia > Treponematales > Treponemataceae > Treponema_D. The sequence continues at coordinate 1,957 of JAKSTP010000060.1, forward strand.
TGCGCTGAACATCAAAAGCAAAACTGTAATTTGTATCTGCCTTACATTCCTGCCATGAAAGATCAAAAGTTTTGTCGCCGTCAAGAACAATAAATTCTACATCTTCAAGATTAATGTCATCTGCCTGCTTTGGTCGATTGATGATTTCAATTTTAGTGTTGTTTCCAAGAAGACGTTTCATTGCATCTGTGTGCATTACGTGTTTACAAATATTGATAGCACAACGCTGTAATTCAGAACGCTGAAGGCTGCCTTCTTTAAGAGCTTCAAGTGTATTTTCGCCGGTAGTATTTTTGCTTCCATCAGAACAAACCATATACAAATCATTCTGGGAACGAACCATTGCGGCAAAATTACGTTTATCTGCTTCCTGTCCTTCGTCATTAATATTTGCCCACCAGTCTGTCATTACAATTCCGTCAAATCCCCATTCTTTTCTGAGGATTGTTGTATTCAAATCGTAATAGCTTGCTGTATGAAGTCCGTTTACAACACCATAAGTTGTCATAATTGAATCTGCACCGTTGGCTACAGCAATTTCAAAACCTTTAAGATAGATTTCGCGGATTGCTCTTTCTGAAATAACAGAATCTGAACCGTGTCTGTTTGCTTCCTGGTTGTTACCGCAGAAGTGTTTGATTGTTCCTGTTACTCCGCTTGACTGCAAACCTTTTACCATAGCAGAACCAATATAACCTGTTACAAGAGGGTCTTCACTAAAGTATTCAAAGTTGCGTCCGTTTAATGGATGGCGGTGAATATTCATACCTGGTCCAAGAAGATTTTCAACTTTGTTGTTCATCATTTCTAAACCAGTGAAGGCATATAATTTTGTAACAAGTGATTTATTAAATGTGCTGGCGATTAAAGTTCCGTTTGGAAGGGCAAAGGCTTTAATTCCACAGTCAAGACGCATTCCAGAAGGACCATCATCACAACAGACTGCAGGGATTCCAAAAGTGTCACGGAGGCGGGGAGAAACACCACCAAAGGCAGATGCAGTTCCTGGTGTAACAAGACTTGAACCCATACCTTCGCCGCGGATAATACAAGAAAGATCTTCATCGCTGAACTGGGCTACAAAAGATTCAATTGTTGCTTTATTTTCAAGAACATCTTTAAGTTTAATATCAGTAGTTGTTACTTGTTTGATTTCTTGAGGAAGTCGTTCTTTGCGGCGCTGAGTCATAGAGATTGTTGAAAGAGGTGCATCTTCCATAACAAGGGAACCGTCTGCTGAATGAAAACGTTTGAAAGAAAGGGCTGGAGCACAGGCTTCTTCACATTCTTTGATTACAATTGTTTCTGGCAGTTCAAAAGTTAATGCTTCACAAAGACTGCGGACATTTGAACCGGCGTAAACTGTGTAGGAACCTTTTTCAAGAACATAGCAGGATTTGTGTCCAGAAATTCCGCTGTCATCATAAGAGGCAAATGAGTAATATGGAATTTCAAAAGAAAGGGACTGGCTGGCAGAAGGAGCAAGGTCTGAAGTTTTTTCAAAATCAACAAGAACTTTGTCTGCTTTACCAAGATTTCCACAAGGTGCTTTTACATAAATCTGAACAGATTCTTTTGCGGCAACTTTTCCGCTGTTAGTTACTTTTACGCTAAGTGTGATTTTTTTATTTGCAGAATCATTTGCCGCTTTTTCGCAGTTGTAGCTGAAAGTTGTGTAAGAGAGACCGTATCCAAAAGGATAGCGCACTTTGTCTTTTGCAAAAGTTTCAAAATATCGGTAACCTATAAAAATGTCTTCCTGGTAGAAGTTTCTTTCAAGGCTGCCAAAGTTTTTGGCAGAAGGATAATCGCTGATGTTTTTTGCAATAGTATCTGTAAGTTTTCCAGTTGGAACAAGATCTCCGGTAAGAACTTTTGCAGTACCAAGGCCACCAAGCATACCGCCCTGCCATACATACATAACAGCATCAGGTTTGTAGTCATCAACAAAAGTCATATCAATGATGTTACCAACGTTTAAAAGAACAATTACTTTTTTACCGGCTGCACTAAATCCTTTTGTAACAGCGGCCATCATTTCATTTTCTTCTTTTGTTAAAAGATACGAGCCTTCTGTAGCACTGTTGTCTTTATCTTCACCGGCAGTTCGTCCAATAATAATGATTGCGGCATCAGAAACGGCAACGGCATCATTAACAATTTTTTCTGTTAATGGCATTTCATCCTGACTCCAGCGTTCTTTTCCCCAGCCAAGTCCTTCATCATAAGGATTTTCTTTTTCCCAGTCAGCGTAAATCTGCTGAAGAGTTTTATTAATTTTCAAATTGCCAAGTTCTTCAATTCCATCTGGAATACTGTAAACTTTAGCAACATTTACTTTTCCTCCAGAACCAGTTCCACTTTTATAATAAGCGCTCTGAATTCGGCCAAAAATTGAAACGGATGTTCCTTTTTTTAAAGGGAGCGCGTTGTTGTTTTCAAGAAGTACACAACCTTCAGCAATAGTCTGAATGGCAGTATTTTCATATTCTTTCCAGTCTAAAATAGTTTTCATAAGAACCTCTTTTTTTGATTATGGAATAAAATCTATTTTTATAATTGTAAATTTTTGCATAAAAGTTGAATGATTGAATGAATGGTTGATTGATTGCGAGAATCTTACCCCCGAGTCTAAACCAAATCCTAATCACGACCTTTATAAATAAGCTGTCCGTCCTGCATAAAATCAAAGGTTGAATATTTAAGAACAAATGCGTTTCTGTCAAAGCTTTCAAAAATCCTAAAAATGGCAACGGCATCCTTTTTTACTGTAGAGACAGAAACATTATTAAGCCGGGCAAAGGTTTCGTATTTGTCGTTGTTGAGAATTGAGATTATAAGCTGCTTTTGCCTGTCTGATAGTTCAGTATAAAAATTCAGATTGATGATTTTCTGACCGCTGTTCTTTCTGTAAAACAAAATGGAGTTTGCAAAAAAGAAAAGGATAATGAAAAGGGAAAAAGCAAAAGGCCAGAGTTTTAAAAGGCGATTTGTGTAGTCATCATGAAACAGGTAAATCCTGATTCCAAGAATTATAAAGAATATGAGCACTACGATTGAATATTTGATATTCTTATGTTTGCGAAGAAAGCCCTGGGAATCGAATGAAACAAATGAAGTAACTTCGCATAAAATGATTACAAGTTCATCAACATCAAGAAAAGTATATAAAATCATGTATAAAAATGAGATTAAACCGTAGATGATGAATTTTTCAGGGTGGAAGAAAAGCCAGGCACAGGCTAAAAATGAAATGCAGTTTAAAACGAGTAATGGATAGTAATGCCACTGTTGAGGATTTCCCTTACATAAGGAAATGATGATCTGAATGGCAAAACAGATAAAGCCTGCAGTTGGGAGAAATTTTTTACAGAATGCAGAAAATTTTTTAAGAAAATAAGTTTCTTCCATATATTTATTCTATTATATAAAGTTTATTAGGACAAGAATAAAAAAATGGAGAAAATATTATTGTGAAATTGCTTTAGAGATTAATCCACCACCAATGATGACTCCGTCTTTATATAAAACGGCAGACTGACCTGGAGCAACGGCACGCTGTGGTTCATCAAAAGTGATTTTCCAAGGCTGACCTGTATAGCTTGTTGTGTCGTCATCTGCTGGAATATAACGTTCAACTTTACAAGGTACGGGGTGGCTTGCAAGACGAATCTTAACAAGAGCTTCTACAACAGTTCCTTCTGGAGGTTCAACGTTTCCAGGCCAAACCCAGTCATCAGCAATAAGTCCGTCTGCATTAAGAGCATCATTTGGAGCAAGAACAATGAGATTGTTTTTAGCATCGATTGCCTGAACATAAACAGGGTAGCTTACTGCAACTCCAAGTCCACGGCGCTGACCAATTGTATAATGTTCAATTCCACGGTGGCGGCCAAGAATGTGTCCATCAAGATCAATAATATCTCCTGGAACACTTGGTTTATCAGAAAAAATCATGTCGAAATATTCTTCACCAACAAAATCCTGACTTTCTTCACGATTTGCGGCTTCAAGATTTGCGGCTTTTGCCATTTCAAAAACTTCGGTCTTCTTTTTTAATGCCAGTGGAAAGCGGACTTTTTCCAGAGTTTCTGAAGGAATCCTATAGAGGAAGTAAGTCTGGTCTTTTGTAACATCAGTAGCACCTGCAATCATACATGGACGAACATCAGTTCCGTAAAGACCTTCATCAGGACGAACAATGCGGGCATAATGACCAGTACAAAAATAATCAAAATCAATTCCTAAAGCTTTTACGCCTTCAAGCATTGCACCAAATTTTATATTGCGGTTACACATGATACATGGATTAGGTGTTCGGCCGCTGCGATATTCATTTTTAAAATAATCAAGAACCATTTTATTGTACTGTTCTTTAGCATCAATAACGTGGTATTCAATTCCGTGTTCCTGACAGAATTTTGTACATTCAGCGATATTTTCATTTTCGCCAGGACCATAGCAGGCTTCTTTTATAGGTTTACCTGGATCTTTCTGTTTTATTTCAGGAATTTTTCCGTCCCAGATAGACATTGTTACGCCAATTACATGGCAGCCTTTTTCCTGAAGCATGATAGCAGTTAATGTTGAATCGACACCGCCGCTCATGCCTACGAGGACTGTGTCTCCAGATTTTGGTAAATCTAAATTTGTGTAAGTCATGGTTTTAATTTTAGTTTTATTACCTAGTTTGTCAATAGGGAATAAGGGGGATTAAATTAAAGGAAAAAGAAATTAATTTGAAAAGGCGCGTTTGAAAATACTACCAGTCAGTCAGTAACTGTCAAAACCGCTAGCTAGCGTCGCTACACGCGCATGACGGTAAGGAAACTATCTTTCCGCCCTGCGAGTGTTTTTGACAGTCACTGCCTTCCTTCCCGTATTTTTAAACGCTCCGTTTTATTTATTTGGGTTTTTCTTTGATTTAATCAAAATTTTTTGGGAGTTATAATTGGAATTGAAAGAAAAAGAGAATATTTGAAAAGGCGCGTTTGAAAATACTACCAGTCAGTCAGTAACTGTCAAAACCGCTAGCTAGCGTCGCTACACGCGCATGACGGTAAGGAAACTATCTTTCCGCCCTGCGAGTGTTTTTGACAGTCACTGCCTTCCTTCCCGTATTTTTAAACGCTCCGTTTTATTTATTTGGGTTTTTCTTTGATTTAATCAAAATTTTTTGGGAGTTATAATTGGAATTGAAAGAAAAAGAGAATATTTGAAAAGGCGCGTTTGAAAATACTACCAGTCAGTCAGTAACTGTCAAAACCGCTAGCTAGCGTCGCTAC
>JAKSTP010000061.1 GCA_024402505.1 Treponema sp.
GTTAAAAAGGAAGAAGGCTTCATCAATCTGAAACTGAAGAATCCTTCAGAAGGTACTATTTTTGCAAACGGTGTTCTAGCATTGCACTCGGATGAATACAGGAATACTTCGCGAATAGAAATTGACGGAAAAGAAATTTTAGGTGTTTTTGTATCTGAAGACGGACTTTCTGATTTTTATTATATTGATAGTAAGAAGATTTCTGACGGGAAATTTTATCAGACCAACCTGAAGGCCATGGACACTGCATCCTATATTGATCTACGCCGAAAGATTATGTACGGATCTTACAGTGCTTTCATGATTTCCATGATGGGGTGGTGTGTTACCTACGGAAGTCTTTATAATACTTTTGCAGCCTATCAGCAGAATCCTACTGTTGAACTTTACGATAAGGCTGTAAAATGGCAGAATGCATCAAAAGTAATGACTGGTTTTGCATGGGGCACGGGAATCCTTTGGGGATACACACTCGTAAGGTACCTAATTGCCGCTGACAAGGTGCTTCCGTCATCTACAAAGATTTTGAAGCCGGAAGATTTTGAAATAATTTCAAGCAGTGATAATACGATTATAGAAAACAGTGAGGAATAAGATGAGCAGATTCAGTGACAAACTTAAATCAATGTTTGGAAAAAAAATCATTGATGATGAATTTTTTGAAGATTTGACAGATACTCTGGTTGAAGGCGATATTGGTGCTAAAGCAGCCTATGAAATTGGTGAAGAACTTGAATCAGTCTGCAAAAAGAATAAAATCACTGATGAAAAGGAAATTGTTTCTGAACTTAGAAAAATCCTTTCTGAAAATGTAAAAGGAACTAAGCTTGAGCCGGTTCCTGGTAAGGTGAATGTATGGATGGTGCTTGGTGTAAACGGAGTTGGTAAAACTACCTCTGTTGCAAAACTTGCAAACCTTCTTTCAAAAACCACAGATAATCTTGTTCTGGCTTCTGCAGATACTTTCCGTGCTGCCGCCATTGAACAGCTTGAAATGCACGGGAAAAATATTGGCGTTCGCGTTGTAAGTCATCAGCATGGAAGCGATCCAAGTGCCGTTGTTTTTGATGCGGCAGAAGCTGTTCGTGCCAAAGGTTCTGGTCTTGTTCTTGCAGATACTGCCGGCCGTCTTCACAATAAAGAAAATCTTGTTCGTGAACTTCAGAAAATCGATAAAACCTGCCGCCTTAAAGCTGATGAGGGCTGTTACAAAAAAATCATTGTTGTGGATTCAACTACAGGTCAGAATGCCCTTGTTCAGGCAGAAGTATTTAACGAAGCTGTAGGTGTTGATGCCCTGATTCTTACAAAATACGATTCCACTGCTAAAGGTGGTGTAGCTGTAACAATTGGACGTCAGCTTGGAATTCCTGTGGCCTGGGTTTGTTTTGGCGAAAAGTATCCTGATATTAAGGAATTTAACCCAGACGAATATCTTGACGAATTCCTTGGCTTGTAAGTCTTTTCTGACTGAGGTTCCTTTGAAAAAAAATATTCTTGTTCTTTTAATTTTCTTTTTCTCATTTACAATTTCTGCACAGGAAGAACAGGATTCTCAAAACGAACAAACTTTTTATGAAAAGGAAAGTGTATTTTCTGTTTCAAAAAATGGATATCTTTCTTTTGACAGTATTGACGATGAACTTTTTGTGCCTTTGAAAAATGAAACTGGAGCTGTTCTTGTAAGAAAATCCGGGAATCAGGTGGTGCGAGGTTATTATGATGAAAAACACCGTCTTGTAAAAAAACAGTACTGGAATATAACAACACTTACAGACAGTTACATAACAAGAACAGAAGTTTACACTTATAAAGATGACCTTCTTAAGAAACTGGAAGTAGTACTTCAGGATCGAAAGACTCTTGTTTCCTACAATTCCACCGGTGATGTTGTTTCTGAAACTGAATGGGCACTGCTTGAGGGAAAAGAAATCAAAACTAAAGAAACTGAATATTCCTGGAAAGAAGGATTTTTATTCCGAAAGATTGAAAACAGCTGGACTTTCTCAAAACCAAATTTCGGGGGAAAATCAAAGAAACTTGAAAAAAAGTGGATTTATGAACGAAATGGTGGAGATATTCCAGATAACTACACATACTATGAAGATGATTCAATAAAAGTTATAAAAAAATATACAGATTCAGAAGATTTCGAGCTTATTTCCTATTTTGACAACGACCTTTATGTTGTTGCAATTTACGAAAAGGGGTTGAAGGTGTCCGAAATCATGTATTCTGGAAACAAATTGTTGAGGAAAAGCCTTTGAAAAACTGGATTTCTTTTGTAGCAAAACGTATTTCCTCAGTTGATGCAAAAGGCAAAAATTCTGCAACTTCTTTGCTTTCTGTTCTTGGTATTGCTTTTGGTGTAATGACGCTCATTGTTGTTATGAGTGTAATGAACGGTTTTCAAAGAAATTACATCGATGCTATTTTAAATCTTTCAAGCTACCATATCCGCATAGAGGACAATGTTCATCATGAAAAAGAAATTGCTGATTTTCTAGCAAGCCGAAAAACCGTTTCTACTGTAACAGATTTTCTTGAAGCCCAGAGTCTTATTACAACAGATAATGGCCGTGAAGGTGTGGCACTTATCAGGGCAATTGATCCTGAAGTCTATGAAAAAGATGCCGGGTTTGCAAAGGAGCTTGGAATAGTTTCCGGAAAATGGGATCTCTCCGGTGACAGTATTGTTATTGGTTCCATGATGGCCCGTAATCTAAGTGCAAAAGTTGGATCAAAAATAAATTTCTTTGCTTTAAGCGGTTCTTCTGATGTTGAACTTTTAAGCCGGGAACGAATTTTTACAGTTTCAGCCATTTATAAGTCCGGGTATTCTGACATCAACAATACTATGGTTTTTATTTCTCTTGATAAGGGATATGAAATCCTTGGAGATGATGCAAAAAAAGTTACAGGAATAAAACTGACTTCGGAAAATGCAGACCGACCTGTGTGTTCGGCTCTCCTGGAACAATTTCCTGAGGAAAATATAAAATCCTGGAGACAGTACAACAAATCATTTTTCGGTGCTTTAAGAATTGAAAAAAACATTCTTGGTCTTCTTGTTTTTATTATTTTCCTGGTAGTTGGCGTAAATATTTATAACGGAATGCGGCGGCTTGTATTTGAACGAAAAACCGAGATTTCACTTATGGCAGCCCTTGGAGCCAGAAAAAAAGATATTCAGGCCATTTTTGTAATGCGGGGGCTTGGTTCTGGACTTTCAGGTGCCTTAATCGGTCTTGTTCTTGGGATCCTTATTTCCCTTAATTCCAGCGTAGTGTTTTCTTTTGTTTCCAAAGTGATTTACTGGTTTACCTACGGCTTCACCTGGCTTTTTAACAGGGCAAATCTTTATGCTGTAACAGAAAATCCTATGTATGTTCTGTATTCTGATATTCCGGCCCGGGTTTTCCCCCTGGAAGTGATTGTGATTTTTCTTTTCGGACTACTTGCTCCTGTAATTGCCAGCTGGCTTGCAGGAAAAAATGTACTTAAACTGAATGTTTCGGAGGTGCTTCATGAAGAATAATATTCTTGAGATAAAAGGCCTTGAAAAAACTTTTGAATCAAAAGCTGAATGTCTGACTGTTCTTAAGGACCTTGATTTTTTTGTTGAAGAAGGCACAAAAAACGTTATTACTGGGGAAAGCGGCTGCGGAAAATCAACTCTCTTGAATATAATTGCCGGCATTGACCGTGGAACAAAGGGGCAGATTCTTTTCAATAATCAGGATCTGGCTGCTTTTTCTGAAAACCAGATGAGTGCTTACCGGTCAAAAAGCATAGGCCTTGTATTTCAGTTTCATCACCTTTTGAAAGATTTTACTGCCCTTGAAAATGTATGTCTTCCTGCCATGATTCTGGGGGTTTCCAAAAAAGAAGCTTCAGAAAAAGCCGAAAAACTTTTAAAAGATGCAGGAGTCTGGGAAAGACGAGATCACCTGCCATCTAAACTCTCCGGCGGTGAACGTCAGCGTGTTGCCGTAGCCCGTGCCCTTATCAACGACCCGGCTCTGGTTCTGGCCGATGAACCTACAGGAAATCTTGATCCGGAAAATGCTGCCATTATTGGAGATCTGCTTTTTTCCATGTCGGACCTTTATAAAAAAACACTTATTCTTGTAACCCACGACAGAAGTCTTGCCACTAAAGGTGATTATTGCTGGACCATAAAAGAAGGAAAACTTTGCCAGGTATGAAACTTGCCGCTTATTTAGAATTTGCAAAAAGTCTTCTCTTTCCAAAAAGCGAAAAGTCCTCTTCCGCACGAAGAAGTCTTACAGGCTCCATTGTCTGCATTGGTATTTCCCTTGTGCCTCTGGTAATTGTAAGTGCCATGTCCAACGGCCTTATTAAAGGTATGACTGAACGAATCATCGGGCTTTCTTCTTCCCATATTCAGGCTTATGTTGCAAGATCTCAGGATATTGTTGGAAGCTGGGATTCATATAATGATTATGCAAATCAGTTTCTTGAAGAAGACGGTGTTAGATCTGTTTATCCAGAAATTTCTTCCAGCGCCCTTGCCAGTGGAAATGATTACCGAAGCGGTGCCATGATCCGGGGAGTTCAGAACGATATTTTTGAAAAAAACGATGCCTTTAATAATCTTCTTGAAATTACTGAAGGTGATATAGAAAAATTTAAGGAAGGTGGAAAAGTCTGTGCCATTGGACAAAAACTTTCTGAAACCCTTTCTCTTCATCCTGGGGATAAGCTTAAGGTTATTACAACAAAAAATCTGAATGGAAAAGTAACACCAAAGCTTACTGTGCTGAACATAATTGCCGTGGTTTCTTCCGGGTATCAGGAGCTTGATGCACTGTGGGTTTTTGTTCCTGCCGAAAGTGCCTTTTCATTCCTTCCGCTTAAATCTTCTACTTTTTCCATTATGATTGAAACTGAGGATCCATTTTCTGCGGAACTTTCAAAAACACGGCGGGAACTTCAGGCGGTTTACGGAAAATCCGCCAATTTCTATACCTGGAATGAAGTAAACGCAGCTCAGTTTGAAAATTTTTCTTCAACAAGAGTTATGCTGCTTTTTGTTATGATTCTTATAGTCCTTGTGGCCTGTGTAAATATTTCATCAGCCCTTGTTATGCTTGTAATGGAAAGGCGCCGTGAAATTGCCGTATTAAAGAGTGTAGGGGCTAAGAATTCAGGCATTTCCTTCTCCTTTACCCTGGCCGGAACTGTAGCAGGATTCTTAGGTGTCTGCATCGGACTTCCTGTGGGCATTCTTTTATCTTTGAAATCCAATGAGATTGTCCTTGGAATTGAAAAAATGATAAACTTCTTTGCAAGACTCTGGTACGGTGTCAGGGGGCTTTCATCATCTTTTGAAAATATTAAGCTTATGGATCCGGCTTATTACATGAGCACAATCCCCGTAACAGTTCCTGTAAAAGAAATCCTGATTATGGCAGCCGTAACGGTTCTTCTTTCCATGCTTGTTTCCCTTGTTCCATCAATAAAAGCTGGAAAAGAGGATATTTCAAGTCTTTTTACAAAGAATTAATGGAGTTCATATGAAACGACTTTTTGCACTTATTATGATTTTTCTTCTTTCTGTACCTGCTTTCTGTGAACCTGACAACTGGCTTTGGAATAATCTTTTTGAAGAAGGTACCACTTTTTCCCTCAATCCCAAAAGAGAACTTATTATTGTAGGGGCGGGGACTGCAGTTTATACAACAGACCTTATTCTCCGAGGAGTCTCAAAGAAAAATGAGGATTCAGTTCCTAAAGCTTTTCTTGATAAAAACAAGTTAAATGGTTTTGACCGTGCATTCATGCAGCCATATTCACACAATCTGGATAAACTTGGTGATGTAGCCCAGATTCTTTCCCTTGCAACACCACTGATCTGTCTTACTGCAGGTACAACGGAACACTTTACCGTAAGCATTATGTTTGGAGAAACCCTCTTGTGGGCTCAGGGAACCAAAGAACTTTTGAAATTTTTTGTTTCCCGTAACAGACCTTATATGTATTTTGACAATTATCCTTCAGAAAGTATAGAAAGCGGCGACTACAGAGAAAGTTTTCCTTCAGGTCATTCAACACTTGCCTGGGCGTCGGCGGTTTTTACTTCCTATGTGTTTACATCGTATTTTCCTCAGAGTCACTGGAAACTGCCTGTAATTATTGGAAGCCTTTCTATTGCAACGGCGACTTCCGTCCTTCGTGTAGCAAGCGGAAATCATTTTCCAACTGATGTTCTTTCTGGAGCCCTTATTGGCGGATTAACAGGATTTTTAATTCCTTTCCTCCATAAAAACAGCATTTATACAAAAAATGGAACCCGTGTGGATTTTGTGCCTGTTTCCCTGGAAAATGGAAGCGGAATTGGAGTAAATCTCAGTTTTTAGTTAAAAAAAAGATTTAAATCCCATTTTTTTGTGTTATAATCTTTTTAATATGAGTGCAATAACATTAATCGTTCTGGTTTTTATGGTAAGTATTCCTGCCATTTCAAACATCTTTGCTTATCCGGTTTCGAAAAAGCTGAGCATGTATGTTTCAAATTATATTTCCGGAGTACTTGCTCCACGGCTTTTTTCTGTTCTCCGATGTTACATGCACTTTTATTTCTGGGGTTACAAGGATTCAAAAAAACTTCTTCCGGAAAATTATATTATTATTTCCAATCACCAGAGTCTTTTTGATATTCCGGTTTTTATGAAATTCCTTCATGAACGACAGGTGCGCTTTGTTGCAAAAGATACTCTTGGCCGCCATGTTCCCCTTGTTTCAGAAATGCTTCGAACTCAGGAACACTGTCTTATTCCACGAAAGGCAAAACCTATGGAAGCAATGAAAGTAGTGGAAGATTTTGGAAAAAGAGTTAAAGTCAGAAATCAGGTGCCAATCCTTTTTCCGGAAGGTCACAGAACCCGAGATGGAAATGTAGGTACTTTTTATTCAGCAGGATTTAGAAAACTTGTAGAAAGTGCAAATCTTCCTGTTGCAGTTTGTGCCCTTGACGGTGGATATGAACTTCGGGATCTTTCAATGATTTTCAGAAAACTTGATCACGGCTGTTATCGCGTAAAAGTGCTTAAGGTTTATGATTGTCCAAAAGATAAGGAAGAAGCTCAGAAGATTCTTGATGAAAGCAAGGTTCTTATTCAGGC
>JAKSTP010000062.1 GCA_024402505.1 Treponema sp.
CGCCGTCCTTTTTGATCTGGGCCATGCGGTTTTCCTGAAAGCAGTAGGTGAGTACAGAATATTCGTTCATAACGTAGGCCACCATAATTATGCCGCCTTTTTTTGTAACCCGCTTTGCTTCATTTAAAACCTTCAGCTTGTTTTCATCCCCATGAAGATGATAAAGAGGACCGAAAACCAGTGTAAGATCGAATTTTTCGTCGTCTAAAAAGTGGATGTCCCGGGCGTCAGCCTGCCAGGTTTTAATTTTTTTGTGGTGTGAACGAAGCACTTCGATATTGCGTTTTACAAGTTCTACAGCAGTAACGTCACAGCCCAAGTCGCAGAGAGCAAGAGAATATTTCCCGGTACCAGCGCCCAAATCGAGCACAATTGCATTTTGGGAGATGTATTTTTTTATAAAGTGCATGGTGGTGTTGAATTCTACCTGGCCGTGTCTTGTGGTGAGACGGTGATCTTCGTTGAATTTATTGTAGTATTTTTCTATGAGAGAAGGAGTCTGTTTTGCACTCATAGGCGGAACCTAGAAATCCCAGGCTTCGTCGATTTTCTTGTACCAGGCTTCTTTTTCTTCGTTAGAAAGGAATGAGGCTTCGAAACTGTTTTTCAAAAGCACCTTCATTTCATCCATAGAGAAGTTCAGTTCTTTGTAACAGAGCCACAGTTCTTCAAGCATTGTAGTTTTGAAGAAAACAGGATCGTCTGTGTTGATACAAACCAGGATGCCTTTGTCGAAGTATTTTTTTACCGGGTGATCTTTTGCTTCAGTAATGATTTTCTTTGTGAAGGTATTTGATGTAATACAGATTTCCACTGGGCGGCGGGTTTTTGCAAGTTCGTCCATAAGTTTTTCATCCTGCATGGCTGTAAGCCCGTGACCAATGCGTTCAGAACCCAGGAAGTTGATGGCATCCCAAATACTTTCAGGACCAACATCTTCGCCGGCGTGGGCAACAGCGTGCATTCCGTCTTTGTGAGCCAGGGTGTAAACCGGTTCAAAGTCTTTTGCAGGACCTTTCTGTTCAGCTCCACCAAGACCAATTCCGATGATGTATTCGCTTGGATTTGCTTTGAACATATTGTAGTTATTCATGGCATTTTCGCAGCCGAAGGTACGTGATACATCTCCCATAAGGCGGATGGCAATGCCAGTTTCATCAAAAATCTTTTTAATGTTTTTATTGAATACGCTAACCATGTCTTCGTATTTGAAACCTTTTTTAATAAAGGCAGACGGAGCGAAGAAGGCTTCACAGTAGGTAATTCCGTTATCAACAAGGTAATTTTTAAGGTCGTCAAAAACAAGATCAAAATCTTCAACAGACTGGAACAGGTCCTGAACTTTAAGGAAAGCCTGAATAAATCCGTTAAGATCTTCATACGAGAAAAGTGCTGTCTGATCTTCTTTGCTCATGGCTTCACCGAAGCGTTTCTTGTAAAGCTTTTTGATTGTGTCCATTGATGCAACGGCTTCAATATGAATATGAAGTTCAGCTTTTGGAACTTTAGCAACCTTTTCAAAGAATTCTTTTTTTGTCATTTTTCTTTTCTCCGTCCTGTAAACTTGTTGAATACTAAGAGTATACCATATTTATTATCGGCAGGAAAAGAGAATGACTTTAGAAGAATTTTGGATGTTGCGGAAAAATTTTTATGGTCTATAATTGATGATATGATTCACGAAAAATACTACGAACTTTTGAAAAAACAGGAAGCCTTTCTGGCCCGCAAAAATACCATCAATCAGGAATTCTACAACGGCATTTACGATCGCTGGGAAAATCCTGTTCTTACCCGTGACAGTATTCCCCTTACATGGAAATATGATCTTTCCAAAGAAACAAATCCTTTTTTTATGGAAAGACTTGGGGTAAATGCTGTGTTTAATTCCGGGGCCCTTTATCTGAACGGAAAGTATTGTCTGGTGGCCCGCATTGAGGGAAATGACCGCAAAAGTTTTTTCGGAGTGGCCGAAAGTGACAGCGGGGTAGATGGATTTCGTTTCCGTGATTATCCAATCCGGTTGCCCGACACCTGCAAGGAAGAAACCAACGTTTACGATATGCGCCTTACCAAACATGAAGACGGCTGGATTTACGGGGTTTTCTGTTCTGAAAGCAAAGATAAATCAAATCCCGACCTTAGTGCAGCAGTGGCAGCGGCAGGCATTGTACGCACGAAAGACCTTGAAACCTGGGAACGACTTCCAAACCTTGTAACAAAGCGTTCTCCACAGCAGAGAAACGTTGTTCTTCATCCGGAATTTGTTGATGGAAAATATGCCTTTTATACCCGCCCAATGGACGATTTTATTGAAACAGGAAGCGGTGGCGGAGTAGGATTCGGTCTTTGTGATGACATTACCCATGCTGTGATCGACGAAGAAAAGATTATCAGTCCCCGGGTTTATCATACAATCACCGAAGCAAAAAACGGGGCCGGTGCAGTACCAATCAAAACAAAGAAGGGCTGGCTCCACATTTCCCACGGTGTTCGCAATACTGCCGCAGGACTTCGCTACGTGCTTTACGTTTACGCCACAAGCCTTGAAGATCCTTCCAAAGTGATTGCAGAACCTGGTGGATTTTTCCTTGTACCTTTGGGAAGTGAACGCCTTGGTGATGTAAGCAATGTTGTCTTCAGTAACGGTGCCATTGAAAAAGACGGAAACATCTACATTTATTACGCCTCAAGTGATACCCGCCTTCACGTAGCCACTACCACCGTAGAAAAACTTCTGGACTACACCTTCAACACCCCAAGTGACCCGCACCGAAGTGTAGACTGCGTACTCCAGAGATGCGAACTGATAGAAGAGAATTTGAAACTGCTTAAGGATTAATGGCTTCTAGTTTTTGCTGACTAAACTGCTCTTTTCATAGAGTGTAAACGGACAGAAATCTTCACCGGTAGTCCATTCCAGATTGCCGGCGATCACATTACATTCTTTGAAAAGGGCAGGATCCTTTAATCTTTCAAAAAAAGGATGATTAAGGTCTTCCGAAAAATCATATTTCCGAATTTCTCCATTATCATACTGGAGCAGAAGCACGAAATTTTCCCGAGGTTCAACCTTGATCAACTTTGGGTAAGACATTGATGAACAGTAGTCGTTAGTCATTTTTCATTCCTTTCTCACATTCTTCACAAAGAGGATGTGCCATTGTTACTTGTGGTTTTACACGTTTTCCGCAGAAATGACAGATTGGTTCAAAATAATGAATGTTACCAAAAGAAGCCCATGTTGTATAACATTCTGAACAATATGGACGCTTAATATTTGTTTCTATTTTTCCTCCACAACGAATACAGTGACCGTCAAAAAGTTTTTCTCCCACTATTTGGGGTTCTTCGATTATTTCAGGATTTTCACTTTTTTTTAAATCTTCCCACTGATATTCATAGCCCATCATTTTGTAATATTCATCCTTGAATATCACTTTGTTACAGCCTGTCCCATCTTTTTTAAAATTTGTACAGGCAAGAATGCAACTTTCATTTTTGTGCATTTTTTTTACAATAAGAAAACCGTCAACACAGCTAGGACATTTTGTAATCTGAAGCTTCTCACCTTCTATTCTATTTGTCATAAAATCACATATTTCAGGATCGTTTGTACAGATATATAGATTTAGTCCATAACTAGGATGAAATTTAAATGTTAATGGATAACCACATATTGGACATTTCTTTTTAAAAGACGAATTATCTTTCAGTTCTTCATTCCATTCGCCTTCAAGTTTTATATTTTTATAATTCTTTTTAAGCTCTAAAAGGAACTCAGATGGATTCTCTTCCGGAGCAATAAAAAAAACTCTGTTTTTCGTACGTGTCATAGCAACGTAGAATAGGCGACGCTCTTCAGCAAATTCTATCGCATCATCATGGTGGGTTACTAACTTCAAAACAGGATCATTCTCAATTTTTGACGGGAATCCATAGGTTCCATTTTTACCATTTATTACAATAACATTGTCACGTCCAAGTCCCTTGGAAGCATGCGCTGTCATAAAGGCTATTTTCAGTTTTGGATTTTTGTGCCAGATAATATTATTTTCGCCATGGTCTTTATACTCAAACAATGCTGTCTGTCCAAGTTTTTGACCGTCAAATCCAAATCTTCCTAAAAGTAGAATAGATGTTTCTTCTATTTTTTTTCCTTCTTCCGAAGTGTATTCAACTATTCTTTCAATTGCTGTTTCAACAGAATGAGCAATGGCATTCATTTCTCCATTTCTATAATCATTTCCTTCATCATTCTTCTTTGGGTCATATGTATAAATAATAACCGGGTCTTTTATATGTTTAGGTGAGTGAAGCTGTTTTTGAATCTGAGTCTGGTTTTTTTGAATAAAATCGCCAGCAATGTCGATTACTTCTTGGGAATTTCTGTAGGTATAATCAATTGTAAGTTGTTTTGCATAACCTACACTTTCAGCAAATTTTGTGAAAAGAGTAATATCAGCACCACTGAAGGCGTAAATCGATTGCCAGTCATCACCAACTGCTATGATTTTTGCTTTTGTAAAAAGAGATAGTTGATGAGCTAGATTGAAGCGTTGACGAGAAATATCCTGATATTCATCGATAATAATGTACTTAAAGTCAGGAAGATCTTTTATGCCTGTTTTTTCTGCCAGTTTAAGTGCAGGAAGATTTATCATGTCAGAAAAGTCAATTGTGTTACTTTCATGGAGGGAACGTTCATATTCCAGATAACATTGATGGCAGATATCCATAAAAAGCTGTATTCTTGGATTTTTTGAATTGTTTTTGAACTCGGTGAATTTCTCTTCTGTAAACCCGTTAGTTTTGAAATTCTCGATAAAACGGGTAATTAGGACAATCATTTTACGGATATATTTATTGCCTTCTGTGGCTAAAATCTTTTCCATAACCTCTTTGGGATCTCGAGGTTTTAGTTTGATTTTATGGCGGACAAGAGATTCTTCCAAGTGTTCAATGTGTGATCGCCCATCATTATAACTAGAGAATGTGAAAATCAGTTCAGTTTCATGTTGCTTATGGAAATCTACTTTCTGATGAACCTGTGATTTATATTTTTCTATTTCTTCTATAGAGAATCGAGAGTTTTCACCTTTCTCACTCAACCCAAAGTGTTCAATGTATACTATTCTATCATCCTGTTTTATAGCAAAATCTGGTGTATATGGTCTATGACTATTTGGAAAGAAATAGGGATAAATTGGCTCGTAAATATATTCAATTCCGTTCATGTAAAGGAAATTAGCAATTTCAACTTCTTCTCGTGAAGCGCAACGTTCTTGCTGAATTGTCTGTTTTTTTCCTGTATTAATGGCTATAGCTTCTTCAGTATAATCATCCAATTCACTTTTCATTGTGGAAAAGTTGGAGTTTGAAAGATAAGCAAAATAATCATCTAGTTTCTGGCCTGAATATGGAAAGTCAAAATAGTTTGCAAAAAAAAGAACAATTTTACTAATAAGCTGCTCGTTTTTTAGCATAGATTCACGAAAATAATCTTGCAGTGTGTAATATAGTTTTCCTTCTCGAGCGATAGTAGGTTTTTCTTCACTTACTTTCCTGAGAATTGCATTACCTGTTGCATGGAATGTGGTAATAGGACAATCAATGTTTAAATCTTTATTTATTTTATCCTGAAGTTCTTCAACAGCTTTATTCGTAAAAGAAATAATCAAAATTTCCTTTGGATCGATTTCTTTCTTTTCAACTAGATATTTTACTTTTGCGGCAACCGTTGTGGATTTACCAGCTCCGGCCCCAGCAATAACAAGAACATGGTCTTCATCTGTTAAAACTACTTTACGTTGATTTTCATCAAGAGATATGTTTTTATCCACATCAAACAGAATGCTATCCAAATAATCTTTTTCAGAGATTAACTTTTTATCGATGAAATTTTCATTATGTTTTTCTACCAAAGATTCCATGTTTTGGTAGTTACTAAGAGTATCTAAAACTGTTTCTAAACTAATTTTGTTTTGATTGCAGTAAATACTTAATGTATTCATGTTTTTCTGCGTTTCAAACATCTGAATAGTTTCTTTGTATTTTTCTTGTAATGGAGAATAATCACTTTTTGCAATGTATGTGTCTGATTCTAGCAGGCTATCGAATGTAGATTCGAAATCAAAAAGAGCCTGACACTCCAAAGGAAACATTGAAGTGTTAAGAGAGTCTGTTTTTGATTTTGAAAAAATAGAATTCAGGATCCCCATATCAAAAGTATATACCAGAATTCAAAGATAAAGAAACCCTTTGTTCTAGTCCCCTTAATCCACCAACCCGTAGACTACTGTGGTTACTACTCGCACAGATTTTTTGTATTCAAGGCCGGTGGCTGCATCGTCAATTGAAAAGAGTCCCTGGCTGGCAGACTGGATTTTTCCAATCTTACTTCCGCTGTCTTTGGCAAATTTTTCGGCGGCCTGGCGTGCGTTTTGGGTAGCATCAGCAATCATTTCCGGTTTGATGGCATTAAGTCCGTTGAATTCGTAATTTACTTTTTCACCGTAATCGCTGGTAACAGAAATGCCTTCGCCGGTAAGTTCCAGTGTGGATTCAGAAGCCCGTCTTACCTGATCAACTTTGCCTGTGCGTATAAGAACAGACTGCTTGGCAATGTAATCAAAACTTCGGCGGTTTGAATCCATGTAAAGATTTACTGTGGCATCGGTAATTTCCGGAGCAAGTACAGTGTAATCTTCTTCAGAAAGTCCGTATTCATTCAAAAAATTCAGCACCATGTAAGTCTGATCGGTAATGCTTTCTTTCAAAACCGGAAGACTGTCAGCACCAAGGGTAAAACTCAGCTTCCACACG
>JAKSTP010000063.1 GCA_024402505.1 Treponema sp.
AATGCACCTCCTAAGATTGAACTTTATTTGTCCAACTTTAGGGGTGCACTTCATAAGCTGCCTGTCTTTTTTTTATTTCTGAAGAAGCTTGAAAACTCCGTCTTCCGGATTGAATTCAACGCCTTCGCTATCTGCTTCTTTAGGATAGTTTCCTTTAAGGAAGTAATCGTCAAGAAGGTGAATGTAATATTCAGCAACATGATCATCTTTTTTCTGGTTAAGTAGGGAAGAAAGAAGTTCTTTTGCTTTTGAATAATTTCTGTCAGTAAACTCTTTCATTGCAGCTTCCCAGTTTTCTATATACTTAAGAAGTTCTGGAGAAGCTTCTTTCTTTTCATCGATTACTTCATAAAGCTGGATAGGTGTGTTGATGTTTACAACTCGTACTCTGTCCAGTGAACGGACTGCAAAATCATCACCTAAAAGTTCACGGGTAGCCTGACTTATAAGAATGCCGTTTGTGTGGTACTGCTTGTTGACGCCTTCAAGTCGTGAAGCAAGGTTTACATTGTTACCCATCATGGTGTAGTTCTTTTTCTTTTCAGAACCGAAGTATCCTGCAATCATTTCGCCGGAGTTTATGCCGATTCTTGTAAAGATTGTTTTTCCGTTTGCCACAAGTGTCTTGAATGCAGAATAAAGGTCATCTTCCATCCATGATGGTTTAGGTTCTGCAGCATATTTAATGATGTCTTCATTCATTACCTGTTCTGCTTTTTTCATTTTGATGGCAGCACTGCAGGCATGGCTTGCATGATCATCCATTGCAACCGGTGCACCTACTAAAGCGACGATTGCATCGCCTTCGTATTTGTCTACTGTACCTTTGTCATCAATAATGATGTCAGACATTTTTGTAAGATAAAAATTAAGAAGAGATCCAAGCTGGCCAGCTGTTAACAGTTCGCTGAAAGAAGAAAATTTCTGAATATCAGTAAAAATGGCAGACATATGAAATTCTTTTCCGCCAAGAGTAAATGATGATGAATCATTGATAATCTGATTTACAACATCTTTTGAAAGACACTGACTGAATGCAGACCTTATGAAGCGTTTCTGTTTCCCTTCTACAGAGAGACTTACCAACAGGCTTGTTACACCTGAAAGGATGAATGCAAATAAAGGACTTACAAGATAAATCCACATTCCGTTGTCAAACAAAATTACAGGAACAATAATTGCAACTGCGATTCCGATAACAATTCCTGCTGAAATAATAATTGTTGAAAAACGAGGGAACTTGCTTTCACTGACTGCAACAATTAAAGTTGCAAGGAATGCAAGCAGAACCATCCAGATTATTGAAACATATACCGGAACTTTTCTGATGAAGCTGTCGGTAAGGTAATTGTCTAAAGCAGTAATGTGAACTCCGACTCCAGGATAAACCTGTGATACAGGAGTTGAACAGATATCAAAAAGACCAGGAGCGTAATATGCACCGAAAATATAAAGACCGTCAAAATCTTCAGGTACAAAGTATTCGTTTCTGTCTACATTGTCTTTGTCTTTAAGCCACTGGTCATAACTTTCAAGAATAGATTTTGCACTGTAAGGATGATAGTCATCGATTGTTTTTGTAAAACGAAGTAAAACTGTTCCGTCATCAAGAAGCGGAAGATTTGAAAAGTCTGGTTTTTCTTCGTTAAGGAATAATGGTGCAAGCCCTAATGTCGGATAATCTTTTCCGGCAATGTTATCAACGATGCGGGAACGTCGGATAATGTCGTCTTTATCTTTTGAACTTGTAATGTTTCCCAGAAGGGCTGCGTTTTCATAGATTGGAGTAACCGGTGGAAGCGGTTCATCGTAATCAGATGGAGAATAGAATAATGTCTGAATGACTTTTTTAGATTTTGCTTCTGCTTCTCCTAAAGCAATGTCATCTGATTCTCCGTAAACTGATGGTTCAGTATAAAGAATATCAAATGCTATTGCTTCAGGATTTCCTGCAGAAAAGAAATTAATGATTCTTCCATAAGCTTCACGTGGCCATGGCCACGACCATCCATAAGTTTCTTTTGCCCATGTGATGCTTTCCTGATCAACAACGATAAAGGCAATTTCATCACAAGGTGTTTTGTATTCAGCGGCCTGTACCATACGAAGATCGTAGGTCTTGTTTTCGAATGCATCAAATGCACCTGTTAACTGCAGTACTGCTGCCAGCAAAATGCTCGAAAGAGCAATGATTATGGATCGAATCCAAAGCTTATGTTTCTGTTTCATTTTTTTATTATCTGATTCCGGCTAATGCTCTTTCAAATCTTGCCTGGCGAACTTCTCTGCTTGCTCCGGCAAAAGTGAATTTTGCAAGAATTGTTTTTGCTTTCTTAATGCGTTCATCTGGTTTTGGATGAGTCTTAGACCATCCTTCCTTTGAATCGCCGCTCTTTTCTTTGATCATTGTAAGTACGTCAACAAGAGCGTTTGGATCATAACCAGCATCTGTCATAAGAGAGATAGCTTTTTTATCAGCATCAAATTCCTGACCTTTGGTATAACCAGTTTCAGTAATGAGGTTCATGGCTGCAATGTTTGCCTTTGTAAGGAAATCAACAGAGTTCTTTTCATCCTGATTAAGGTTACCATACTGTTTTGTGTAGTCCTTGGCCATTGTTGCACTTTTTGCAATTGCATCAGTTGTTCTTGCTGTTTTAATTGCAACAACTGCATGTTCAAGGTGAATGTGGGCAATTTCGTGTGCAATGATGGCAGCAACTTCATCTTCTGAACTGCAGCATTTAAGAACGCCTGTTGTAATAAAGATGTGACCGCCACTAGTTGAAAGGGCATTTATTTCATCTGAATCAATGATTGATACACAGTAATCTTTGTAGATTTTTGGTGTATCAGAATTCATGGTGATTGCTTTACAGATTTTGTTAAGATATGCAACTGCTTTTGCATCATTGTAAAGTTTGTAATCTGTAAGAACATTTGAAGCTACAGTTCTTCCGATAAAGTATGAATCCTGCTGAGTAATAGGTTCAGCTGCACGGTCGATTGTTTGCAAAACTTCCTGTGCCTGATCTACTTTCTGTTTTACTTCCTGAGCTTTTTCTACTGCAGTTCCGATTTTGTTAAGTGTACCGAAAAGGTCTGCTGAAGCTGTTGTCAAAGGAATTGAAGCAAGAAGAGCTGCTGAAAGAATGATTCTGACATGTTTTTTCATTACTGTTCTCCTCCTTCAAAGAGCTGTCCTTCCCTGATGAATGCAAGAGCATCTTTTTCTGAGCAGGCATACGCTTCGATTTTATCTACCTGTGCAAATGATGTTTCACTTACCTGTGAGTAGACTTTTTCGAAAGTTTTGTCCAAACCTTTTCCGGCCATTGCAAGTTCTGATGCATTGGCTGATGTTTGACTCTGGACTTTAACGATAAGCTTTTTTGTTGTGAGGGATTTGTTTGGGAGCCATCCGCTGATCTTGCCGTCAGCTGATTTGATGCTTGACCATGATTTTCCCTTTTCAACGACTGTAACTTCATCTCCGAGTTTGAGTGTTCCTGCACTTGCAGCAAACTGTGAGGCTTTTACTCTGACTACGGCTGAATCCACCTGAACGTACTGAGGTTTTGGATCTGCAGCAAATGCTGTAGAAAGGCTCAGTACCATGACTGATAAGAAAATACTTTTAACTTTATTCATATTTAAAGTATAGCACTTGATATTTTGAAAATAAAGGGCGAAATTCCCGAAATTCCTTTATTTAGAGAATGGAATATTTAGTGCAAATTCTTGATAAAAACACGGGGATTTGGTATATTTACCTTCAGTATGAAGGCTAAAGACGGCGTAAATCCTATTACAAAAGAGTTACTCAAAAATCTTGAAGGTATTCATACTATTATTTTTTGGTGAATTTTTTGAAGGCTGAATTCTTTTTAGAATCAGCCTTTTTTTATCCATAGAGGAGTATTTATGAAAAGAGACGACATTAACAAAGTTCTGATCATTGGTTCAGGTCCAATCGTTATCGGACAGGCTTGTGAGTTTGACTATTCAGGAACTCAGGCTTGTAAAGCTTTGCGTGAACAGGGATACAAAATTGTATTGGTAAACTCAAACCCTGCAACAATCATGACTGACCCGGTTATGGCTGATGCAACTTATATTGAACCACTCAACGTTGAACGTTTGAGCCAGATTATCGAAAAAGAACGTCCAGATGCTCTTCTTCCTAACCTTGGTGGACAGACTGGGTTGAACATGGCTATGGAATTGAACAAGGCCGGTGTTCTTGATAAATACGGTGTAAAAGTAATCGGTGTAAACCTTGATGCTATTGAACGTGGTGAAGACCGCGAAATCTTCAAGGAAACAATGAAATCTTTGGGAATCGACACTCCACGTTCTGGAATCTGTCACACAATCGAAGGTGCTGAAAAAATCGCTGAAGAAATCGGCTTCCCATTAGTTGTTCGTCCAGCTTACACAATGGGTGGACAGGGCGGTGGTTTCTGTTACAACGTTGAAGAACTCCGCACAATCGTAGCTAACGGTTTGGATCTTTCTATGACACATCAGTGTTTGATTGAAGAATCAATTCTTGGTTGGGAAGAACTTGAAGTTGAAGTTGTTCGCGACTCAAAGAATCAGATGATTGCAATCTGTTTTATTGAAAACATTGATGCTGTTGGTGTTCACACTGGTGACTCTTTCTGTTCAGCTCCATTTATGACAATCGACAAAGCTCTTGAAGAAAGACTTCAGCGCGATGCATTCAAAATTGTTGAATCAATTGGCGTTATTGGTGGTACAAACGTTCAGTTCGCTCACAATCCAAAAACAGGCCGTGTAGTAATCATCGAAATCAACCCTCGTACATCTCGTTCTTCTGCTCTTGCTTCTAAAGCAACAGGTTTCCCTATTGCTTTGATTTCTGCAAAGCTTGCTTCTGGCATGACTTTGGATGAAATCCCATACTGGAGAGATGGAACTTTGGATAAATATACTCCAGGTGGAGCTCCAGACGGAGACTATGTTGTTCTTAAGTTTGCACGCTGGGCATTTGAAAAATTCCGCGGTGTAGAAGATTCTCTTGGAACTTCTATGAAAGCCGTTGGTGAAGTTATGTCTATCGGTAAGACATTCAAAGAAACTTTCCAGAAAGCTATTCGTGGTTTGGAAAATGGCCGCCCAGGTCTTGGTTTTGCAAAAGACTTCAACAAAAAGTCAGCTGATGAACTTTGCGAAATGCTTAAAACAGCAAGCTCTGAACGCTACTTCCAGCTTTACGAAGCAATCCGTAAAGGTGTTAGCCTTGAAAAGTTGAACTCTATTACACACGTAAAAGAATACTTCCTCCAGCAGATGAAAGAACTTGTTGATTTGGAAGAAGAAATGCTTAAGACAATCGGTTCTGTTCCTGCTGATGATCTTTTGATCCAGGCAAAGAAAGACGGTTTCTCTGATAAATACCTTTCTAAGATCCTCAAAGTTTCTGAAAAAGCTATCCGCGACCGCCGCAACGCACTTGGAATTAAGGAAGCTTGGCTTGCAGTTCCAGTATCAGGCGTAGAAAACGCAAACTACTACTACTCAACATATAACTGTGCAGATACTTCTAAAGCAACTGACAACAAAAAGAAGATCATGATTTTGGGTGGTGGTCCAAACAGAATCGGTCAGGGTATTGAATTTGACTACTGTTGTTGTCATGCAGCAATGCAGCTTAAAGAAATGGGCTACGAAACAATCATCGTAAACTGTAACCCAGAAACAGTATCTACAGACTACGATACATCAGACAAACTTTACTTTGAACCAGTTACAACAGAAGATGTTCTTCAGATTTACGAAAAAGAAAAACCAATGGGAGTTATCGTTCAGTTTGGTGGACAGACTCCACTTAACATTGCCCGCGAACTTGAAGAAAACGGCGTAAACGTTCTCGGAACTTCAATCGACTCAATCGATGCTGCAGAAGACCGCGATATCTTCCGTCACATGATGGAAAAATTGGAAATCCCAATGCCTGAAAGCGGAATGGCTGTAGACTTCAACGAAGCTAAAGCTTGTGCAGACAAAATCGGTTACCCAATCATGATCCGTCCTTCATTCGTACTTGGTGGACGCGGTATGGAAGTAATCTACGACGAAGCAACACTTAAAGAATACGTTGAAAAGGCTGTTGGTGTAACTCCAGACCGTCCTTTGTTGATCGACCGCTTCTTAAAGAACGCTCTTGAATGTGAATCAGATGCTTTGGCAGACGGAACAAACGTTTACATTCCATCTGTAATGGAACACGTAGAACTTGCAGGTATTCACTCAGGTGACTCAGCTTGTGTAATTCCACCAGTTTCTATTCCAGAAGAAAACCTTAAGACAATTAAAGAATATACAACTAAGATTGCACAGGCTCTCAAAGTTACAGGTCTTATGAACATGCAGTATGCTATCGAAAACGGAAAAGTTTACGTAATCGAAGCAAACCCTCGTGCATCTCGTACAGTTCCACTTGTATCAAAAGTTTGTAACACACAGATGGCTCGTCTTGCAACACGCCTTATGCTTGGTGAAACAATTGAAAGCCTCG
>JAKSTP010000064.1 GCA_024402505.1 Treponema sp.
TTCTTCTTGAAGCAAAACCATTAACTGGGCGAACACATCAGATTCGGGTTCATTCAAGTGAAAAAGGAATGCCCCTTTTAGGAGATGTGCTTTACGGCGGCGAAAAATGGAACCGTGTAATGCTCCATGCTTTCAGTCTGGAATTCCCTCATCCACTTACAAAAAAAATGATGACCGTAAGCGTTAAAGATCCCTGGTAGAGTTCCTCTTATTTAGGTAAAAATACCTAAACCTGTCCTGTTTTACTTCCGAAGATTTATTTAGGGCAGGGGAATGAAACCTTTTTCATTTTTAAAAAATCTCATTATTATTGCTATCTTCTCTATTACTGTATCTTCATTGGAAGCAATGAACCTTACCCCCCGCACATCCTTTACATACTGGCCAGAAGCGCTGCTCACAACCCCTAAAAAGCCCGAAAACATTACGTGGACACCTGATGGCCGGTATTATCTTCTATCTTCTGATGAAAAAGTCTACATAGGATTGGCGTCAAACCCTGAATACCCCAATTCTGTAACTTCCGGCAGTGGAAAAATCCTGTGGCTTGGTACGGCACAGGAACTTCTGGATGATCAGGGACCCAAAGAATACATTTTGTCCGTTTCTGACAAGAATTACGTGGCAAAAGCACTCCTGCCGCGACTGACAACCGAAGCGGAACGTTCCTTTGAAAAGAACGTAACCATTACCACAGCAGATTTTGCATCAAATTCAAATCTTGCGGCCATTGGTCAGTCCAATGGCGAAATCATTTTATTGAGACATCTTAGTGGAGTTAAAAAATTCCTTGAGGATGGAAAACTTAAAGGCCATGTTCGTGCTGTAACAAGTCTTTCTTTTTCTCCAAATGCAGAATACCTGGCTAGTACTTCTAATGATGGTGCTCTTTTTGTATGGAAAGTTAGCAATAACAATGTTCTTGAATATCAGCTGACCGGCGCAAAAAACAAACTGCCCGTGCGCTGGCATCCTGATTCAAAAAAATTGATCATTGCAGAAAATTCAAAACGACTTGTAGTGCGAAACCTTCAGGATGTAGTGCTGCAGACCATCAATTTAACTGCCCCAATCAAAGATTTTAGCCTTACTCCAGACGGTAAGCAGATTATGGCTTTGGGTACAGACAATGTTATCTATGTGTACAATTTCCTTTCCGGAGATTTTACTGGTTTTATTCCTGCCTTCAATAAGACCGAAATCACTTCATTTGCCCTGAATCCGGAAGAAACAAAAATCATGGTTGGACATAAAGATGGCACCGTCTTCCTTATGAATCTGGCCGATGTCTATATGGCACCTAAAGCCTCAACTAGCTCAGGACTTGGGAATAAATCGGGAAGGAATTCCAAAAAAAGCATTAAAAACCAGCAGAATGATGAACAGTCTGAAAAAACTCAATCTGGTCCTGCAAATGCAAACGCAACGGGCTTTGGTAAATTCCGTGATCCTCACAGTATAGAGATTCGAGCCGATTTCAAGCTTTTCCAAAGTCCTTATTCCATGGGCGGCGGCATTGAAATTGGGTATACGAATGCTAGTCTCTTAAAGCCTTTTTATTTTGGCGGACTTGTAAAACTGGACCTTGGATTTCCGGGAACAGACTTTCCTTATCAGTACCATGATGCAAACGGTAACGCTATTCCAGCTCCTGATCTAGCAGGGGCATCTTTTGTTATTCCCGTAGGATACTCATTTTTCCCAATGAGTAATGATTTTGAAATTTTTTCAGAGATTCAGGGTGGTGTCGTTGTGCATACCCTCTATCTCCCTGGCGTCGGTGCCTCTCAGTTTGCGGTGGGCGGAACAGTCGGACTTGCAACTGGCGTGGCATGGAAGCAAATAACTTTATATATAGGAGGAAATTTCGATTTCGTAGCAGGATTCCTGTTTACCGGTGGACTGGCATACAGGATTGAGTTCTAGGAAAGCTTGATTGAACGGATAGAAATGAAAAAGGGACTTTTACAGAAGTTCAAAATAATCATTGTTCTCGCCCTTGGATTCTTCGCAATATCTTGCAAGCAGAACGTAACAACTATGCTGGATGCATATAACGGTCTGTTTGAAGGCGTTTCTGATGTAATCCTACCTGTTCCAGGCGATCCAGATTTTGATCCGGACACTATGCTGAATAAATATTATGCCATTCCAAATTACACAACTTTCAATGAATGTGCTCCGCCGGCTTATACGTGGACCTGGACATTGTATGAACGTGATGGAACAACTGTGCCCCGTTCTCCAAATGCCCCATTCGGCTATGGAAGGACGGCTGCCCGAGTGAATTATGACAGCAGGAACACACAGATGTTCTCACTGTACATTCCAACGTCCAACCTGAAGATTGGCGTGACATATGAACTGGAACTCAGAGTATCTGACAAACAGGGAAACGTCTACACCGATGTCGCAGAATTTGTGATATTCGAGTCTTCATATATAAATTGAAATAAATTGGTTATTTAAGTCTCATCAGGCTTTAAATATATGGTTAATTAATTCATTTTCTTTTAAGGAGAAAAACATGAAAAAACTTTTGAAAGCTGCACTTTTAGGAGTGCTGGCATTGGGTCTGGCTGGCTGTTCAGGCATGATGGGTGATTTCAATCTGTCTGCTGGCGCCGCCACTGTATCGGGACCTGGCGTTAGCGGACCTGCAAACGTAAAGGCCACCATCGAAAATTATTCCGAACTTGAATCTCTCTACGGAGCAAGATTTGCCGGAGATTCTCGTACTATTATCCCAGACGGATATGCTGTAGGAGATATTGATCTTTATGTTTATGGAGAAGCCTTTGCTGCTGCAGCCGGGTATGTGAATAAATTTCCTGTAACAAAAATGTCCTTGACAGGCAGTGATTTCAGTTTGAATATTCCACGAGATGACTGGGAACTTACTGCTATTGCTGTAAAAAAAGGTGCAACTATTGCATTGACTGGAACTTATGCTACAGATGTTGCGACAGTTGAAAGAGAGGCTGTACTTATGGGAACTGCTCAGCTTATGCTTTTGAACCGTCCTGCTTCTCCTAAAGTTTCATTTACACTTTCTCCGGATGGACTTAAAACACCAGGTACATTCCAGAATGAAATTAAGTTTGAACAGTGGTCTGAAACTATGATCAAGCTGAATGCAAGTAATAAGATTACTACTGGCGGCATTTTTGATACCATCGAAGTTAGTTTAAAAAATAAACTTACAGGTGTAGTAGAAAATTATGCTGATAATACTACTCCAGTTAGCTATGGTAACAGTGATATCGAATTTACTGCAGGTACTGCTGCAAACCAGTTGAATGACTTCACATTTACTTTTGGTGACGGTACTACTAAAATGGCCCCTGGTACATATCTTTTGTACATCAAGCTTTCAGATTCAGGAAATTCAATGAAAACAATTACAATTTCTGATGATTTTGTTGTTCTTCCTGGCTATAAAAACGATAAAGCCTTTACAATCCAGAACCGTCTTGAGCAGCCTGCTGCCGCTCCTACAGATTTCAAACTTTCATATTCTGATCCTGAAGTGATTAAAAAGGATATGTATACAATGAACTTTGAATGGGCTCGTGCTGCTGCCAAAAACGAAGAATGGTTTGAAATCCTCTTTGTTGATATTACAGGAAAAACTGCTGTTCCTGCTATTGATGATGTTTGGGATAAAACTGCAAACCCACCAGCAGTAGCTGCAGCATACACAGATAAAGCAAAATACTGGGATTTCAATGTAAGAAACGATCCTTTGGATGCAGCTGATCCTTTAGATCCTTCACATGTACCACATCCTGGTGATCCAAACTACATTGACGGTTCTCTTACTGCAGGTAATACAGCACTTAAGATGTATGCAGAGCTTGGCCATCAGTATGTAGCCTGGATTCGTGCAGTAAACGTTTCCGGCGAGTCAGACTGGGTAGCTGCTACTTTTAATGGAACAACTGGAACAGCATTCACAGGTGATACAGCAAACCTTTACCGCATTGAATACAATCTTAGTGGTGGAGCTTATGGCGGAAATACTTACAATAAGATCGAATATAAGGAATACAAAAAGATTGATGGAACCGATGCTGGTACTGAACTGTGGGATGCTGCTTCAGACAGTCTCATTTTTGATGGAATGAATTTCAAGTATTGGGTAACAGATCCTGCAGATACAAAAAATGCTTCAATTGCTACCGAGTTTACTTGTAATCCTCAGGATCCAGATGGAAATCCTGGTAGTGGAGATGAATACAAGATTCCAAGACATTACAAAGGTTACTCAAGTATAGAAGTGTATGCATATTACTCAGATGCTGATATAGCCGTAGCTGGTTCTATCAAAATCCGCGATAAAAAGAAATATGATATTGATCCAAGTACATTTATTTCATGGACAGGAACTACAGCTTCAGTAATGGATTTGGATGGAATTACTGCAAAATCTGCATTGACAGCAACTGAATCTCGTATACAGGAAACAACAGTTCTTGTTCTTGGAAATGCTACAAGAGGTTATACTGTGAACTTCAAACTCCCAACTACTAATGCTGCAGATCCACTTGTTTCAGGCGCAACATGGAACTACGATGCTGTAACAATCGAACTCCGTTCTCAGCTTGGAAACATTCTTGCTGCAAAAACTTGGGGTGATTATGGTACAGATCCTGTACCTGCTGTAGATACCAATATGACACTTACTTACTCTTTCCCTGACAACTTCAAACCTCAGTGTTGTACAGTAAGAATCACTGCAGTATATGCCGGTCAGAGCTACAGTTATACTTATAACGTTCAGGTTCGTCAGTAATCTGTTTTTGAAAATGTAACGGGTCCCCTACCTAAAAAAAACGGCCCGTACTTTAAGCCCGCCCTACAGGAGCCGCTTCCTGCCCAAAACTAGCGGTTTCAGGGCGGGCTTTTTTATCCTTTTTCACATTTTTCTGCTATAATATCTTATCAAATTGACTTTACCTTGGGAGTTCTGCATATGAAGATTTTTGCATACGCTCTTCGCGAATATGATGAGAAACCTTATCTTGAAAAAATCTGTTCCCAGCTTGGAATTGAGTATGAATACACATCAGATTATCCAAGTCTTGAAAATATCCATCTTGCAAAGGGTGCCGATGCCATATCGATTATTACAAATCCTTGTGGAAAAGAAATGCTGGATGCACTCAAAGCAAACGGTATAAAAGCTGTTTCCACCCGTTCCATTGGTTATGATCACATTGATACTGACTACGCCCAATCCATCGGCATAAAAGTGTGCAACGTTTCTTATTCACCAAACAGCGTTGCCAATTACACCATTATGATGATGCTCATGGCCTGCCGAAAAATCGACTACATCATGAAAAAGTGCGCCCTTCAGGATTTTTCTCTCCGTGGAAATCAGGGGAAAGAAATCTCCCTGTGCACAGTTGGTGTTGTAGGAACCGGCCGCATTGGAGAAGAACTGGTCAAACATTTAAGCGGATTCGGATGTAAAATTCTTGCCTACGATATTTTCCAGAAAGATGAAGTTAAAAAATATGCTCAGTATGTTTCCCTGGAAGAACTGTATGCTCAAAGTGATATAGTCACCTTACATGTGCCGGGGCTTCCAGAAAATCACCACATGATCAACGATATAACTTTGTCGCTTATGAAAGACGGTGTAATCCTTGTGAATGCCGCCCGGGGCCTTCTTGTTGATACCGATGCCCTTGTCCGTGCCCTGGAATCTGGAAAAGTTGGATTTGCTGCCCTTGATACCTTTGAAAATGAACGGGGACTGTTCTATCTTGATTTTAAAGATAAACTTCTCCAGAATCGGGATTTCCATCTTCTTTCCGGCATGCCAAATGTAATGCTTTCACCACACATGGCCTTCTACACCGATCAGGCTGTTTCTGATATGGTAGGAAATTCCATCCGTGGCATTCAGAGTGCTTTGAAAGGTGAAGAAAGCCCATTTGTAGTGGTGTAAAACTTACCATCCTCTCTGGCGGTGGTTGAGCCTGTCGAAACCACAATAATTTATATTTTGTGAAATTACCAACTTTAAATAGTCACACGGATTGGCTCAGCCCTACGGGCTTCGCGTTTTTCAGTTTTATCTTTTCTTCAGTGAGCTCCGTAGGAGCGAACCAATCCGTGTGATAAGCTTCAAACCATCGAAAAGTCCAATACTACAACATGTGGTGGTTTCGAGAACTTAAAATACTATTTTTTTTAAAAAAAACGAAAAAAAAGCGAATTGGGTGTTGACACTTTTTCTAA
The DNA here is from genome assembly GCA_024402505.1 of Treponema sp. Classification (GTDB taxonomy): domain Bacteria; phylum Spirochaetota; class Spirochaetia; order Treponematales; family Treponemataceae; genus Treponema_D. Next base: position 6,253 of record JAKSTP010000064.1, read on the forward strand.
GAAGATATATATTAGTTTTCACCGTCGCACAAGAGC
>JAKSTP010000065.1 GCA_024402505.1 Treponema sp.
AATTAATAGAAAAGTTCACGAAACTCACAATAGATGAAATTCAGAAGTTGCAGAAATAAGTGCAATTATTCCTAAAAATAACGGAGGTAGAAAATATGTTATGTGCCAAATATGACTACGATTTAGATATTCAGGTTAAACAGGAAGAAGCCTTCGCTAATGGAATGAAACAGGGAATAAGTCAAGGTATTGCACAAGGTATTACCCAAGGTATTGCACAAGGATTCAACAAAGGGCTTGAACAGGAACGCATTGAAACTGCTAAAAGAATGCTGGAAGATAATATTGATATCAAATTAATAGAAAAGTTCACGAAACTCACAATAGATGAAATTCAGAAGTTGCAGAATTAATCAAAAATCATTCTAGTTCCTTAAACCAAAAATTCCTCTATCACACCACGAACTTCTTTTGCGGTTAATGGATTACTTTGGGTTTCCATTGTGATTATTAGATTTTTACCTTATACAAAATGATTTTCATTAAAGACTTTAAGTTTTCCAACAGCATTAGTACTATATTCAGGATCATCCATCATACCAAATTTGAAAGAGTTACCGGAATTGTGAGTTTTTGCTTTTCTTCGGAAAAATTATTCAAAACTGCTTCTGGGGATTCTTCTTTTAGCAGAGTTAAAGTTTTTCTTAAACAAAAAACCTGATTTTTAAGCGCAAAGAGAATCTTTTCGTTATAAGACTTTTGCTGCAATTCTTGAATTAATTTCTTTTCTTTTACAGATAGATATTTCAGTTTGCTTTCGTTGTTTTCATTTAAATAGATACCATATTGAGTATATGTTCCCTTTTTGTGAACCCACAAACTTCCTTCTGGTGCCTTTTTCAAGGATTTCTGTAATTTTAGAATTGATTCTTCCAGTTCCAGAATCCGATGTTCAATTTCTGGAGATATTGACTCTGGGGAGAGTATTTCATTTATCATTTTTACCTCTTTTTCAGGTAAAACAACTTAAAAATATGAAAATTTGTACTGTTTTGATGATTTTTTTTGCAAAAACTGGGCGTTTTTCTATATTTTCAGCCATTTAAATGCAATTAATTCCACGCTGCTTTGAATTTTTGCCCAGTTTTTTTTCTATACTAAACTATACTTGGGCAATTTCAGCAACACAATAACATTTTGAAGCAAAGTTTACCCAAGTTAATGAAATAAAAACACTAAAACTGGGCGCCACCCCCAGTTCAATAAATTGTTTTACCCTGTAAATATAAAAATAATAAAAAAACCGCCTATTTGGCAAGGAAAAACCGCCCCCTCCCCTAAAATTACGACAACTTTTTCCCATAAAGGGATTATTTTTCTTGCATCTTTTTTGGGGATTTAATGCTATAGCATTAAATAACTTTACAAAAGTTATTTAATCGCAAGGTTCACTTCGTTCCCTTGCGATTAAAGGAGGAGGACCAAAGCCATGTTTAAAACAGAATTAAAAGAAAAAACTAAATTAATTGATCATATTCATAATTTGGAAAATTCCAAGAATAAATACACCTATGTTATGGATGATAAAGAGGAAAAAATTAAATTGAAAAATAGATTGGCTTATCATTTAAAAGATGGAGGATATAAAATACCTAAAAAAGCGAAAGATTATGACACCTTGCTTGATAAATACATAAAATATATTTTCGAAACCCAGGATTCCAAGCCATTCTATTACTTTGATGCGAAATATTTAACATGCTGGAATAGACCAAAAAATTGGAAAAACATTGATTACATAAAATATGAATGGGGACATTTGTATCCGAGTGGTAAAAAAGAAAATAATGAAGATGTCGATATATTGGAAAATCTTAGTCTCCAGTCTGGACGATGTAACGATCATATTCAAAGCGGGCTTTCTGTGGATAGAGTAAAAATTTACGAAGGTAAACTGAAAGATAGAATTGAATATGTTCAGAAAAAACGAGAGGAATTGTTTGAATCAGAAGAATGGAAAAAGCTGAAAACTGAATTCAGCAAGTATAAAGTTCAATAGTATAAGGAGAAATAAGCCTATGAAAAGAAATTTGGTAATTATGATGGTTGTTGCTTTGGCAACAATGGTAATGGTTGGTTGTAAACCTTTGACAGGTTCAACAGTTTGTACACACGATTGGGACTTGACAGATGATGTTGCCCCTACTTGTGCAGCAAATGGTGTAAAAACTTACACTTGTACACTTTGTGGTGATAAACAGTATGAACCAATTCCTGCCACAGGTAATCACACTTGGGTTGATACTGATGACACTAAAGTTACAAGTGCAAAGTATTATGAAGTCAGCGAAGGTGTTTATAACTTTGAAAAGGTTGAAGTAAGCCCAAAGTATAAATGTTCTATCTGTGGCGAAGAACACGATAAGACAATTGCGTTCTTTACTACTGACGACCATAAAACTACAATCGGTGTGGCAACTGGTGTAAACTGTAATGACTGGAAAAAACCAGAATTACCACTTGACACTTGGACAGTAGAAAAGTATAATTCTTACTATGATGAAGTTGTTATGAATAAAGGTAAAAGTGGTTATATTTCATACTGTAATTGTAAATGTATTCACGATGTTGCTAAAGAGAATACTTGTAGCTGTGTTGATGATTGTACTTGCGGCGACCCTGATAATTGTGTTCGTTCAAGTGGAAATTATGTTTTCTTTGGTAGTTACTACATTAAATACTAACTAACCTATAACAAACAAAAAAGCACCGCTAAGGCGAAAAGTCTTGGTGGTGCTTTAATTATTTTAAAGCCCTAGTCCCATTTACCACAATCAATTTTGATTGTTTTACATTTTCAATTCTATTGCTAACTAGTAATGGAGGAAATAAAAATGGAAATGATTCAAATTGCAAGGGGTAAACTTGAAACGATTTTGGAAAACAAGGGGCTATTACACCCCGGCGAATTCTTTTTAGACTATGACAAAATGAAACTTTATGTAGGTGATGCCTTTGGCAATCCGTTGTTAGTTGCAAAACTAAAAAAAGTAAAGACTAAAAGCAATAAATAAAAACAAGGTCACTCTCTTTTTCAGGTAAAACAACATGAAAATATGAAAATTTGCACTGTTTTGATGATTTTTTTGCAAAAACTGGGCGTTTTTCTATATTTTCAGCCATTTAAATGCAAATAATTCCACGCCGCTTTGAATTTTTGCCCAGTTTTTTTTCTATACTAAACTATACTTGGGCAATTTCAGCAACACAATAACATTTTGAAGCAAAGTTTACCCAAGTTAATGAAATAAAAACACTAAAACTGGGCGCCACCCCCAGTTCAATAAATTGTTTTACCCTGTAAATATAAAAATAATAAAAAAACCGTCCATTTGGCAAGGAAAAAAAAGGCACGCCTCCAAAGAAGTCGTGCCTCTATTTTTAATTCTGCAGGATTAACTAATCACGGTACGTCCACGTCAAGACACGCTTCGCTCAAGGCCTTGACATGTCCGTTTCGTGAATAGCTAATAAATTATCCAGTCACGATAAGTGTTCGTCAAGGGACATTCGCCTCTGGCTCACTCTTCGCCCTTGACAAACTCATTTAGAGAGTAGTCAATTTCATTGTCTACTCTCTATACGTCCACATCAAGACACGCTTCGCTTAAAGTCTTGACATGTCCGTTTCGCGAATAGAAAAATATTTTCTATTCGCGATAAAAATTAATCAAACATCCAGCTAAAATAATTTTTCTTTCGTCGTCAGTCAAATCGCCAACTGAAAGTTCAAAGCTGTTTACTGTTCCGTCTTTCTTTACGGCATACGCTGTAATTGAAGGAAGTTTTTCAGCAATCATTTTCTTTACGCCAGGGATGAATACATAGTCATCATTTGCAAATGGAAGATTTTTGTCTCCTTCTTTGTAAAGGAATGGTAACATACCCCAGTTGATAAGATTTGATCTATAGCGTTTTGTAGCATATTCGTTAGCAATGTTTGCAGAAGCACCAAGTACGCGCTGACAAGAAGCTGCCTGTTCGCGAGCAGAACCGTCACCTGGTTTTACTGCAAAGATTGTAGAACCAGTCTGAGCGGAAGCGGCCTTCTTTCCAAGTTCTGCATCTTTTTTAGCAAGTGCATCTACTACAGTTTTGATTTCTGCAGCAATAGAAGCATCCATATCACGAACAGCCTTTGCACGGCCAACGTAAGCTGGGTCCTTGCGGCTTAAAGTAAATTCTGCAAGTCCAAGTGGATTTGAACGGAATGATGAAGTTTCTCCAGAAGGAATAAGTTCATCTGTTGTTGTTACAGGATCGTGGATTTCTGAAACTACTTTTACTAAGAGGTCATCACCAAGAGCTTTCTGTTCTGGCCAGTCTTTAATATTTGGACCAAACTGAATTTCAACTTCTGGATGAGCAACGCCTTTTGAATCGTAAACGCGTTTGTCGTAAATTGCTTTGTCGAAGAAGTATTTCTTTCCAGAGAATTCTGTATCGTATTCTGTAGCAGCAGTAAGGAAACCTTTGTTTGCAGCAGTTGCAGCAATTGAGCGGGCATCCATAAGAGCAACGCTAGACAACTGACCGTTCTGAATCTTAGAACCTTCACGGTTAGGGAAGTTACGAGTTGAGTGACGGATAGAGAATGCGCCGTTTGCTGGAGTATCCCCTGCTCCGAAACATGGACCACAGAAGGCAGTTTTAATGATAGCACCAGCACTAACAAGTGAACTGAAAGCACCGTTCTTCATTAATTCCTGGTAAACTGGCATAGAAGCTGGGTAAACGTTCAACAAGAACTTACCGTTACCAGTATCTTTTCCTTTAAGAATGTCAGCTGCGGCACAGATGTTTTCAAATCCACCACCAGCACAACCAGCAATAACACCCTGATCAACATAAAGTTTTCCGTCGATTACCTTGTTTTTCAAAGAGAAGTTTACTTTATCACCAAAAGAAACCTTTGCACGTTTTTCTGTTTCAGCAAGAACGTCAAGCAAGTTAGCATTAACTTCATCAATTGTATAAGCACAAGAAGGATGGAATGGCATAGCAATCATAGGACGAATTTCAGACAAATCAATTTCGATTGCACCGTCATAATAAGCACCATCTTCTGGATTAAGTTCTTTATAAGCACTTGGACGGCCGTGAATAGCGTACCATTCTTCAACTTTTGCATCAGTGCGCCAAATAGAAGACAAACATGTAGTTTCAGTTGTCATTACATCAACACCAATACGGAAATCAGCAGAAAGGTTTGCAACACCAGGTCCAACAAATTCCATTACCTTGTTTTTTACATAACCGTTATCAAAAACAGCCTTAATAATTGCCAAAGCAACGTCCTGAGGACCAACACCAGGAACTGGAGCGCCTGTAAGATAAATTGCAACAACTCCAGGGTAAGCAACATCGTAAGTTTTGTTCAAAAGCTGTTTAGCAAGTTCTCCACCGCCTTCACCAATAGCCATAGTACCAAGAGCACCATAACGAGTGTGGCTGTCTGAACCAAGAATCATTGCACCACATTCAGCAAGCATTTCGCGGGCAAACTGATGGATTACAGCCTGATGAGGAGGAACATAAATTCCACCGTATTTCTGAGCACAAGTAAGACCAAACATATGGTCATCTTCGTTGATTGTTCCACCAACAGCACAAAGTGAGTTGTGACAGTTTGTCAAAACATAAGGAAGAGGGAATTTTTCCAATCCAGATGCACGGGCAGTCTGAATAATTCCGACATAAGTAATATCGTGTGATGTAATTTTGTCGAATTTGATTTTAAGTTTTGCAGCATCACCTGATGTATTGTGTTTCTGCAAAATAGAATATGCCATAGTTTTTTTGGCACCATCAGCAGGATTAGAACCAGCGTCTGTAA
>JAKSTP010000066.1 GCA_024402505.1 Treponema sp.
AAAGAAGCACTGAATCTTTTTTTAGAAAGGAAATATATCCCCTAAAATAGTTCAGTGCCCTTTTTATTTTAAAACCACCCCTAAATTTATTTTTAATTTTTCATTTATAATTTTTAATTATATTATTCACTATTCATTATTCACTATTAATTATTAATCACCCTAGTAATCGCGCATTTAAGGTATTCACTTTTCGGATATCCTGCCAAAACCGGATGATCTGGACCAGCTCCACGCTTTTCAAGAATCTGAACACTTTTATGACTGTCTTTTGCTGCGTGCATGAGCATATCGTAGAAAGTATTTGAATCAAAAAAGTGAGAACATGAACAGGTTACAAGAATACCGCCGTCATTCAAAAGACGCATGGCTCGAAGGTTAATTTCCTTGTATCCGCCGTAAGCTTTTTCAATCATTTTTGCAGATTTAGTAAAGGCCGGTGGATCAAGAATAATTACATCAAATTTTTCACCCTGCTCTTCATACTGTTTTAAAAGATCGAATACATCGGCACAAACAGCCTTCATCACCTTTTCTTTACCGTTCAGGCGAATGTTGTTGTTCACCATGGCAACAGCATCTTCTGAAATATCAACAGAAGTTACTTCCCTTGCCCCTGCCATACAGGCATTAAGTCCAAAGGCACCGGTATGTGTAAAGGTATCAAGAACTTTTTTTCCGTGACAGTATTTGGCTGCTTCTTTTCGGTTAAATTTCTGATCCAGGAAATAGCCTGTTTTCTGACCGTTTGCAATATCAACACAAAGACGAACATCATTTTCAAGGATGATAATCTGTTCTTTTCCAGCTTTTCCAATCCAGCCGTTCCGTTCTTCAAGGCCTTCTTTTATACGGTTGGCATCAGATCTTTCGTAAATATAATCTGGCTTTACATGTTTTTTAAGAGAAGAAAGGATTTCATCACGGAAAATGTCACAGCTCATTGAAAGGAACTGGATTACAAGATAAACATCACCTTTTTCTTCCACATATTTTTCGCAGATAAGCCCTGGAATAAAATCTGCTTCACCAAAAATAAGACGGTAGGAATCAATTTCCTTATAATTCAATTTTCTGATATTTACACAGTTTGAAATCTTCTTGTCAATAAATGCAGCTCTATCTTCTTCAACACTTTCAGCTTTTCCACGGGAAATAATGCGTACTGTAATTTTAGAATTTCTGTTGATTACACCGGTTCCCAAAAATCCACCGGCTTTGGTACATACTTCGCAAAGACTTCCGTTTGTTATTGGAGCTTCCTTTAAAGTTCCGTTCTGCCATTTTCCATCAGCATCCTGATATTTCAAAAAGGCAATTTCATTGTCAAAAACCCAAGGAAATCCCTGCTGAATTTCTTTTTCTTCTTTTGCGTTTAAAAATACTCTGATCATAGTTATATAAGTTTACTGTTTTCCAAATCCTGTTTCAACTTTTCTATGGAAGTAAACTGAAAAGCGTGGATTCCCAAGGCTTTAGCAGCTTCAACATTTTCAATTCTATCGTCAATAAAAACCGCATCACAAGCCTTTACACCTTCTGCCTTCAAAATAAGTTTATAATATGATGGATCAGGTTTTGCAGCGCCCATTAAAAAAGAAGCGTAAGTTTTATCAAAAATCTCATAATCACCTCGCTCAATATGAACAAGATAATGACTTTCCAGTGTATTTGTTCCGCAAACCACACGAGAAGACTTCTTAAGCTGTCTAATAAACTGCACAGTTTCTTCTAGAAGATAAGGTTTAAATGATAGATAGAACCAGTCTGCTTCTTTTTTTCCAGTACGTTTTTCCCACTCCCTCCAGAACTCTTTAATTGTAATTTCTCCGGTGGAAAGTTTTTTGAAAATGGAAGTTCCGTCTTCATTTTTACAGATTTCCTTAAAACGGTCTTTTGTAACACCTAAATTTTTACAAAGATCTTCCAAAAGAAATGTATTGCAACACACACCGCCCATATCAAAAATAAAAAGCATAGTCTACTCCAGTTCCTGCAGTTCGTGATAAATATCTTCCATTTCCCGATCAGTCATAGCAATAGTTTCTGCAACACGGAAAAGTTCCCTTTTTACACTTTCAGGAACTTTACTCTTATTCTTGTACTTCAACTGATGTTCAAGGCTTGCCCAGAAATTCATAGCAATTGTTCGAAGCTGTATTTCAACTCTGACATTTCTTACCGTGTTGGAAAGATAAACTGGAGTTTCTACAACAATATGAAGGCTTCTGTATCCGCTTTCTTTTGGATCTTTAATGTAATCGTTTTCAGCAATAAGCTTTAAATCCGGCTGTTTTAAAAGCATGTTTCTCACTGTATAAATATCAGATATATATGGACAGATAACACGAACACCAGCAACATCATTAAGATTGTTTATCATGGTATCAAAATTTACCGGAAGATTCTTTTTCTCAAGTTTTTTTGCAATACTGTCTGCACTTTTAATTCTTGATTTTACTGTATCAATTGGATTTCTGTTTCCCGTAACTTTATGTTCTTTATTCAGAATATCAAGTTTTGTTTCAATCTGTTTAATGGCACTTTCATAAACCATCATAATCTGCTGAAACTGAAATGCCATTTTGTAAAAGTTGTCGTCTACGCCAGGAACAAGTTCTCCTTGAACTGCAGGCAAATCATTTGTAGTTCTCATGTTTTAAATATAATCAATTCAGTAACTTATAGAAAGAAAAATTTGTGTAAATTATTAAAGTCATATATACTGATAGTATGACTATCACATCTATTGAAACTGCTGAAAATACTATCAAGACTGTCCTCTACTCTGTAAAAAAAGCATCAGGATTTCCAGAAACCGAACACACTCTTGCAGGAATCTTCTCATTTGAAAGTCTTACTAAAGAATTTGATTTTTCTTTTACTGAAGACACTAATTTTTATCCTTGCGGATGGCAGGCCTGGGATGCTGGATGGGAGATTCCCCTTGGAAAAAAACAGCCTGTTTATAAAAAATTTGTTGTTCCTCAGTTTCAAAGGTATATTGAAGTTCCAGATACAAAGATTAAAAAAAGCAGGAAAATGCTTTTAGGCCAGTTCATAATTTATTTTCGTAATGGCCAGGAATATCTTGTAATATGTTCTACAGGTGCTTTTAAAAAACTTCCTCCAGTTCAGTACGCAGTTGACCTTAAGAAAAAAACGATTTCGGTTTATGCTTATACAAATGGAAAAACATTTACCGAAAATGAAGTAGTTTCAGAAATTAAAATTTTTAAGTCCGATTCATTTGTAAATCTTAAAAATACAATCAATCAAATTTACTATACGGACCGTTTTTCCTATCAGAAAACCCTATCCACTATGCCTTCTGGATACGAAAGCTGGTATAACCACTATAATAAAATTGATGAAAAAATAATTCTTGAAGATCTTTACGCTTTGAAAAAAACAGACAATGTCATGAACAAAGCTTTCATAAAAAAGAACAAGCCAGTTGTATTTCAGATTGATGATGGCTGGCAATATGGAACTGGACAGTGGGAAGTAAACAAAGATCGTTTTCCCAACGGTCTTGAATCAATAACAAAAATAATCGAAAGTGAAGGATACATTCCAGGCCTTTGGATTGCACCTTTTATCTGCGATTACCGTCTTCCATTCATTCAGGCCCACAAAGACTGGCTTCTTCTGGATAAAACCGGAAAACCACTTGAAGCTGGATTTAATCCTTCCTGGGGTGGTAAAAAAGGAGATCTTCAACCTGGCCGTTCCGGATCTTACTACGCCCTGGATCTTTCCATTCCGGAAGTAATTGATCATATTGATGAGGTGATGGAAACTCTAATAAACAGATGGGGATTCCGTTACATCAAACTGGATTTTCTTTTTGCAGGGCTTTTAAACGGTGATTTCAAAAACAAAGGAGCAGCTTTCCAACATTACGAAAATGCACTCCAGGTTGTAACAAAACGAGAAACTAATAAAGATGGAAAACCCGTTTATTATCTTGGATGCGGTCAGCCATTTGAATCATCTTTCTTACACCTTCCATTATCAAGAATCGGCACAGACACCCTTGAACATTGGGATCGAACTGACCTGAAAATCTTGGACTACCCGGCCAGACCATCAGCTTATGTAAACTTAAAAGATACACTTTCCCACGCCTTCTGGAACAACAGTATTTTCCAGAATGATCCTGACGTTATTTTTGCGCGAAAAGAAAACTGTTCTCTTACAGATGATGAAAAATTAATTATTGCTTTTGTAAATTATGCTTTTGGATCTCAGATAATGTATTCAGATGATCCGGCCAGCTTCAGTGAAAGTGAAATCCAGATTACAGAAAAAATTTGTAAAATGTTTGAACAATACGAAGGACTTCAATGGTCCCTGGAAATGGTTTCAAAGGATATTTACAAAGCAATTTCTACAGACGGAAATCATAAAGTGATTATTGACCTGAAAAAACGAAAAATAAATTTTTCATAAATATTCAATATTTTTGATTTAGTCTATTGACACTAAGTGCGTAATTTTATATTATAGATACATCACTTGCCGCTGTAGCTCAGTTGGTAGAGCAATGGACTGAAAATCCATGTGTCGTTGGTTCGATTCCAACCGGTGGCAGAAGGAACTCTTAAATGAGTTCCTTTTTTTTTGCTCTTTTTATCTATCCAATTTCTCCAAAATCTCTTGTTTTCTACCGTCTTTTACTTTATAATCCTTTAATAATATGAAATGGCTTATTATTTCTGATACAGATACAACTTCTCTCCGTAACTTTATTGTAAGCAAAAATGCTGATGCATCTTTTAAACTCTGCAAGGAAGATGATATCGGAGAACTTTTAAGTGTTTCTGAAACTATAGATGAAATCTCATTTATAATTATTTATTCGTCTATACAGTCAACAGACTTCCTTCCCTTTTATACAAATCTCACAGGATATGCCGCCGCCCGCGAACTTCCTGTATGGACAAATATTGCTGAACTTGGAACTTCAAATATTTTCCCAAACGAACGTCTCTACTGCATGAAGAACATGGATTCCATTGAGAAAGACATTTCTAAAAATTTTAAAACACTTCAGAAATCTTTCATTCAGTCTTCTGCCAGAAGAACCCTTTTTATTAAAGGAATTCCTTTTACTCCAGATTGTTTCGGTCAGTATATTGATAAGGGCAAGGCTGAAATCTGCCAGCTTTTCCTTGACGGTGGAATGGACACAAATGTACGTGATTATGACGGAACCCCAATGCTTAATCTTGCTGTACGATCAGACAATTTTGAACTTGTAGAATGGCTTATTGATAACGGGGCCCAGATCAACACAGAAAGTGAAGACCGTGGTTACACTCCTGTTATGGATGCAGTCTGGCGTGGTAATGAAAAAATCACTCAGTACATGATTTCAAAAGGTGCCGATTTGAACACAATCTGTAAAGAAGGTCAGTCAAATCTGGTTCTTGCCGTTGGTGCAAACCGCCCTGGAATCTGTAAACTCCTTGTAGAAAATGGTGCCGATCCTGACATTAAAGACATGATGGGAATGAGTGCCTATCAATATGCAAAGCTGTTCAAAAAAGAAGAACTGGTAAAATTGCTGGAACCTTACCATAAAGAACAGTAGAAATTTTCCAACACAACCATCACTTTTTCATATACTTTTTTCTCAAAAACCGTTATAATGGGAATGCTGTAAAATTATCTTTTTCAGCAACCTTAAAATTTAATTTCATTTCGAAAGAAAAGAGGAATAAATTATGGCAAACAAAATTACCAT
>JAKSTP010000067.1 GCA_024402505.1 Treponema sp.
TTTGGTGATTACTGCAAAAATGATGTAGTTTACAATCCAACAGAAGATGTTAAATTCGACGGACAGGTTTTGCTGGCTGCAGGATGGAAACCAGGATTTTCTACCGACAACGACGCAGTTCTTCTTGGTGAAAAGTTTGATGCCAAAACTATCGTAAACCTTTCAAACATCGAAAAAGTTTACACTGATGACCCACGCAAAAATCCTGATGCAAAACCTCTGGATACAATTTCCTGGGAAGATTTCCGCAAAATGGTTGGTGATGAATGGGTTCCTGGCAAAAACTGTCCTTTCGATCCTATTGCCAGCAAAAAAGCCAGCGGACTTGGCATGAAAGTTATCTGTGCCGGTGGAAAAGACATTGCAAATATCGAAAAAATCCTGAACGACCAGGATTTCCTTGGTACTACAATTGGCTAATCCAAGAGCACCTTACAAAATCTTAAAAAACTTCCTGAAGACAATCGAAGGAGTGGTCCCTGAGGCTCTCGAAGGATCCACCCCGGAAGTATCTCCAAAGCCCACACTGCTGCTTCATGCCTGTTGTGGGCCTTGTTCTTCCCATGTGCTGGAAATGCTGGCACAATATTTTGACATAACAATCTACTATTATAATCCCAATATTTATCCGGAAGCAGAATACATTCGCCGCCTGGAAGAACTGAAATCTTTTTTGCCCCGCTACGAACCGGCCATCCAGAATAATGTTAAATTGGAAGTGGCACATTACGAACCTAAAGAATTCTACGATGCTCTTGGAGTAAATGAAGAACCGGAACTGGCAAAACAGCCGGAAAAAGGTGAACGCTGCCGCCGGTGTTACAAAATGCGCATGACCCGTGCCTACCAGTACGCCTGTGAACATCATTTTGATTATTTCTGCACCACACTGAGTATCAGTCCTTTTAAAGATGCAGATAAAATCAATCAGATTGGCCGGGACCTGGAAGCTCAGGGAGTGCCTTTTAAACCAGGTCACCCGATTCAGACTGTGGCAGATGGAAAATCACCTAAATGGCTTTTGTCGGATTTTAAAAAAGAAGGCGGTTTTGACCGCAGCCTGGAATTAACCGAGGAATACGGAATGTACCGCCAGGAATACTGTGGCTGTGTTTATTCCAGCCAGAATATAGAAATGCGCCTCCCCCGTGGAGAAGGCCATTATGGAGTGGTTGCTGCTACTGCAGATCGAAAATAAGTCTTGGATTTCCGTTGTGGTCCAAAAGATTCAGCATATTTTCATCCATTGAGTAAGAAACTACAGAGTCCAGACTTTCCATAAGGAACATTTCAAGATACATTGTTCTGCTGTCGCCAGATTTCAGTGTCATAGGGCCCTGTTCAAAAACGATGGTTGAATCTGCTTCGTTGATAGTAACGGCACAGTTCAACAGGTTGATTCCTGTATCAAAAACAGATTTCTTTTTTGAAGGGAAGGAAAGTGTCATTGTTCCGTAATCAACTGTATCACCAACGCCATCTTCATCAAGAATTTCTGTAAGAATCCATTTTGATCCTGTAAGTTTTGTTTTGGCTTCTTTAACTTCTGTTACTTCAGTGTTATCGTCTTTAATATCTTTTTCAGCTGATCCTGTAGTTACGCATCCGAAAAACAAAGCACAAGCTGCCAGCAAAAATAAAAGTTTTTTCATTTTCATTACCTCTTTGGTTAGATTTTAAGAAAAGCGGGTAAAGTATAGCATGAATGAAAAATCTCGCCAATAAAATGCAGTTACATAAAATCAACAATAGTTATATGATAAATCAATGAAAAAAATAGTAAGTCTGTTTATTGCGGTGTTCCTGTTTACATCAGCGGCTTTTTCCTATGAAGGTTTGTTCTGGGGAGAAAGCGAGCTGCGTTCCGTAAAAACACAGTGGTTCGAAATCATTTATCCTGAGGTCTCCGAAGTTTCTGCCCGTCTTCTGTACGAAAACGCCGATGCCATTTACCAGGAACTTTCCGATCTTTATCAGGTGGAAATGACTGCTTCCATGCCCATTGTAATTGTGCCGGGCCACGAACAGTTCAACGCTTACTATTCCAGCGCTTATTACAATCACATTGTCCTTTACGATACAATGCCCGACTCCGACATGGAAGTTTTCTCGGAAGATTTATTGAGTACTTTCCGTCACGAATTGACCCACGCTTTTACCTTCAACATGAAAAACGGTTTCTGGCGGTTCATTGGCATTGTGTTCGGTGACGCATATTCTCCGGGAACCATTTTTGTTACCAGCGGTATGGCAGAAGGTGCAACACTCACCTCGGAAAGCAGAAGCGGGGAAGGGCGGCTTAATGATGAATATTACAGCCAGATGATCCGCCAGGCTAAAATCGAAAACAAATTCCCAGCCTTTGACGACATGCAGGGTGCCCGTGAAGCATATCCTAGAGGTGCTTTTTACAATTTTAACGGGGCCTTCCATCAGTGGCTTCAGGACGAATATGGCATGGAACTGTATTCAAAGTGGTGGTGGAATGTGGTAAACATGAAAGGATTTTTTCCTTTCCAGGCCAATCTTTTCAAAAAGACTTACGGTGTTTCCATTTATGACGCCTGGGAAAAATTTCGGGACTCCATCTACATCCCACAGCTTCACACCATGGAATCCCTTAAAGTGAAGGATGCATTTTCCGGAAAATACAAGCCCTCTTTTACAAACAAAGGCGGATCGGTTTATTTAGATCTTTGCGCCACGGAAGATGCTGTTTTTTACGTTGAAAAGAAAACCGGTGCTGTCTGGAGATTGAAAAACGGTCACCGTCGCCGCATTTTTTCTCTTGGAAATATTGATTCCATTACCGCTTCAAAAGACGGCCGTTATCTTGCCATTGAATACTGGAATGTGAATCAGCCTCAGGTTAAGGCAAGGGTCCGCCTTTACAACACAAAGTCCCGCCGCTGGTTTGAAGTGGAAACTGATGAAGGTTTTAAAAATCTCAGTCTTATAAAAACCAGTGAAGGCTATTATCTTGCAGGCGTAAAGTTTAGAAGTCAGGAACGAACTCTTTCTCTTTATAAGATTGATGAAGAAAACAATCGGGTTACACAGGCCTTTGAAACTGCAACACAGCCGCTTCCTTTGAATTCATACGTTGACCGCATCACAGATCTTGGAAATGGCAAGGTGGCCTGGCTAGAAAAAACCGGCGGTGAAAATGGCCTTAAATGGAACCTGGTTTTTGCCAATGCCATGACTTTTGAAAAAGAAAAAGTGTACGCCATGCCGGATTATCCTTCTTTCCGCATGACAGGACTTTCTTATGATTCTTCTGATAACTGCCTTTATTTTTCGTGGGTAGAAAAAGATTCGTTTCCGCGGCTTGGAACCTTCAGTCTTTCTTCCGAAACCTTTACTCTCTGGAAAGATGACATTTCCGGCGGTATTTACAATCCTTGTGTTACAGAAGGCAGAATCTTTTTTGAAGGACATTTCTTTGAAGAAAACAGGATTTTTGTTCTTGATGAACTGAGTGAAAATTTTGACCAGGTGCAGGCAGTTTTGGAAAGCGCCAGAATTGTGGAGCCTGAAGAAATTGATGCAGAAGAAGGTGAAGTAGAAGATGAAGAAGATTTTGAAGAGCCTCTTCCGTCAGAAAAGATCAATCCTTTTAAATATTACCGGGACGGAATGTTTATCCCAATTTCGACACTCAGTTTTACCAACATCGACATTGAATCAATTGAACGCCAGAAAGAGTATGCACTTCCAATAGGCGTTACTTATATTTCCCAGACTCCTTGGGATTCAAACCAGGTGACCATTTCTATTGGTGCCGATTTAAATGCAGAAAATGAAAATCCTACAAGTCCGGAAGTAAACTGGGCTCACTACGGAACTTCCCTTGATATTTCGGGAGGAACCAGTTCATCACTTTTCTCCTACGATTTGAACATTAAGGCTGTTTTTGATAAAGACGGATTTTTCCAGGCAGGAACAGGGGGAACAGGGCAGGTGGTTTTCAATGCCGCAAACAATCTGTATTTTATTTCAGCCGGAAAATTGTCAGCAGCTTTTGATAGCCGTGATTATTTTGTAAACTCTCAGTTTGTAAATGCAATTTCCTGGAAATGTAAAACGGGGCCTGGCATTTACGAAGACCTTGGTCTTGATCTTTATACCGACATTATTTTTGTTCGCATGGGACGGCTGGCTACGGGAGAATACGAACAGGCCGTAAACTATTCGCCGGCTTTGAATGTTTATATTCCAAAACTGATTCCGATTGTGTGCTACAAGGACTTTACTTACAACCTGCCAATTGTTCTTAAAGGCCGACTTTTCTCCAACTGGGAATCAATTGCTTCGGCAAATGCAAATCTTATCCTTTTTGATTATCAGATTCAGAAGAGTTTGGGACCAACTTTTTTTACTGCCATCAATTTGAGCAGTGGTTATCAGGGGGCTGTGGGATTCCGAACCCTTGCCGATCAGAACAATTATTCCAGCTGGATGATTGGTCGTCTTCCGGCGATTATTGAATTTGCCAAAACCGGCCGTCTTGCTTACCGGGACGAAATTTACGGACAGATTACACTTTCTGCTATTTTCTTCAACACTGACGTGCTTAAATTCGACTTTTATGCCAAGTATTCCTGGTTCCCTTACAACAAAAAAAGTCAGGTTTTCCTTGGTGGAAATTTCTTCCAGGTGCAGCTGGGATTCATCATCAGGTAGATCTTTGGACATAAAATCTTCTATTGAAAACAATTTAAATAGAAAGTATAATAATTGAACTATATAAATTCCTTTTAACCTTTATTTTATGGAGAAATAATATGGCTACTAAGTACGTATACTATTTCGGTGACGGTGACGCAGAAGGCGATGAATCAATGCGTCTCATCCTTGGTGGAAAAGGTGCTAACCTTGCTCAGATGGCTAAAAAACCATTGAGCCTCCCAGTTCCATCAGGATTTACAATTTCTATCGATGTTTGTCAGGAATACTACAAACTCGGACGCAAATACCCAGATGCACTCGCTGCTGAAGTTGCTGCTAACCTTGCTAAACTTGAAAAATCAATGGGTAAAAAACTTGGCGATGATAATGATCCTCTCTTGGTATCAGTTCGCTCAGGTGCTGCAGAATCTATGCCTGGTATGATGGATACAATCCTCAACCTCGGTTTGAACGACAAGTCAGTTGAAGGACTTGCTAAAAAAACAAACAACCCACGCTTTGCTTGGGATGCTTACCGCCGCTTCATCCAGATGTACGGAAACGTAGCTATGGGTGTAGAACACGACAAATTCGAAGAAATCCTTGACGGAGTTAAAAAAGCTCACGGATACAAAGAAGACGTTGAACTTAAAACAGAAGACCTCCAGGAAGTTGTAAAACAGTACAAAGCAATGTACAAAGCAGAAAAAGGTTCTGACTTCCCACAGGATCCACAGGAACAGATGTGGGGTGCTATTGGCGCCGTATTCGGTTCTTGGATGAACGATCGTGCTATCGTTTACCGCAAACTCAACAACATCGATGAAAACGTTATCAAAGGTACAGCTGTTACAGTAATGGCCATGGTATTCGGAAACATGGGTGAAACATCAGGAACTGGTGTTGCATTCTCACGTGACCCATCAACTGGTGAAAACCACTTCATGGCAGAATACCTCATCAACGCTCAGGGTGAAGACGTTGTTGCCGGTATCCGTACTCCAATGGATATCTCTGCTCTTGAAAAACAGCAGCCAGAAATCTTCAAAGAAATCTCAGAAATCCGTG
>JAKSTP010000068.1 GCA_024402505.1 Treponema sp.
ATACTGTAATTACAGGGGACGGTGGAAGTCTTTCACAGGGACAGCGTCAGCTTCTGGCAATTGCCCGTGCTGCAATCGCAAATCCTCCGGTTCTTATTCTTGATGAAGCTACAAGTTCTATTGATACTCGTACTGAAAAACTTATTGAAGAAGGTATGGACAGCCTTATGAGCGGACGAACCAGTTTCGTTATTGCCCACCGCCTTTCTACAGTACGCAATGCCGATGAAATCATTGTTCTTGAACACGGTAACATTATTGAAAGGGGAACCCACGAAGAACTCCTGGAAAAACAGGGCCGCTACTATCATCTTTACACAGGTAATAGAATTACACTGGACGAATAGCAGCCTGGAGATTGGGAAAGGAATATGGATTTAAAAGGTTTAAGAGTTCATTTTGTTGGCATCAAAGGCACAGGTATGTGTGCCTTAGTGGAAATCTTTTATCATGCCGGAGCAATAATTTCTGGAAGTGATGTTGAGGAACGTTTTTACACCGACGAAATCCTTGATAAACTGAAAATTAAAGCTCTTCCTTTCTCAAAAGAAAATATAACTGATGACATTCAGCTGGTTGTTTATTCCAGTGCCTACAAAAAGGATGTGAATCCTGAACTTATTGAAGCTGTAAAAAAGAATATTCCTTGCAAGCTTTATACAGAGGCTCTTGGTGAATATTCTGAATCTGCATATTCATGTGGTATCTGCGGTGTTCACGGAAAAACTTCTACAACTGGCATTACCGGTTCAGTATTGAAGGAACTTCCTTTGCCAGCTCAGGTACTGGCCGGTTCCGTCATCAAAAGTTTTGATGATTCCTGTATTTACACAAGTGATCTGGCCCGCAATGCCGAAAAACCTGAGGACCGCATTTTTGTTGCAGAAACCTGTGAATATCAGCGGCACTTTATGTCTTTCTGTCCCCAGAAAATTATTCTTACAAGCGTAGAAAGTGATCACCAGGATTATTATCCAACTTATGAAGATATCCGTGACGCTTTTGTTGATTACATCTGTCTTTTGCCAGATGATGCTGATCTTATTTACTGTGCAGATGATAAAGGGGCCTGTGAAACTGTAAAAATTGCTTACGAAAAACGCCCGGACTTGAATCTTCTTCCATACGGTGAAACTGCCCTTGGAAAATATAAAATTACCTTTAAAGGTGTTTCTAACGAACAGAACAAGTTTTTTGTTGAAGGCCTTGGTGATTTTTATATTCCTATGCCTGGCCGTCACGAAGTACTTGATTCAGTTGCAGCCCTTGCTCTGGCCAACGAACTTCTGGCAGATAACGGCCTTCCATGCGACACCCAGGCAATGCAGAAAGGACTTGCTTCATATGCAGGTGCTAAACGCCGAAGTGAAGTAATTGGCCGAAAGAAAAACGGTAATGGGGTAGAAGTGCTTGTAATGGACGACTATGGTCATCATCCTACAGCCGTAAAAACAACCCTCCAGGGCCTTAAAGAGTTTTACCGTGGACGTAAACTCATTGTGGATTTTATGAGCCACACTTATTCCAGAACTCAGGCTCTTCTTGAAGAATTTGCAGAAAGCCTTTCTGCCGCAGATACTGTAATCCTTCATAAGATTTATTCATCGGCCCGGGAAAATCCTGCAGATTTTGAAATCACCGGAAAAACCCTTTTTGAACATGCAGAAAAGTACTGCAGTGACATTCATTATTTTGAAGAAGTTATGGATGCAAAGGATTTTGTACTTTCTGAACTTGAAAAACCACTGGGACCGGAATATCCTGACGGATACCTTTTTGTAACCATGGGAGCCGGAAACAACTGGCCTTTGGGACTGGAAGTTCTCCGCTAAAAAAATTATCAATCAAAATTTATCAAAAAAAGACTCAAGATTTGGCCGTTCCTTCCGACAAAATAGGTATGAATACATTTACACGGTCAATTGATTTATTACAGAGAGAAATGGATGTTACCTCACTGAGATATCAGGTAGGTGCAAACAATCTTGCTAACTCAGAAGTTCCAAACTTCAAACGTTCAACTGTAAACTTTGAAAGCGAACTGAAAAGAGCCTTCGAATCTGAAGAAAAGGCTAAATCAGGTTTTCAGCTTACAACAACAGATTCAAGACATATTCCTCTTAATGAAGTATACGATTACCGTGATGTAGAACCACGCCGTGTTTTGGATTACACAACATCTGCCAAAGCAAACGGCAATAACGTAGATGCTGAAACTGAAGCACAGAACATCCTCCAGATTCAGATGCAGTACAGAATCCTTACCCAGCTTGTAAATTTCGAGTTTGGCCAGGTTAATACTGCAATGAAAAAATAGTAAAGGTAGAGGAGAATAGATTATGGGACTTTTTACTTCGATTAATATTGCTGCTACAGGTATGGCTGCAGAACGACTTAGAAGTGATGTTATTTCCGATAACATTGCAAACTCTTCTACAACACGAACACAGGATGGGGGACCTTTTAAAAGATCTTCTGTTGTTTTTACTCCGGTTTCTGATTCAAATCCACAGTGGAACTCACCATTTACTCCATCTTCTTTGGACAACGGTCCTGGAAAAGGTGTAAAGGTTCTGGAAATTGTAAAGGATACAAGCGAAGGAAACTTTGTTTACGATCCAGACAATCCAGATGCAATTAAAAGCGGTCCACATGCAGGTTACGTTGAATATCCAAACGTGAACATTGTAAATGAAATGGTAGATTTGATTTCTGCTTCACGTGCTTACGAAGCTAATGCAACTGTAATTGACGGTGCCAAGGATATGTTTACTGCTGCCCTTGACATAGGTAAATAACTGATAGAAAATAGATTCGGGTGGTAAATTATGAAAATTGAAGATTTCGGTACATTGCAGATGACCCGAACAAATGTGGCTCACACAGGAACAGCAAAGCTTTCTGATATTGCGGGCCAGCCTTATGCAAGCATTCCTTCCAGTGCAGAAAACGGACAGGCCAAAGCCCTTAAATCTTTTGACCAGTTCCTTGTTGAAGCCATGTCTTCCATGAACCAGCAGCAGATTGATGTAACAAACCTTCAGGAAAAGGTAATCACTGATCCTGACAGCCTTGATATTCATGACGTTACAATTGCCATGAGTAAGGCTCGAATGTCATTGAATCTGGCACAGAGCGTTATAGACCGTCTCATAAGCGGCTGGAACGAAATTACAACAACAAGATAAAAAAGAAACCCGGATTTTTAAGTCCGGGTTTTTTGTATAAAAAGTTTGTCAGCTTATTTAATTAAGTGCCTTAATTTTTTCAATGAGCACTTCATTTTTACAGAGGTCTTCTACTGAGCATGGGAGACGGTAGGTCCAGTTGAAGTCTGTTACAGTGCCTGGAATGTTGATGCGTTCATCTTTTGCTTCTTTTAGCCACAGTTTTTTATCCATGTACAAAAGATCCTGAAGTGGTGGAATAAAGTACAGAGAATTTGCTTTGGCGGCATTTTTCAAAAGTTTTGCGGCAATTGCGGGAGTAAATTTTTTGTCTTCACTTTCGGTTTCGGCCCATTCACGGAGGGTTGAGCTGTCGTGAACGGAAGTTGTGCATACTGAAAGTTTTTCGTATTTTTTTACAGGAATAAAAGGCTGACCTTCTTTGTCCCATTCCCGGCACCATCGTACAACTTTTAGTCCTAAAATGCTGTTCTTTTTCATGACAGGTGCTACGCAGGAAAGTCCCACACCAAGATCTTCTCCGCAAGGCACCATTTCTACAGAAGAAGTGAGTTTTGAAAGAATTTCATCAGCAGATTTTTTCCAAAGCTTGTTCTGTTTTTCTTCAAGTGTCTTGTAAAGAGTGGCAAGTTTTTCTTTTTCTTCCTCAGAAAGAGATTTCCACGATGTTGAGTTCTGGTAAACCCAGCTGAAGCACATTTTGTTTTTTGCAGGTTCTACAAAACATCGGTCACTCCACTTGTTGTTCAAAATTTCCTTTATGCAGTTCTGGGCTTCGCTTGTGCAGAATTCAGAAATGTCTGTATCGTACATAAGCCGTGGAGTAAAGTTATCCTTGAAAAGCCACAGTTCTTCATTTCCAATTCTGTTACAGAAGGTTTCAAGGATTTTTACCGACATATCGTGGTTCCATGTGATGTTGTCGATAAGGGAAGTTGGAATATGTGGTTTTGATAACCAGCGGATACGGTCTTTTTCGAAGCCAAGTTTTTCAAGATCTGAAGTTTTGAATGAAGCAAATGGTTCTGCATGTCCGTTCAGGGCGTTTGCATCAGTTTCTGGAATTGCCCAGATGCGGAAAAATCCAAGAATATGGTCCAGGCGGTAAGCTTCGTAATATTTTTCGGCCCATTTAAGGCGTTTAATCCACCAGGAATAATCGTCTTTTGCAAGAGCAGTCCAGTTATAGGTAGGAAAGCCCCAGTTCTGACCTGTAGGATTGTCACCGTCTGCAGGAGATCCGGCCCGTAGTTTTTGATTAAAGAAATCCGGATTGAACCAGGCGTCGCAGGAATCTTCATTCATAAGGATTGGAAGATCACCTTTAAGGGAAAGTCCTTCTTTTTTGCAGGCAGCTACGGAAGCAGAAAACTGTCCGTCTGCAATAAACTGCTGCCAGATATAAAAATTGTGTTCCTTTGAAAGATCCTTATCATCAAAACGTGAAAGAATTTCTTCTTTAGAAAGATTTCGGTCTGCTTTAGGCCATTCTTTCCAGCTTTTCTGCATGTATTTCCATTTTAGGTTTTTATAAACCGCGTAGGATTTTACCCAAGGGTTATCCTTAAGCCATTTTTCCATTTCTGCAGAAAGTTTTCCCTTTTTGAAAACATCAGTTTCTTCGTAAAGAGTGCGGAGAAGATAGTTTTTTGTATTAAGAATGCCCTGATAATCATATCTGGATTTATCTTTTTGTGACAAAAGCCAGTTACAGGCATTTTTGAAGTCTTTGTTTGATTTACAAAGCTCATTGTATCCTTCAATTTCTGAAACCGTAATATAGATTGGATGAAGGGCAAATGCGGAAAGAGCACTGTAAGGACTGGACTGAGTGCCTGAATCATTTACCGGCAGAAGCTGAATCATTTTGATTCCGGAATTTTTGCAGAAAGATGCAAAGTCTTTTAAAGCTGAAAACTCGCCTATGGCAGGGCAGCTTTCTGTACGAAGAGCTCCCAGAGGAATTACTGTACCGAATGTTTTTGTTATCTCTTTCATGATTACCTCTTTTATGGGTTAATTATACTACTGCTTTATTGAATTTAGGGAAAAATTTCTCTATACTTGAAGTGTAAATTCTTACATATGGAATCTTCAACTAGATTTGCATGACTGAAATCATCATAACCGTTGATGATGGACGCGTCGGGTTTCAGGAAGATTTCAGAGGAAAAAAATATGCCTTATTGTGAACCAACAAGCCTTGGAATTGTTGCGTGTCCTGGCGGAGAAGCCTTCGCCGATGAGGTCATAACACATTTGAAACACATGTACAAACACCGTTTTACCCTTAAAAACGATGTGATTTCAAAGCGTTATGAATTAACCAAAGAAGAACTTGTTCAGAGAATCAACCTGGAAAATGACCTGGAAACAAGCGATCTCTGTATCAAGGGAAGCACCGATAAGTATCGCCAGCCAAAACTCAAAATCGACACAA
>JAKSTP010000069.1 GCA_024402505.1 Treponema sp.
AAACTTTGTTACCACTCATTGGTGATTTTCCGCAAACATCACAAGTTCTTGACATTGTATATACCTACCTTAAAAATTTTACAACGGGTTTTTTTATAATAAAGAAAACCCGAAGTTTAGTCAATAGCTCGATTAGATCTTGGCTTCGTAATCAACGCCTTCAACATCGAAACCGTTGGTTGCAAGGAAGTCGTGGCGGTAACCATCAAGGTCACAGTGTTCTTTAAGGTTATCCTGGTTGATGGCCTGCATGTGTACATCAACTTCAGCCTGAACATCTTCACGCATTTCCCAGTCATCAATACGGATAAGATTTTCTGCATCTACAGGAACTTCACCTGCCCCATTGTCGGCACCAGTAAAGAGACGTTCTGCAAAAAGACGTTCCATCTGTTCGATACAACCTTCGTGGATTCCCTTGGCTTTCATTACTTTGAAAAGAACTGAAAGGTAAAGTGAAATGATAGGAATAACTGCACTTGAACGTGTTACAAGACCTTTGTTTACTGAAACCCATGCATCACCATTAACAGCAGCTTTAAGCTGGGCAGAAAGATTGCGGGCTGTAGCTTCAAGATCTTTTTTAGCCATACCAATTGTACCATTGCGGTAGATTGCGTGACTAAGAACTGGTCCAACGTAAGAGTAAGCAACTGTACGACATCCTTCTGCAAGAACACCGGCATTAAGCATTGCATCAATCCAAAGCTGCCAGTCTGCACCACCCATTACTTTGACTGTATTGGCAATTTCATCTTCAGTAGCAGGTTCTGCAGATTTTTCAGAAAGTGTTTCTGTCATAATGTCCAGAGCAGCACCACCGTAGTTCTGTCCAATTGGTTTGATTACTGATTTGTAAAGTACGTGCTGGCCTGTAGCTTCATCAATAAGATCTGGATCAGAACGAACAGGACTTGCCAGTGAGTAAACGATAAGATCTACTTTTTTACCCTGAGCTTTAATTTCGTCGATGATTGTTTTTCGTGTTTCGTGACTGAAAGCATCGGCATTGAAAGTTTTTGAATAAAGACCGGCTTTTGCGGCATTTTCATCAAAAGCTTTGTTATTGTAGAAACCTGGTGTTCCGCAGCGAGTTTCTGTTCCTTCTTTTTCGAAAGAAACACCGATTGTATCTGCACCATATTCAAAAGCAGCTGTAATACGTGATGCAAGACCGTAACCTGTAGAACATCCAAGAACAAGAACAAACTTAGGTGCTTTTCCACCTTCTTTTGCAGTCTTAATTCCGCGTTTTGCTTTCTGTGATTTTACATATTCAATCTGTCGTTCAGTTTCTTTTGCACAACCAATTGGATGTGAGTTGATACAAATGTTACTGCGAATCATTGGTTTATTATCCATTTTTAATCCCCTGCTTAAAAAAGCATTTTTATAGAAAAGATATTATATTTTACTCCAATTATTTTATTTTGACAAGATAGCATTTTTTGTCAAAATAAAACCCTGTTTTCTTCTATTAATATTGCATTACCCTGTTGTAATCGTAGCCCCTGTCCGGAGTAAAGGTACGTGGATTCAGTTCAAAGTAAACCACTGCATTTTCCGGAAGATTGATTTTTACTTCAGGTTTTTCAAGAACTGCTGTTTTTATCTGAGGCCAGGCACTCATCTTAATAAGTTCGGTCTGATCTTTTGAAGGATAAGACGGTTCTCCCAAATCATGCCATACCTTCAGCGGATTGCAGGTTTCTTCATCTACCCTTTTTGTAAGAAGAGTATAATCGCCTGAAACCGGGAAAGTCATATCAACACAAACTTCGCCATTATCGCCCCGTTTGTTTACACGGTTGAACAGCACTCCCCTATAAGATCCGTCACAGCATTTTACAACAACTGAATGGTCGTCCCGGTGGATACAGGTGCATTCTTTTTCTTTAAGTGATTTATAGAATGCAAAGGTCCAGAAAGTTGGTTTTGGAATACAGCCGTTTGCAACAAGGCCAAATCCTCCGTGGAAAGGTGTAAATGGCACGCCCCGTTCTTCAAAAATATCTCCGAAAGTCCAGTAGGAATAGGATTCATTTCCATCACCAAGACGGGAAAGATGTTTTGCCAGATAAGCTGCATTCTGGTTTGTATCGTGAATAGGACAGTTTGGAATGTATGATGTATTGAACTCGGTAATATGGATTTCACGGCCCTTGTATTCAGGGAATGAATCAATAATATCCCGGGTTGTTTTTAGATTTCCAAAACGATCTTCATCATTTTCAAGCTCTGCATATCCGTAGTGACCAACATTCTCCGGAAATTCTGTTGTATAGTGATGGCGGGTTATAAAATCAACAGGAATTTTATTGTCGTGACAGTAGGTCATAAAGGCTTTAATCCACACTTCATCAGTTCCACCACAAACTGCAGGACCACCTACTCTGAATCGAGGATCTACTGCTTTTACCGCATTAAAACTTTCTGTAAAAAGCTTAAAGTATTCTTCCATATCTGCCTTATACCAGAATCCAGGGAGATTAGGTTCGTTCCACACTTCAATTGGCCAGTTTACAACACGGTCTGCTCCGTAACGACTCATTAAATGACGAAGAAGAGCCTGAATCATTTTTTTCCATTCTTCGTAATCTTTTGGAGGAGTTGTATTTCCTTTCCAGTAAAAAATGGTCTGTTCACCGCTGGCCATTTTATAAGGCATAAATCCCAGTTCAAGGAAAGGTTCAATTCCTCGTTCAAGATAGGAATCCATTACCATGTCGATGTAAGTAAAATTGTATTCGATGGTAACTTCGCCTGTTGTACGGTCGGTGTGCTTCTGGTAGATTGCCATGTCATCGCAGAAAAGTCCGTGTCCCCGGATATGCTTAAACCCGATGTACTTCTGACAAAGATCCAGCTGCTTAAGATATTCTGACTGCAGTGCCAGGCCCATTCGTCCGGTTCCTACACAGAAATCCACATTATTATTAAAAGGAATTGTGTTTTTATCATTCAAAGAAATATTGTGATTTTTCATAGAATTTATTCTAGCACAGGAAATGAAATCCGCATAATAGGTGATTCTTCGCATTTAGAGTTTTGGAGATATTTGATATTTATGATGAAATATTGTAGAATATGGCGATTATGCTCTAATTTATAGGAGATTTTTAGATGGAATTTAACACAGAAAAATTCAAAGAAAGCCTTTCAGCACGTCTTCGCCGTCAGTATGGAAAAGACATCAGCCAGGCCAACAAACACGACCTTTTTGATGCAGTTTCAGCATCAGCTTTGGAACTGGTAATGGAAAACTGGATGGCTACACGTCACGAATATGAAAAGAAACCTGTAAAACAGCTTTATTACTTGTCTGCAGAATTCTTGATGGGACGAGCCCTTTCAAACAACCTCATCAACCTTAAGATCAAAGACGCCGTAAAAGATGTTTTGAAAGAAATGAACATCGATTTCAACATGATTGAAAACGAAGAACCTGATGCTGGTCTTGGTAACGGTGGTCTTGGACGCCTTGCAGCCTGTTTCCTTGATTCTCTTGCAACTCTGGACTACCCTGGACACGGATACGGAATCCGCTATGAATATGGTATGTTCGAACAGCACATTGAAGACGGTTACCAGGTTGAATACCCTGACAACTGGCTTGCTCACCGGGATCCTTGGGAAATCAAACGCTCTGACCTGGCAGTAACTGTTAAATTCGGCGGAAACATCTGCTACGGAACAACTCCAGACGGACAGCCACGCTTCTACCTTGAAAACGCAGAAGAAGTAATTGCTACTCCATACGATATGCCAATCATCGGTTACGATACAAAAACCGTAAATACACTGCGACTTTGGTCAGCTTCAAGTCCAAATGGATTTGATCTTCAGCTTTTCAACAACATGGATTATAACCGTGCCGTTGAACGCCAGAACAGCGCAGAAAATATTAGCCGCGTTCTTTATCCAAACGACAACGGACCTTCTGGAAAAGCACTTCGCCTTAAACAGCAGTACTTCTTCAGTTCTGCTTCTCTTCAGGATCTGGTACGCCACTATGTTGCTGACTACGGAACAGATTTCAAGAAATTCCCTGAATTCCATGTTATCCAGTTGAACGACACACATCCTGTAGTTGCTATCCCTGAACTTATGCGCATTCTTATTGATGAATACGGTGTTGGCTGGGACGAAGCCTGGGATGTTGTTACAAAAACTTTTGCTTACACAAACCACACAATCCTTGCTGAAGCTTTGGAAAAATGGCCAATCAATATTTTCCAGGGACTGCTTCCACGTATTTACCAGATTGTTGAAGAAATCAACCGCCGTCTTCTTATTGAACTGCGCCAGAAATATCCAAACGATTACGAAAAACACCAGCACATGTCTATCATCCACAACGATAAAGTTTACATGGCCTGGCTTGCAATCCACGCATGTTTCAGCGTAAACGGTGTTGCAGAACTTCACACAGAACTTCTGAAAACTCAGGAACTTAAAGACTGGTACGACCTTTATCCTGCAAAGTTCAACAACAAGACAAACGGTATTACACAGCGACGCTGGCTTTTGAATGCAAACCCTGCCCTTTCTGATTTCATCACTGAAAGAATTGGTCACGGATGGGAAAAAGAACTTTCAAAACTTAAGGAACTTGAAAAATTTGCTGATGACCCTGCTTCAATTGATGCATTCCTTAAAATCAAGCAGGACAACAAACAGGTTCTTGCCGACTTCCTTAAACATGAACAGAACGAATTCCTTGATCCGGAAAGCATTTTTGACGTTCAGGTAAAACGTCTTCACGAATACAAACGCCAGCTTTTGAACGTTCTCCACATTATGTATCTGTACAACCGCCTGGTAGAAGATCCAAACTTCAACCCACCGGCACGTACATTCATTTTTGGTGCAAAAGCCGCTTCCGGTTACCGCCGTGCAAAATCCATCATCAAACTGATCAATACTGTAGCCGACCGTATCAACAACGACCGCCGTGTTCGCGGTAAAATCCGTGTTGTATTCGTAGAAAACTACCGTGTTTCTGTAGCAGAAAGAATCTTCCCTGCAGCAGATATTTCTGAACAGATTTCTACAGCCGGTCTTGAAGCTTCTGGTACATCAAACATGAAGTTCATGCTCAACGGTGCCCTGACTCTTGGAACAATGGACGGTGCAAACATCGAAATCGTTCAGGAAGCCGGAGCAGACAACGCCTTTGTATTCGGACTTACTTCTGATGAAATCATTAAAATGGAAGCAGAACACAGCTACAACCCACAGGAAATTCTTTCTCGTAACCCTGCCCTGAACAAAGTTATTGAACAGCTTGTTGACGGCACATACGATCCAAGCCACCAGATTTTCAAAGAACTTCACGATTCATTGGTTTACGGTGTAGAAGGACAGCGTCCTGACGTTTACTACCTTCTTGCAGACTTTGACTCATACGTTAAAGCACAGGAAAAAATTGC
>JAKSTP010000007.1 GCA_024402505.1 Treponema sp.
AGAAGACAGAAGACAGAAGACAGAAGACAGAAGACAGAAGACAGAAGACAGAAGAATTATCAGGAAAAAAATAACAGTGTCAAGGGGATAAGGACTTGTATCTTAAAAGATATAGGGACAAGTTTTGACAGATTTACTGACGTGGCTATAACTTTACAAGCAAGAGACTGGAAAGGATTTAATAATTACGGATCAAACGGAGTTATAGAAATTTATGAGCTGGACGGAAACTGAAAAGAAAATGATAACACCCGACGGAAACGTAAGGCTATATATTGGATCAGAGAAAATTTTCAAGTTTGATCCTGGAGATAGTGCTGATATAAGTTTTCCTAATGGGTACAACAAAGGGGGGCGAGTTTACAAAGGTTATGTTCCTTGCCTGAGTTGTACAACAATTAAAAATATAATTGTGAAAACAGAAGAAAATGAATAATGGAAATGTAATTGTAATTGGCGAAATGGATAATAGTGACGGAACTTTTGAAAGTGCAAATAGAGTTTATGACACAGAAGGGATTTGCCCTACAATTCCAACGTGTCAGGGTGGCGGAATACAACCGAAAGTAATTGTTGAATATGAAGAAGAAAAAAATGAATGAAATCAATTGTGAAGTAATCGGATGTATGGATAATTCAGACGGATCACTTGAAATAGCAAACAGGGTTTATGGTGGGGGGGGGGCTGTCACCGTGCTTAAATGCCCATGCCGGAGATACGGTGCCCAAGATAATTGTTCAGGTTGAAGAAAATGACGAATGAAAAATTAAAGGTCTGGATTGTTGCAATGAGGGGACGTAATCCTGAGAATCCGAATTCAAGAGTAAAGGGAGATCTTTTTGAGCAACGTTTAGAACCTAATATACAAGGAATTGCGAACACAATAACAACGGTATCAAAAGATAATTTAGTTTTAGAAAAGGAAATGGAAGGTGGAAGAAAGATTTTATAGACAAGCAGCAGAAACTTTTTTGAATAATGACTGTAAACCTGGAGACACGATTAATGCCTTTAATAAAACCGTGGATCAGTCAGGAACAAGTCCAACAATTACAACACGTCCGGAAGGATTTAAAACGGCAATATTACCAGTAGTGGAAAAGGAGAATAAAGAAATGGCAAAAATGAAGACAGTTTACAAAATCCGTAAGCTCACTCCAAAAGAGTGCTTCCGTCTTATGGATGTAACGGACGAAGACGCAGATAAAATGCTTTCTGTGAATAGTAACAGTCAGTGTTATAAACAGGCTGGAAACTCAATTGTTGTAGCTTGTCTTATTGGTTTGTTCAGTCAGTTACATATTCAGGGAATTAAAACCTGGAATGAAGGTTTGTATAAAGATCTTGGATATGATGAAGACGAAATTTTTGGGGGAAAGGGGGAATAAATGAACCAGAAACAAGCAAAAAGAAACCGGAGAATGATCCGAAAAGCCTGTAACAGAATGTATGACAGAGTTTTTGAAGACTTTATGAAAGATTATATTGAACTTACATTTTGGGAGAAAATTAAACTAGCTTTTAAGACTGAAAAATTAAAAAGAGGGAGAAGGTGATTTTTTTAATTTGTTTTTTTATTTTACGTCCAATTTATTGGAAGAGTAAAAAATTAAATAATTTTGTGGACGTGACATTGTACAATGCCCGGACTTTTACATCTAACTATATGTACACAATCATAAAAATACCTTTAAGGGGAAAAATATAATGGATATGCACAATACAGGAATGTTTACAAGTAATACTTGTATGTGGGGAACTCCACAAAAATTTTTTGATGAATTAAATAAAGAATTCAATTTTGACGTAGATGTTTGCGCCGTTTCAGAAAATGCAAAATGTAAAAAGTTTTTTTCACCTGAAATGGACGGATTAAAGCAGAATTGGGGGGGGTATACAAACGTATGGTGTAATCCACCTTACGGCAGAGAAATGCCAAAATGGATAGAAAAAGCACATAGGACGTGGAAAGAATTCGGTAATACTGTTGTAATGCTAATTCCAGCAAGAACAGATACGAAAGCCTTCCATGAATTCATATATCATCAGGCAGAAATAAGATTTGTAAAAGGACGGTTGAAGTTTAATGACGGAAAAAATCCAGCGCCGTTTCCTTCAATGATTGTTATTTTTAAGGGGAATAAATGATCAAACTTTTGAATTATTGTGACGCAGAAAAAGGAAAGATAACAAAAAAAATATTTTGGTGTGTAAAAAAATATGAGTATTTGGGGTGTACCTTCTATTGTGTAAAAGCAAGAAGAAATCTGACTTACTCAAAATATCTATGGAAAAATGTACCGAAGCTTTTGAAGTATGTTTACATAGAACCTGTTAGTGGTTGTTGTTTGTTACACAGTTTTTCAACAGAAGTTCTAAGTGAAAAAAAATTCAAGAAAGAAGTTAGACGTAGGCTTACAAAACAGAGCCGTTATGACGGTAGAGGATCACTTAAAAGCCTTATTCAGGATAGAAGAGAGGAATACAAATGACAGACGAAGAAAAAGCAGAAGAATATGCAAATGCTTGTCGTGGAACGATTAAAGATATTCATTGGCAAGATGTTAGATATGCAGTTCTTTACGGACTTGCAGAAGGCAAACCAAAATGGCACGACCTTAGAGAAGACCCTAATGATTTACCTAAACACGACACAGAAGATGAAGAAAACAACTTCTACTTGGTTGCTTTTAGAAACTATTTCAATCATGAAGAAATTATTGTGAGAGAGTTTCTTTGGAGTGGAGCCGAATTTCGTGAAGAAGATAACAGTGAAATTCCTTATTTTAAGGAAAAAGGTATTTTAGTCGCTTGGTGCGAACTACCAAAGTTTGTGGAGAAATAAAAATGCCGGTTCCAGATACCTTTACAATAGCACCTGACTTTACTGTATGCGAGTATTGCGGAAAATCATACGCGGACACAGCCGAAAATATGCACAGAATACTTGTAGAAAGAAATGACGAGCGGCGTATATTTGAGGCTTGCGTTCATTGCATAGCGAAAGCGAAAGCAGAACCGGACTACAACGAATACATGACAGATAAAACATTTAGCGAACAATTAGGCAGGAGGGTGAAAAAAATTGACAGACACGAAGAAAACGCAGAACTGAAAGAACGTGTGAGAGAAAATTAGGAGAATAAATATGTTTTGTGTTTCATATTGTTGTTGTGATTATTGCAAACGTAGAAATGATTGCGAGAGAAAGGAAATAATAAGAGAAAAAGGACAGGAAGTTTTAAAAGCATTGGAAAAAGTTGATTTAGGAAACGGATTCAATGTTTATATGGAGTGTGTTGATTATTGTTTAGACGAGAGATTGACTTATATAAAAATCACATAAATATTTAGTTCGCTAAAGAAACATTTATCAACGTAATGACAATAAAACGGTTAAAGATTGTTAATAGATATGTCTTTCTGATAATAATGTAGGAGGAAAAGATGTTTAATACAAAAAGCGACCAGGCTGTAGAAGAACTTGTAAACCTGGAATTAGATCAGGCAATTAAACAGTACGGCGAAAAATACGAAAGTATTGATATAGCCGATGAAGTGCTTTGTGAAGAAATTCAGGAAGCTTTTGATGAATTCAAAAGTGTTCAAAATATTCATATCCTTTGGCTTGAAAAACTTGCCGGGAAAACAGATATTCAGGTGGATGAAATTAATGTTCTCGAAAAAGTGGCAAAAAACGGAATAAAAGAATTGGCTCAGGTTTGTGCCGTTTGTGAAAAAATAAAAAAATCATTTTAAGGGTGGTGAATTATGGGGATGAGAGGACACGGAGAAAACCTTACAACAGGGAATAGGGATGTTCAAAATTATGAGATTGTAATAGAAATGCTTCGTAATGGGCCGATAACACTTAAAGATGTTATGGAACGTCTATCAATACAAGAGGGAAGTGCTTATTCAATCCTGATGAATTTGACCTTTCAGATCCCTATATGGAATCCAACAATTCACCTTTATAAGATTCTGGAGGAATCCGATTTTGAAAAATATAGATAAACCGTGCCAAAAGTGTAAACGAAAATTTCAGTGTTTGGAAAAAGTCAGATTGAATTTAGACGTTATATGTAAGACTGATAAGCATGAGCATTATGAAGAAGAGGAAAGCAGCTCTATTCAAGATCACTTAGAAGTCTAATAAGATCCGATTTCAATTGACTTAGTTTTTCTTGCTTATTCATTTGGGACTGTATGGGAGTATCTGAACCTGTTATCAGATATTCAACAGTTGTATTCAATTCTTTGCAAATCAGATAACAGGAATAAAGATCAGGTAGAGTCTTTTTTGTACTCCAGTTACCGATAGCTCTTTCAGGTAATCCAATTTTAACAGAAAGTGAAGTCTGTGTGTAGGATGAATTCTTAATAAGTGTGTTTAATCTGTTCCAGAATGATTCTGTATCAAAATTTTCGTTCATATAATTACCTTCCATTACTATTATCGGCTAAAAATTACTAAAAAAATAGTATTTTTTTATTGACAATTACTCTAATTTTAGTAAAATATGATTAGAAATTACTTAGATTAGAGTAATTAAGAAAAAGAGTGTTTAAGGAAACCAGGAAATCCTTAAACGCTTTTTGTTCAAGGCGTTGAAGCCGGACTTGGTTATTTCCTGGAAACCAGTCCGGCATTTTTTTATTCATGGGAGGCTAAAGTGAATAAAGAATCTTGGAAACAGATTGAAAGTTATCCTGATTATCTTATCAGTGATAACGGTAGAATTTGTTCCCTAAAATCAGGACTTATGAGACCTAGTGTTAATTCACGTGGTTACATGTTGGTTACTTTGGACGGAGATGTAAAAAGACTTCACAGGATCGTAGCGTCAGCTTTTGTGCCAAATCCTGAGAACAAGGAAATGGTGAATCACAAAGACGGAGATCCAATGAACAACAAGGCAGAAAACCTTGAATGGAATACCAATGGAGAAAATCAAAGACATAGGTATTCAGTATTGAATAAAGACAATCGTAAAAAGCAAGTCGAAAAATTAAGCGGCAAGAAAGTAATCATAACTTATGAATCTGTCAGGGAGTGTGAACGTTTGGAGGGTATCTCAAAAGACGGACTCAGGGATCTTATCAGAAAGCAGAAATCACGAAACGGATTTTTATACAGATATAAGGATTTAAAGAATGATAACTAATAGAGGAACTATTTATTGTGAAAGTTGCGGTGAACCGTTGTATGACTACATTGAATTTGTCGGTGCAAACGGTGAAATGGACGGAGACATAACCCACACCTATTGTCATTACGAAGGTAACTTGTGTGAAGAATGTACAAGACTTGAAGAAAAAATGAGTGAAGAAGAAGGAGAAGAAGAAAAATGAAAATGGATCTGTATAAGAAAGTAACAGAAACTGGAATTTGCTCGATTAAAAAAGTAAGTCAGACAAAACAACCTGAAAAATGGGCAGAACTCAGAACAACAGGAATCGGTGGAAGTGACGCTGGTGCCATTATGGGGATGAATGAATATTCAAGTCCTTTGGTTGTTTATATGCAGAAAAAAGGAGAAGGAGTTTTTGAAGGAAATGCAGCAACAAAGTGGGGACATATTCTTGAAGATCCAATCAGAGAAGAAACAGAAAAAGAACTTAATGTAAAAATTGAAGCTGTTCCTGGAATGTTTAAATCTAAAATCTATCGTTACATGAACGCGAATCTTGACGGACTTATTCTTGCAGAATCACCTGTAACAATTGGTAATACAACCGTTGAGGGACTTGGCGGCCACGAAATTAAGACAAGTGCCAAAGGGGACGGATTTTCAGAAGACGAAATTCCAGATAGTTATTATTGTCAGATTCAGCACTATATGGCTGTTACAGGTCTTCCTTGGTTTATTCTTACTGTATTTATTCTTTCCCGCCGTGAAGGTAAGCACTATATCGTAAAAGCAAATCCTGAATTTCAAGAGAAATTGATTAGTGCAGAAAGTGATTTTTGGGAAAATTACGTAATGACTGATACAATTCCGGCTCCGTCAGGGACAGAAAGTGAAAGTGAAATTCTTAAATCTTTACCAATGGCCGAAACTCTTGAACTTCCAGAGGAACTTACATTGCCTCTTGAACGTAGAGCAGAAATTAAACAACAGATCAAAATTCTTGAAGAAGAAGAAAAACAGATTTCTAATTCTATTCTTGTTGAAATGTATAAGGCCGGACAGGTTGCAGAAGGTGAAGAACCGAAAGACAAAATCATCGCAAATTGTGGACCTTATAAAATCAGCCTTTCTTTACAGAAAAGAAACTCTGTTGATACAACAGCTCTTAAGAGTGCTGGTCTTTATGACAAATTTTCAAAGGTCTTAGTATCAAAAGTAATGCGTGTCTCAGGTGGTAATTAAAATGAAATTTCTTTGGATAGATACGGAAACTACAGGTTTGGATGAATTAATTCACCGTCCTTTTGAAGTTGCAATTATTTTTGTAAACAACAGAAAAGAAGAAGACGGAAGAATTACACACCTGGAGTGTGAAAGAGATTTTTACCTTAATCCACTTAGGGAAGGTATAGAAATCTCTCAGGAAGCATTGAATGTTACCGGCTATACAGAGGAAAAAATAAAAGCATTACGTCCGGCTTCCGAAGTTGTTCCTGTTATTGCCGAATTTCTTAAAGACACAATAACACAATTCGGAACCGGTCCAGAAGAAAAAGCTTTTATCTGTGGTTACAACGTAGGATTCGATCACAAAATGATGAAAGCTTTATTAAATGATTATGGATTTAATTTTGATGATTATATTCAAAATCATGAAATGGACGTTTTCGGTCAGGTTAAAAATGCAGGTAATATGAGACTTATTCCTTATCTACCTGACAGGAAATTAACAACGGTTGCAGAGCATTTTAGGGTGAATCTTGATAATGCCCATAACGCTCTTGCAGATATAAAAGCGACAAAAGAAGTGAGTAAGTCACTTCATAAAATTGGTGTTCCACTAAAATAAAAGCGTAAAGGAGAAAAAAATGAAAGTAGACGGAACAAATTCAAAACAGGTTGCTGCCGGTGCAACAAAATCGGCAAATACATTGGTTGATTGGCTTAATGATAAAAAAGATACATTAGCCGTTGCACTTCCGAAAGGGACTGTAGATATTGACCGCTTTATGCAGAGTGCATTACTCGCAATTTTTGATACAAAAAATGTGAATATTGCAAAATGTACACCTGTATCAATTTATAGAGCCTTGAAAGAATCAGCAGCTCTTGGACTTGAAGTTGGAGGTGTTCTTGGTCAGGCATACCTTATCCCTTATAACGAATCTCACCAGATAAATGGAAAATGGGTTAAGGAAATGACTTGCCATTTTCAAATGGGGTAGACTTTTGCTCTCCGTGTTAGTAATAGCACGGTAATAAACGCTGTGAACTGTTTTATCAACAGGTGTGATTACGACAATCAATAAGATTGGAACATTAGTAACTGAGTGTTTGCGTAATTGCTAACCGGGAAAGCCATTCAATTAAATTGGTCAATCCGGTGCTGTGGTATTCTTAGGGGATTTTTATGGTATCAGGAATATATAAAATTACTAATAACCTTAATAATCATTTTTACATTGGACAGTCTATAAATATTTCTAAAAGGTGGAAAGAACATAAAAGAAGTTTTTTGTACGGTAAAACTCATTCTACCGTTTTACAGAAGGCTTTTATTAAATATGGTTTTGAAAACTTTAAGTTTGAAATTTTAGAAGAATGTCCTGTAGAAAACTTGGATGATAGGGAAGTGTTTTATATTGCTACATTAAAACCTAAATACAATATGAATTTGGGTGGATCTGGAAATGCCGGATATGTGGTAGCCGAAGAAACTAGAGAAATCCTTAGACGTAAAGGACGTGAACAGTGGGATTCTTATGATACTGAAAGGAAAAATCAGATTATTAAGAATCAGCTTAAAGGTCCTAAAGTTGGGTCTCACCGTTCAGAAGAAACTAAAAAACTTTTGTCAGAAAAGACTAGAGATTATTTTAGAAGAAATAACGGTATGTCTCAGGAACAGAAAGAAAAAATTTCTGAATCGTTAAAAGGCAAAAAAAGACCTAATTTGAAAAAATATAAACCGGTAGTTGGAACTTCAATAACTGGAACAAAGTTTTATTTCACTAGTATAAAATTTGCCGCATTAGTTATGGATATTAACTACAGTGAAATTTGTCATTGTTTAAGAGGTAACAGAAAACAGGCCGGTGGAATTACTTGGGAATACTGTAGTCAAGAGACTATCCATTTATGGAGTAGGGGAGAATTGATAACTCCTCGAAGTGCAGCGCGTCCTGTTAATCAGGATGAAGATATAGTCCATACCATAGCGAAGAATGGAAGTTATGGGGTTTATGATAAAGGCTTAATTACACTGGCTCGCCGCTCAAACACAATCAAAACAATTGCGTGTGAACCTGTTTATTCAAATGATATTTTTACCGTGCAGCTTGGATGTGACAGAAGAATTGATCACCGTCTCGATCTTTCAAAGGATCGTGGAACAATTATCGGTTATTACTGTCTTGTTGAGCTTACAAACGGTGGAATTCAGTTTGCTGTCAAATCTGTAAAAGATATTGAAAAACACCGTGACAATTTTTCCAAATCTTATAAAAAAGAAGATTCGGATAATGTATGGAATAAGAATTTTGACGCTATGGCACTTAAAACTTGTGCAATTCAGGCCCTTAAACTTTGTCCTATCTCAATTGAAGCTCTTGAAGCTGTAAGACGTGAAGAACTTGGAGATAGAAAAGAGCCGGAACCAAAACCAACAACGAAAGTTTTTACTCCGGAAGAAAATGTTGAAGACGCTGAATTCACAATTCAGGAAGAACCAAAACAGGAACCAAAAAAGCCAGGAAGAAAACCAAAACAGGAAGACTCAAAAGAAACCGTTGAAACAGAAAACTTGGCCGAAAATGGTGGAATGTCAGATGAAGAAATGAAACTCGCGGAAGAAGCTTTTGAACAGCAGCAACAGAGTATGAATTTTGACGAATCGGAAGTGAGTCCGTATTAATGGGGAATGAATGAAAGTTACAAGTTTTTTTCATGCGGCTTTTTATAACAACAAGGTAATTCTTAAAGTCAATGACAACAAAGATTTGTTGATGATTAAAAAACTGTTTGAATCAAAAGAGAGTAGAGAGAAACGGTCGGGAAAAGAGATCCTGATTGAAGCAACAATAGACGCTGCTTTTCAAAAACGCTCATTCAAGCAGAACAATGCCGTATGGAAACTTGTAACAGTTATTTTTGAATCAGAAAACGGACGTAAACCGTCAGACGAAGAGAAATACGAATTGTATAGTGATCTTCTTGATATTTATGGTCCGATGAAACCAAACAAAAGAACCGGACAATTAAGACGTGTTCATGTGTCAGAAGGAAATACTGTCGAAATAGCAGAATTTATAGACGGCCTTCTATACGAACTTTCAACAAGGTGTAATTTACATCCTGATCTACAGGCAGATGTTAGAAGTGTTCTATTTGACTATGCGATATGGAAAGCAAAGCAGAATATTGAATACCTAAATACACTTGAAGACGTTAGAAGACATATTGTGTGGAGTGAAGCCAGTGGAAGACGTGAGAATCTTGAGATTCATCACATTGTTAGCCGTGGAGCTTGTCCTCAATTTGCGGATAATGCTTGGAATCTTCTTGTTTTGACTCAGGAAGAACATAGATTTTTCCATTCTCATGGTTGGTCTGTGTTCCTGGAGAAATATCCACACTTAAAAAATAAAGTTGATTTAGCTTTCAGTAAAGCTGGAATGTTAACACCGGTTGTATTTATGAACGCCGCATAAGGATTGAAAAATGGACTTTTTGAAATTATCTACAACAACTTTTGAAGATCCGAAAGTAAAAATACTCAGATCAAAATTCGGAAGAGACGGATATTTAGTTTATATCCACACTCTTTATCTGATCTGTCAGGGACTTACAACTAAGAACAATGAGTGTGTATTGCCTTATGCAGCAGAGACACTTTCTTTTGACTTAGGAATTGAAAAAGAAACTGTTAAAGAGATTTATATTTTATGTATCGAACTTGGATTACTTGAGGGAGATCCTGAAAACGAGATTCAATGCACCAAAATTTTAACACGTCTCGAAAAAAATAAATTGTCTCCGGCAATGCGAAAACTTGTTAAGTCAGTTGAACAGCCAGTAACACCTTTAGAAAATAATTCTTTTCAGGAATTTCCTAAAACACAAGAAAATACTCCAGTTTTGAAAGGTTTTGCAGAAGAAGTTTACAAAATATGGGAATCCGCAAAATTACCATGTAAAAGAGGCGGTTTATCATCCTTCTTACAGTCGGATATGAGAAATGCACTTGCAGAAATGAGACAGCAGAATTTGACCACTGATGAAGTTTTACAGGCTTGTAAGAATTACGTGGAGATTATTCAGAGTAATAATTCCTGGTATACCGCCAGACTTCCTTTTGACAATTTCATGAAAGAAACAACGATTAAACGGTTTTTGCCTGATTATTACAAAAAAGAATATTTCATTAACAATAACGGCAATAGTGGAGTAAATAAGTCAGGTGCAGATCAGTGTAATGAGGTAGGTTTTTAGTATGAGTGAAATGAGAGATTTAAGTACTTTTGAACACTTAATCCCTGTTGAATATCTGAAAGGGGAAGATCCTGAGTTCA
Source organism: Treponema sp. (assembly GCA_024402505.1). GTDB lineage: Bacteria > Spirochaetota > Spirochaetia > Treponematales > Treponemataceae > Treponema_D. The sequence goes on from JAKSTP010000007.1 coordinate 10,707, forward strand.
TTGAAAATCAGAAAAAAGAAGAAAGAGTTGCAAGAATTTCTAAATATAAGAATTCCGGATTTCCAGAAAAATTTCATGGAGTACAGCTTGATGAACTTGATGAAAAACAGAAAGAAACAGGCAACGAATTTATGGATAAGATCAGAAACGGAAAGAGTACAAGTCTCTGGCTTTGTGGTTATGCAGGAACAGGGAAAACTTGTCTTGCATGTGCTATAGCAAAAGAGACCGCACTTGAAGGAAAAAACGTTTCATATATAAAAAGTCATTTAATTATTGAAAAACTGAAAAAAAATCAGGTGCCAATTGAAGACGTGCTTTATAAATTGAAAGTTAACAGCTTGGTTGTTATTGATGAAGTAGGACGTTATCCAATTCCAGAATGGGAGAGTTACTACTTGTTTCTGATTATGGATGAACTTTATAACCTGGGTATATCGGTAATTATGATTTCAAACTTGGAAAAAAGCAAACTTGGTGAATTGCTGGGAAACGCCTGTGTTGACCGGTTCCGGGGACTTGCTAAGTCGGTTGAATTCTCAGGGAAGTCTTATAGAGGTACAGACAAAGAATTATATACAGCATAGGGAGGCGAGAAAATGCGTGTTTATATTAGTGGAGCAATTACAAAACTTTTGGAGCGTGGTGAAGATTACGAACGTCCTTTTAAGATCCGTGAAATGGAACTTAAAAAAATGGGATATACACCTGTAAATCCGTTGGCTTACCAGAAACAAATTATGAAGAAATACAACGGAAAACCAAAACATGAAGATTTTATGAATGAACTTTTGAAAGTGCTTTTGGATTGTGAAGGTATAACAATGTTGGATAACTGGACCGAATCTACCGGTGCAGAATGTGAAAAATACGTTGCCGAAGAAACCGGAAAAATATTTGTTGAATTTAGAAAGGGATGAAGTATATAGGTTGGTGTATCGCCTTTGTTTCTTTTGCGTTTGGTTTTTGTGTCATGACTTTGAACAAAAACCAGGAACGTGAATTGAGGATTCAGGTGGAATACATTGAGATACTTGAAGAAGAAATCAGGGATCTTGAAGAAAAACAGAAACAAATAACCTGGCTTGAAGAGGAACTGGAGAATATAGATAACTACATCAGAGCTATAGAATGTCTAAAAATTAAAGGCGCCGAAAGTCTTCCTGAATCTGTTGAAGAAAACCTCAGAAAGAAACTTAATGAGAACCGCCTGGAAGTTGTTAAAAACGCGGTCTATTGGGATCGTGAATTAAATAAAAGGGAGGAAGAAAAATGAACTTCTTTAAGAAAACATGGGTGATGATACTTGCATTTGTATTTATTGCCATTGGAACACTTATTCTTTTCCTTAACGGAAAGACTGAGGGCGAAGTTGCAGCTTATGTTGGACTCGTTTTTGCCGCAATTGGTGCTGTTGTCATGATAATTAAATTTATCATTGATCAGGTAACAAAAGCAAAACAGACTTCACAGAAGTAGAACTGAAAGACTTTAAGCAGCCGTTTGCCGTGGCTTTGTAACGGCCATTTTTTGAAACAGGAAGTGAATATTATGACAGATATTAATACAGTAATTTTGATTGGAAATCTTACACGTGGTGTGAATGATGATGAAAGATCATTTGGATATTCAGCAAACGGAACGGCCAGGGCAAGTGTTTCGGTTGCCGTAAACAGATCCGTAAAAAAAGGTGAAGAATGGGTCGATGAAGTCTCTTACATTGATGTAACAATCTGGGGAAAGACCGCAGAAAACCTGAGACCTTATCTTGTAAAAGGGCAGAAAATTGCCGTGAAAGGTTATCTGAAACAGGATCGTTGGGAAAAAGAAGGGCAGAAATTCTCTCGTTTATCAGTTACCGCCGATCAGGTGCAACTTGTAGGAAATAAAAAAACAGAAGATAACGGCGGAAATCCGGCTTATTCCGATTTAGGAAATAAACCAATGTTTACTCCTGCAAATAATGGAACACCGTCTTATAACGGTGGTTATGAAGATAACGGATTCCCTGAGGATGTCCCATATTAAGAGGTGATTATGTTTTATGACTATCACTGTAAAAACTGTGATAAAACAGTAGAAATTGAAAAAGGGATGAATGATCCAAATCCGGTGAAGTGTCCTGAGTGTGGAAGCGAAAACACCCTTGAAAGAATATATTCCAATCCAGTTGCAACAATTTATAACTGTAAAGGAATGTATGACACTGACAGTCGAAAAGTTGGAAGCAGATAATTATTCAGGTTACGGAAAACGTGCTCGAATTCCGTGTAAAAACTAAGTTAGTTGCGGTGATTAATCACTATGGGGAGCGTCTTAGTTTTCCTTTTCAATAAGGAACAAAGAATGGGAACTGAGGATTTGATTGAAAAATTTATCCAGGCTGGAATTCGGGCGTACAAGATAATTCTCAAAGGAACAGAGAAATATGATTGTCTTAATAGACATATTCCTGTTGAGATAGAAGGACAGAAAATTTCTTACTGGAGAGAATATGCGGTCTATACAATGGCCATGTATCTTAGAAGTCTTCTTCCTGATGTGGAACTGGAATGTATCTTGGACGGCAATCAATCAACAATAACGATTGAATTGACTAATGAAGAGCAGAGAGTTCTTAACGGAAAACTTTATTCTTTCTTAAAAAAAAACAAAGCACTTAATGTGTAAGGAATAATATGGCAGAAGAAGAAAAAGCAGATACAAAAAAGATAAGACTGTTTTTCAGACGATTTAACTCTTGTCAAATAACTGAGGATAATTGGGCGAAATGGACAGAAATGAAATCAGTGGAAGTTGAAATGAAACCACTTGATACAAGTGGGTGTAGTACTCCTTGGGAATTATTAGGGTATGAGGTGATTGAATGACAGACGAAGAAAAAGTAGAAAAAATCAAACAGTTTATTGATCTTTTGAGTGGAGCAAATACCTGTCAAAGAGAGATAAAAGAAAGACCTAGAGTTTTAGTCAATTTAGACGGTGAGTTTTCTTCTGATTTAGAAGTAGCATTAAGACAGACTATTGATTATTACATTTTGTAAGGAGAAAAAATGACAGACAAAGAAAAAGCAGAAGCAGAAGAATATGCTAAAAAAAAAATTAAAGTGTTTGATAAAGACAGTTCATATTATTTTTTTCATGTCAAACAAGCCTATCTTGACGGACTTGCAGAAGGAAAAAAAGAACTTGAACAATGGAAACAAGAATGGCAAGACGCACAGATTAAAGCAAATGAAGAAGGAATTGCAAGAACAACAATTCAAATCAAATACAAAGAATTTGAAAAAGAAAACGCAGAACTATTAGAAAGTTGTAGGGATAAAGATAGACAGCTTAATAATTGGTTTCTATCTTATAACGAAGTAATCAAAGAAAATGAAGAACTGAACCGAGATAAAACCGAGTTAGTTAATTCAGTAACCGAGTTAACTAACTCAAAAACCGAGTTAGAAAACAAAGTAACTGAATTAAAATCCGATAAGGAATATCTTGATAAGGTAAACAATGAACAGACAGAAGTAATTTTGAAACTGAATGAACAGATTGAAAAAATGAAATGTTGTGAAAATTGCAAAAAACACAGAAACAGAGAATGTTCAGAAGATAAGAAGTTTTTTGCAAGAACACAGAACCAGTGTGATGAATGGGAGTGTAAATAATATGTTTGAGAAAATATTTTTAACATCATTGGTAATATCAGGCTTACTTTGTGTAATTGCATTGATATTTGAAAATGAACCTTTTGGAATGTTTAGTGGGATATATTTTACTTCCCATAAGGAGAATTAAATGAGTAATAGATTTTATGTAAATGAAGTACAGATTTTTGGCAACAATGAAATGTTCGGTTATACCTACGAAGAACTCGAAAAACAGGGTGCTGAATGGACGAAAGATGGGACTTTTCGTGAAATCAACATCACGGATCCACAGGCTTTAATGGACGCAGTAACAAAAGATACTGCTGATTATCTCAAAGAAGTAAATTGTGATTACTTTGATTATGAAAAACACAAAGATGTTCACAAAGATTTTGAAGAATTAAAAGATTCAGACATATTAACTACAGATAAAAGAAGTCTTATTAACTGCCTCTACGATGAAGATGGACAAGCAAGAGATAATGCTTGGTTACATCTTACTTGGTACGTTGATGAAAGACGAGTGTTCACACCTTTCAATTTATACCAGGCAATTAAAAACTCCGTTGAAGTTGTAAAAGGAAAATTAACACTCAAAGAAGGCTGCATAATCACTGCCAAAATGTATTAAGGAGGAATTAAATGCTGATATTTCCATTAAAGAAAGAATGGTATGAAAAAATTAAAAACGGTGAAAAAACAATCGAATACCGTGAAGTAAAAGATTATTGGACAAAAAGATTAAAAAATGTAGTCCAAGAATTAAATCTTTGTGGAAAGCCGAAATGTTATTTTCAACTTGGTTACAACCCCGACACAAGATTAAAAGCAACTATTTCCAAAATAGAAAGAGTTGACGGTAAAAATACAGACTTAAAAATTGATAATCCTGTTTACGCAATTTACTTTAAGCTGGAGGGCTAAATGAACACAATCGAAGTTTACAAACAAACATCTGATTTTCATTCAGAACTAACTCATGTAATAAGAGTCAATGAATTTCAGATTGACTTAAGAACAAAATTAATACGTCTAACTGTGAATAATACAATTTGCACTGTCCCATTCGTTCGAGAAGAACACTCTGATGATTGGAGTAGAGTGTGTCTCTGGAATAATGAGGAGAACTAAATGAAGTGTAAAGATTGTAAGAAAAAAGACACCTGAAAAAGGCAGAAAAAAAGCTTAATGAATATATGTCAAATGCCTGGCTTATTGAAAATAAAGTTGAAAAATATGTGAGGGAAAACTAATGATCAAAATTGAAGTAATAACAAAAGATCCTTTCTATAACCTGAAAGACCTTAATTGTATTTCCTTGGGGAAACGTGCAAAACAAAGTAATAAAGATATTGGGGCCATAAGTGAAAGGGCAAATTATTATGTTGATTGTTTTATTGCTAAACATTCCACAATTGATACTATGCAGATAAAAATTGTGGATGATCATTGCCGGGGAGACGTAATAAGCCATATTGTCAGAACCACCAAAAAACAACCTAGATTTGTTGTTCAGTCTAAAAGACCTGACTGGAATAATGGAGAAAAAAGGAAAGCTCCTGATGAAGAATACAAATTATTTGCCAGTGTTTGGACCGTATCTTCATTTATGGAAATGGCAAGACAGCGACTTTGTGGACGTGCAGCAGAAGAAACACGGCAATGGGTAATAAACTGTATGCGGGAAATGGATAAATCAGGAGATCCGTTATTAATGGCTCTTTCTTTATGCTCTGTTCCTAATTGTGTATTTCAGGCAGGGTGTCCAGAAACTTTTCAATGTGGGAAAGATGTTGGAATTTCAGTTGCTTGTAGCAGCTCAATTCTTAGGGAAAGATACAGATATTATCATAATAAATTTATAGAGGTGTCAGAAAATGCAAATAAACCTGAATAAAGAAGAGGCAGATTTTATTATACAATATTTGGATCCTCATGATTTTTGTGAGCCGAAAAATGAAAGAATGGCCGGGAAACTGTGTAAAAGAATTGAAAGGGCAATGACACCAATAAAACCTAGGTCCGCCAAAAATAAGGGCCTGGAGTGGCAAAAGGAAATTTGCAGCTTTATTTCAGAATTAACCGGAATAGAATATGACCAGTCAAAAGACGATTGTTTGATACATTCAAGGGAATCCGGGCTGTCCGGCACGGATGTTGTTTTACGTGGAGAGGCAAAAGATAAATTCCCTTATTCCGTAGAGTGTAAGAACTGTAAGTCACTCTCAATCCCTGATTGGGTGAGACAGGCAGATAGTAACTCAGACAATGGAAATTGGTTACTTTTTATTAAATCACCGGCAATAGAAACAAAGAAGATTGTTGTATTGTCAATGCAAGAATTTGAAAAAATGTTCAAAAAAATTACTTAAATAATAGTTGTAAACTAGAATTTATTACTATATAATAAGTAATAACTCTTAAAATTACTTTCCAATCAGTTATCTGTGATTCAGTTTGTTATTTTAGATCGGAGATAACTATGGGATATAAGTCTTTTCTTCAAAATAAATCCAAAACAACTTTCAATGGATGTGTAAAACTTACTTTTACAGGGAAAATCAACTCAATTACTGAGGCAAACGGTTTTTCGGACATTCCTATCAAAAAAGCAACTCCAATCGAATGTAACAATATACTCGCAATGGCAGATACACCCGATTTCTATGGATCAATCGTCCTGGAATTCACAGAGGGTCAAATGTCAGGTTATGCCTATTCAAGAAGAGTGAATTATGCAGATCTGTAAAGTATGCGGAGAGCCGGTTAAATACATTGCTATTAACAGCTCACAATATGTGATCGTAGATCCAATGATATTGGAAGTTGTGAGTGAAAACGGCCACAGACATAAAGCCTATAAGAAACACAAGTGTAAAGACTTGCCGGAGAAAAAAGAAAATGCCAGTGAGTGAATACACAATGCAGAGGGATGTAGTCTTAATGACTTTCGATCCTGAGGAATACAGAAAGTTTTTAAGAAAATGGAATCCTGAAATGGCCATGCAGATTGCAGATTATGACAATCAGGTTGTTATAGCGACAATGTGTAAATTGATATGTGACGCCAGGTATTTGCCGGAAGTCGCACGGCGTCACGCTTCAAAATGGCATAAAGATAATAAGTTTTCAGAGGATATTAATTAATGGAATTAGATCAGAACAGTAAAAAAGATACTTCCGCACTATGTATGAAGAATCATTACAAATTAAATGATGAACTTTATACACCAGTTAAACTGGTTAAGATCCTTTTACCTTTCCTCGAAATTTGGGCAAAAGATTTCATCCAAAATCAGGGCAGAAATCCGGTTATATGGTGTCCGTTTGATACAGAAGACAGCGAGTTTGTGAGAGTGTTTCAGGAATACGGATATACCGTTACATATTCTCACTTAAATACAAATCAGAATTTCTTTGAGTATGAGCCGGAAGTTTGGGATATTGCTATTTCAAATCCACCATTTAGTCAGAAAATGGATATATTCAAAAGACTTTTTAATTTCAATAAGCCTTTTGTAATGCTTTGTAATGAAATGATTATCAATTATCAGATTGTTGCAAATCTTTTTACTAAATATGAAATACAGCTTTTGGCTCCTGATAAAAAAGTATCTTTCAACGGTAAAACAAGCAGCTTTGCAACAGGTTATTTCTGTTGGAATTTTCTTCCCAAAGATCTTGTTTTTGTTCACATGGAAGACAATAACAGTGGTAAGAATTTTGAACCGGCGAAAATGTTCAAGGATAAACAGAAACCAAAATGAAAAATCAGCCAAACAGAAACTATGTATCGAATGATGTTGTATATACACCTGAGAGCCTGGCAAAAGCTCTTATTGATCACTTCAAACCTCAGGGGAAAGGGTTAGAGCCGTGCCGTGGAGGGGGGAATATATATAAGTATTTGGATAATGCAGATTACTGTGAGATTCAGGAAGGGAAAGACTTCTTTGATTACACCCAAAAGGTAGATTACATATTCACCAATCCACCGTGGAGTGATATTAAAAGGTTTTTATTACATTCTTACGAACTTGCTGAGAATATTTATATGTTGATTACCATAAATCATATATGGACGAAAGCAAGACTGAGGGACATGAAAAACAATAACTTTGGAATAAAAGAAATATGTATTTTTAATACACCGAAAGAATTTCCGGCAACAGGATTTCAATGCGGTATGGTTTACTTTAAAAAAAATTATTCAGGTGATATTAAGTTTACTGAGGTGGAATATGCCTAGAGGAAGACCGAAAGCAGATACAGAAAAAACAAATTCCTCATTAAATGAACTTGTCAATTATGAATTTGACCTGGATAGTTATGCTTGGAAAAATCCTAAACTTACTCAAAAAGAAAAGTTATTTATTTTTTATTCTTGTACTCTTTTCAACAATGCAGAAGCAGCTAGAAGAGCTGGTTATGCTTCTTCTAGTGCAAAAATTACAGGAAATAAATTAACTCTTAAACATAAAGAAGAAATAGAGCTATTCAAACAGAAACTTACTAAAACTAACTTGAAGGAAGCTGCCGAAAAGATTATGCGTATGAAAGAACTTGCGGCAACTTACGATCCGTCCGAATTCTATGAGAATAAAATCCTTTACACCAAGGACGGAGATCCTTACAAAATGGATGTTATGAAGCCGTTGGAAGAGATACCGGAAGAAATGCGCCGTGCCTGTCTTACTGGAATTACTCACGGAAGAGACGGAATGAACTTTAATTTTGTATCAAAAGAGAAAGCTCAGGCAGATATTTTGAACCATAACAGAGAATTAAATGGTGATCAGGATAAAAATGAATTTGACGTACAGCTTACTCTTGAAGGAATTAAACAGACTGTAACGGCAAATATTAAGGTTGCAAATGTAAATAAAGGACGTGCAGAAAAGGCCGCCGAAATTGATACAGCCGAAAACAGTGAGGATGAACTTTAATAATGTTTACACCTGATGAACGTATAAATTATGCTATGGCCTTTATGAAGTATGACGGTAAACCGTTATCGTTTGACTTTTGGCAGCAAGAATATGTAGCAAGTCCAAAAAGATATATTTGTATTCTTAAATCTCGCCGTGTTGGATATTCTCTTGCTACAGGTGTTAAGGGTGTTGTAAAAAGCAATGATCCTGACAGAGTGAACTACACCAAACAGTTTGTTTCTTACAACGAATCGGACGCACTCGAAAAGATCCGTTATGCAGAAATGTTTCACGATAGTATGCCAGATAAAGTAAAGAAAAAGCTGATTGTAAGAAACAAATCATGCCTAGAATTTCAGGATGTAAATTCAAAGACTACTTCACGTCTTATCTCATTACCTTGTAGACCTCCACGTGGTAAAGGTGGAGATATTGCACTAGACGAATTCGGAATTTATAATCCTAGACTTTCTCAGACTATTTATACAGCTGCTCTTTCTGTTATTGCTCGTGGTGGATGTTTTGAAGTTGGATCAACTCCACTTGGAAAGATTGGAAAATTCTATGAAATCTGTTCAGAAAAAGAAAAATACAAAGGCTATCAGAGATTTTTTGTGCCGTGGTGGTTTTGTGGTGCATTGTGTAAAGATATAGACGGTGCAATTGCTCAGGCTAAAGAAATGACTACAGAAGAGCGTGTTTATGCTTTTGGATCACGTGAACTTATCGGTATTTTTGAAAACGAAAGTCTTGAAGCTTTTCAACAGGAACACGAATGTTCTTTTGTTGATGAAGCAGAAAGTTATATTCCTTTGGATCTTATTTATACTTGCGTTCCTGGAATGAGAGAAGAAGACCAGGATAAAATTGACCAGTTAAAGGGAACTGACATAACAGATTTTGAGTATGCCGAAGAATGTTACGGCCAAGAGATAAAAGTATTTCATGATGTTGATGAAGCTATTCTAAATTACAATCCTGAGAAACACGGCGGACCATTATTCATGGGGTATGACGTTGGAAAGGAAATGGACGCTATGAGTATTATCATTCTTGGAGAAAAGAACGGCAAGAAAAGAGAATTGCTCAGAATCGAAGAAAAAAACAAAGATTTTGAATATCAGGAAAACTTAATAATCAAACTTATGAACAATTTACCTGTCAGAAGGTGTGTAGTTGATAGAACAGGCGTAGGAAATCCTATATTTGAAAAACTTTATAAACGTTATGGGGATCGTGTAGAGGGATATTATTTCACTCTGGAAAGTAAAGAACCTTTAGCAATGGGAGTGAAATTCAGTTTTGAGCAAAGAGAGTATTTGCTTGAAAACGATAAAGGATTTCATAATCAGATTCATAGCATTAAACGAAAAGCAGCTTTAGGAAGACATTTCAGATATGACTCAGAAAGATCGGACGGTCTTCATGCCGATAGTTTTTGGAGCCTTGCTCTTGCAACTTACGGAATGGGTAATGATGAAAACAAAGAGAATTTCTATCATCAGTGGGCAGCAAAACAAAGAAGTGGAAATATTGTAACACCTAATGAAATGACACCGGCGGAAAGTATGGCAATATATAACACAATGCAAAAAGAAAGTAGTGGAACTGTAAGACGCCGTGGACGTAGTGCCGCCAGTATTTTAAGAGATATTCAGAAAAATAACAGGTAATAAATATGGTTTGTGGCAAATGTAGAATGTGTGTAGTTGAAAAAGAATTCGTTGATGAACTTCCTGACGGAAACGACTATACAAGAGTGGAAATTGTTCCCTGGAATGAAGGTGATAAGGAAAAAACGTTTTGTATCATGCAAGATTTATATACAAATGTTGATCCTGAAAAAGATTGCTGCAATTCAGACGTGAAAAGATTTGCCGTTGAGAAGAAAGAGGGGGAAATATAATGGACGGAATTAGTCTTGCTAAGATTATGTATGACAAAACATTTAATGAAATGTTAGGCAAGTATGAAGATCAGGTAATTGCAGAAAAATTTGGCTGCACAAGGTTTTTTGTTACAAAATTCAGGAAGCATAAAGGTATCAAAGCATATAGAAATCATAAATACCATATTGATATGAATAAATATGCCGGGAAAATGACTGATCGGGAAGTATCTCAAATGCTTAAATGTAATCCTAGCACAGTCACACGTTATCGTAAAGAAAACGGAATTCCGCCTTTCAGAAGAAGAAGTGATGTTCTGAAAAGAGAAAGAGACATGATTGCAGCTTATGAAAGACTGGGGACTTTGCAGAAAGTTGCGGATGAAATGGGAATAACTCGTGAGAGAGTAAGACAAATTCTTATCCGTGCCGGATATACAAAAAGGAATTCTCCTAGGGGAAGAAGGAAATAAATGGATAAAGAGTTCAAAAGTAAAGATGTAGATGTTTTTTGTGCAAACACGAAACCGTACTTGGATAAAATCGAAAAGCTGGAAGCCCAGATAGAAAACATGAAAAACTGTTTTAACTGTGGGAATTATCTTAAACACAGAAATAAATGTGAAAAGTGTAAAAAGTTGAGTGAATGGGAGTATGAAGAATGAGAATGAATTTTTATAAATGTGATCATTGCCAAAAATCAAAATTATATATTTGGGGTTTAATTCATGGGTTTAGGTATAAAAAAGCCTATTTATGCAAGAAGTGTTATTTGAAGATAACAGGAAGAACAAAAAAATATTGAAAAGGGGAAATGGGGAAATGAAAGAAGGAACAAAATTAATCCTGGGGAAACTTAAAGATCCAAAAACTTATGCAGAAAACATAGATCCTAGTTTAATTATTGATAAGGTCGAAGAGCTGGAAAAGAAATTGCTCCAGGTAGAAAAATACCTGAATCTCGGTGGAATTATTGCAGATAAAAACGGAAAGCCGTGTAAAGACGGAGATGTTGTTAGAATATACAGAAATGGAACATTTTCTGTTGCAGGTCCTATTCATTTCGATCATGTAATAAAAGCTTTTACAGTAATGGAAGGTGACGGAGGGTATTGGCGTTTAAATGAAAGGCAATTTGAACTTGTAGAACAAAGTGAAAAAATAGACATATAAAATTAAATATGTTATTATTTTCTAAATTCAGATAGTGACGTCATAGGCGCAAATTTGAACAAATAAAATTGTTTGAGGTTGCGCCATGAATGTAGACACAGAACCTAAATTCGAACCGGTAAATTTCAGAAAACTTTTATCAATGGCCTCAAATGCCGGTGCCAGTAATGTTTACAAAAAAGAAAAAGGTTTTCAGACTTCCTTCTTTAATCCTTATAACGGATCTTACAATGTTTACTCTAATCTAAAAACAATTGATCGTTACACAAACGGTGATATTTCCTGTGAGACTTTACGCCGTGTTTCTAAAAAAGCATTTATCATTAATATCTGTATCAATCATATTCTCAAAAAAATAAAGCCATATTTGAAGCCTACAACAGATAACAATGTTAAAGGCTTTATTGTTAAAGAAAAAGGATCTGATTTAAAGTCACAAATGGCTAAAAAGTCAAAGAAAAGAACTGAAATCGAAACTTTTCTTAAAAACTGTGGTGCAGATTATGACAGCGAAAGAGACAGTTTTCAGAGATACTGTCTTAAAATTGTTCGTGATGAACTTGAGTTGGATCAGGTTGCAACAGAAATCGGTTATACAAGAGGTGGAAAACCTTATGCTTTTCAGGCTGTAGACGCAGGAACAATTAACCGTGTAATTCCTGGACAGAATAACCCTGAGGGAATTAAATATATTCAGGTAATTGACGGTATTCCACAGGCTGTTTACAAAGATTCAAATCTTATTTTCGATTATCAGAATCCTAGAACAGACATTAAACATGCTTATTACGGCTATTCAATTGTTGATCAGGTTATCGACCTTGTAACAAGTCTTATTAATACATTCTCATACAATGCCGGATTCTTTACAGAAAACAAACTCCCTCGCGGTATGTTGCTTATTGACGGCAACGTTTCTCAGGACACCGTTGAAGAAATGGAAGATTACATTGCAGAAGTAATGAGTGGATCGGCAACAAGTCAGTGGAGAGTACCTATTATTCCTAGTGGTGGAACAGGTGAAAATTCTCAGTCAATTAAATGGGTAAGTCTTGCCGGAAACGCAAAAGATATGGAATTCCAACAGTTTTTGGACTTTCAGACTTCCGGTATTGTTGCGATGTTCGGTTTATCTATGGAAGAACTGGGACTTAACTCACAGAAATCTCAGGCCGTTTTTGAATCTTCACGTACTACTCAGATTAACGAAAGCAAAGCAACTTTGTTAGGGGATATGCTGGGATTCTTGCAGAATTACCTTAACCGCATTATTGAACGTTTTTATCCTGATTATGAACTTGAATTCGTTGGCTACGAAAAAGAAGATCCGAAACAGTTACTCGATCTCACCAAAACAGAATTAGACAGTTTCAAAACACTCAATGAAGTCAGAAAAGAAAAAGGATTACAGCCTTTGGAAGCTGATTGGGCAGATTCTTGTCCGGCTAATCCTCAGTTTACACAGATGTATCAGGCGGCTCAGGCTCAGGAACAGGGCGGAGACGGTGGATTTGGTGAAGACGGCGGAGACTTTGGAGAAGGTGGGGAAGATTCATTTGGAGAGGATGAATTTAGTAATCCTGGAGAAGAAAACGCCGGAGAAGACTCATTTAGTGAAGACGAATTCAACAAGTCTATTCAGAAATCTTTCATGAATATTTAGGGGATCAATAATGTTTGTTGTAAGAAAAGAAGTCGCAGAGACTATTCTTAAAAAATCAAATCCAAACCATGACTCATTAGGTAGATTCACTTTTGGTAAAAAACTTGCTCCTAATACTGGTATAAATGGTGGAAAAACTTTAAGCGAAGACGAACAAAGATGTTTGTTAGCAAATACAACAGACCCTATAGAAGGTATAGAACCATTACAATTAACAGTTACTAATTTGTCTATTATTCATGATGAAATAAAAAAAATAAATGAATCATTAAAAAATGGCAATTATCAATACAACGGAATGAAGATTACTTCTGTTGATGAAGGACATTTGTATTCTCATTTTGTTGGTGGTGTTGAAGTAACAAGACCTTTGTCAGACTTGCAAAGTCATGCCGCATATTTGCCCTTTGTTATGCCAATATTAAATAGTAATTGTGGTCATGATACAAAGAGAGACCGTGTTGAACCTGACGGAAGAAAAACTTATGAATTTGTAAAAAGAGCAACAATTACAGAAAATAATAAAAGTAAAAATATTGGGATAGCTTTAATTTTAAAAGAAAATGAAAGAAATGAATTAACTGTAAGTATAAGAACTATTTTTAGATTGTTTGATAAAAAAAATCTAATAAAATCCTGGCAAGTCGGTGAGCTAAACCTCTTGGACCGGCAAAATGCCCTTTTAAATTCCACCAGAACTTTATTAGATAATGTGAAGCTCGTTTCCTTTAAGTGTTTTACACCTAATAAAATCATAGCAAACAGAAAAGAAATGTCAAGCGGAATTCAAAAAGCTAATGAATATTCAGTTAAAAGAATCAAAAAAGAATTTCAGAAAGACTTTACTGTAAAGATTTCGGATGTTACAGAAAACAATAAGGTGAAGAAAATTGAGCAGCTTGAAAAAGCATTAAATTGTGTTTATGACGGCACTCCATTTAAGATCAGTCATGTTCCGGCAGATAGTTCCAAAAACTATGGTGATGTAACTTTAAGAATAAAAGACTTTGATAAAAGTAAAATTGAAAAAGCCGTTAGAAACCTTTCATTTTCTCTTGATGTACCGTTGAAAGCTGCCAACGGTGAAGTATTTTATTATAAAGCACAGGAAGAATTAACCAACATTATTGTGAATGATCTTACAAGAACTTCACGTGCATTATATGACTTTGTTATTAATTATTTTGGACTTCCTGAAAGAACTATTATGAGTAAAGCATACTTGAAATATAAGGGGAAAATACTTTACTCACCAGAAACAGGTGAACCAATTAATAAAAGAGACTGGAAAAAATTTGTAAAAGCACTTGAACTTTTCTTGAACAGAAACCACAGAGGATTTGGGAAAAAGATTGTTTTAACATCTCGGAAACTTGGTAAATTGCTTGAAAAAATGGCAATGTATCAGACCGCCGACAAAATCCGTGTTCTTCCATTGTCAGAGATCAAAGAACCTGGAAAGAAATCAGGCTTTAACTGGAATGAAAACGATCCTGAAAAAATCGAAAAGATATTCAGTGAAAAGGCAGAAAAATGGGAGTCGGCTAGAGTAGAAATTGCCGAAATGTCAGCAGCTCAGAAAATCACAAAAATTGATGATGTACTCAAAAATGATATTCAACAGATTCTTATTGACGGTATTAAAAACAAAAAGTCTAAAGGTCAGGTATCTCAGGATCTTTTTGATCGTTGTGCCAGTTTAAACCGTGATATACAGCGTATTGCAGATACAGAAATACAGAATAATGTAAACAATGCTTTTATATCTGAGACTGTAAAAGAAAACGAAGAATCAGGAAAGAAAACATATTTTATTCGCCGTGAAGTAATAGACGGTAACACTTGCGAAAAATGTAAAAAACTTAACGGAAAAATTGCCGTATGGAGTAATTCACCATTAGAAAATGAAAAAGTAAAAGATCCTTATGCAGATTACGCAATATGGGACGGTAAAGACGATTGGAATTTTGTTGCTCCAAACGGTGTAAAACACCCTTATTGTTATTCTGATGATACAGAAGTAATGACTAATAACGGTTGGAAGTTGTTTAAGGATGTAACAAAAGAAGACCTTATTATGTCAATTAATCCTGAAACAAAAGAAATTGATTTTGTAAGAACTGTCAGAAAAATTCAGTATGACTATAACGGAAAAATGATTTTATTTCCTGGAAGAAACTACAATCAGCTTGTAACGCCTGATCACAATATGCTTTATGTGGCTAGAAATGGGCATGGAGAAGATCACTTAAAAGGAATTAAAGCAGAAGATTTAATTAAGAGAGACCGTTTTTCTTTACCTAGAGCCATTGGAGATTGGAAAAAAGAAGATAAAGAAGAATTTGTAAATTTCGGAGATATTCAGGTTAGAAAGAGTCAGTTATTCAGACTTTGGGGGTGGTATCTTTCAGAAGGAAGTGGAAGATATAAAAATCATGAAAACAAAACAGGTGCAGAAGTAAAACTTGCACAAAAAATACCTGAAAGAATTATCGTAGACTTACCAGATTTAAAAGATATTTTACATATTGGTAAAGAAGCTGTTTATTTCTATGGGAAATATGCAGCTGAATTTAGTTCAATGTTTGGTATTCATGCAGAACAAAAATACATACCTGATTTTATTAAGAAATCAAGTAAAGAAAATATTCTGAATTTCCTTAATGCTTTTGTGCTTGGTGACGGATCGTGTGTTAAATCAGGATCAGAAAAAGGATATAGCAAAAAAAGTGTTGACCTTTTAGTGAGAACTTCATCACCAAAAATGGCAAATGATTTGTGCGAAATCATTGTAAAAGCCGGTTTTATGCCTTCAATAAATGTAAACAGACAGAAAGGAAAATTAAATCATTTTCTTAATGGGGATTATATATTAAAAACAGATTGTTACAACATTTCAATTTGCACTTCAAAAAACAAAGTTTATGGAAAAGATAATCCTGGGCATTTACCTAATAAACGTCCGGAATACGTTGATTATAACGGAAAAGTTTATGATGTTGAACTTGAAAAATGGCATTTCTTACTTGTAAAACGTAACGGAAAATGTGCATGGAGTGGAAATTGTCGCGGTGTATGGGATTCTTGGGATCCTGAATTTGACGAAAAGCCGGTAGAAAAATCTCTTACTTGGTCAGGATATAAACTCCAGGGAAGAAAGAAATTCGCCGGTTTTAATATCTCCATTGAAAACAAAAAAGGCTCATATCGTGAGGGAACTGATCCAAACGGCCACAAATGGAAAGTAAAAATGTATCACGATTACGGTTATATCCGTGGATCAGTTGGAACAGACGGAGATCATGTTGACTGTTATTTAGGGCCAAATGAAAACGCAAAGAAAGTCTATATCATTCATCAGCAGAATCCGGACACAAAAGAATATGACGAAGACAAATGTATGATTGGTTTTGATACTCAGATAGACGCAAAAAACGCATACTTGAAACAGTATGACAGACCAGGTTTTTTACAGTCTATAACAACAATGGATCTCGAAGAATTCAGAAATAAAGTTTTGAACCCTGAAAACAAGGGAAAAATGATTAAGTCACTTAATGCAGAAATGCAGAAATCTATTACACAAACAATTGAGGAAATATTTAACAGATAGACTCTGTTAGGGGGAATATATGAGAATCGGATTTAGATTTTTTAACACAGAAAGCATTGAAAAATCAAAAAAGGGTGTAAGACGGTCGAGCCATAAATACATCCGTGTATTTACAGGCAACAACGGAAAGGATGAATACATTTATCCAGAAGACATGAAAAACCCTTTCAAAAAACTTTTGTCTATTTTTGCAATCACAAAAGAAAAAATTTCAAGTGTTTTCAAGAAAGAAAGAATTGAAGAAAATTACGGTGTTGATGAAAACACCTTTGCTGCTCATGTATTGGAATACCTTACAGATAAAGCAAAATGGGATAAATTCTTTTCAAATCCTACAGTTGCTCATAAAAACAAAAAGCCTGTAAACCTGAATAAAAAGAAACCTGGGGTAAAAACAGAAGACAAAAAAGTAGCCGAAAAGAAAGAAACTGAAAAGAAAATGACCGTAAACAGATCTCTTATGCGTAAGATCTGGGGTATTTTCAATCCTGCAAAAGAAGAAGACTCAGAAGCAATGTTCAATTCAGGAAATACAGAGTCAGTTATTCCGGCAGAAGAAAAGATTAAGGATTTTGTCGGACGCAAGACAAGTATTGATAAGAAATCAGGTATTACAACAATGAAATGGCCGGACGGACGTGAGATTAAGACAGACGCAAAAGGTAATGTAATTTATGACAGTACAAACATTGGACCTGTAGAAGAAGTTGCAACACCTGAAACAAATATAGTTAGCAATGAACCTTCTGACAGAATGAAATATCTTACTCTTGGAGCAGAGATCAAAAAACTTGAGCAAGATCTTATTGAAGCTGGAAATTCTGAAAGAGAAATTGAAATTAATGAAGAATTAATGGCAAAAGAAAAAGAATTTAAACGTCTTGAAAACAAATTAAGAGAAGAGGAAAGCCTTGAAGCAACTAAAAACCGATCAGACGCAATGCTTGGCAATGATAATGCAAAAAAAGATATTCATTCAGAAGAATTAAAAGACGAATTCAACAGTCTGATTAAACGTTACACCGAACTTGATAAAGAATTTAAGTCTAACGGTGGTTACAGTTACAAACGAACCACAAAAGAACAGGATGAAAAACGCCGTGCAGCAAGTAAAGAAAAATCAGAAGTTGAAGAAAAATTAAGAGAACTGAAAGCAAAAATCAGCGAAGAAAACAAAGGAAAAATGACTATTCCGGCAGCTTATAAGGATGTTACAAACGCATGGCTTAAAAGACTTGCAAAGGGAGATTCTATTTCCTGGGAATGGCTCGATAAAAAATTTGGCGGCCATTATGGTGAAATTCTTTCTTTTGGAGACGATTTTTATATTGATCTTTCAGAAACAACAATTACAAATCCTGTTGTAAGAATTAAATATGATGAGTCAGGAAGTGAACGTTACGTTTCTGTTGATGTTGGAGAAATGAACAAAGATCAGTATAGACCTCGTTTTATGAATATGTGGGATTCTAATACTTTCTCAAAAGTTTATGCAACTTTTGAATCCCTGAAAGAAAAAATTAACAATACAGAGGGAAATACTCCAGCAGAAAAATTCTTCAATATGGTTTTAGGATCTGATAACGAAATATCTAAAAAAGCAGATAATTCAATTGTTCCAACATACCGTTTCACTAAAGACGGCATAAAGAACAAAGACGGAAAACTTGAGAAAATTCGTGCAAGAATTAACAACGAAGGAACTCCAGACGAAATTATTGATCTTATGGCAGACGGTTATAGCGATCATATTCCGTCTATTTTCTTCCCTAAAAATGATACTGACGCTATGACAGATTATTTTGACAAGGATAGTGCTTATGTAAAACCGGATCATCCTTATTACAATCACCTGAAAGTAATGGCTCTTAAAAATCGGTTATATCGTGGACGTGCTACAAAATGGGGAGCAATGTCAAAAGAAGATCAGGACAAACTTGAAAAACAGATAAAAGACCTGGAAAAAACACTGACAGAGCCTACAGACGAAGAACTTAAAGCTTACCGTGAAAGACGTAATCACGAAGAAGAAGTAAAAGAGAAGTGGGAAGAAGGTGAAAAAGCCGCAAGACGTAAGGAACAGGAAGAAAACGAACGTAAAAAAGAAGTTGAAGCTACTAATAAATTTATAGCAAATCTTGAAAAACTTGCAGAAATGTGGCGAAAAGATCCGCCGGTAATTTTGGACGGAATGACAAAAGAACAGGCAATTGAAACTATGGAAGATAGAATTTTCAAAGTTAAAATGGAAATCAAAAATTCTGATGATCCTGAGACAATTGCAAGTAACACTAAATTCCTTGAACAGTTGCAGCAGAAACTTGAAGCTATTAGGGAATCTCCTGAAAGTGAATGGGCAACAGAAGAAATACCGGAAGAACCTGAAACACCTATAAGATCTTCAACAGAAGTTGCTAATGAACTTGCAGACGTTAGAAGACAGATGTTTACAGCCGAAGACGAAGAGTTGGAAAGACTTAAAACACGTTATGCAGCTCTTAATGAAGAACTGAAAGAAGCAACCGCAAGGGAAATTTCGGCAGAAGAACACCAGAACAGAAGTAATGCAATGCTTGGAAACCAAAATGCTTATAAAGGTGGACCAGGTGAAGAAACAGCCAGAGCAATTATTTCAAATCCAAACAGTGTTGAAAAACAAAATTATGACAGTGCAGAAGAGTTTTTAAGAACTAACAACAGAACTGATGAAGAGTTTTTGGATGTAGCCGAAAGAAGACTGAAAATGAATGATAATGGATTCTCGTTGAGAATTGCAGAAAACATTCTTTCAAAGGATCCTGAAAATGTAAGGGCAAAAAAAATTTATGATCAGTCAATTGCAAAATTAAACAATTACGATCCAGTTACTCTTACAAGAAAAGATGTGGATCTTCCTGAAACACCAGTTGAAACTACACCAACCGTGGAAGAAACTCCAGCTGTAGAAACTGTAGAAACAGAAGACGATATTACAACACCTATTCCAACAATTAATCCTGATGTAGCACGAAGAGTTAGTGATAACTCAATGTCAGGACACGCCGGAGATGTTTACCAACATGATGTAAATGCAGAAATGCAGAACTTCCGTGAAATGTTTGATGTTTCTACAATGAATGAACAGCAGAAAGAATATTTCCAGGAAAGACTTAATGCTTTTGCCGCACTTGTTGGATCAAGCTTTAATGAAATGGCAAGTAAGAGACTTGCCGCCGGTCCTTCTTGGGTTGTTGCAGGTCCAGCGAAATACAATTTCAAACGTTTTGAACAGAAAATGAACGCAGAAATGAGGGTTTATGATGAATTCAAGGAAAAGAAAGAAAAGTTTATCAGAAACACTCAGAAACGCCTTAAAGAACTTAAATACACTGGCGGAGCAGAAAGCGAAGAAGAAGTAAAAGCACGTGTTTTTGAAGACTACGCAAACGGTAATTACTCTTATAACGATAAAGTTGACTCTACAGATCCTTATGCAATTGAGAAGATTTCCGGAAAAATCAAGTTTATGGAAAATGCTCATGACGTTACTTTGATGTACAGAAAACAGTGTAAGAAAGCAAAAATTTCTACAATGGATTGGAATGACTCACCAGAAGACGTTGAAAAACGTAAGGAAGTAAACCGTGAAGTAATTAAACTTGCTCAGGAAAAAGGATATTCAATTGGCCAGATAAAACAGGGATTAAATCATCCATTCCCACAGAACCAGACTCAGGAAATAGCAAGAAATAAACAGCGTCTTGAAGAATTACAGAAACGTAAAGAAGCAATTGAAAAACTTGCAGCAAAAGAAACAGAAAGTGGTGGAAATGCTGGAACTGTTGGCCGTGTAGACTTTGACGGTGGATATGTTTACGAAAACTTAGAAATGGATCGTATTCAGATTATCTATGACGGAAAACCGGATAAAGATACAATCAGTACTCTTAAACATAACGGATTCCATTGGACTCCTAGCCAGGGAGCATGGCAGAGACAATTGAACCGTAACGGCCGTATGGCTGTAAACCGTGTTTTTGCAGAAACCGGAATAGACAAAAAGATTGATATTGACGGTGCAGGAGAAGTGAAGAAATCAGATGTGAAAGAAGACGAAATGTTTATCAAGGCTTTTGAATTCTGTGACTTCTATTTAGGAAGGTCCTACAATGTTGGAGACCTGAGAACCTGGAAAGGAAAAGTATTCAAACTGAGTAAGTCAGGAACTTGGGAAAGATTTACTAAAAAAAAATCCACCTAATTGTTATTAGGTGGTAAACTTTTATGGGGGAAGAGAAATGATCATTGGAATTAAAAAAAGCGTTTATGATGAATTTACAGAAATAAATAAAAGTATTGATCGTAGCAAGCTGGTAAAAAAACAGGTTACAGACAAAAATGGCCATGTAAGAACTGTTTGGGTAAAACCTAATCAGGTAAAAGCCGGAAAAACTACAAATAAAAAAGAACTTTCAAAAGAAGATTATGCAAAAAAATACCTAAAAGAATTTAATACAGGAAAACATAATGTAAAAGAATGGGCCTGGAGTGAAGAATATAAACACGGTGAACAACAGGAAAGGCTTATACACCAATTTCACAGTACAAAGGATCCTGAAAAAAGAAAACAGCTTGAATTGAAAATGAAAGACTTGAACAACAAAACAGAAGGCCTGGCTATGGCAACAAAAATGTATAGAGAAGGAAAGTCTTTTGAAGATAACGAATTAAAAGCAGATCCTGAAAAAGACAACAAAATAACAGTAGATAAGGTTTATGATCAGATAAAGAAAATTGTAAGTAATTTTGACGGTGTTTCAGTTGATAACAGATATAAAGGTTATACAAGAATAAACACTGATAATTATTATATTGATGTTTCCGGCATGGATAAGATCACAGAAGAAGACACAATGAACCCTTATATTAGTTTTTCAGTAAGAACAAAAGCTGCGTCAGGAAGTGGAGAAAAAACTGTTACCGAAAAAGACTTTAAGGTTAATTATCAGAAAGGAATGGAATCCGTTTCTTTGGCTAACTTTTTTAATTCACTAAAATCAGCAATTCAGAATTATAAATAAAAGCAAGGGGTGGTTAATTGTACTATCATCATTACTTGGATGATATAGAAATTAAGCCGGTCTCAAGTATACCGCCTGGAAACACGTCCAATGCACTTTTATTGACCGGCTCTACTGATAATATACCGCCTGAAATTAAAAATGTCAAAGAAGTAAAGAAATCTTTTAGTTTGTGGAGGGCTGTATACGGTCTTCCACAAGTAGAAATGTTAGACTAAAACAAAAAACTATAGTAATATCAATTCAAGATCATTTAGAAAACATTTCAAAGGTCACTAGAATTTATTATGAATTCCAGTGACCTTTTTTTATTTTGGGAGGAAAATTATGAAAATAATGATTGAAAAATCACTGTTAGCAGAATTTGAAAGCATTGAAAAAGCAACCTGGACTCAGGCCGGAAAACACCTTGAAACAAGAACAGATAAAAAAGGACATTTGATCCACAAATGGATTTCAAACGATAAAAATAGACCTAATCCTAAACACAGGGGAAATCAGGGATTAATTGATTTCCTGTATAACTCAAATTCCATAAAAAAAGGTTTTAGAGACGGTACAGAAGGTGTACAGCCGTCAGATTCAATGGAAGAAGTATGGAAACAGTGTCAGGCAGCCACAAAAAGTTTTTCTGATTTTTCAGAAGATGTAAAACAGAAAGCTGTAGCAATAAAGCCGGTTTTAGTAAAACGAAAAGAATTGAAAAGCCAGGGACGTGCAAAAGAAAAACTCTGGGATGATGAAAAAGACAACAGGGCAAAAAACAATATAATTGGAGCTTATGTTGAAGGAGATTCTTATAAAGATCCTAATGCTGTTTTTCACGCAGAAACACTTAGAGACGTTGACGGACACACTTTCTGTTGCAAAACAGTTCAGGATGTTGCAAAAATGCTTAGATATTTTGATAAGCAGCCGAATATCATCCGTATTAAAAATAATTTTGCTACACCGTCTCCTGTTGGTTACTCAGATATTAATATGAATATCAGATTACCAAATGGAACAATTGGAGAAATTCAGCTAAATACAACGGCTAATATGGTTGCTAAAAACGTATACGGTCATTCTTGTTATGAAGTTTATAGATCTGTAAAAAGTGATCCAAAATATCAGAACCTGGCTAAACTTATGGGAAATGCACAGAAGAAACTTTATGGAATGAGTAATGAACTTTCAAAGAATGGAAAATTCCCTGATACAGAAGATGTTTTTGGATATAAATATGAACCTTATGCAGCTTTAATCAGAAATGATGTAAGAGCAGCTATGCCAGAAATTGAACTTGCTCACAATGAAAAAAAGATTGATGATAAAACCTATAAGCACGTTCAGGAACTTCTGGAAAAACTTTAATGTAAAATTGACAATACACCAAAAAAGATGTATATTATTTATGGAGGTCCGATATGGAAAACAAAGAAATTGAACTGAGAAGTCTTGATCTTTATTGGAATGATAATGACGAAATTTACGGTTATGACAAGGAAGGAAATGAATACGCCTTAAATAACAAAGGTGAAGTTGTTCCAATGCCTAAAGGATCAATTGATATTATGTGGGGTGGTTGTCCTAAAGACTATGCTCTGGAAATTCAGCAGAAGTTAAGAAGTAAAGCAGCAAAATAAAAACTACATTTCTTTGAATTGAAAGTCTGATCCAATCAGTGCGTTATGTAGATAACCTAGATTCTTAGAAGGGTAAAAATATAGCCGGATTATACATCCGGCTTTTTTATTTAACATTTTAAGGGAAAATTTCCCTTATTTTCCCAATTCTTCCGAAAATCTTGTAGAGAATGAAAGTTTTATTTTATCCTTGTGTAAGAAATCAGTAGGCCTGACAGATCCTTTAATACAGATATTTTTATTTTTATCACGGTATACCGGATAACCGTTTTTTTTCATTTGCTCAAACATAGAATCTATTGCTTCTGGTGTAAATCTTACAGGTGTATTGTTTTCGGTTTGATTATATTCTAATAATATCATGATTAACCCCTTACTTCTTTTTTTATTAGTCTTTACTCCATAAAGATCTACCAGCTGAATCAAGATATTCCATAACAGCGATTCCATAATCTTCCATGTCACTGTGTTTCAGATTATCTATTTCATAAAGCATTTTTTTTAATAGTTTATTTTCTTCAATCATTTCAGATGTTTCCCCTTGCTCTAAGGTTCCGTCCTTACAAAAGTTATAACCGTTAATAAAACCTTGTGAATGGATTTCGTTTTCTCCATACATAAAATAATTGTGAATTTTTTCACACATGTTTGAATAATCTTTTTGTGCAATTTCTTCTAAAATGTTTTTATTCATTCCTTTCTCCTTATTGTTTAATTTCCTTTATTTTTATTCTTAATGGCGGCAACAAAGATATTTGATCGTATTTCAAACAAAAATCTAAACGCGGCTTTAAAGATTTAAGGAACGATCTATATTCTTCCTGGTCTTTTTGAAACGAATCAGGGTAATAACAACTTTTCAAGCTCCTTTCTCTGAGTTTTTCAACAAAGTCTTCGCGTTCTTTTCCAATATCGTTATAGACTTTTTGCATTTTGATATGGAGATCTAATTGATCCTGGGTTAATTCCGCCCATTTATTATTCTCAAAAAAAACTTTCATTTACCCTCGTTTATATCCAATAATATCTCCAGGTTGTATTTCTAATAATGCACAAATTTTTTCCAGAGATATAATTCCAACAATTTTTCCGTTACGGAGATCCTGAATAGCAGATTCCGTAAGCAGCTTTTCACGTCTTAACCTGGTAGTGTTATAACCGGCTTTTTTCAACTCTTCTAAAACATCAATTTTATATATAAACATATTGTCAAAATATTACATTAAAAAAAGTGTAAAAACAAGTGTTTTTTTAACATTTTTTTTCGTGTACTACTTTACATTACACGAAAAAACGTGTATTATATAAATGTAGTGAGGCGGTGAGCCGGGAGTTGAAAATGATAAATATTTTAAGTCAGGAAATTATCGAAAAGAACAAATTGATTGACGTTGGTTATGAATACAGTTGGGATGATTCAGGAAGTATGCACTATGAATGTCAGGACGGTTATCCGGCTTATTCAAAGGAATTCGCGGAATACGGTTATGAAGAATGTTTGAAGGATTATCCTGATAACTGTTGGTTCATTGCAGAAAGAGACGGTATTTACTGGTGTGCTAATGGTTGTAATGAAAATCACGGTGTAGCAGCCGGTTGGAAAATTATCAAGAAGAATTATTAGGAGGAAAGGAAAATGAAAAAAATTGCATTTGCTAGTATTTCAATTTTAATGGATTTTAGTTCGGAATTAGAAGCAATTAAGTACAGATCTGAAAACCGTGGTAAAGGTTGGTGGTTTGGGGAGATATACGAAAACAATAACGATAGTGAGCTTATGTATTCTATGGAAATTAGAAAACCTTATGGCAATTACAATCCCGGATTTTAATAGGAGGCGAGGGATGAATGAAATTCAAGAATATGGGTTAATGCTTATTCAGGAAGCTAAAGAAAGTGGTTCAAGTGTTTGGGATTGTCTTGAAAATAAAAACTTTTGGAGTACAGAACATAAAAGACAGGTTAGGGAGTGGCTGTGTCAAAATCCTGGTTATTGGATAAATGAAGAACCGAAAAAAGAAATTGAAGTAGGTTACATTCCTGAAATGGATCGGACTGTAATTTTTGAAAATACATATCATCCAAACGGAAATATTAAGTCAACAAAAATTATAGGTTGGTATTTTGGTGGTCCTGATGAAAAAGCAACGGCCGAATTCAGTGACGGAAATTTAATAGCAGAATTCTAAAAGGAGCAGAAAATGAAAGTAAAGTTATGGAGAATTGAATTTGATATGGGTGCCGAAAGGGTTGCTTATTATCGAAGAAGTACAGTTGAGAAACTTGATGATGAAATCAACAAATTGAAAAAAGAGTGTCCTGGTTACAAAGCCATTATTTATCAGGTTGTTGATGAAAAGATCCTGATAACTGTTTCAACTTTGCTTTAGGGAGTTGATTAATGAAAAGATTTGTTATTCAAGATAAGCAATGTGGGAATGTGATAGACGAATTCGAAAGTTTGGCTGCCGCAGAAAGTGCACTGAAACTTTACGAATTGGATGATAAGAAAAACGGTGTTTATGAACCTGATTTTTATGAAATAAAGGAGATTGAAAAATGAATAGATACAGAATTACAGTAAGAGACACAAGACAGGACGGAGCAAGACTTAATCCAACGGCACACAGTGAAATTATAGATTGTCCTGAAAGTGCATTGAATGACATGATCCTTTGCATTGCTCAGGAACGTTTTGGGTATGACAGAGAAATTTTGAAAAATATCGGTTATGCCGTAATTGAATTATAAGGGGAGCAGAATGAAAACATTTGAAATTGAATATCTGGAATACGGTGGAGTAAACGGTTTTGGCGGACTTTCTTTCATGCAGATTCAGGCAAGAACCGAAAACAAAGCAAGAAAAGAATTCGGTAAAATGATGAAAGGGCGAAGAATTAAATTTCAATCCATTAAACGTGTTTTCAACTAAGAGTTGAATGAAGCAAAAAGAATCATTGTGTAAAATTAAAACAGTGAGGTTAAAAATGCAATTTGAAGAAATTAAAAAGAGCAGCTTATCGAACCTGGATAAAACAGTTGAAATGATATATGTGTATTGTGATTGTATGTTTTGTAAACTTACAGGTGCAAATTGTCCTTTCGTAGATAGTGATGAAGAAGACCTAGATGTAATAAGCTCTGAATGTAAGAAAACAATCAGGAACAAGATTCTTGAAATCGGCAAACAGTAAATATACTTGACGGTGTGGAAAAGATAAATTAAACTTAAAACAAATTAATCTATAAGCACTTAAAAAAGGCAATAGACGTTCAAAAAAGCGTTATTGCCTTTTCTTTTTTTAACCTGGAAATCCAACGCTTTTTTGGGAGTAAAAGCGAAAATGGATTTTTACGGCAATAATGATTTTTTCTTAGATTTTTCAATTTGTAAATCAGTAGACGGTAAAACAGACGCTAACGGAAATTACATATTTCAGGTTGAAGCAAGTAATGAAAATGTAGACTTGCAGGATCAGATTGTATTACAGTCGGCCCTTATGGAGTCAAAAGAAAACTTCATTAAAAAAGGTGTCATTTCTTGGGATCATCAGCACAAAATGAGAAAGCCGGACGGCTCTGTAGAAAGTGTTCCTGAAAACGTAATCGGAGAACCTTTGGACGTATGGACGGACGGCAAATCCACTTTTGTGAAAGGAATTCTCTATAAATCAAACAAAAAAGCAAAAGACATTATTCAGAAGTTACAGGACGGATCAACAAGAATTCGTGCTTCTGTTGGTTGTATTTTTCCAAAAATCAAAAAAGCAGCAAACGGTGTGGAGCAGATTACACATGTATTGTGGAATGATCTTGCTTTAACCACTTCTCCAGTAAACAACACTGTTGGTCCCGCTGTTTTTGCAAAATCACTTACAGCTCAGGAATTTGCAGATACATATAAATCACTTTCCGCCGGATATGGAACAGATTCCGCAACAAAAACAGGTGGAAACACTCTTATTCCGGAAGATATGGCAAAAAATACTTTTAATGTAGTGCCAGAAAATGCCGGAATTGACGTTGATCAGTCAGATATAAAAAACGTAATTCAGGACCTGAAAACAGAAATGGAACAGGGAAATATTACTGAATATGCAAGTGCAATTAATTTCTTACTGGATAACGGAATTGATAAGGATGAAGCACGGACAATTGTCCGTGAAATTATAAATAAGGGAGGATCAAGCAAAATGAAAAAGTCTATTTTTGCTCAGACCTGTGACGAAATGTTGAAGTCAATGGCCGAAGAGGACAAAGACAAAGACATTAATGATCAGGATGAACCTGAATTCGATTTTGATGATGATCAGGACGAAGAAGACGATCAGGACGAAGAAGAAACAAAGAAGTCTTGTAAAAAGTCTCTTGATGATGAAGAAATGGTAGACGGAACAGAGCTTATTAAGTCTCTCAAAGACGAAAATGAAGCTATTCACGAAGAACTCCGTGAACTCCGCAAATCAATGGAAGATCTTGGCCAGGCAAACGTGCTTCTGGCAGAAATGGTTAAATCTCTTTCGGATGAACCACTTCCAATGAATTCTACAATTTCAAAATCAATTGATATGGCAGCAAAACAGGTTACACAGCCAGAGGGAAGACCTACTCAGGAAGATTTCTTTGCTGTAAGAGACATTCTCTGTAAATCTGTAGCAGCCGGAAAACTCGATCTTGTTAAATCGACAATGTACGAAAATGAAGTACAGCTTGCAATGAAAACAGGAAAGAAAATGTCAGACGAATGTTTCAATTTCATTTCAAACGAAATGAAAAATCGCTAAACACAAAATAGAAGTGAGGTAAAAAACTATGTTTTTTGACGGAAATGTAACATCAGCTTCAAATGGAGCAGAACAGGAAGCCCTTAACAAGGCTCTTACCGCCGGTTACGGAACAGACTCGGCAACTTATGTAAACGGACGTGCAATGATTCCGGAAGATCTGGAATCTACAACAGTAAACGTTGTAGCACAGCTTAAAGAAGACTGTAAAGTTTTTAACGGTCTGAAAAAAGAACCTGTAAATTCTACAGTTCACGAATTCAACCGCCGCACAAATCACGGTGACTACAGATTCCTTTCTGTAGCAGAAGGTGGATCAAGTGCAGGAACAGATCAGGCACTTGAAAGAAAATTCCTGGAAATAAAATACCTCCAGACACGCCGCTCTGTAACAAAACAGATGGAAGTTGTAAAGACTTTTGAAGGTGCACTGGCAAGCGAAAAACTCGCAGGTATTGAAACAATTATCAAAGGTGCAGAACACCAGATTTTCCACGGAAATTCAAAGGTTATTCCAACAGAATTTGACGGACTTTTGGCTCAGATTGAAGAATCTACAAAAGCCTACAAACATGACGCTCGTGGTGCTTCTATCGGCTCTATGGGTGAAGCTCTGTTTGATGAAGTAGCACGTCAGGTATGGGAACGTGGTGGAGACCTTCGCAAATCATTCTTCCCAGCCGTACTCGCAAAAGATATTAAAGATCTTTTTGCAGATCGTTCACGTTACGTTCTTAACAACGGCGTAAACACAACTGGTATGGGACTTCCTGATCACGTAACAGCAATTGGATCAACAATTAAGCTGTCAGGTGACGCCGGTGCAGACAAATTCTTCCAGGTAAAAGGAAAAGTTTACGCTCAGGGTGACGTTAACAAACGTCCGGCAACACCAAGCGCTTTCACCGCCTCAGCCGCAACAGAAGCAGGATCTAAATTCCTTACAGCAGACGCCGGAAACTATATGTATACAGTTCACGCCGTAAACGCATACGGTATTTCAGAAGGAAAAGAACTTGCAGCGGCCGCAACAGTTGCAGCCGGTGACGGTGTAACACTCACAATTACAGGTGATACAAAAACAACTGGTTACATTATCTGTCGTTCTAAGAAAGACTCAACAGAATGTATGGAAATGGTGCAGATCGGAAAAGCTCCAGAAGGAAACACAACTTACGTTGACAAAAACGAAGATCTTCCTGGAACAGCTTCAATGATTCTTCTCTCAGAAGGACGCACTTCACCAATTCTCTCATTTGACCAGCTGCTTCCTTGTTCAACAATTCCTCTTTATCCAACAGACAAAGCGGAAACACCATTCCTCATTGTTCTTTACGGTGCTCTGGAAAACCGTGCTCCTGAATTCTGTTCAGTTGTTAAGAACATTGCTTACACAGGCGGATTCTAATGGCAAAAAGCGGAAGACCAAAAACAAATTCCACTGCCGTTACTACCGGTGCAGAAGTGAAAACAGAAGTGCCGGTAGAGTCGGTTAAGGTGGAAGAAAAAAAAGATATTAAACCGGAAGAACCAAAACGGTGTTTGTTTGGTGAAAAAACATACATTGTGGTTAATAAGGAAATGGCCGGAAGAAAAGTTTCGGCAACATCAGGAGCAATTATTACTTTTGATGAAAACGGCAAAGCAAAAGTTGGGTTGAAAGACGCCGAACATTTGAGCCGTATTCCTGGCTATTCAGTATCAGAAAGGTAACAGGTAGGGGATTGCCATAGAAAAAAAGCTCCATGTTTTTTTCCGGCCGTGTAGGTTATTAGCCGATTTACACGGCCGTTTTTTTAGTTAGAGGGTGTAAAAAATGATCGTTGCAGAAAGTTTGAAAAATAAAGTAATTATTACTGTTTCAAATGTAACAGAAAATCAGAGAGTAGAGAGACTTGAAAAAGGCTCAGACGTTTGGAAAGTTTATACAGAAAACGGATTTGTTATTCCTGATGAAGAAACAGAAATAAAAGCTGTAGGAAACGGTGATTTTTTAGACCTTTTAGAAGAAGACGGATTATTTACTTACCGTTCATGTGGTGAGAATGTAGAAAATCCGGAACCAGAAGACTATGAATATTCTAACTGGGTAAGATGTGGAATTACCGGACCTATTGGATATTCATTCAATAACTATACTCCAGCTCCAGGAGATTGGGGAAAAGTAATTTGTCCTGATGATCTGAGATATACATATCTATGGGGGACAGACTTCAAAGCAACAAACGGAGCAACTTTTACGGATGAACAGATAGAATTCCTGATTAAAGCTGCCGTTGCAGATCTCGAAAAACTTCTAAACATTAAAATCATTAAAACACGTTACAGAACAAATCCTAAAGCAAGGGGACTTGTTAAAGGAGTTGATTATGATAAAGAAGAAGACTTGTATCAATTTTCATGGTCAAGGATTCAGAAATATGGAATGATCCGTACCCGCCAGAGACCTATTTGCGCATTGCACGAACTTAAACTCTTAAACAGAACAATTCCAAGTGTTTCTCTTTTGCCGGAAGTAGTTGTAGACAAGCAGAAAGGAATTATCCGTTATGCAAGAAGACCTGTAAAGCCTACAGATACAACAATGGGTATTATGACTTCAATCGGAATGTATGGTAATGCAACATACGGTGCTCATATTTTCTATGAAATTGACTATGACGCCGGATTTGAAAGTGCAGCAGATATTCCTGATGATTTAAGGGAAATAATCGGCAAACAGTGTGCCGTATCACTTTTGAATATCGTTGGTGACGGACTTATGTCAGGTTTTTCTTCTTCTTCACTTTCTATGGACGGAATTTCAGAGTCATTCAGCTCTACTCAGTCGGCAACATCCGCTTATTTTGGTGCCCGAATTAAAGAGTATAAAGACGATATTAAGGAATATATCAAAGAAAACAAACTCAAATTCAGTAATCTTCCAATGGGGAATTTATAAAAATGAAGCCAAATGAAATATTCAAATTAATTCAGGAAACTTCTTACAATACATCAGGAAAAGAAGTTGACTGGAAAATAATTGTTGATGAAGTTGATAAAGTTATCAGGCTTATTTTTCAGGAAACAACAAGCAAAACAGACTGGATAACTAACTTTAATTTCCCTGTAAAAATTTATAAAAATCAACAGCATTTTTTTCTTGTCCATAGAGGATATGGCAAAGCCTGGAAAAGTTGCAACGATGAAATTGTGAGTGCTTTTCTTAAAGCTGTAGAGAAATTT
This sequence comes from Treponema sp., assembly GCA_024402505.1. Taxonomy (GTDB): domain Bacteria; phylum Spirochaetota; class Spirochaetia; order Treponematales; family Treponemataceae; genus Treponema_D. Next base: position 42,315 of record JAKSTP010000007.1, read on the forward strand.
CCTGATTATAAGACACAGATCACAGGTTGGAGTTATGGTGGTGGAATAGCTCCATTTGCGGCAGAAGATATTAATTTTCGAACAGGGAAAAAGATTGATGAAGTAATGACTTTTGGAGCTCCTAGACCATTGTTTGGTTTTTTCACAAAAAAACATTTCAAAGAAAGTGCAAAAAAGTTTATTCAATATACTTTCTTTTATGACTTTGTTACTTGGCTGCCATTCTTTTATCTTAGGCCAAATACAAAACTCATGGACAAAAAGAACTGTTGGAAGGTCTGGAGAGTATTTCAGACACCAAAATATCACTGTGCATACGGTGATGAAGAATATTATTGCTAGATAAATATTGGAGGAACATAAGATGTTTGTAAACGGAGCAAAAACAAAGGGGTGGACTTTTTATGTAGATTCAGAAAGTGACATTGAAAAGTTGCCAACTAACACAAAACCTGGAAACAATGGTGTAAGTGAGGAAGATAATACACCTTGTCCTATTGGATCAAGTGCAATTGTTGCAGAGACAGGTGCTGGTTATATCCTTTTCCCTAACGGAACTTGGGTGGAGGTGTAAAACATGGATCTTATTACACTCGCTTTAGCAAAATCTTTTGTAAAAAAATCTCTTGCCGGTGTCGGTGCAATTAAAGGATCGCCGGCAACTGTAAAAGGGTATGAAGAAGACAGAGATGGAAACACCCTCGTAGAATTCTCTTGGAAAGACAAGGACGATGTTGAAAGCACCATGAAAGCTCTTGTTAAGAAGGGTATCAAAGGTGATTCTATCAATTCTATAGAAGTAGACGAAGAAGGACAGATTATCGTTAGTCTTGATAGTGGTGAAAGACTTCCTGCCATTTCAATTCCTATTACAGAAACTGTTGCAACAAACAAAAAGGATATTGCAGTTCTTAAGGAAGCCGTTGCAAGTCTTTCGGGAATGAAACGCAAGGTTGTTTCAGTTCTTCCTAGTGAAGGTGAAAACAATGTTTTCTATCTTGTACAGACAAGTACACCAGACGTGTACAACAATTATGTCTGGGCATACGATGATGATAACATCGGCTCTTACGTTTCTCTTGGTTCTACCGAAATGAACCTTGACGGATATGTAAAGCAGGTTTATCTCACTCAGGAAGAATATGATGAACTTGAAACTCCAGATCCAACAGTAGATTACAATATCTGGGAGATTTAGCAGATGATTAAACATGATGGTAAGACTATTGTTGCAAGAAGTCACGGTGGTGCTGATTTATGTAAGAAGTATCACGGTGACAAACTTGTCTGGGTAAAAAACATTGAAAGACGATTACCGATGGAGTATCAGGAAGTTGAATACATCGAAAGTAATTTACATCAGTATTTAGATACTAAAATAAATCTAACTAATAAAACTTCTATAAATGTTGAATTTGCGTGGACTACAGGTTATGCAACAGTATCGGGTTGGACAGGAATGTCTAATGGTGCAACATTTGGCAAGGAAGGTGTTAGCGGTTCAGTTAATAGATTGTATTGGTATGTTGATAAGTCTAACAAGTTTACTGTGTCAATAAAAAACAAAATATGGGAAGTTGGTGCAAGTGATACAAACAAACATAAACTTTCATTAGACTTGTCAAAAGATATAGCCACATTTGATAATACATCTTACACATATACTGATACAACTTGGTATGATGATGTTCCAACACATAGTTTAATATTGTTTGCTCAATGGTTTGGAAGAAATAACGCAATCGGTAATTTCTCAAATGAAAGAATCTACTCTTGTATTATTTATGAAAACAATATCTGTGTAGGCAACTTCGTTCCTTGTTACAGAAAATCAGACCATAAGAGTGGAATGTATGACACAATTACAAATACATTCTTTACTTCTGAAACTTCTACAGACTTCTCTGTCGGAGCAAATGTAAAATGTAAGAAGTTGGAATACTGTGAGAACTCAAATGGTAACTATATTGATTTAAGAATGAAGTTAAAATCTTCATATAAAACAAAGGTAGACTTTCAAGTTCCACAGACAACTACAGAAAACAGAGGTGTTATTTTTGGTACTCGTGGAACAAATACAGATACACTTGAATATAGCCTTGATAAAGCTTATGTGTTGGTAAACTGGACAAAAATAAATAATACTCCTGTTACAGTTGATGTATGGAAAGTTTATCAGGGCGATGGTGCAAAAAGAAGATACAGTATAAGTGAAGCAAACAGATACAAGAGATTGCTTGTTGAGTTTAGCGATACAGCAATCAAGGTAGATGGTGCTACTGTTAAAACAAATACAGCATTGACAGAGTTTGAAACAGTAAAAAGTGCGTGTATTTTTGGAAGTCCGTTAGTCTGTTTATCAGGAACACAACTTCTAACAGAATATGTAAATGCAAAAATATATTCTGTTGAAATCAAAGATAAAACAGACAATTTGTTGTTCTCACTTATCCCATATCAGATTGGCGATACTGTCGGTATGCTGGACACTTTATCTAAGGTGTTCTTTAGTGGGGAATTGGTGGATAAACCGTTTGGTACTAAACAGAGTAGGAGCAGATAATCTTATGTACTAGTGTACAAAAAGTTTCTGGCCACGTTTACTTCGGTAGGCGTGGTTTGTTTTATAAGTTGTAAAACGTTAATAAGTAATGTAATATAGAATAAAAATACATATATAATCAAGCACTTTACAAAAGGCAGATAACTAACGAATTTTTCGGTGGTTGTCTGTCTTTTTTTATTTACGGGGGAAATATATGAATTTCTTTGAAAAAATCCTTGAAATGGCAAAAAGTATGGGAGTAAAAAACTTTGCATACTACAAGAAATGGGCACTTGATCATTTGAAAAAGCAGCTGGATGAAGAAGAAACAGTGACAAAGGCACTGGAGTATTGTGAAGAATACCTGGAAAAGGCTTACGGAGTAGGAACCATACGCATTTGGAAAGGAAAGAAATACATTAAAGGTCCTGATAAAAAGTGGAGACGTTATTACGAAAAGCACGATCGTGGGGCAAATCAGGCGATTAAAAATATTATGCGTGAGATCAATTCTCTTGAAAACGGAGACGTTGAGGGCCTTTATGCAATTATTCAGAAAAATCAGGGCCGTTTTAGAGACGAAAACGGAAATATTCTTCCAGAAGTACAGCAGATTCACGATCTTGTAGAGAAGAAACAGGCAAGAAAAGATTCTGAAATGGATGAAAAAAAAGCTGGAACTGATACAGAGAAAAAAAACGCTAAAAAATGGGATATTTCTTTAGAGTCTTATAAAGCTGCAAAAGAAATGTTGAAAGAAAATGAAAACTTAAAACGCCCTGATAAACAGATTAAAAGTTTGGTTGAGAAAGGGCATGAAGTTTTTTCAGAATTCTCTACAAATGACCTGGAACATTTGTTTAATGACATTCTTGACGATGTTGGGGAAAAATACGGCGTAGACGGCAAGGCAATCTCTTATATCTTTAGTATTGTTTCAGATATTAAAACTTATGGAACAAAAGGATTTATTGATAAAGAAACAGGAAAACTTGATACAGAATATGCAAAAAAGTATTTTACAAGACCTAAAAAACCAACCGCAAAAGACGAATTTAAATTACTTAATCTTAATCGGCTCGAAAAAGGAAAACCAGAAAAAATGAGCATGGAAGACTTTGTAAAGCAGATTTATGAAAACGAATTCGAATCAGAACAGGAAAAGCACCAGAATCGTTCAAATGCTATGAAAGGGAATGACAATGCAAAGAAAGACGGTGTAACGAAAGACGAAAAGAAAGAAAAAACTTTTGACGGAACAAGTCTTGATACAGTAATGGAAAAATACGCAAATGACAAACTTGTAAAAAAAGCCGTAAAAGACGTAAGTGATATGGACTTTACATCAGAAGACGAAACAAAGTCTTTTATAGCTGGAACATATCAGGAAGACGGTTATAAGATTGCTACAGATGGCCGTTACCTCTCTATGATTAAATCAGATTATCCGGCAGAAGAAGAAGGCAAAATTAAAGGAAATGAAAAAATCCTTAAATATAATGATAAAAAAATTGAACAGTATAAGGTTAATGTAACAGAGGCCGAAGGCGATCTTAAACGTGCAGCAGAAACAAAAGGAACCGGATCAAGGGATTATGAATTTGCAGAAAAAAAACTTACAGAAGCAAAAGAAAATCTTAAACGTGTAGAAAATGTGAAAAAGACTGGGTTTATGGACGGAACATTCCCTAATTATAAAAAAGTTATTCCTTCTTTAGGGAATAATCCTAATTATGGGAAAGTAAAAGGATTTGACGATTTTAATAAAGTATTGAAAAACGCAATGGTTGCCGCAGCTTTTGCAAAAAACACTAAATATCCTCTTTCTACTATTAAAGTAGGTGACAGTGTTTTTGACGCTCAGAGACTTGTTAAAGTAATGGCAATGGCAAAAAAATACGGTTTAAACGAAATAATTGGAAATAAGGAAAATCCAGACGCTCCTATTGAATTTAAAGGAGAAAAGGGGTCTGTAGTTATTATGCCTATGTATGGATCTACTACACCAATGTTTGACGCCAATACTGGAGCTGTGAATATCGAAGATCAGGACAAGAAAGAAGAATTTTTGTCAGGTGGAGAAAAAGAAACTCGTTTGACATTTGCAAAAAACAAAAGTAAATATGAAACGAAGTTTGATAAAGATATTATTGATATTATGAACCATTTTGAAAAACAGAAAGGATTAAATGTTTCTAAATATTACAAAGACCATAATTATATCCGTACCGCAAAAAATCCAGCCCATATATCAAATGAAGGAAACGAAGATTTCAAAAATGCAATGAATGATCTAAAAGACCTTTTCCAGGATTATCAGGGATTTATTACAGACGTATATAACAGACGTTTTGAAGAAGGAAAGGAAAATAAAAATGTTTCTTCAAAAGAAATCAAAAAATTTTTTGAAGACGGTGTAAAGAAAATTAAAGATAAATATGGTATTCAGAAATCATTCCTGGAACAGATTGAAGAAATTTCAAAATCTGTAAACGGCGAAAAACAGTCGGAACAGAAACACGATCTTGAATACTATAAGAAGTGGGCAATGTCCATTCTCGATAAACAGAAAGAAGAACCTGAGGAAGAAGACGGTCCAAACGAAGAAACGATCGTAAAAGCTCTTGCATATACTGAAATGATTGCAAAGGCCGGTTATCCTGTAGGAACAGTCCGTGAATGGAAAGGCAAAAAGTACATTAAAGTTGCTCCAAATCAGTGGAAACCGAAATACGATAAAATCAATCGTGGAGCAAAAATGAGCCTTTCACACCTGAAAAAAGCCGTTGCAAATTGTAACAGTGAAGAAGAGTTGTATAACCTGATTAATACAAATGCTTCACGATTTAGGGATGAAAACGGACACCCACTTCCAGAAGTTCAGGAACTTCATGACATTGTTTCAAAGAGACAGGCAGAAATGAATAATACCGGAGACAATGGGGGAAATGCTGGTGAAAGTGCTGGAAACGGTGAATCGGCAGAAGTAAACGGATCGGAAGAGAAAAAGGAAGACAAAAAGAAAACAAGTTACGCCGAAAAAATTTCCGCAATCCAGAAGTTAGGAAAGAAAACTGATAACGCAATTGAAACTACAGGAAGTTCAGGCCGTGTTGATAAGGTGGCAGAAAATGTTGCCGATGATACAGTAAATGCCGTTAAAACAGCCGTAGCAAACAAAGAAAAAACCAAGAAGAATTCATCGGAAATGCCAAACGAAAAAACTGAAAATGAAATGACTGATGAAGAAAAAGAAAGCTTCTTGAAACAGTTTGAGGGTGAAGAAAAAACAGAAGAACCTGTAAAAAAGCAGAAGACTGATAATGGCACAAAAAGTGACAAAGAACTCTTAGAAAGTTATCCGACTAATGTTTCCGGTAAAGAATATTTTGAAACTTTTTTAAGTAGAACAAAATCAGACGAAGATCATTTTTCACACGCTTTTGATAAGTTAGATAATACAAGGAACTATGACGATCGTGACGAAATAAAAGGAGATATTATTAGTCTTCTTTATTCTTATCAGAGAGATATTGACGATATAGGAAGTGATAAAAAAGCCTTAGCCAAAATGAGAGAACTTTTTGACAATGCAGAAAAAGACGAATATAATTCAAGTCCTGAATATCTTAAAAATGCGTTTGAACAGCTTAAAAAGATAAAAGAAGAAACAAAGTATGAAAAAATCAGTGACGCGATAAAACGCTCCAGGGAACTTGACGATCTTAACCGCGAAATAGAAGAAAGTGGAAAAACTGTTGCAGATTTCCTGAGAGATAAAAACAAGAAAAAGGACGAAGAAGGAATGTCAAATCAGGCAGAACAGGATCAGGATAAAAGGGTAGGCAGCTCCGCTTTATGGGATCAGAATGTAAAGAACGCAATAAAAACTGGAGACGCAAATCAGATAAAAAGTGCAATCGCAAAAGTTGAAAAGGAATATGCAATTCTTTCAAAACGTGCTAAAACAGAGAATGAAAAAGAATTCCTGGAGTATGAATTGAAATACAGAAAACGTGACGCCGAAAACGCATTAAAAGAATTAAACACTAAAACTGACGGTGGTAAAAAGGAAACTCTTGAAAGCTTGACAGAAAAATACAATGCAACAAAAGATCCGGACGAAAGAGAAAAAATTCTCAATGAAATGATGAATCTTGACCGTCAGGATGAAGAAAAAATACTTCCTGCAATGTTTGATAAAGAAGACGAAGGATTTGCCGCCTGGGATAAGGACCAGAAAGAAAAATACGGAGATAAATCCGTAGAAGAACTTCAAAAACTGTTAGATACTAAATACAAGAATGTGAAGAAGTATACTCCTGAATATTCAGAAGCAATGAAGATTGGGGATATGATTCAGCAGAAAAAAAGACAGAAATAAAAAAAATAAAAGTCATTGATAACACAGTTACAAGGCTATGAGATTAAAAAGGGAAATAATGTAAATTTCCCTTATTCTCATAGCCTTTTTTTTTATGAGGTGAAAACAATGGGTCTTCAAGGTTTAGGGGAAAACAGTCCTGTTCAGTTGAGTTTAAGTAGAGAAAATTATGAGGCTTTAATTGGCCGTCATGGTCAATTTGTCCGGTGGAGACAAGCACAAAAATGCACTTGTATAGACAAAAATACATTTGCACCAAATATCCGTTGTTCAAAATGTGGTGGCCGCGGATTTACTTATGATTATCAGAAAACGGCTGATAACGTGCAGACTGTAATGGCCTGGGATAACACCGGAATTCTTGAAGTAGATTCTCAGTATGAAGACGCAGAATTATTGAAAGTGTGGGATTTTTCGGGGAATGAGATACCAGCGGAAAAAACCGGTGTGTATGTCAAAATGCTCACAAGTCCGATTAAGGGACAGTATTATAATATTTTAATGCGGGATCCACTTACCGTAACAATCAAGAAAGCAAAAACAACACATGTTGGAGCTGGGTATTATCGTGTAGAGGGACTTAAAGTAAGAAGGTCAGGGATTGACGGAATTTTTTATACTTCTCCATGTGACATTTTAAATATTGGAAAAATTATTGACGGAAATGGAGTTGAGTATAAAGCCGTTGAGTTACGTCAGGACAGTTTTTTAATTGAACCTGGAGTTATTAAGAATGAAGAAGGAAACGAAGAAATTCAACCTATTGCTGATCCTGTTCTTGTAGAAGACGTTGAATATATAAAACCTTCTGTTTTTGCCTTACTTAGTCAGAATCTTAACAAAGCAGACGCTCAAATGGTAGCAGAAGCAAATGGAGACGCCGTTTTAACTTTCCCGTATTCACATGACGTAGCAGAAAATGACGTTGTAACAGTTTTATCTGGGACTATAACTAAAAAAGAAACTGTTAATAAAATCAAAAACAAGTTTGATACTCTCAGTGCATTTTTTGTGGAAAGTGTTCCTAAATGTATGGGAAAAGAGAGAGAGTTTATTCAGGGGAAAGACTTTTTACTTGTTGGAACTAACAGGATAAAGTGGATTTGTGAAGACGCTCCAAAAGACGGTGAAACTTATTCTATAACTTATCGTGTATTTCCGACCTATGTAGTTATGAAAAATATTCCACAGCTTAGAAGTAGTGAAGATCAACGTATGCCGAAAAAAGCCGTTGTGAAGTATTTCAATTCTTACAGCGAAATGACAAAAGTAAACAGACAGTAACGGAGAAAATATAAATGAAAGACTTTAATTATTATAAGAAGTGGGCAATTAACCACCTTAAAAAGCAGCTTGCAGAAGAAAGTGCCGTTAAAAAATCACTATATTTTTGTGAAATGATGTTACAGAAATCTTTTCCAGTAGGAACGATTCGTGAGTGGAAAGGAAAGAAATATAAAAAAGTTTCTCCAGGAAAATGGATGAGATACTATAATTCTCAGGACCGTGGATCCAATCAAGCTTTGCGTTATGCTATAAAACAGCTTGAAAAGATTGAAGATATGGAAACATTAGCAAAGTTTATTAATGCAAATAGAAATAGATTTTGTAATGAATTTGGGAAACCACTTCCAGAAGCCGAAGAAATTCTAAAATTAGGATATGAAAAAGCAAAAGATATAAAAGATCTTGGAAATAATGTAAAAAGGACATTTACAGAGGAGACAAGAAATAAAGCATTAGAAAAAATAAATAATCCAACGGATAAAATGCTTTATGTTGAATACACAAGGGAGAATTATAATAAACTTTTCCCTAGAGGTGAAATAGTAACTCCTATCGGGAAAGTAAAATTAAGTCCTCACCAATTTGAGAGATTAGGTGAAAAAGACAATGGTGCAAGAAAAGATTATATAGGGGCATTATTTCAAACTCTTTCTAATCCTGATGTTATTATTGGGAAAACTGATAACAGGGAGAGATATGGTAAAATCTTTTTAAAAGCTTTTATAGATAATAATGGGGAAAAGTCATATTTGGCTTTAGTGCCAACAATAGACGGATTGAATATCGTAGTATCAAACAGTCCACGTGATACAAAGGATATTGTGAAAGAAATAAAAAAGGCCGACCATTATTATTACATAAATGAATCGGCTTTAATGACTAGCAGCGTTTCCGGTGGTAGTCTTATGAGGAACCCTGACGAAGGACAAATTTCAAATGATTCCCGAAATGAAAAAGACATAAAGCCTTCCAACAATTCAAATTTAATGTCTGAACAAAAAATTGTCAATAAAAAAACTGTAGAAATTAAACTTTCTGATTTTCCACTACAATTCAGTAAAGGAAAGTGGAAAAAACAGACACAGCTTTTTTTGGATTGTGTAAACAAGCAAACTCAGGCAAATCCAGTAATCAAAAATGTTTTATCTAAACTTGGAAAGGTTTTCAATTCGGAGCTGCCATTTTCAATTCGTAACGTTGTAAAAAAATTTAAATATTTGGAGTGTTTTGCTGTTCAAGTTATTAATAATGAAGAACCGGTCGGTCAATTGTTATACTTTACTCCAAACTTTGAAGTTGAAGATACAGTTAAAGGAAGGTCTATGATTTTAGTTCACGAACTTACACACATGATAGACTTTTCTTTAAGAGAAGACAAAAAGAAAGAAAGTTTTATGGGAGAGCAGAAAGAAAAACTGTTGAGTTCTATATTAAATGCAAAAATTTCTGATTATGAATTAGAATTCCTTAAAGAAGAAGTTAAAAGGAGAAGTGAAGAGCGAAAAGTATACGTTGATGATATGATACGGCTAAACAATAAATTAAAAGAACTCGGCAATAAGTACAGGAAAAAAGAGATTGATTATGAAACTTATGATACAGAATACGACGAAATTGCAAAGAAATATGAAGAAGTAAAAAAACAGAGGGATAAATTTGACGGTGATCACAAAGCACTTGCACAATTTTGTGACATATATGACGCTATTTCAGGTGGGGAATTATATGAAAATGAAAACTTTCCAGGACACGGGAAAGAATATTATTCTGAAAAAAATAAGCGGGTAAGGGAAATTCTTGCCAATATTGGATCGATAGGAATATTTGAACCTCAATATCTGAATTTATTGGAAAAATATCAACCTGAAATGATGAAAGAGATATATAATTACTTTAATCAAATAGGAGAATAATATGACAAGAGAAGAGATTTTATTAAAAAGAGAAAGGGAAGTTGAAGAAAGATCGAAAGAACTTGAAAATGACTCTTTCCAAAACACTTTTATTGGTGAAGGAACATTTATTGAAGATGTAAGCAATAAATCTGTTTCAGAACGTGTTTTTGATGTATTTTACGAAAACAAAAATGATTAAGTTAGATGTTACTATATCAAACAACACATTGCAGATTCTCACAAATGCTTTTTCAGGTAGGATTCTTGATAAGGATGTAATGCAAGCGACAAAAAGTGCTTTCGCTCAAAGTGCTCATTTACTAAAAGGTGAATGGGGAAAATGGGCCGAAGGTGGGAGTCTTCCAGGAGCCGAAAATATAAAAACACCTTCCACGAATCTTGCTCAAAGTATAAGAGTTCATGAAAAAGGTCCGTTTGACTATATTGTTGGAACAAATAGTCGCAATATGGAAAGAATTGTAGAAGGGCAAAAAGCCTATGATATGAAAGAGACTTATCCTTTTGCAAGAAAAAGTAGACGAACAAAAGACGGCCGTGGATATTTGATTATTCCGTTTAGGTGGGGAACTCCAAATGATAAAGGAGGAGCCAGAGCACATTATAGGAATGTAATCCCTAAAGAATTGAAAAAAATAGTTGAACGTTTTAAAGTTACTATTAATACAAAGGAACATCACTTAGAACCAAATTATCGTGGAGAATTGATTGAACGTCAGGAATATTTTTGGGGAGATCGACTTAATGATGAAGACGCCGGAATGGCTAACGGTATGGTAAGAATGGCTGGTGGTGGAGGTTATTTTACTTTCCGTATTATTACCGAAAAGAATATGTTTAATGGCAACAAGTGGTGGAAAAAGGCTGTTCCTCCAAATGATGTTCTTAGTGCATTGGTAAGAAATAATGAAAAAGCAATTGGGGAATTAATAGATACTGGTATTCTTACAGATCTCAATGGGAAAAATCAAAATTGACTATATTATTGTAATAGAATAAAATACAAGAAAAGACAAAAAGAAATATTCAGTATAAGCACTTAAAAAAGGCAATACACGTTTATGGATTTCCTGGCGGTATTGCCTTTTTTTGTTTTCGGAGTGCTTAAAAATGATATTTTACTTAAACAGGGGATTAATAATAGAACAGGCTATATGTCAGGAGCTTGAAAACTATTTAGATAAAATTCACCTTGATGAAACATATCCGAATTTTCACGTCAAAGTAACAAACAATCATCCGTTTGCAGATCTTTATTTACATTCAACAATGACAGCTGCTGATGTTTTTCCAACAATTGTTGTCACATCCGAAACAGATAATAAAACCGGAGATTTAATGCAGCTTGGTGAAGACGGAACAGCAATTGGTTGTGACATAAATGATTTTAATGAGCTTATGGAAGAAGTAGACAAACTTCCTGGAGTATGCACACTTGTTGATCCTGAAACAGAAAAAGAAATCAGGACAATTTTTGAAGAAAAAGAACTAATTTATGGAATAAAAATAGACCAGAGAAATACGGACAGAATTTCGGTTGAAGTATGGGCGGATAATAACCAGCTAAAAAACGAATTATATGAACAGTTGAGATTATATATAAAAGGTGGTATGCAGAAGGTTTTAAAAGACCTTTATAAAGGATATGGACTTGATTATTTTGACGGAAGTGTAAGGGGAGAAAGATCTAATAACTATAACATTGATTTTGACATTATATTAACTGGAGCACATATCTCCTTTGAAATTAATTATTGCACATCACAGATTATTTTGGACACTGAATTGTCAGAAATAAACATAAACGATATTGAAACGGAGGTAACAAACCATGTCAAAAAACAACGTTACAGTGGAACCTACAATGGAAAACGATGATGAAAAAATCATCGAAAAACCTGTTGAAACTGTTGATGTTGCCGTAAAAAAAGACGTGACAACGAAAGAAAACAAACCTGTTATTGCGTTGTCAGCAGCAACACAGAAAATGAACGCAAGACAGTTTTTTGCTCAGTATCCACATGATAATGCTCAGGTTGTAGCATTAATCATTGCACTTTACGGAAACAAAACAAAAACAGTAGCAGAATGGGAAGCCTTCTATCAGCAGATGTTGAAGAAGAAGGTAAATTAAAAAGGGAGGAATAAAACTATGAGTGGAATTAGTGCGGCTATTTTTGAATCGGCCGGAAGACGTACCGAACATTGGATTCCTGGAAGTTATTCAAGATCAAACAATGTATCAAACCCAGGTGGAATTGGGGCCGGTAATCTTGTAATTATGGGAAAGTCTACAGGTGGTGAGCCTGGAAAACTTCTTTCTTTTACAACTCTTGCAGAAGCAAAAGAAACACTTCTTGGTGGAGATCTTCTTGACGGTGTAGGACACGCTTTCAACTCTTCACCTGATTTTGTTCCACAGCGTGTTCATGCAATGAGAGTTAACAACGGTACACAGGCAGAATTTTCGCTTAAAAACGGTGAAACACCAATTTTGAATCTGAAAGCCGGAATCTGGGGTGTAAAAGGAAACCAGGTTAAAATTAAGACAACAAGAAGTGACGGAAAAATTTCTATTGGAATGTCATATCAGGGTAATGACGTTGAAGTAACAGGAATCGAAAAGAAATCACTTTCAGTTGTATATACAGGTGAACTTGAAGGCGGTGCAACAATTACTGTTACAAATACAGGATGTAAACTTCTTACATCGGAAGATACAATTGAAATTGAATTCGATTCTTGTGAATACATTGCCGATCTCGTTGCACGTATCAACGAATACCGCAATGCAGACGGAGACGCTATTTTCAGTGCTAATCTTCTTGATTATTCAGCAGCCGTTCCAACAAGTGAACTTGACAACGTTAACGGTGTTGCAATTTCTCAGGATGATGAATCTCCAACAGTCCTGAAATCAGACCTCCAGGCAATGATCGAAGCTCTTTCGACATTGCGTTACATTGGATCTGTAGAACTTAACAGTGAAGCAGCCCGTGTTCTTCCTGATGATATTGACGTATATCAGTATTTTTCAGGTGCAACAGACGGAGATTATACCGTTCTTGAGTGGGTAGAAGCTCTTGAAAAATTGGAAACAGAAGATATTCAGATTATCTCTACACCGTCCGCAGACGAAGACGTACAGAGACTTATCGTTAATCACTGTATCTCAATGTCTTCAACAGAAAATCGCAGAGAGAGAACCTGTATTCTGGGTGGAACAAAGAACGAAAGTGTAGATCAGGCACTTGTAAAAGCCGCCGGTTACAATTCAAAACTTGTTTCTTATGTATGTGATACAGCAATTGCCTCGGATCCTTTCACAGGGAAATCTGTAACAATTTCACCAGCTCTTCTTGCATGTAAAATTGCAGGAATGGAAGCCGGTGCCGCCGTAAATACACCACTTACAAACAAAACACTTTCAGTACTTGGATTTGTTGCAAAACGTAGAAAGTCAGAACTTGAAGCAATGATCCGTGGTGGGATTATGCCTTGTGCAGAAAACGAAGAAGGAAACCTTGTTGTTATCCGTGCAATGACTACATATCAGAGTGACGATCTTATGTCTTGCGAAAGATCAATGGTCCGTGAAGATCTCTTTATGAATCGTGATTTGAGACAGAAATTCTCACCTATGATTGGATCAGTTGGTGAACTTGCTCCAACATTCATTGCAGATGTTCTCAAGGACGCCGCAAAAACATGGGCAGAGCAGGGATATATTGTTCCAACAGAAGACGGAAAAAATGTATGGAACATTCATGTAACAGTAAATGGGGATAAAGTTTACCTGACTTTCGATCGTTATCTTGCAGCTCCAAGAAACTTTGTTTTCATTACTTCAAACAATTACGTTTACACAACAGCAAATGTTGAACTGTAATAGGGAGGAAACAAAATGAGTATTACATCAGAATCAAATGTACTTGTTACAGGTTATAAATGTGAAGTCTGGGCCGGAGAAAGTGCAACATCCGCCATTAAGGTTGGTATGGTAGACAGTTTTACCGCTTCAAAGAACTTGCAGACACAGAGAGCACAGGTAATTGGTACAATTATGCCTGTTTCAATTGATCCTCAGGCACTCAGTGCCTCAATTTCAATGTCAGGTTTTATTGCAAAAAAAGAAATTGTAAAAGCTGCAAAATACGGAAAAGGAGACGCAACAATTAACGCTTTCTGTCCGGATGACGGAATTTACACAAAAGAAACCGTTACAAAGATTCCTTATGTATGCCTTAAAGACAAAACAAAAGGTGAAGTGCTTTGTACTCTGGAATATGCAATTCCAACAAGTTATCAGGTTCAGTCTCAGGGACAGTCCTATATTAAAGCCAATATTCAAATGGAAGCAATTACAATGAATATTGGAACAGCATATCAGGACGATTCTTTCGGACTCCAGTAACAATAAAATAAAAGGTGTTTTCGGTGAAAACGGCAATTTTTCACCGGAACATCTTTTTTTATTAAAAAATAAACAAGGAGCAAAAAAAACATGGAAGTAGTTGATGAAATCAAAAAAGGCGAAGTAGAAGAATTCCCAAAAGAAAAAGCAGACGATTTTTTCATGCAGCTTGTAAGGGGAAAGGATGTTACGGAAGAGATTGAAACTTCACGTGGCAAATTCACAGTTAAATATCCAAAACAGAAAGACCTGATTGCGATCGGAAGACTTACGGCAAGAAACCACATGGGAATTCCTGTTGAATGTTTTGATCCTGAAACAGAAACAAAGATCAAGGAAATTTCTACACTTGAAATTGTTGTTGTAGACGGTCCTGACTGGTGGAAAAATGCAAAAGAAGAAAACAAAAACTGGAACTGGGGGTATGTGCCGGACGAAACATTCTTAAACGAACTGTTTCTAAAGGCCTACGAATTTCGCAGAAAGGTGGACGAAAACTTTACAGTTGTCAAAACAAAAGAAATTGAACGAATATCTACCAACGCAGGCGATAATGTATCTTTGGGCAATGGATTATTTGAAGGTTTGTCCGGCTCAACAGGCGATTAATGACATTGATTTTATAAATATTCTTTATGAATATGCCATGAACTATTCACTTGAAGGATTCAGAAAAGCCTATGCAGAAAGGTTGAAAAAAGAAAGTGAAAAGGTAACCAGGGATCAGTTAAGAGACCTGGGGTATTCAGAAGAAGACCTAAGAGACATAGAATGTTAGTAAAAGCGCCGGTATATATAATATCGGCGCTTTTTTTAATACGGAGGAAATATGAATACTGAAATTAATTTAAGGGCGGACACGTCACAAGCCGTAAGTGAATTTGGAAGAATTGGAGATTCCATTGATAGAGTAAGCAATAAATTTGAAAAATTATCTAACGTTGCCGGAAACGTTCCTTCACTTGGAAACGGTGGATTCAGTAATGCCGACGTATTTAATGCTCAGTTAAACCAACAGCAACAGACACAGGTAATACAACAGATTGTAAACACATCCAACGCAAATAATGCTTCTCAGGTTGCAAATGTAGTTAATTCAGCTAAAGGTGGTGGAACTGGTGGAAATGCTTTGGCTTCAATCGCAAATATGGCAGGTTCAATTGGTGGTGGATCAGGTCTTGCAGGAATGTTGGCAGGTCTTGGTCCGGTTGGAGTTGCACTTGCGGCGGGTGCTGTTGTTATTGGAGCCGGAAACAAGACCGTTGAACAGTGGGAAAAAGAAATGCCTAATGTTATGGGAGCATATAATTCCCTGACTGGCGGACTTGGAGAAAACAGTGCTAAAACGAATTCGGCCAACATGAGAGAAATGTTTTCTAAAATAAACAATCAACGTTGGGCCGATAATGTAAAATTTACAAATGATGATTATATGGCTACAATGCAGCAATTGTCACAATTTGGTTATTCAAATACAGACGCCGCATTGAGTGACGCTTCTAATATATTAAGATTTGAAAATGCCGGAATGGGTAGTAGATCCCAGCTTATAAGTATGCAGGGGATTGCGGCTCGTTTTGGAATGACAAATGCCCTCAACGCTGCTTATGCAGGACTTGAACAGTCTGGAATGGCGAAAGGACAGTTTGATGAATTCCTTTCTTCTATGGAAGACATTATGGAAAGCAGCATTGCAAAGGGATTTGTAAAGGGTGCCGATGAAGTCGCAACAGATATGGCAATGCTTGAAAAACTTTCAGGTGGATCAAAACTCTGGCAGGGTCAGTATGGTGCAGAAAACTTGCAGCAAATGAATTCGGCTATGGAAAATGCAACAAATCTTTCTTCTGTAAATGATATTATGCTTTATAGAGCCGTATCAGGACTTGGAATAGCCGAAAAAAATAAAATTATGGACGGAAAATATGACGCTAGTCTTGGTTATATTGCCGATATGATGTTGCTTGAAAGAGGTGTTAATGCCGAAAATATCGGAGCAATTTTTGATATGGTAAATTCAGAAGGTGGAACAGCAGCCGATAAAATTGCACGATATAAGAATATGTTTGGTCTTAATTACACAAAAGCAAACGATGTATACCAAATGTCACTCCGATATAAACCTGGAGACGCCGAAGCAATGGCAAAAACAATTCAGGATTATCAGGCCAATACTGAAAATAAATCAAGGGAACAGGAATTGCTTTCAGCTTATGAGACAATCAAAGCCAAAGTTGTAGAAATTGGTGCCGATTTGCTTGGGGCAAAAACTGGAATTATGAAAATTGTCGATGTTCTTGTACATCCAAATGAAACAGAAGAGTCTGGCGGTAGTGGATTGTTTCCTGTTAGTGGTGCAGAAGAACAAGTCTTTCTTAGTATGCTTTCGGATTATAAAGGAACAAAGTCGGCAGAAGAACTAAATCTCCAACTTTTGGGTATGTTTGAGGCTGGTACATCAGGAGCATATATCTCGGATTTAGTCGATTTCCAGAACATTCCTGTATTAAAAAAAGCCTGGGAAGAAAGAAACGCAACAGCTTTCTTTGATATTCTTACTGACTCAGATTTGTTAGAATATTCAGATACTTTCGGATTAATGACAAAAGAAGATTCTAAAACATTGAAAAAAATGAAAATTGACAAAAAACTTAAAAAACAGTTTAAGGGTATGAGTAGAGAAGATTATGACGATCTCGCAATTCAGTATTACGGTGCAACAGGTAGTGATTTGTGGGGATCTGGTTCAATTGTTCCAAAATTGCAAGAAATTATAAACCTGATTAATAACGGAACAATTACAATTCATTCAGTGCCTCATTAATAATTTACAATGGAGCAATATTGTATTATTATTTAGAAGAAAGACACGTCAAAGGCGGTCAAAACAAGTACAGTTTTTCTGTATTCGTTTTGGCCGCTTTTTTTTTGGAGGAAACGGATAATGTTAGGTTATCAGGTAAAAGAACAATTCTTAAATCCTAAAGTACGCATTATAGACTCATCCAAAATGTCTGAATATATAGTTGACAGTGGAAATGAAAAACTTTCAGGTGGAAATCAGAGAAATACAAAAAACTATATTGAAATTGGTGGACGTATTCAGCCGTCAACAAAGTATTTCCTTCAATCATATCAGTTTTCAGAAAGTGTAAATAATTTTTCAGGATCATTTTCTCTTACTATTTACGAAAATATTGATAATACAAGTGATGAATGTATTTTTTCCAGGGTGAAAAACTTGGATGTTGTTCTAATATATGAAGATTCAAGAGCAACAGAAACAAATCTTGAAAATAAAAATCCTGTTTTTATTGGTGTTGTTCATAGTAAACAGATTCAGTCTATGATCAGTAACGGACAGGTAAGCCGTATGACTACAATAAGTGGATCAGGAGTCTATTCTCTTGTAGGGGATTTGTCTGTAAGCCTTGATATTCATACTCTTACTGGAATTAATGCCGGAGAAGTTCAGACTAAATTTACAAGTGATATTTCCAATGTTAAAAACTATAAACAGTTCGTTGAAAAGCTGTGGGAATATTTTATCGGTATTTCAAAAAAAGTAAGTCAGTCGGAAGTAAAATCCACTAACTCAATATTTATAGAAACAATTCTTTCGAATTTCACCTTGATAAAAAATCAGGGAATAAGTGGAATTATTGATGTAGACAGCACAAAAGAAACAAAATATCCGGTTGCTGCAAGTTTTTGGACACAATCTGTAAACAACTTTTCGGATATGTTAAGAAGTTTATTTCCTTCAAATATTTTTGAGATTTTCGGACGTGTTGATGAAGAAGGAAATCCAAAAATTGTTATACGTGAAATGCCGTTCAGCTCATCGGAATGGAGCAACCTGAGATTAACTGGAATTGATCCGACCTATTTGACTGGATATTCAATAAATCAGAGTGACAGTGAAGTTTACAACGCTTTCCTGGCTTACATTGAAGGAAGTGCCGAAGATCCCTCTAAATATGCTACTTTATCGGCAATTGAGAACAGAATAGCAAAGGATCAGGAAAAAATGCAGAAATACGGTTATAGGCCGTTGCAAGTTAGTTTCCGTGGATTTGATATTTCAAAAGAAAAAGATAATAAATCAACTGATACTATTAATGATTGTACTAAAAAAATGAAAGATTGGTACGGAAGTCTGGATGAACTTTATTCAGGAACTATCAATCTTGTACGAGGTGCAGGGGATGAACTTCCAAGAGTGGGTGAAAGAGTAAAATTTATCGGTTTTGAATTTTATGTAACTGATAAATCACATTCATGGAATTATGGTGGCCCTGTAAATGTAACTTTGAATGTAAGCCGTGGAGCAAGTTATTCAAAGACGGGTGAAAGAAACCGCGAAGCTCAGGAAAAATTCGGCTTACGGTATGCAGAATTGGACGGATATAAAAAATGATAGTTAAAGGAAAGCCTAGAGGACTCTCAGAAAACAATCTCAATAACCATAATTATATGGATAACCGTATTGGATTTTGGGGAACTGTAAAAGACGTTCACCCTGAAACAAATCGTGTTGATGTTCTTATGGATATTGGAGTTTTGCTTCCTGGAATTCCTGTAGGAATGAGTGATTATGTAAAAGAAAACCGTATCGCAGGGACTACTTTTTATTCCGGCAAGGTCGATTTGCCAGCTAGAGAAAGTTATGTTTTTTGTCTTATGCCTAATCACACTCTTACAAGTGCCTTTGTGCTTTGTAGTGGAATTCCATACGGTAATGACTATAAAAATAATTTTTTTGCCTCAACAGAAAAAGAAAAAACAGACTTTCCAAACATTGAAAAATATACGGATCAGGAAGGTTGGACGGTTACCAAAAAAAAAGATACTGGAAACTTGTTTATAGAAAATGTTGACGGATCTATTCAGTTTGAATTGTGCCGTGAAAATGACAAACAGGATTCAAGTAAAAAGAAAGGTGTAAAAGCTGTATGTCATGGAACAACAATAACAATAGACGGTACTGGAAAAGTCAGCTTTGATGTTCAGGGGGATGTTACATTAAAAAGCACATCTAGTGTAACGATAGAAGGTGCTTCCGGCAAATTTAAGGTGAACTAATGAAAAATGTAGCTGTATTAGGTTGCACCTTGAAATTATCGAGTGACCTTTATGGGGGAGTTATTGCTATAACTTCATTGCCGTCAACAAGCATTACGGCAATGAACAAGAATGTTTATTTTGGAAGCATAGACGGAACGATAGCCGGATGTGTGGACGAAACAAGCGGATGTGTTCAGGGAGCTCCTGTAACATTTTCAATTAAGGGAACTGGAACAAATGTTGAAATAGATACTACAGGAATTGAAAAAAAAGTAGTTTTGGAAGGGGATGAAAGTCAGTTAGTGAGTATAGTACTGACTCATCCAACAACGGGCGCAACAATTACAATTGCTTTGTCGGTAAAAGTGGAAAGTGCCGGACAGACGGAGGTAACTTCAAATTGATAAACAATAATATTTATAAAAAATCATATTTACTCGAAATTTATGACCGCAGCAAGGCAACTATTACGGACGCTTTTTGTTTTTCGGTGCCTCCTGAAAATGAAGAATTTACACATACACAGAGAATTTCTCAGACTAAAACTTACGGCGGATTATGTGTAGACAGATACGGAAATGAAGCCGTAAAAATTTCATTGGGTGGATCAACAATTAATCAGGAATTCAAATATATTTTCCGTTCTTCTCTGGCTTCTAAAAAACTTAATGGAGAACAGGAAATTTTCTATTTACGTGACATGCTTGAAAAGGCAAACTCTGATGAAAATGCAGAATTAAGGCTTTATGATCTCTCGAAAGCAGAAAAAAGCACTGATCCTAAACAGAACAGCAATACAAGTTATATTTCAAGTTGGTGGACTGTTTATGTCGATCAGTTCAGAATAAAAAGAGACAAATCAAAGCCTTTAACTTTTAATTATCAGATTGAATTTACGGCTATTCCTGAGCAGATTAAAAAGAGTTTTCAGATTGAAACAATTAAAATTAAGAACATTCAGACTGGAAAAACAGAACTTGTTGAACAGATAAAAAACTCTCCTGCAGCCGTAACAACACAGATTGAAAACGGTATTAATAAAATGAGACTTGGTATTACCGCCTGTAATAAAGCCTATGAAAAAGCAAGTAATTTCATTGACCAGCTTTCTGTTGTTACAAAATACCTGGATGAATTTGAGTCTGTTTTCAATGATTATGCAGAAGGAATTCAGAACTTTCACTCTTTAAGGGCAAAAACTGTAAATCAGGTTGTAAAGATCGGAGACAGTATTTTAAGATCTTCACAGAATATATGTATTGATTATGGACGTACACTTGTTGCAGCTTGTCAGGCCGTAAAGGATTCAGTTTATGTGTTCAAGGATCTTTATGAAGAAGTAAAGAAACTCGATCCAAACAAGATTTACAGTGAAGAAAAACTCAATGCTTTGAATACTTCTATATATGAACTTACAAATTCAAGTAAGGTTGCCGCAAATGAAGTGATTGAAGGGTGCAACGAAATTGTAGCCAATTTTACAAAATCAATTGTTCCTACTTTGATTGTAAATACGGATGAAAACGGAAACGATTATGTAGTTGTTAGTTATGGATCAAAAAAAGTGGTCTTGAAAGAAGGTGATAGTCTGGAAAACCTTTCATATGAGCATTATGGGACTACTGATTATGTTCCTATGTTGGAAAACTTTAATAATCTTTCTGATGATGATTTAACGGTAGGAATGGAGTTTACTATTCCAATTTTGGAACCTGAACCGGCAAGTTATAACAATGATATTTATGCCAATGACTCCAATATTGGAGCAGATATAAAACTTACTGAAAATGGGGACCTTTCTGTTTTTGGTGGTGATCTTGAAGAAATTACAGATACAGAAAACCTGAGTCAGGCGGTAAACATCAGACTTTCGGCCTATATGGGATCAAATGTAAGAAATGTTCTTTATGGTCTGAGAAATACAACAGGTGAAAATTCTAGCAGCAATTCTTATTTGCTCGCAAGCCTTGAGCAAACTTTATCCAGGGAACCGAGAATCAAGTCAATTGATAATATTTCCTATAAGGGAAGTGGGGATAAACTTTATATTTCACTTGCCTATACGGATATTAATGACAATAAAAGGGAATTTAATGGGGTGATTTAATATGGATGTAAAAAATTATGCTGACATAAAAAAAGATTTGAGAGAGAATTTCAGAGCATTGCAGGATAAGGTTACTGACTTTAATGAAGGATCAGTAATTGACTCGATGTTTGACAGCTTTGCACGTGAAGAAGAAAAAAAATATATCGCAACTAAACTTGGTTTTACTCAGAATCTCAAGGCCGTTCCTTATTCTCTTTTTGATTTTCAACCAAAGCCAGGAACTTATGCAACTGGAACTGTTGTTTTCAAACGTGGAGCTGCAAAAAACTTTCAGACAGTTATTCCTGAGGGTACAGAAGTGTCGGCAGGATCACTTAATTTTGTCACAACAGAAACAGGAACCGTTGGAGCAAATGAAACTGAAAGTTTGCCTGTTACCGTTAAGGCCGTGAACGTTGGATCAGATTATAACGTTTCGGCAAGATCTATAACTCAGATTGTTTCTGTTGTTTCCAGTGATATTGTTGAAGTAGTCAATAATGATAAATTTGACGGCGGATGTGACAACGAAAGTGAAACAGAAATGTTAAGACGTTTCAAGAACTTTATTTCAGGGTTGCAGGGGACTTCTAACTATGGACTTAAATCGGCTGTCGAAAGTATTGAAGGCGTTAGGTCTGTGAATGTAGTAGAAGATTTCAGTAGTGGTGCAATTTATCGTGTTATCGTTTATGCGGAAGACGGATCCGGAAGTCTTGCTTCTTCAATTAAAAGTGATATTGAAGATGTAATCGAAGGTGACGGAACTCCAAATAATCCTGGAAAACGTGCTCCTGGAATCAATGTTCTTGTAAGTGCTCCCACAATCGTAAATACATCATTCAATATTACTGTTAGAACTTATCGTGCAGATCCAGTTAGTGCAGAAAATGAAATTACAGATACAGTTAGAAATTATGTTAATGGACTTGGAATTGGTGAAGATGTTGTTTTAACTTCTATTATTTTGCTTCTGAGATCTCTTGCATACGTAAAAGACGTAGAAATTACGTTACCGGCAACAAACATAAGAATTGCAAATAATCAGATTGCAAGGTTTGGTGACATTGTAGTTGAACTTGAAGAGGAATAATCATGACAGAAATTGGAAACAGACTTTTATCTCATTTACCTCCAATGATTAATAAAAAGGGGGAAATAATCTCGGCCATGTTCGCCAATGATAAAGGAACAGGTGCCCTTGAAAAACTCTTTGCCTATGGTGATACGGTCAAAAAAGTTTATGCAGATTCGGACAATGTTTACAAAATGGAAAGTGAACTTATTGATCAGACAATGAGTGTATTTTCTTGGTTTGAAAGATTTTACCTTGAATCTGATGAAAGTTTTACAATGAGAAATAAATCAATTTTCATCAGGGGTTATGATGAAACTTGGGGAACAACTTGGAATGTAAAACACGTTTTTGAGTATTACTTTCCTGGCAATAAAACTTTTTTGGTTGAAAATGTTGGGAAATGGTCAGATAACTTGCTTACTGACAGTAGTTTTGAAGCAAAAGAACCTGAAATTCAGGCAATCTGGGAAAAAGAAAACTGTAGCATAAGTGATAGTGCAACATTCAGTGGTGAATTCGGAATTCTTTTTGAAGAAGGTGGAATCCTAAAGCAGAGTGTTGAAATGGACAGTGAAGGATATTACTTTCTTACTCTTGCAATAAACGGTGAAGCAGATTTAACGGTTAAGGATCAGGACGGAAACAGCCTTAAACTTTGGGTTATGGGTGAAAAGTACGATGATACGGTTTATGGACCTGGCAGAAAAGTAAAGACAGATAAGTGGGATTTCAAACAGGTATTCTTTAAGTTACCTGAAAGTGGGACTGTAACTGTTGAAGTTGTTGGAAAAGCTGATACAAAAGTGGATCTTGTTACTCTTGATAAAAAAACGGAATATCCTCGTTTTGTTCTTTACGTTTGGTTTGAAGATGTAAAGATTGGTGGAAAAACATTACATCTTTCGCAAAATGGTGAAGATCCTATTCCAGGACTTAATTACGATAACGAAAGTTATTTTGACAATTCTTTCTTTTCTGGTGTATCAGGAAAGAGTTTTGCGGATGATATTTATAGAGACATTATGGAAATGATAAAAGCAGCCGGCACTAAAGGTGAGGTTATGTTGCTTTTAAAAGAATCAGCATAGGGAGGTGAAACATGAGTGGAATGACTACAACGAATTTGCAGGATAACGAAATTGTAAAGGCGTCCGATTTGCAGCTTGGTGGGGACGGTGGAATTGACAATATTTCATTTGTTTTCAAAGCAATGACAAACTGTGTAAACAATGTAATTTTGGGAGGGAAACTCAAGGCAAATACATCTGGCTCTGGATTAAGTGCCAAAATGGATCCAATAATTGGTTATCATCAGGACAGTGACAAGATGTTTATCGATCACAAAGGACAGGTCTATATGGACGGTGAAACGGAGCCGGCAGATTATGTGTCTTTTATGGCAGCCGAAAGTCAGGACAGACGGGACATTGTAGAAGTTAAAGCCGATATTATTACAGCCGTTGAACAGTCAAGACAGTTTTATGATCCTGATACTGAATCAACATCTTACAGTCAGGTTGATGTAGAAAAAAGACAGATTTTGAGAGTAAAGGTCAAAAAAGGTGAAGCAGGTTCTAACGTTGCTCCTGAAACCGATACCGGTTATGTAAAAATCGCAGAAGTTTTTATTCCTGCAAATGTAAGTCAGCTTTCTGATGAAAACATTTTTAATGTTACGGCAGATATTGACGGTATGGATAATTCAGGTTGGACTGTAGAAAAAACAGCTACAGTAAATCCTGGTAGAATTCAGGACAATAAAAGTATTTTTAGAAAAATACATAATTCAGACGGATCTCTTAAAGACAGTGTAATTAAAGCCGCAAAAATTGCTCTTACGGGCGAAGGGTGTCTTAAAGGTGAGGCAATTCAGAAAGGTGGTGTAGCAAAGACACTTATAACAGGTGTTTCGATCAATCCGTCAGATTCTTTAAGTACAAATATTGAAGCAATTGCAGATTTCCTTACACCAAATCCTCAGGATATTACAAAAACAATTTTTCATAGAATTTTCAGGCTTGGCTATATTCTATCAACAACTGATGAAACCAATCCTGGAACAATTTATGGTGGAACTTGGGAAGCTTATGGTCAGGGGCGTGTTTTAATTGGAGCTGGAAAAGGAACTGACGTAAACAATGTTGAAAAAACTTTTACGGCAGGAGCAGAGGGTGGTGAATATTCTCATTCTCTTTCTGAAACAGAGTTGGCAAGTCATACTCATACTTTTGTAGGAGATGAAACTGGAAGTGGTGACAGTTCTAAAAACACTACTGGAAATGAAAATGCAAATCATTCACACAATATCACTGTAGATAAAAAAACTTTAATTGGTAAAGTAAACAACAATAAAGTTTGTTTATATCATAACATCGGTAGTACCTCTTTGACTGGTATCATATCAGGAACTCTTGCAGGACAAAGCGCAGGTATGACAAGTTATGGTTCAACTACCATTGAAAATTTTACTATTGACGCAAGTCATGATCATACAGCTTCGGCTGGAAATCAAAGCGCTTCTCATGGACACGATATGTCTCATACACATACTTTTGTGCCATTGGGGCACAATGAAAATACAGGTGGTGGAAATGCACATAACAACATGCAGCCTTATGTAGCCGTATATATGTGGCGAAGAACAGCATAAAAAAAAGGAGAAAAATATGTTTGTAAAAATTTTAAGGGCAGACGGATGTACGGAATTTTTTGAAACGGGGGACTTCATGGTGTCAAAGCCGGAAGACATGAATCCAGTTATTGTAAAACTTATTGTAAAGGACAATCGTGGTAAGACGGTAGCAAAATGGAAAAGACCAAATGCAAAGAATTACATGAGGTATTACAAGCCTGATCCAATTCCGGCAGAAAGTCCTAAAGTTGAAGTACCTGTTGCCGATAAAAAAGTATAAGCAATCGCTTTATTTTTTGTTATAAATTAAAAAGATCCGTAATGTCATTACGGGTCTTTTTTTTATTGATTTATATTTTAGGTGGGTGTATATGTTTAATTATGAATAAAAAAGTTTTAGAAGATAAATATTCTATTGAATGTATTATCTGTATGTTTTTCCTTTCTTTCTCTCATTTCATTCAGTTTTTCCGATCAGGATTTCTTGTTCAGCCGTTGGTCAGGGGAATTTGTTCGACAGTAGTTTTTTTCGTTACATTATTGTCAGGCAGAAAGCATTGGAACATTTTGCTTTTTTTATGGGCTGTTGCGATAATGTTTTGGAACAGGTTCTCGAATTACACCAGCTTTATATTAATTTTAATTTCTTTGTTTGATTCCAAAGCAAAATGGGTGTATCTCTTTATTTATGAAGTATTAGTTATTGTTTTATGTGTTATTCATAGAGATACTTTCACCCATTACATCATTCATAATATAGGGTGTGCTTTTTTCTACGCCTGTTATTATTATTTTGTCAAATTTGTAAATTTCCAGAAAAACAAAATTTCTTTTTTGCATGGTGAAAATGCAAGGCTTCGACAAGAGAATAAAATCCTGAAAAAAAATATCCTGGAGTATGAAGAAAGAAAACAAAAGAAGCTTGAATTAACTCAGGATGAATACAGCATAATTTTTGAGCTTTGTGAAGGAAAGGAAATCAAGGAAATTGAAATGTTTTCCCAAAACACAGTCTACGTAAAACTCAGGGAAGCCAGGAAAAGAAACAATTGCTTGACTAATGAAGAATTAAAAACACGTTTCAAGGCCGATTTTCAGCAATAAAAATTATTGTTTTTAAGTAGTTTTTATTGCTTTTTATTTAACATGAAACTACACATCATTAAATTATGAAAAAAATACCTTTTATAAGAACACTAATTTTATTCTTATTGTTGCCAAAGGATGTTCGTGGCTCGATTTGTGCCGTTGTGGATTCATGTTATCAGTGGGAGAAAAAACAGAAAGGGGAACACAAAAAAGATCAGGAACATTCAGACTAATTGTTTTATTTTCCATTTTTTAAATGGTGAATAATAAAATACTATGTGATATAATCTCTTATATTACAGGTAATTAGACACAAGTCAAAACCGTCTACACAAATTTATTTTGGGTGTGGGCGGTTTTTTTTTATGTCGGAGGTTTATCAAAAAAATGGAGACAGCAGAAGTAATTGGGACAATGGCGGATATTCCGACAGTTGGTTGGATTGTTTTTCTAATCCTTGGAATTTTAATTCTGGGTATTATTGCCTTATTGGTGGGAGTTATATTTTACGTGGTAAAAAACAAAAACATACGTTCAAAGTTTTTTGATTTATCAACTTCACCAGAAAGAAAAGAGTTATACATGGCAGAGGGTAGAGACGTATTAGACAATCAATGTCATGTTGCAAAGCAGCTTATTAAGGAACTAAGAATTAAACTTTATTTAGGCGGAAAAAACAAATTCCAGCTTGATGAAAAAGACCTGATTATTTTTGAATTCATAACCTACCGTATTACAGACCGTTTGAATTATGACGTAAAAAACGATCTAACGAGAAATCACATTAAATCAAAATCGGACAATGCACTTACAAGTTATTCCGACAGCAAGGCAGAGGCTTACATAATGCAGATTAAGGACAGGCTTTTTATGTTCAATTCATGTATTCATGGGTGTGATCTTCCTGTCATTTTGGATGATATTCCAGAATCCTGGTTTAAGGATTTTTTCAGAAAATTATATTCCAGGTGCAGAGACATTGCGATCTCGCCTGATGAAATAATAGGAGATAACAAATGAATGAAGAACTTTCGCAAATGGCTATTAAAATAGCTCTCTCAGGTTTTGGGGCCGTTGGAATTCTTGAATGGCTTAAAAACTTTTTCAAGTTCAAGCATACGTGGGCCTATGCCCTCATTATGCCTGTTCTTTCTGTTGGTTGTTATGCTGCCGTGTATTTTCTTCCGTGCTATGTTATTGGATCAATCCTGACTGTTGGCGTTGTTCAACTTAATTATCAGGTAATCGTTCAGGGGTTCAAGGCAATTATTAAAGCACTTTTAAGCAAAGTAGGGGTAAACGATGATAAAGAAACTAATAACACTGTTGAATCAGGGGAGAAAGACCATGCAGATCAGTAAAGTAGACGCAATTCCAGTACAGCAGATTGCCAAAACAATAGGTGAATTCGGATGTTACTTTAGTAGTCTTGTATATATTGCGGAACAGGAATCAGGAAAGAAAATTGACCTTATCAGAGCTTTCGATAAATACAACAAGAAAAAAACTTGTGGTGTTCAGTGGGTGGAGGATGATTGTTTTATCAATCGTCCAGACCTGGTTTTGTTGGATCTTTTGAAAGAAAACGGTGTACCTGTTAATTCTGTTACTGTCAGAAAAGAAACGGATGTTAATTATCATCCAAAGACAAATGAAGTTTTGGTAGGGTGTTATGAATGGAAATCGACCATGAAAACATACAGCCACTTCGTGAATGTTGACAATGGTAAGAGGGTTGTCAACGATCCTATAGGAAGCTCAAACACGGTTAAAAACGGCGTTCTGAGGTCACTTAGGGTTTTTACTATATCATGAGTATTAAGACCGTTATAAACACTATTTTTGGAGTAATTACGGCCTTTTTCGCTGGTATTCTGTCTTATCTGTTTTTTGAAAAAAAGATAAAAGCAAATAGGGTGGAAAACCAGATACCAAAAAAGGAAATTGACAAAGAAAGCTCCAAAGTCAGAGAGGAAAAAACAAATGAAATCAAAGAAACTTCCGCTAGTGATCTTGCTGGTAATTCTGATTTGGCCGCCGATATTCACTCAGGAAAAGAAGGATTACAAAGCTCTAGTACAGACCGAATTCGGGATCGACTTAAAGAAGTCTTATAGTGCAGAACAGCTCATTGACGCTCTTGCAATATGCCTGGAAGAGAAAGATATTGCCATAGATACGGCTTATAACGAAGGTTACAAGATCGGAACACTTGAATATCTTCCTCAGTTAGAAGCCGAAAAAAAGAAAAACTCTCTTTTGCAGCAAAATTATGATATTTTGAAAACGTCCTATGAATACACCACATCTGAAAAAATGATATTAGGTATAAACTGTTTTTCAGGTGGCTTGTTGGTTGGTGGTATTATAGGCGGCTTCTGTGGAGCGAAAATTTCTAGGTCCATAAGGAATTAATTTTATCTTTATTAGCCATTAATTCCGGCAAGTGATCTAAAGCCGTAGATCTGTCATAATAATCTTCCATTCTCTCTTGGGTGTGTCCTAACATAAGTTTAAGATCTTTTTTAGAGATTTCTTTTAAGCTCATTGTATCATTGGTAAATCTTAATGAGTGAATAGACAAATTTCTTTCATCCGTATTAATTCCCTGATTATTTAGACAATATTTGAATCTTTTATTGAGATAATTGCCGGAAACCGGCTTTCCGTGATACTCGAAAACATAATCACTACACTTTACTTGTATAGTTTTTAAGTGTTCCAGCATTTGGACGGCTCTATCTGGCAATATAACTACACGCCATTTTTTATTGTCTTCTGTACCTTTTTTCAGGTGATCTACTCTTTCTCCGTCCGAAATCATAGCATTAAGTATAATTGTATCAGGTGCAAGAAACTGATTGCTTTGAAGGGCCTGAATTTCACCTGATCTCATTCCGGTTGTAAGCAGCAGAAAAAACATTGTAGCAAACATATAAGTATAAAATTCGGGATCTCCGTTATCTTTATTCCAGATACTACAAAGTGCTTTTTCATCATGTGGGAAAAGGGAAGTTATTTCTGTCGGATATAAAATACCTTTTGTAGATTTTATCGGAACCTTAAAACGCTCGAAAACCGGCAGACGGTCTATAAGGTGGTAAGCATAAAGCTCTTTATACACGTCATTAGCTGTTTCCAAAAATGAATTTCTCCAGGAATTTGAACGGTCAAATTCCAATAACCAATTGTCAAAATCAGTGGAAGAAACTTTATCCACAGGCAAATTTCCGAATTTTTCAAGGATCATTTTCAGGTTATGCTCTTTCATTTTCCTTGTTTTTTCGGTTATTATCCGTCCTTTGTTTTTGCATTTAAGAAGATATTTTGAATTTAAATCAAACATTCCACGACAAAAATCATTAAAAGTTACACTGTCTTTTGTCGGAATTAAGTCATTGTCATTAATATTTGCAAGGAAAATTTCAGCCTGTTTTTTTGTCAAACAAGGCTTTCCATTTGAGCCGCAACTTTTACGAATCTGTTTTTTGTCTTCATCGTAATACCAAAAATACCATGCTTTTACTTGCTTTCCTGAATGAATAATTGTTCTTTGATAGAGATGTTTTACAATCATAGGTTCCTGGTTCCTTATAATTTGTGTGCATAAGATTGTGCATAAATTAAATTGTTGATAATTGAGTAAAATTGATTTTTTACTCTGATTTAAGGAAATTATACTCTATAATTGCTTATAATCAAGTATTTTTGAAGTGAAACTTTAATTTACACCCAGAATGTCGGGAGTTCGATCCTCTCACTGCCCATTAAAACCGATTCTGTAAATCCTTATAATATAAGAAATTACAGAATCGGTTATTTTGTTTTAACCTGATATTATTTAAGAAAAAAAATAAATGTGCATAAATTGTGCATAAAAAATTTATTTTTTTTCGGACGAAATCGGACGGAAATTATGAGTAAAGAGTTTGATGTATACGATCCTGGAAAATGGATTTATGGCGATGAAGAAGAATTTTTATTTCTTTCTTCACCTATTTTTAATCCAGATTCAAAAAGGAATTTTACTCAAAGTGATATAGCAATTCTTTTAAATGAACTTGCAGCTAGAAAAAAAACAAAGTTTACAAATGACCAGGAATTCAGGGGGTTTGTAAACAAAGTTTTAGTAGAACTGTCTGACATTTCTATGAATGAACTTGAAAAAATTGAAAATGAAAAATTAGGATTTGTTTCTCCGGAAATGTCAGGTGTTATTATTTCCGGATATGAATTGACTAAAAATCAATTAAATGTTTTTAAGAATATGAAACTCACAGAAGACGAAAAAAGAATCGTTGTAGAAACATATTATTATGGCCGTAAAAATGGGTTAGCAACATATCAGATAAAACAAGATTTATTTATGAAAATTAAAAATCATGATATTGATTTTCTGATTGATATAATGAGAGCTGAGACAAAAGCAGAAGAAAAACATGTTTTACAAAAATACTCTTAATCACTAGTTAAGTGATTTTTTGTGATTTTTTGTGATTTTTTGTGTATATGACCACTGTAGAATAAGATAAAGAATAAGAATAAGATAAAGAATAAGAATAAGATAAAGAATATATATATATATATATATATAAGGCGGCTACATGGCCGCCTTTTTTATTTACTGTTCCGTTCCTGAAAATATTTTATTTGTCCTGAAATTGTGAATAAGAGCAAATCTCTTTGATCCTCTTTCAAACTCATTAGTCCATTAATTAATTCTGTTACTTCTGGTGGATAGACATTGCCTTCTGAATCTTTTGTGTTTCCTGTAACAAGATAATCCAGTGATACTCCTAATCCGTCAGCAATTTTTTGAGCTTCATTACACCTGGGGAAGTTTTGTGTTTTGCGTAATGTATAATAACTTTCAAAGTTAATTCCAACTTTAGCTAAGAAATCTCTTAATGTAAACTCAGTATTTTGTTTAACAAGACTTTTAATTCGGTCAAAAAAATTATCAGAATTATAATTTTTTGTTATTTCGTTTTCTTCTGCCATACATGATCCCTCATAAATAACAGTGTAAATCTTTATACTACAAAGATTTACGAAATAAATAAATTGTAATTCGGTTATACAAGTTTATTTAAACAATTTCTCCTTTGTGAATTGACAAATTGGTTAAATAACCGTAAATTCAAATTACAAACTGAATCACAGGTAATGTGATAGCCGGTTGGTCTCCGGCGGTTGCCTTAAATTGTTTGTCGTGGCTGGCTTTAACAATTTATTGGAGCAATAACCAAAAGACTAACCTTTATGAGAAAAAAAAAGGTCCTTTTCGTCCAATTAATTATCGGACGATCTGTAGGGGAACTTTAGATAAATTTTGAGAATGACTAAAAAAGATTCGTCCCTTTTTTTAGTCAGTTTTCTGACGAATTCCGTGGGGGGAATCGGGCAGCCAATAGGGACGATTGGTTGCCTTTTTTTTTTGCCTTTCTGTAGCCATAGCGGAAAGGTTTGCCGGTGGGATAACTTTTGACCAGAGAAGTTAACGCCGTTCAACTCGGCGTACGGCACATAGGATTTTTAATCCGAACCGTCAAAAACGGATAAGTTATGTTTTCCGGTGCCTAAAAACACCGGATGTTTTCTACCAGGAGGGAAACAAAATGAATGACGTAAAACGCATGATTATGAAGTGTGAAGTAAAACACATTATTAATGCTGATAACGTCAAAACTCCATATCAGTACTACATGTGGAGACATGACAGTTTGGAAACAATTGCAATCTCACGTTATTTGGACGGAGATATGGATCTAGCAGCTTTTTATAAAAATGCGGCCGAAGGATTCAAAAGAAAGGCGGTAGCCTGTGGAAATTAAACTGGAAGGAGTTGAGAAAATTCCTGAGATTCTAAAATCAGTTAATGAACTTAAAGAATTAATTCTAAATTCAGGACTGATTAAAGAGTGGTACACGTTAGAAGATACGTGGAAAGCTAAAGGTGGGTGTTCTTTAAGCACTTTTAAGAACAATCGTTTTTTTCAGTGCAAGGGTGGTGTTCCTGACGGTCTTGTAAACGGCCGCCGTGTTTGGAACAAAAAATCTGTTGAAGAGTGGATTATGATTACGGATGAAAAACTTCCAGAATACCACCAAAAATATAAAACAGGAGCCGTCAGAAAATGACGAAGGAATATGAAAAAAGACGTCAAAAAGCTTGTTATCAAAAACGGTTGAAGTGGCTTTTTGGATCTGAATGGAAAAAACACTACAACGAGAAAGACTGTATAAATTATGTTGTAGGAAATCAGAAGGCCGTTGAACAGATCGAAATTACAACCGGAGCCGTTGTAAAACTTCATAAATCTATGAGTTCAGCTGCAAGGGAATTTGGAGCAAGTTCAATTAAAGCGATTTGGAAAGTTTGCAACGGTGAAATAAAAACGGCTTATGGGTTTAAGTGGAGGTATGCGTAATGGATAATTGGGAACAGCTGGATCTTTTTGGTAGACCAGAAATAAGTATTAATAAAAAAATCAGACTCATAGAACTTTTTGGGGGCTACGGATCTCAGGCCATGGCCCTTGAAAGAATGAGTGTAGACTTTGAACATCACTTTTTGTGTGAATTTGACGCTCCGGCTGTAAAGTCATATAACGCCGCTCACGGTACAAACTGGGAAACATCAGATATTAGAAATGTCCACGGTGAAGATCTTAAAATCACAGATAAAGACAAGTATTGCTACATTATGACTTATTCATTCCCTTGTTTTACAGGTGATACTCTTGTAATGACTGACTCAGGACTTAAACAGATTAAGGACGTGAAAGAAGGTGATAAGGTTTTGTCTCATGATAATTTATATCACGAAGTAATAGCTTCCAAAAAAACAGGTGAGAAAGAAATTTGGACTATAAAAACAATGGCAGCTCCAAAAATTGAATGTACTGAAAATCATTTATTCTATGTGCGTGAAATGTATAGGAAATATCCATGTTTAGAAAACGGAAAAAGAGGTTCAGAAAGACACTTTAAGAATCCGGAATGGATTCCTTGTAACAAGCTTAGAAAAAATCACTATATGGGAATAGCTATAAATCAGAATTCAATTATGCCTGAATGGAATGGGATTGAATTTGTTTGGGAAGACGGAAGATCAAACAGAAAATCAAAATTAATTGATATTAATAATCATTCTTTTTGGTGGTTAATGGGCCGTTATGTTGGAGACGGGTGGGTAAGATCTCAGGGCGGAATTATTATTTGCTGTGCAAAAAACGAAGAGACAGAAATAACAATACATCTTAGAAATTGTGGTTTTAATTATTCAATAACAGAAGAAAAAACTGTAAAGAAAATTCATATTCCGCTGAAAGAACTTTCATTTTTTGTGGAATGTTTTGGACGTGGTGCAGAAAATAAACATATTCCAGGGTTTATGTATGATATGCCTGAAAATTATTTGGAAAGCTTTCTTGAAGGATATTTAAGTGCAGACGGTTGGATAAGAAAAGACGGATTAAGAAAAATAGCAAGTATTAGTAAAGAATTGATTTTTGGAACAGCTCAATTAGTTGCAAAGGTTTATAAAACACCTTATAAAATCTATTTCAATAAAAGAAAACCTACAGTAATTATTGAAGGGCGTTTATGTAATCAAAAATCAGGTTATGAACTTGTATGGAAAACTGAAAAGAAAAAACAGGATAAAGCCTTTTACGAAAATGGTTATATTTGGGTGCCGGTTAGAGACGTAAATAACAGTAAAGAAACATTACCAGTATATGATATTGAAGTAGAAGAGTCTCATTCTTTTACGGCTAATGGAATTATTGCCCACAATTGCACGGACCTTTCATTGGCCGGAAAACAAAAAGGAATGAGTAGAGATTCCGGAACTCGTAGTTCCCTTTTGTGGGAAGTAGAACGTATCTTAAACGAACTTGTAGAGAATAATTCTCCACTCCCTGACATTTTGTTAATGGAAAATGTGCCTCAGGTGGTCAGCGATAAATTTATGCCAGATTTTGACGAATGGCTTAAATTCCTTTACTCAATCGGTTACTACTCTACATATCAGATCTTAAATGCAAAGGATTACGGTGTTGCCCAGAACCGGGAAAGATGTTTTATGTTTAGTTTCTTTGGGGAAGATTATAAATATACATTCCCACACCCTATAGCATTGAAAAAGAAATTAAAGAATTACCTGGAAACAAACGTAGAAGAAAAATACTACCTGAAATCGGAAAAAGCAGAGCAGCTTATTGATCAGTTGGTGGCACGTGGTGTTCTTGATACTCAGAACAAAGAACAGACAGACAGACAGACAGACAGACAGACAGACAGACAGACAGACAGACAGACAATCATGGCCAATTGATAAGAGCGTCAACAATACAAAATACAAGGAGATCTCAAACTGTATCACAGCCAGAGAAGATCGTGGAATCAGTAGAAAACAGTCGGAAGGAACCGGCGTTGTTGAACTATAAGAGAATTGATCAGGTTGGAACTGATGTAGCAAAAACTCTTATGGCAAGAGACTGTAAAGGTTTTGGAAGTGGCAGAGAAACACAGAATGGTGTAATCGAAAGTGAATGAAGAACTTAAAATCAGGATAAAACAGGCAACAAAAAGCGGATATATCGAAATGTGTAATGGGGGAATTTGTGATGTAAGTTATCCTGAAAGTAAATATCGCCGTGGCAGAGTACAAGGGGGGGGGGAACTTTCACCTACTATTACAACAAGTCCAGAAAATCTAGTAATTATAGAGATAGTTGAAAAATGATATTGATTGGTGGTGAACAAAAAAACCAGGCCGTAAAGAAAGACGGTGTTTGCACTTGTTTATGTTCTTCAATGGGAACTGGGGGGGGGTATGTTCCTTTAATCGTTTTTGAGCACCGATGTGATGAAGGTGTAAGACTTTGGAATGATGAAGTTTGTGGAGCTTTAAGGACAATAGACGCTTGCGGAGATAAGTTTGTATTAGAGAAATATGAAAAATGAAAATGAAAGCAGAGCAGAGCAGAGCAGAGCAGAGCTAAATAATTTTGAAAGCTGTTTTGAGAATGTCAAGAGGATAAAAATTATTCCAGCTTGTTTGAATAAATGTAAGGACGGAAAATTCCTTGGAGCTAAAGATTTTGACGTTTGTAATGTAAATGCAGAATACGCAAGCTGCATTACTTCCAGATACTACAAGGGGATTTCAGCTCACCATGACAACATGGTGATAGTGCAGATAGAAAATGAATAAAGCAGAAAGCAGAAAGCAGAAAGCAGAAAGCAGAAAAATTATGTTAGTTTTGAAAGCCGTGTCAAGTGTTTGGGGTTTATTGAAAAAGGAACAGGGAAACACCAGTCAAATTGTGTTTATTCTGTTGAAGGATTAAGTCCAACAATTTGTGCCGGATTAGGTGTAAAAATGCCAGGTTTATATATTGTGGTTGATTGATGAATGGAAAATGTAATGTGTATATCTTACGGATTCAAAATTGATCCAAAAGAGATTGAAATAGGACAGTGTATAACGTCCAGATATTACAAAGGATTTAGCAATTATAATCCTGAAAATGCGGTAATTGTAATGATTGAAGAAATGCTAGAAGACAGAAGACAGAAGACAGAAGACAGAAGACAGAAGACAGAAGACAGAAGA
>JAKSTP010000070.1 GCA_024402505.1 Treponema sp.
CTGCGACTGCGTGGTTTTTGTGCGGTTCCCGACGAAAGCGTATGCACGCTTAAACATGTTTTGGCGCCCTGTTATGGGTGCCATTTTGTTTATTCGGTAAGCTTTTTTTCGTAGAAGCGGTCGCGGTATTCTTTTGGTGTTAGACCGGTGTGTTTTTTGAAGATGGCGATGAAATAGGAGTGTGAGCTGAAATTCAGTTTGTTTGAAATTTCAGAAAAATTTTCATCGCTGAAGGCTAAAAGGCTTTTTGCAGTTTCAACACGTTTTTTCTGGATGTAAGAAGAAATTGAAGTGCCGGTAATGCGCTTGAAAACCGAAGAAAGATAACTTGGGTTTGTTGCCGCATAATCAGCAATATCTTCAAGGGAAATAGGTTGATAAACGTGATCTGAAATGTAATCAATGGCAGATCTTACTGATTTTGGATATTCAGTTTTTTTGTTGATGCCTTTCATTCGTCTTGTATAATCAAGAGCACATTCCAAGTGAAGTTGATTCAATTCTTCTTCAGAGTTTAGTACATCAAGTTTTCTGATATAAAGATCGCTTAAGGTGTAGGCAGTTTCAGAATTCATTCCGCCTTCAATGCAGAATCGTGTAATAAGCGCAATGGTGATAACAAGGTGATACTGAAGGTTTCTGATAGGTTTTGATGAAAGAACCCCCATACCTTCTGCTGTAAAAGGTTTCATTACTTTCATAAGAAGTTCTTCATCTCCAGACTGAACGGCAGAATAAAAAACCATTTCATCACTGTAGGACATGTGATATTTGTCATTTTCGCTCTGATCAAAAAGAGCATTCAGCAATTCTTTAGTAGTATTCATGATAAAAATTATAGCGAAATGGCAAAAAAATAGCAAAATATTTTTACATAAAATGGAGATTTTTAATATAAAAAATCGTTATTAAATTGAATAAAGGCGAATTTTTATCTATACTTTGA
The DNA here is from genome assembly GCA_024402505.1 of Treponema sp. Classification (GTDB taxonomy): domain Bacteria; phylum Spirochaetota; class Spirochaetia; order Treponematales; family Treponemataceae; genus Treponema_D. The sequence goes on from JAKSTP010000070.1 coordinate 947, forward strand.
CTATGAAACTTGAATCACTTTTTGAAATTAAAGAAAACCGGCTTTTTAAACTTTCTGATGGAACTGAAGTAAATACAGCTGCACTTTTTGTTTTTGACGCAGATCAGAAAAATATTGAAATTGATGACGATGTATATAATGAAGAATTCCTGGCTGATCTTCGCAATAAACTTAAGGGCCTTGATGAAGAGGCAAAGTTTGCTTTAATCAAAATTATAAGTGATGAAAAACTTGATTCTGAAGATAAAATCGAAACTTATATCAACACTTTCAATCATACTGCTCGCAGAATTAAAGACTGTGTAAGCGTAACAGGTTTCCTGCTTTCCGAAAATTTTCTTGCCGCCGGAAAAGGGGCAGTAGAAGAATTTATCGAAGTTCTTGCAAAAAAACATCCTCAGTACATCCACTTTGCTTCAAAAGATCTTTGTGAAAAATACGGTCTTTTAGATCTGCCACTGGTTCATATTTAGTCTAAAATTTGCTAATTTACCGCAAAGAATGCATAAAAACGTAAACTTTGCAAAGGTTTTCAGTAATTTTCCGCTAGTTGTCACTCAATGTACTTGAATTCATTCCTTTTTTATGTCATGATTAAGGCATCGGAAAAAGTCCTTGAACATTTTTTTTAGGGGATTAAATTGATCGACAACAAAAACGGAAACAGCAGATTTTTCCTTTCATGCCTGCTTTCTATGTTTTTCACTGCTTTGATTTTCGGCAGTTCTTTCTACGTTTACAGATCATTTCCAGTTCCAGAAGAAGAAATTCCAGCAGAAGTACCAGTTGAAGAAGAAGATGAGATTCTTTTTTATGAAGATGATCAAATTCCGGAATTTGCATCTTATTTGAAAGAAGTATCTCTTGTAAAAGATGCATCCAGCGACAGAGGTCTTTATCTCTACCGCCAGCAGACTTCTAAGGCCGCTGTAGAATGGTTTTACGCTCATGTAACTGGAAATCGGGAAGTTTCAGACAGTATTCTTGCAGAAGCCGAAAAAAATGACATTCCATTGAGTCTGGCATTTTCTCTTGCATATACTGAAAGCCGTTACCGTGCCAATGCGGTGAATTCCAATTCCAATTCATCAATTGACCGTGGGCTTTTTCAGTTAAATTCAAATTCTTTTCCAAATCTGACAGAAGAAGATTTTTTCAATCCTGCCATCAGTGCTAAATATGGTATGAGTCATTTGAAGTTCTGTCTAGATACTGCAGGAAATGAAGTTTCTGCTCTGGCCATGTACAACGCCGGAACAGGTAAGGTACGAAGCAATCGAACACCGCAGAGTACCTTGAATTACGTTGGTAAAATTATGTCTTATCAGGATACATTGGATCGTTTGTTTGAAGAACAGGTTGCCTCCTATTATGAACTTCAGCTGAGTCCAAGTTTTTCTGTTGCATATAAGAAATAGTTTTTTTGTTTTTTTCCTTATTTTGTTACAAATGGAAGGTGCTGTCAGTATCTTCCATTTTTTTTGTTTTTTGATGATGGTTTACTGTTAAAAACTTAACAATAATCGACAAAAATAACATTTTTTGCTATGATTTAAGTGATTTCTTCAATAACACGATTGAAATTCCATTGTATAGGCTGCGGAGGATTTTTATAATGCAAGAACCTTGTGAATTACCAAAGGCAACCAGAAAACGCCTTGTCAAGTTTCTGCAGATTCTTAAAACGTGGCAGAATGACAGGATTAAGTCCAGTGATTTTTCCCGGCTTACGGGATGTACTGAATCAACTGTAAGACATGATTTCTTTCTTGCTGGTTTCGCAGGTGGTGTTTCAAACGGCTACAATAAGGAAGAACTTTTGAACTTCCTTACTGTGAAGCTGGGTTTTGAAACGGAAAGTGTGGAATTGAAAAAATGCTGCATAGTAGGGCTTGGCCGAATAGGAGCTGCTTTGCTTGATGACAGCATTTTTCAGGATTCCGGTTTCAGGGTAGGATGCGGATTTGATTCCAGTGTAAACCGGGTTGAAATCATGCGATCTACCTTTCCTTTGTATCCGGCCTACGAAATGGAATGGGTTATAAGAAAGGAAAAAATTGAACATGCGGTTCTGTGTGTTCCCGAGAAGGATGCTCAGAATATGGCCGATCGTCTTGTGAAATACGGAATAAAGGGAATTGTGAATATGACACAAGTCTTTATTACCGTTCCCCAAGGTGTGCATGTGGCAGATGCAAATCCTGCTTTGGCCTTAAAACAGTTACTTATTAATAATAATTAATTTATAGGAGTTACAAATGGCAAGAGTGTATAACTTTAGTGCTGGACCAAGCTGTCTTCCAGAAGATGTTCTGAAAGAATGTGCTGCTGAAATGATGGAATACGGAACAACAGGTCAGTCTGTTATGGAAATGAGTCACCGTTCAAGTGCTTATGAACCAATCATTCAGGATGCAGAAGCAATGATCCGCAAACTTATGAACGTTCCTGAAAACTACAAGGTTCTTTTTGTTCAGGGAGGCGGTTCTACTCAGTTCGCCATGGTAGCCCAGAACCTTGGTATCAAAAATAAAAAAGCTGCTTACATCGAAACTGGTGTATGGGCAAAAAAAGCTGCCGCAGAAGCAAAACACCTTGGTGTTGATGTTGATGTAATTGCATCTTCAAAAGACAAGAACTATTCTTACATCCCAAAAGTTGGCAAAGTAGAAGGTGATTACGACTACGTTTACGTTTGTTTCAACAACACAATCATGGGAACACACTACGAATACATTCCTGAAACAGGAAATATTCCTCTGGTAGCAGATATGTCTTCTTGTATTCTTTCAGAAGAAATTGACGTTTCTAAATTCGGACTTATTTTTGCCGGTGCTCAGAAAAACCTGGCTCCAGCTGGTGTTACACTGGTAATCGTTCGCGAAGATCTTATTCCAGAACCAGAAAACTGTCTTCCTGGAACTCCAACAATGAGCATGTACAAAACACACGCCGATAACGACAGCATGTACAATACACCTCCATGCTACACAATCTACGTTCTTGGAAAAGTTCTTCACTGGATTGAAAAGAATGGTGGAGCTGCAGGAATCAACAAGCTCAACGTTGAAAAGGCAAAATACCTTTACGACTTCCTTGATTCAAGCGATTTCTACCACGCAACAACAGAAGTTGGAAGCCGCTCACTTATGAACGTTCCATTCCTTACAAAATACTCTACAAATGATGGTTCAGAAGCTGCTCTTGCAAAAGAAAAGGAAATCAATTCTAAGTTTGTAAAAGAAGCTGAAGCTGCAGGCCTTGTAAACCTTAAAGGTCACCGCCTTGTTGGTGGTATGCGCGCTTCAATTTACAATGCTATGACTCTTGATGGAGTTAAAGCTCTTGTAGACTTCATGAAAAAATTCGCTGCAGAAAACTAAAAAAATGGGTAATAAAATGTATAAGATTCAGACATTAAATAAAATCAGTTCAACTGGGTTGAACAATCTTTCACGTGATGATTATGAAGTTGCTTCAGAAATGAACAATCCTGATGCAATTCTGGTTCGTTCAGCTGACATGCACGAAATGGCTCTTTCTGACAGTGTTCTTGCTGTTGCCCGTGCCGGTGCTGGAACAAACAATATCCCAATTCCAGCTCTTACAGACAAAGGTGTTGTAGTATTCAATACACCTGGTGCCAATGCTAACGCTGTAAAAGAACTTGTAATTCTTGCTATCCTTCTTTCAAGCCGTCCTGTAATCAATGCCAATGCCTGGGCAAAAACACTTTCAGGAAAAGGTGATGAAATTGCTGATCTTGCAGAAAAAGGAAAATCTCAGTTTGTAGGACCAGAAGTAAAGGGTAAAACTCTTGGTGTAATCGGACTTGGTGCTATTGGTGCAATGGTAGCAAACCTGGCCATCAAAATGGGAATGAACGTAGTTGGTTACGATCCATTCCTTTCTGTAAAAGCAGCCTGGGAACTTGATCACAAGGTACAGCACGCAGAAACTCTTGATACTGTTTACGCTAAATCTGACTATATTACAATCCACGTACCACAGACAAACGATACAAAAGGTATGATCAACGCTTCTTCAATCAAAACAATGAAAGACGGTGTTCGCATCATCAACATTGCCCGTGGTGGACTTGTAAACAACAAGGATATTCTTGAAGCTCTGGATTCAGGAAAAGTTGCCTGCATGGTAACAGACTTCTGTGCTGACGAACTTCTTAATCATCCAAAAGTGATCTGTATGCCACACCTTGGAGCTTCAACTCCAGAAGCAGAAGACAACTGTGCTATTATGGCCGTAAACCAGCTTAAAGACTTCCTTGAAAGCGGAAATATCATTAACTCTGTAAACTATCCAAAAACTGTTACAGAAAACCCAATTCCAGCTGGCGGAACACGTCTTTGTATCTTCCATAAAAACGTTCCTGATGTTATTTCCAAGTTCACAACAATGCTTGGTGAAAGCAAATTGAACATTGCCGGTATGATCAACCA
>JAKSTP010000071.1 GCA_024402505.1 Treponema sp.
ATGACAGAAGGGGGGATTTCTTTTTCGGATGTGGCTGTTGGGGAAGTTTGGCTTTGCGGCGGACAGTCCAACATGGAATTCGAGCTGCAGAACTGTACTGAAGGCCCTGATGCAATGGCAGAAACTGCTGATCCAAATGTGCGGTTCTATTACACCCAGAAAAAAGCCTGGATGGACGAAGAATTTTACGCTTCCGAGGCCAATACTGCATGGCAAAAATGGGATTCTGAGGGAAAAAAGGCCTGGAGTGCCGTTGGATTCTTCTTTGCAAAGAAACTGGCTGCAGATCTTGGGGTAACCATTGGTCTTGTGGGCTGCAACTGGGGCGGAACAAGCGCATCAGCCTGGATGAGCAAAGACCGTCTGGCTTCCGACATGGACCTTAAATCCTATCTTGATGAACAGGAAGAAGCTACCCGTGGCATTTCCCAGGAAGATCAGATAAAAGCCTACAACGATTATCTTGTAAGGGCCGCAGAATGGGACAAACGAGCACAGAAAGTTTGGGCAGTAAACCCAACAATCGACTGGGAAGAGCTTCAGCAGCAGATTGGAAAAAACGAATATCCGGGTCCAAGATCCTGCAACAATCCTTACAGACCTTGCGGACTTTACGAATGTATGCTCCAGAGAATTATGCCTTACACAATGAAAGGTGTTTTGTGGTATCAGGGAGAAAGTGATGATCACAAACCGGCCATGTACAAAAAGCTTTTTACCCGCATGATCGAAAACTGGCGCACCGACTGGCACGATCCTGCCCTGCCTTTTGTGGTGGTTCAGCTGCCTGGTCACCGCAACAAAAACGATCCAGATTACAAACATTGGCCGCAGATACGACAGGCACAAGCCGAAGTAAGTCAGCTTGTTTCAAACGTTTATCTTGCCTGTGCACTGGATCTTGGCGCTTATAACGATATTCATCCAAAGTTCAAAAAATGTATTGCAGAACGCATGGAAGCCCTTGTTTTGCGTAAAATGTACAGACAAAATGCAGAAAATACCGGTCTTTTTGATGATAACGACCTTACAGGAATTGCATCACCAATGATGAAAGAAGCCATTATCTGTAAAGACAAAATAGTTGTAACCTGTGAAAATGCAGCTGCCGGCTTTGAAATCTGTCCGGATGCGGAACGAATGGAACACTATATTTCCATGGAAGAACATCAGGGCCGTCACATTTCAAAACAGGAAGCAGAAGAATGGACGGGCTTTGAAATTGCGGGAGCTGACGGCAATTTTGTTCCGGCAAAGGTTGTTTTTGACGGCTGCAAGATTAGCTTAAGTTCGCCGGAAATTGAATATCCTAAAGAGGCAAGATACAGCTGGTTTAATTATTCACCGGTTGTGATTTACGGCAAAAAAGCCCATCTGCCTTTAGCCCCTTTTTGGTTCAAATAATTTTCGAAGAATTAATACCAGGGGATAAGATACGGCCAGTTTGATCAACAACATTGGGATCTGGGGTTTTGTACAAATATCAAAAGCTTCGCCGTAGGTAAGGGCCAGTTTTCCAGCTTCAAGATTTTCTCTGCTTACAACAGTTGCGTACCAGAAAACTCCAGGGGTTTGAACCACAACAAAAGATGCTGCCATTACTAAAAGCAGTTTAATCAAATAAAACCATTGGATCTTTCCGGCTTTGGCTTCGGCCTCTGCTCTTTCCAGAAGACCCACTGGTTTCTTTTTTTTCAGAACATTTCCCATCAAAAGGCCGCACAAAAGGGCTGCAAAGAATATGCCCCAGATAAATCCACCCTGGCTTCCCGTAAGAATCCCTGTTCCACCTGAGTGACCTGGAAGCACCGGAATGCGGGCCATGCCAATAACAATGTACAATCCTACTGCACCGGCCCCCTGAAGTCCTAAAACACAGGCTGTTACAATGGCAACTGCATCCTGAATATCAAAAGGACAGAATGATGTTATGCAAAGAAGCAGTGCGGCAATAATCGTATATGATGAACCTATTTTATTATCTTCGTTTTTCATATTTTTTATTTTACCCTAAATGTTTTAACTTGCCAAACATAGTTAAACGTTTTACTATTTTTATATAACAATAATTGGAGGAAAAAATGGGTAACGAAAATGTCCTTCCATCACTTTGGAAGGCTTATGAAAAATACTTTCACGTGGGAACATCGGTAAACGAATTCCAGCTGAAATTTCCAGGTCCCAACCAGCAGATTATTTTGGATCATTTTGATGAAATTGTAGCAGAAAACGTTTGTAAACCAATGCATGTAACTGATGGTCGCGGAAACTACACCTGGGAAAAGGCCGACAAGTTCCTTGAATTTGGTAAAGCCAACAACAAAAAAATGAGATGGCACACTCTTGTTTGGCACAATCAGGCTGCCGAAAAAATGTTCACAGACGATAAGGGCAATTATGTAAGCAAAGATGAATTGAACCGCCGTTTGAAGGACTTTATTTTCACGGTAGGTGATCACATCCACGGGAAAGTTGAATCAATTGATGTTGTAAACGAATGTATTTCCGACAAACACTTTAATCTTCGCACCCAGGAAGAACGGTCACTTTTCAACGGAATTATTGGTCCTGAATATATCGATAACGCCTTTAACTGGGCAAGAGAAGCCTGTCCAAATACACAGCTTGTTATCAACGATTATAACCTTGAAACCATTGAGGCAAAACGAGACGGACTTTTTAATCTTGTAAAAGGCATGCAGAGCCGTGGAGTTCCAGTTGATGCAGTTGGCCTTCAGATGCACATCAACATGTTTAATCCTCCTGTAAAACAGATTGAAGAGGCTATTGAACTTTACGGCAGTCTTGGACTTCAGGTTATTCTTACAGAAATGGAAGTGTCCGGTTACGATTTTGATGACCAGAGCCTAAAAGTTTACGATGCAGATTTCCTTAACCGCCAGGCAGACCGCTACGAAGAACTTTTCAAATGCTTCAAACGCTGCTCCGAAAAAGGTCTTCTTAAGGACGTAGTTTTCTGGGGAACAGCCGATCATCTTAGCTGGAAAAACAACTTCCCTGTATTTGGCCGCGGCGATAACTGTCTTCTTTTTGACCGCATCAACCAGCCAAAACCGGCATTTTTCCGCCTGATTGAAACTGCAGGAAAGAATGATTAGACCTTGTATCATTTCCAATTTATTGAGGTAGATTTATGAAAAAATCACTGATTTTTGCACTTTTTGTGGGATTTGTCTTTACATCTTGCAGAAATTCTCAGTCTTTTGAAGTTATAAGCAAGGTGTCGGAAACCCGCTATACAATTAATTGTGTAGACATTGACGACTCTGTAAATGTTAATGCCAAGCTGGATGGCGAAAAAGGACTTATCCAGATTTCTGGAAAAAAAGTGACTGCCCGCTATCCAATGAACATCGATCTTTCTTCTTTTGCAAACAGCGAAGTTGATATGAACTTTTCTGCCGATGTGCGCATTGATTCTCCAAATGCTGAAGAATACTTTGTTATCATGCTCAACGACTTTAGCCTTGGTTTTCCAAAACTTGTGGATGAAAAAATCACTACAAAAAATTGGCACCACGTAAGCGGAAAAATGACCGTCACTCTGGACGGCAAAAAACAGCTTTACCTTTCACCGGTTGGCCTGGACATTCCCAACACAAACATCTATCTGAAAAACTTCAAGCTGAATGTGCTTTGCGAAAAAGATGACAGTCCTCGTGAAAGTTTTGCAGATGCTCCAAGCCTTGCCCAAGCCTATGCCGGAAAATTTGAATACGTTGGTCTTGCCATTGGCCGCAATGAACTGGAAAACAAAACCGTTCAGGAACTTTTGAAACGACACGCCACCTGTATTACCATGGGAAACGAGTTTAAGCCAGACTTTACATTTGCCTGGGCTCCTCCAAAAAAACTTGTGGACTTTAAGGCAGAGGATGGAAAAACCTACAAAGTGCCTGAATCAATTTCCATGCGGGATGTGGGCGCCTGTCTTAAAGCTGCACGGGATAACGGCCTTATGATGCGTGGACACGTTCTTGTCTGGCACTCCCAGACACCTCATTTCTTCTTTACGAAAGACTGGACTAATGAAGGTAAACTGGTTGATAAAGCCGAAATGACTGCCCGCCAGGAATGGTACATCAAGTACGTTCTGGAATATGTTCGCCAGTGGGAAATTGACAACAACAATGGTGATCACATTGTACGCTACTGGGATGTTGTTAATGAGGCCATCAACGATAATCCTACTTCACAGGCCTGGTTCCGCACAAACGGTGACTGGTACGAAGTTTACGGTGATGAAACTTACATTGTAAATGCATTCCGTTTTGCCAATAAATACGCTCCTAGTGACGTAAAACTGGTTTACAACGATTACAGCTGTGCCGCCGGTCAGGAACGTTCTGATCTTGGTAAACACGGTGCAATCCTTCGCATTATTGATGAAATTCTTGCAACTCCAGGAACCCGTCTTGATGCTGTGGGCATGCAGAGTCACGTAAACATTAATTCCGCCGTTACAGGACCAAACAGCTTTGAATCCGCCATCCAGAATTTCCTTTCCAAAGGAATTGATGTGCAGATTACGGAACTTGATATTGCTAACGGAGATTTGAAATACAGTCCTTTGAAGCTGAAAAACCGCTACAAGGATTACTACACACTATTCTTGAAATATCGAAAAACCAGCGAAACTGCAAACGGTATTACCGGCGTAACAATCTGGGGCTTAAACGACGAAAGCACCTGGCTGAACAGCATGGAAATGTACAGAGGCCACACTCAGTACCCTTTGATCTTTACCACCACAAAATA
>JAKSTP010000072.1 GCA_024402505.1 Treponema sp.
CTTTCTGCACCATAATTCAGGGCACTTACAACGGCGGCAATACCTGCACGTCCAACGTTTGAAGATTTACCTACACCCCAAACCTGGCGACCGTTTTCTTCAGTAATCTGAACATAGGCAATAGCTTTTGTATCGGCACCTTCACCAATTGAGTGTTCATGGAAAGATGTAATATTGAAAGCTGGACAAGGAGTCTGTTTCAAGGCACTTACAAAAGCATCCAAAGGACCGTTTCCGTTTGCAGCAATAGCGAAATTCTTTCCTTCCCAAGTAACGGTGGCCATACATGCTACCTGTTCTGTATCTTCTTCCATACCACGTTCACCTTCAATATGACGTTCAGAAATGTCCAGAATGTTGAGTGGTGATTTTGTAGTAAGCCATTTGTCTCGGAAAGCTTCGTAAACTTCTTCGCTCTTAAGTTCACGCTGTGCTCTGTCGGCGGCTGTTTTAATAACATCACCGATGGCAGGATGCATGGCTTTTGGTGCGATAATTCCATATTCGTGTTCAAGAATGTAGGCTGCTCCACCTTTTCCACTCTGACTGTTGATGCGGATAATACCTTCGTACTGGCGGCCAATGTCATGTGGATCGATTGGAAGATATGTTACATCCCAGAGAGCATTTTTTTCCATTTTAGCACGGGCGGCCAAAGCTTTTCGGATGGCATCCTGGTGACTTCCAGAGAAGGCTGTGAAAACCAGTTCTCCTGCGTAAGGTGTACGTGGGTGGATTTCCATTCCTGTAAGGCGAGTGTAAATGTTTGCAATGCGCTGAACGTTTGTGAAGTCCAGTTCAGGGTCAACACCCTGAGTGAACATATTCAAGGCAACGTTTACAATATCCAGGTTTCCTGTTCGTTCACCGTTTCCAAAAAGACAACCTTCAACACGGTCAGCACCGGCCAAAAGTCCAAGTTCACACTGGGCAACGCCTTCACCACGGTCATTGTGATTGTGAAGAGAGATGATGCAGTTTTCACGGTCTGAAATGCGCTGACAGAAGTATTCAATCTGATCGGCAAATTCGTTTGGAAGAGCACATTCAACTGTTGTTGGCAGGTTCAGGATAATCTTTTTGTCTTTTGAAGCACCCCATTCGGCCTTTACAGCTTCACAGATTTCCAGTGCGTAGTCTGTTTCTGTAGTAGAGAAGCTTTCCGGTGAGTATTCCAGAATGATTTCAGTGCCTTCAGCCATTGGAAGACATTTTTTTACACATTTAACACCGTCAATGGCAATCTGTTTGATTTCTTCTTTTGTTTTTCCAAAAGTGTATTTGCGCTGTGAAGGCGAAGTTGAATTGTAGATGTGGAAAATTGCCCGTGGGAGTCCTTTAAGGGCTTCGAAAGTTTTGATAACAAGATGTTCACGGGCCTGGCACAATACCTGAAGTGTTACATCGGCAGGAACACGGTTTTCTTCTACAAGTCGGCGGAGGAAGTTAAATTCTGTATCTGAAGCTGAAGGAAATCCTACTTCAATTTCCTTAAATCCTAGTTTTACAAGAAGGTCAAAAAATTCAAGTTTCTGTTCAACGCCCATTGGGTTTTCAAGGGCCTGGTTACCGTCACGAAGATCTACTGAACACCAGATTGGTGCCTTTGTGATTCTGTTGTCTGGCCATGTACGTTTTGTAATGGCCACTCGTTCAAATGGTTTGTACTTTCCGTTTGGATTCATTTTTTTACCTCTAAAAAAAAAGACCTGCCGTTTTGCGACAGGTCTGTAATTTCCTTTATGAATAAAAGCTTCTTACTCTACCGGTCGCATTGGTTAGATGAGAAAAGTGGAAGTAGAAGAAGCAATGATTTGTTCATACTTCTATAATATCACTTACTATGGCTTTTGTCAAAAGTTAGAAATCAGCAAAAAGATTAGAAAGATCATTGTTGAAATCGGCAGTGGTTTTTCTAAGGTTTCGCAGGAAATCGTTGTCTTTAATGGAACCAAGAACTTTTTCCATTTCACTGTAAGATGAGTAGACCATCTGACGGTAATAATCGCTGTAATCTTTTTCACGAGAACTGATGGCGGCAGTGTACATATCAGAACTGATGACAATTACGTCGGCCTTAATATTGTCGCAAAGGTCCCGAGTAAATCTTTCGATTGGACGGTCGTAAAGCTTTTCAAGAAGATAGATTGCATACCGGGTGCAGTAATCTTCATAATTTGCCTGACATTCGTTGTAATAATCGTGGATTTCGGCCCATGTTTTGATGGAACCTTCTTTGATTTTGCGGAACAGTTCCTGAACCAAAGCAGAAGGCATAATCTGACCACCTACGTTTTCCCATTCAGTATAAAGAGGAATGTTGCGGATTTTTCTGATAATGTCTTTTGTAAGGCGGTCGGTGTTCTGTTTTTTTACAAAGGCAAAAACCGTGCGGCTTGCGTAGTATTTTACAATGCGGCGGTACATTTTGTATGCCCGGACAGGCTTAAAAATTGTAGCACCGTATTTTTTCTGGCACTGTGGATCGCTTAATGTAAAGTCGGCTTCCGGATTCTGATGAAGGAAGTCTTTTGCAGCCTGGAGTCTTTCTGCCGGAGTCTGTGCTCTTTCGTAGGCTTCTTCATCAAGATGAGGAAGAATATTTGCGGTAAGTGCAATAAGTCTTTCCAGAGCCTGAATCACTTCCTGCATTGTATCCGGTGCAAGAGGATCAGTTTCGATGTTCTGCACTTTTACAGGCCGTTTATCTCGTTTTGTAAATTTGTATTTGTTTCTTGTAATGGCGAACATATCGTACATCCACCACCAGGCCGGAATAATGTGAACAGATTTATCACCGCCTTCACCTGCAATTATGAGGGCAAAAGGATAAGGAATATCCAGTTCGTGCTGATAGCTTCCCTTACTTGCAAGAACAAAAGAAGCAAATTTTGAGTTGTGCTTGAAGTCGGAACAGAGACCTGGCCAGAAACCGCGTTTTGCAACAATTTCACCGTCGGGACTTCGTGAGTTGTGGTTACTTCCGATTGTAGCACCTGCCGCAATGTTTGACTGTCCGGCAACGGTGGTAGCAATAAGGAAAGATGAGTTGTGATGCTGCTCGTGGAATGGGAAAATCAGGTTGTTTAAAAGTTCACAGCAGGAAACGGTGGAGTTGTCCCCAAGAATAGTGTTCAGAACTCGGGCACCGTATTTAAGCTGGCAGTTTCTTCCAATTACAAAGCGGACTGCAACTGCCTGGTAAAAAGCCTTGCATCCGTAGCCCATAATTCCGTTTACCATTTCAACGCCTTCACCAATTTGGGAAGGTTCTTCTTCGGAAGAAAGGACTGTAATGTTTTTAAGTTTGAAAGCACCTTTAATGTATGCTGATTTACCAACTTTTACATCTTTAAGAAGGGTTGTGTTTTTGATAACCGAATCGTCATCTACAAAACCAAAAGTGTCCAAAGTGTGAGGGAACTGGTTGTCGGTTATTTCAATGAATTTTGCAAGAAGATCGTCGTCGTTTCGGTAATGGGACCAAAGGTAGGCGTCGGCGGTAATCATGTCTTCAAATGGAAGAACGGCACGTCCGTCATTTTCGTTGGCTACGCTGATCCACACCCGGTTAGATTCAGGTTCATTTTCCTTGATAATGCCGTTTCCGAATTTTGAGTGATTTGTACAGCTCATTTCCTGGATATTGAAAAGCATTACCCGGCTTCCAAGACGGTAGTTATCAAGATAGGCAACATTTTTTACGGCGTTGTAATCACCAATAAAACAGTTTTTTACATCAGAATGATAGATCCCTGTGTCCAGAACAAGATCGTGGAATTTGAGGGTTGCTTTAGAAAGTTTACCAAGAACAATCCATCCCGAAAACATGCTTTCGTGAATGCAGTCTGTGTCAAAAGCTTCTTCATCAACGTAAAAGTTTTTCCAGCCGTTGGTAGACTGGTTCCGCTGATTTTCAAGAATCTTGATTTCTTCTTTGGTAATGAGGCGTTTCCCTTTCAAAAGTTCAGGGGCCGGAGTTTCATTTATTGCTTCTGATGTAAGTTCCAGTTTATTCATAGTTAAATTATCGGCACATATGGGGATAAGCCTTATATTGCCAGTTCCTCCCAGCGCGCATATTTTGCATCCAGGCTGGCAGAAAGAGTCTGGTATTCTTTGTTGGCCTTGTCAATTTCCTCAAAAGGACGATCGGCGGCACTCATAATTTCCTCAAGTTCTGCTTTTCTGTTTTCCAAAGTTTCAATGTCTTTTTCCAGCTGATCAAATTCCCGTTGTTCTTTAAAACTCAGTTTTTTCTTAGAAGTCTCTGAGCCAGACTGATTGTTTGTGTTGCTGGTGCTGTCATTTTCTGCTGAGTTCAGGCTGTCTCCAGAGGCAGCTCTTTTGTTGGAATCGCCATTTTCCGCTGGTTTCTGGCTGGCGGCTTCTTCGGCTTCCTTTTCTTTTTCGTATTCAATGTATTCGCTGCACTTTCCTACAAACCCGGAAATGGCACCGTCTTTGTTCAAGATAAAAAGGGTGTCGGCCACTTTGTCCATAAAATATCGGTCGTGGCTTACAATTAAAAGACAGCCCTGATAACCCATGAGGAAGTCTTCCAGGATGTTCATGGTAAAGATGTCAAAGTCGTTGGTAGGTTCGTCCAGAATCAAAAAGTTTGGATTTGTAAGAA
>JAKSTP010000073.1 GCA_024402505.1 Treponema sp.
TTCTGTGCCGCTCCTTTCATGACAATCGATCCTGAACTGGACAAACGTCTCCAGCGAGATGCTTTCCGCATTGTTGAAGAAATCGGTGTTATTGGTGGTACAAACGTTCAGTTCGCTCACAATCCAAAAACTGGCCGTGTAGTTATTATCGAAATTAATCCACGTACATCTCGTTCATCAGCCTTGGCTTCAAAAGCAACTGGTTTCCCAATCGCTTTGGTATCTGCAAAACTTGCTTCAGGCATGACACTGGATCAGATTCCTTACTGGCGCGACGGAACTTTGGAAAAATACACAGCAGGTGGAGCTCCAGACGGAGATTACGTTGTTCTTAAATTCGCTCGTTGGGCATTCGAAAAATTCCGCAACATCGAAGATTCACTTGGAACACAGATGAAAGCCGTTGGTGAAGTTATGGCCATCGGTAAAACATTCAAAGAAACATTCCAGAAAGCTATCCGCGGTCTTGAAAACGGACGTGCTGGTCTTGGATTTGCAAAAGATTTCAACAGCAAAACTCTTGATGAACTTTACGACATGCTCAAAACTGCATCAAGTGAACGCTACTTCCAGCTTTATGAAGCACTTCGCAAAGGTGCCGACCTGGACAAACTTTTCGAAATCACTTACATCAAAAAATACTTCCTTCAGGAAATCAAAGACCTGGTTGATGAAGAAGAAGCTCTTCTTAAATATGCCGGTCAGCTTCCACCAGATGAAATGCTTGTTCAGGCTAAAAAAGACGGATTCTCAGACAAATATCTTTCGAAGATTCTTGGTATCAAGGAAAAAGCAATTCGTGTTCGCCGTGAAGAACTTGGTTGTGTAGAAGGATGGCTTGCAGTTCCTGTATCAGGTGTTGAAAATGCCAACTACTACTACTCAACTTACAATGATGTTGATAAAGCTCCTGCCACAGACAACAAAAAGAAGATTATGATTCTTGGTGGTGGTCCAAACAGAATCGGTCAGGGTATCGAATTCGACTACTGTTGTTGTCACGCAGCAATGCAGCTTAAACAGATGGGCTACGAAACAATTCTTGTAAACTGTAACCCAGAAACTGTTTCTACAGACTACGATACATCAGACAAATTGTACTTTGAACCAGTTACAATGGAAGATGTTCTCCAGATTTACCGCAAAGAAAAACCTGCCGGAGTTATCGTTCAGTTTGGTGGACAGACTCCTCTTAATATTGCCCGTGCCCTTTCTGATGAAGGTGTTACAATCCTTGGAACTTCAATCGACTCTATCGACACTGCCGAAGACCGTGACCTGTTCCGCAAGATGATGGACAACCTTGGTATTCCAATGCCAGAAAGCGGAATGGCATCAACTTTCGAAGAAGCCCGTGATGTTGCAAACTCAATCGGCTACCCTGTTATGATCCGCCCTTCTTTCGTTCTTGGTGGACGCGGCATGGAAGTAATCTACGACGAAAACATGCTCCGAGAATACGTAGCTAAAGCTGTTGGTGTTACTCCTGATCGCCCACTTCTTTTGGACCGCTTCCTCCACAATGCTTTGGAATGTGAAGCAGATGCTCTTTCTGACGGAAAAGAAGTTTACATTCCTGCCGTTATGGAACACGTTGAACTTGCCGGTATTCACTCAGGTGATTCAGCCTGTGTAATTCCACCAGTTTCAATTCCAGAAGAAAACCTTAAAACAATTAAAGAATACACAAGAAAGATTGCAGAAAGCCTTCACGTTTGTGGTCTTATGAATATGCAGTACGCTATTGAAAACGGAAAAGTATTCGTAATCGAGGCAAATCCACGCGCATCTCGAACTGTTCCACTTGTTTCAAAAGTATGTAACACACAGATGGCCCGCCTTGCAACAAGACTTATGCTTGGTGAAAGCATTGCTGATCTTAAACTTACAGACAAAGTGATTCCACATCACGGAGCTAAAGAAGCTGTTCTTCCATTTGAAAAATTCCCTGGAGTTGACCCTGTTCTTGGACCAGAAATGCGTTCTACAGGTGAAGTACTTGGTCTTGCCGATAACTTCCCACTGGCCTTCTACAAAGCCGAAGAAGCTGCAAATGCCATCCTTCCAAGCGCTCCTGCTGCCGGAGAAAAGAAAACAGTTCTTATTTCTCTGTCACAGAAAGACAATCAGAAGAAAGAAGCTTTGGACATGGCTCGTGCATTCTCTTACCTTGGATTCAATATTATTGCCACAGAAGGAACAAACAAGTTCTTCAATGAAAACGGTATTAAATCTGAAGTGATTGCAAAGATTGGCGAAGGTCGTCCTAACGTTCTGGATGTTATCCTTAACAATGAAGTTTGCCTTGTTGTAAACACACCAGGTATTCGCAATGACAACCGTGCTCACGAAGGTACAATCCGTAAGTCTGCTCTTAGATATAAGGTGCCTTACATTACAACATTGGCTGGTGCTAAAGCTGCTGTTGACGGAATTGGAACTGTTCGTAACGGTAAAGGTGATGTAAAATCCCTCCAGGATTACCACTCACAGATTAAATAGAGTCACAGAAAGAAAACTTACTTAGAGAAGTTTACCTTTTAAAACAGCCTTCGGCACTTGCTTGTCGGGGGCTGTTTTTTGGTTTTAGGAACGATATGAAACATTTAGATACTGATGGAATAATTTTTGATGTTGACGGAACTTTATGGGACACTACTCCAGTTGTAGAAACAGCCTGGAACGATGCAATGGATGAATGTGGTCTCTCCTATGCTCACGTAACTGCCCATCAGCTGAAGGGACTCTTTGGCCTGCCAATGGAAGTTATTATTGACCGTATTCTTCCAAAGGAAAATGATGAAGTAAAATCCAGATTCCAGCCCCTTTGTTACAATAATGAACATGATTATTTATTGCGCACACCAGGAAAACTTTATGACAAAGTTGGTGAAACACTGTCAGAACTATCAAAGAAGCATAAACTTTTTATTGTTTCTAACTGCCAGGAAGGATATATAGAACTTTTTCTTGAAAAGACTGGTTTTGGACCTTATATTTCTGATCATCTTTGTCCTGGAGATACAGGTAAGCATAAAGCCGAAAACATCCAGCTTATTTGCCAGCGCAATAATTTGAAAAATGCTTTTTATGTTGGAGATACCCACATGGATCAGGAAGCCTGTGAAAAAGCAGGAGTTCCTTTTATTTTTGCGTCATACGGTTTTGGAAAAACAAAAAAAACTCCGGACGAAACTATCCGGAGTTTCAGCGATCTTCTTGAGATTTTTTAATCACACCAGCTCAGCAAAGTGTAAAATCCCATAAAATTGTAAAGTCTGTCACGAACATCATAATTACTGTTGATTACAGAGAAGTTCATTGTATATTCAACAGAATATAATTTCTTTTCTTTTTCCCGATAAAGGTATGTGATAAAAGTACAGCAATCAATTTCAGGAATAGTAATATCAGGTCCTACACCATATGCAATAAGATACTTATCAACACCGCTGTTGCTTAGACAGCCTTCTTTTTCTAGATCATAAATAACCCAAGTATCAGGGAACCTGGTTTCAAAAAAATCATTGTTCATAGCTTTTAACATGCTGTCCCGATCTGAGTTTACATTTTCAGTTTCTTTTACATGAACAGTAAATGAGTTTGTAGGACCACCTGCCATAAACCACTTATCATCAGTACCTTCACTTTTAACATTAGGTGAAAGAATAGAATAATTGTTCATAGGAATACAAATGCCGAATTCATCATCAAATGGTTTAAATTCTGTAAAAGAAGCCAGATTGATATTTTCGTCATAAGTATTATTCATGAAATTATAGCGGGTGATTTCTCGACCATCACTGTCAGTTGTAGTTTCTTCAGTAGCAAAAACACGTCTAGACAATGCAATCTGAAATGGAGTCATTTTTTGATTTTCATCAAGAGATGAAACAATAAGATTAAACATTCTATTAAGAAGAATCTTATTTTCACAATTCAAAAGAAAAGCTTCAGTAAGCATAGATGTCATATCATCATTACCAACCCACTGAAAGAGAATCTCTTTTAATTCATCATCACTTATAGAAGACGGATCTTTTTCGATTTCAGTAAGATAATGCAAAGTGTTGATATGCATACCAACTTCTTCATGTGAAGGAGTATAAAGAACAAAATCCCGGGGATTTGAAACTTTAGGTCCTTTATTTTCAGATGAAGAATTTTTTTCTTGAGGTGCCTTTGAAGCACATCCAACCAACAATAAAGAAAGAATCAATAAAGAATAGAATAACTTTTTCATAGAATTATTCTACAAAATTTTAAGAAAAAATTAAAGAACAAAAAAATGGCAGATATCCACAAATTGAATATCTGCCGTCTCAATTGGATCAGGAAGAGGATGCATTTAACAAATAACATCTTTCCAGCCATAGATGCACAAGCACCCTATAGACACAGTATGCACCCACTTATAAAAGCTGTCAAGAATAAAAAATGGAACGAGCCTTCGAAGCCCAGCTTCTCGGAAAATCTACTGTCCCGCGCCCACGAGAAAAGTAGTACGGAAGTTGGTGGCTTTTTTTAAACAAAAAAAGCCCGTTGGCTTGTATAGGGTTCTTCCGCGGAAGTTCAGTGTTTATGGATTTAGGTTTCAGACGAGGCTGCGCAGCATAGCTG
>JAKSTP010000074.1 GCA_024402505.1 Treponema sp.
CACTGGCGGTCAAATTCTGTTGCGTAGGCTTCCATCATATCTTCCATAAACATTTTTCCAATGTCTATGTATGCATCTTCATCAAATTCGTCATACCAGGAAACATATCCGGCAAGTGTATAAGCTTTAAGTTCTACTCTTGAAGGAACATTTCCTTTTGTAGCGTCAATCTTCTGGCCGTAGCTTGTAAGCCATTTCAATTCTATTCCGCCACGGTCTCTTTCATTCAGGAACATAGAAGGGCCTGTCATTAGTCTGTTTGTAACCAATGGCATCATTACAGATTTCTTTGCAGCTTCTTCCATAATTACAGTTTCATAAATCGGATTTATGAGATACTGGTCATTTGTAGAAAGGTTTCCTACAGGTTCGCCTAAAGCGTCTTTTGTCGCAACAAATCCTTTTTCTGCCTGCCATACAAAATCTTTTGGATTGTTCCATTTTTCATTTCTGAGATTAGGACAGAATTTCAATTCGCCTAAAGTCTTGTGGTCTTTGTTCCAGGCAGCAACCAAAGCTTTTCCAAGATTAAACTGAATGTCACGCATACTAAGCTGTGTTACTGTAGAAGCCTGATTTTTCATCATTGTGCGGAAGTCTTTAATTGCATCCCGCATATCCTGAAGCTCTGTTGTTGTTGCTGTTTCCTGTTCCAAAGCAGCTTTAAGGATGCCGTCAAGAATTGCATCCCGTTCATCAAAATATTTTCTGAACTGTTCTTCACTTGCGGCGGCAGTTGGAAACTGTGCTTTCATGTTGACCAATTGCTGCTGCAATCCTAAAATAACTTGATTCAAATTAAACCTCCCAAGGTTTTTGAATTAGTGGCAAGCTCTGGGGTCCAATCCGGCTTGCCATTTTTTTTTGCACTGTTAAGCCCGTGCCAAGCCCAATAACATTTTTTCATAGAAAGTTGGTTCAGAATCTTGAATCACTCTTTCTATTTTCAGAGTTTTGTTTGGTGTTGTACACGCAAACGGATTTGCGGGAACACAGCAAATTGAAAATTCTAGAAGTTCCTGTTTTCTGTAAATCAAATCACATTCACGTTTTTGACCTTCTATAAACTCAACTTCATCAACACGGAATCCAACAGAGCCGCATCTAAGAGCACCAGCTTTTACACGCTGGCCAATGCTCCAGCCGAATTCGTCATATTCCTTGTCATTAAAACGAATATCACCTTCAAGAACTGTGTCTGCTTTTAGGTTCTCTGCATATCCTATAGCCGGAATCGAATAATCGTGACTCCAGAGGATTACAGGATTTGAAAGATAGTTTTTTAAATTCCATCCGGATGGATCAATTTTTTCAAAGTCTCTGTCTGTGTCAAAAGTAGACATAATCCAGTGGAAAGAATCTTTCTGCATATCAACGCTTTTGAACATTTCCACCATAGGGTTAACTTTTCCAGAATGTGTATTTTCTTTCAGAAACTTCATCAAAGAAACAGGATTTTTTCCAAGTTCTTTGTTTTCGATGCCATCAACTTTTATAATCAATTAGCGCTCCTTGCAATTCCTTTTAATGCCTGTCTGCTTAATCTGGAATAATCAGATGGCTCTTTATATCCTATTTTTCTGCGTAGTCTGCAGGTATGTGTACAAACAGCTGTTGCGGACATTCCTGTCAGATAACAGATTTCTTTCTGGGATTTTCCCATTCCAAGATAAAGTCCAATCTCCATTTCCTTTTCAGTAACTTCAGAAAAAGATTTTCTTTCTAACAGATAATCATTTTCTTCAATGCTTCTCATAACAGGCAATGGAAAAGTTTTTATTCCCTGAATAACTTTTTCCAGCTCAATTTTCAGTTTTGACTTTACTTCAATGTATGGAATCAAACCTTGAAGCCCTAAGTCATAAACTCTTAATCCGAAATATTTAGAACATTCTCCTGTTTCTACAAAATAGGCTAAAATCTTTTCATTAATAACTTTTAGTCTAAGAATCTGATAAGTCAGCACAAACCCAAGGAAGAACTTGTCAAAAATAATTGCTGTGTCTTCCGACTCAATAAGAGTTTGAGCCATATCAATTTCTGTCTTACATACAAAGATTCGGTCTTTTGGTAAAAACTTTTCGAATCCTTCCAACATAATGTTTCTTACATATTCATCGCAGCAGGCAATGATTACTTTTTTTACTTTATTACTCATCTTCTAATTCCCCGACTTGAGAACCTGTTCTTACTGGAATCAACGAAGAAGCTCTATACCAGATGTCCCCCCAAGGTTTTTCTTCCTGTCCTCTGGCTCTTAAAACATCATTAATTGTCTTAAGACCCGCATTTATTTCCGCAATATCACGGTTGCTCTGTGCATCCTCGCTTTCCTGTAATTCAGGAATGGACTCAAGATTAAAAATACCTTTTTCAGATAAATTAAATCTTCTAAAAAACTGCACTTCAAGAACCTGTTCAAAGTTCTGTAGAAGCGGAATCAATGTAAAGTTCCAGAATGCCCGGTGCTGGCTGTCAGTATCGGTTCCACTTAAAGAACTTTTTGAATCCTGAATATTCGCAACTCGTGGCGGAATGCCATATTTTGCAAGCAACGTATACAGGTTCCACTTTTTCATGTCATAAAGCTTCAGAGTATCAGGGCTGAATGTAAGCTGCTGGTATTCTGTACCTTTTCCCAAAACGGCTATACGGCGTTTGTTGTTGTGGCCATATTTTTTATCCCAGGTTCTTGCAAGAATTTCTGCCTCTGGCTCTGTAAGCACCTGGTCCGTTTTCAGTAATCCTTTAGGAACGCCACCTTCTTGTAATAATCCTGTGTTCTGCTTTGCTGCCAAAAAATCCTGTTCAACTTCCAATCCCAGACTTATAAGAGGGCTGACACCTCTGTATTCATTCCATGGATTCCAGTCCTTAAAATGAATCAGTTCATCAGGAAGAATTACGAGCGGTCTTCCGTTTTCATATCCTGTATAAATCCACTTAGTAATTTTTCCGTTATCAACAACATGCTGCATTTTTCTAGGATTCAAAACAAAGATTTCTTTCGGAACACCGCAAGTATAATCTTCACCAAACCACCAGAAAGCTTCACCGTCTAAACTCCACCATGCGCAGGTCTGTTTCCACAAATCAAAACGACTGGTGTAGCTGTTGGGAAACTGAAATAATCTTGCAGCTTTGGAATCTGAAACAGCTTTACCATCCTTACGAATCTCAAAAACTGCTCTGCCAACATTCCTTGTAAGAATATCAATACAGATAGAAACCCATGCATGCTGCAAATAAGGATCGTTACAGGCTTTCTTTTCCAAGGAATCAAAATCAGCTGCAATATCATCAGAATTTATTTCAGTAAAACTTCTAAGTTCCTTGCAGTCGTGAGTTTTTCCTTTAGAAAATAAAAACGAAAGCTTCATCAAAACTCCTGACTTATATTTTCTGATGTCAAAAGACATCAAGCTAAAACCACGCCATTTGTAACAGAACTGAATATTCCGTAACGCATAGCGTCCATATAATGGTCATTTACTTTTACAATCTGGTTATTCTCATCTCTCATGTAATCCCAGATTTCCCCAAGAACGCCTGTACATTTTCTGTAAACAAAAAACTTTCCGCGTTCCATCAGTGCGCAGATGTAATCAATTCCCGCATCTACGCTGTTATTTGCTTTAACTCCTCCTGGTACTTCCTGAATACGTTCACCGCCGGCAGGGTCGCAAAAAGTAACAAAGCTTTCTTTGTACCAGCCTTTAGCGGTCTGATTTTCAACACTGGTTCGTGTTGTTATGTTGAATCCGCCATAATCGGCGATAACATAAACGCAATCATCAAGCCAACCGATTTTCACAGCGGCAATGTGCAGGCCAAAGTCCTGACCGCCTGTGATTCTGTCAAATTTTTCAGGAAGTTCATCAACTATCATTGATTCGTCAAATCTTTCATAAACGCTTCCTTCCGGCTTTACCCATAAACCGTCCCTGAATCGTGCCTTTTGTTTTTCAGGCATGTTGTCCAGAATGTCGCTTATATAATCGGCATCCAGATTTTCCGCATTGTCGGCAGGATTCAGAACTGCACTTGCATACAGTTCAGGCTTGTTCAAAGCTTCATCCGTTCTAGGTTCTATCTTTCTGATAAAAACCTTGTAAGCCCAATGCATAGGGGAACAAGGGTTGCAGTCGTAAAAAAACTTATTCTTGCAGCCTTCAACTTTCATAGCCAGTCGGCTATAAGCTGTGGTAATTGCAGAATAAGAAATCTGACTCACTTCGTTAAAGTAAATGGTTACATATTCGTGACCGAGAATCTTATCAACCTGTTCACGGTCTCCAAGTCCGCCAATCCATATTTCCGATTTATTCCACAAGGTAATAACACCGTCGTGTACATTCGGATGATAGTTCTTGGCTCCTATGGTTTTATTCAACCAAGGAATTAAGGTCTCATGCAAAACAGAACTTCTTGCATCTTTCGCACGGTAGCGGCAAATCAAATGACGGCTTCCAGGATATGCAATAGCTCTGTATATTATCGCCATAACAAGAACTGTAGTTTTACCTGAACGGCTACCGCCAAAAAGTAAAACATGCTTTGCAGACGATTTAAGAAGTTCTAAAGCTTTTTTCTGTACCTCAGTAGGTTTGAAAAGTTC
>JAKSTP010000075.1 GCA_024402505.1 Treponema sp.
AGAATCGGTCATTTTATTTCCTGGATTTTTGTTCCTCTTGGTTTTGGTACATGGGAAGCAACTGTGGCCACAATTACAGGACTTATTGCAAAAGAAAATATTGTTGGAACCTTAGGGGTCCTTTACGGAAGCGGCGGAAATCTTTATACAACACTTTCTGCTATTTTTAATCCTGTTTCTGCCTACGCATTCCTGCTTTTCAATCTTCTTTGTGCTCCTTGTGTCGGTGCAATGAGTGCTATCAAACGGGAAATGAATTCAAAAAAATGGTTCTGGTTTGCCATTGGTTACCAGTGCGGCTTTGCATATATAGTGGCTCTTCTTGTAAATCAGCTTGGATCTTTGATTTTAAGGTTGATGTAACCCTTTGTCCTGTTGATTATATTTTCAATATTTCATATAATATCAAAACCCCTTGGAGTTTCTTAGTGGAAACTTCCTTGTCCAAAAGGAGGTATGTGAACGTCAGTTTTCTGAATGTTCTATGTTTTGCCAGATTACGTTGTTTTCGGGTAAAATGAATTACCGCCTCCTGTAAAAATTATAGGAGATACTTTTATGAGAAAGTATGAACTTATGGCTATTTTCCCACTCGATGAGGAAAAAGCAAAAAAAGGCGCTGAAGACGTAAAAAGCGTTCTTACAAACTTTGGTGCAGAAATCGAAAAAGAAGACCTTTTCGGTGACCGCGATCTTACTTACGAAATTGCCAAACAGAAAAAAGGTCGTTTCGTTCTTTTCAACCTGAAACTGAACCCAGACAAAATTACAGAAATTGACAAAATGTTCAAAATCAACATGAACCTTTTGAAATACCAGTTTGTTCGTCTGGACGAAACAAAATAAATCCCTGGAGAGACTATGACAGATATTAATAGTGTTATGCTTATTGGTAGAATTACTCGAGACCTGGATGACAGATCATTTGGTTACACAACAGGTGCAAATCCAACTGCACGTGCCAATGTAAGTATTGCTGTTAATAGAAGCCGTAGAAATCAGGACAATACCTGGGAAGACGAAGTAAGTTACTTTGATGTAACTATCTGGGGCAAAACTGCAGAAAATCTTAAACCTTATCTTTCAAAAGGAAAACAGATTGCAGTAGAAGGATACCTTAAACAGGACCGCTGGGATGACAAAGCTACAGGTGAAAAACGTTCACGAGTAGTTATCCAGGCAAACACCGTTCAGCTTTTGGGCGGAAACCAGGGTGGACCAGCAAATGGCGCACCTCAGGGTGGATTTGGTCAGCCACAGGCTCCTTCATATTCAGGAAATACCTTCCAGAATGCCGCTCCTGTTCAGAACAATTATCAGAACAACTTCGGTGGAAATTCCTTTAGTACAGGCTCTGATTTCCCAGAGGACATCCCATTCTAATTTTATTTGGAGAAATATATGTCAGAAGAAATGGAAAAAAAAGAAGACATGACACAGGAAGCTGTAATGAATACTCCTGCAGCTGAAAATGATGGACGTGAAGACGATCGCGAAGGTCGTGCAAAAGCTAAAACATACTTCCGCAAAAAGGTTTGCCGTTTCTGTGCAAACAAAGCAAAAATTGACTACAAAGATGCTGATGCTCTCCGTCGCTTTATGACAGAACGTGGTAAGATTCTTCCACGCCGCATCACAGGTACTTGTGCAAAACACCAGCGTGAAGTTGCTAAAGCTATCAAACGCGCACGTTCAATCTGTTTGCTTCCATACGTAGCAGACTAAATCTAAATCTACTGCAGACGATCCAACTCCTGGTGACGCCTGCAGAAAAAATAAACAAGAGGAGCTTGTAAAATGAAAGTTATTCTTAACGAAGACGTAAAATACCTTGGTGAAGAAGGAGACGTAAAAAACGTTGCTAACGGTTACGCTCGTAACTACCTTCTTCCACGCAATCTCGTTGTACCTTACAACGATGTAACTGTTGCTTATTTCGAAGGCAAAAAAGCTGAAATCGAAGCTCGCAAAGACCTTAAACGCAAAGATGCTGCATCTTTGAAAGACAAACTTGAAGCACTCAACCTGGAAGTTATTATGCCAGCTGGTGCTAACGGAAAACTTTACGGTGCTGTTACAAACCAGGTTCTGGTTGACGTACTTGCTAAAGAAGGTTTTGATATCGAACGCAAACGCATCGATATTCCTGGTCTTGCAATCAAATCTGTAGGAAACTACAAAGCAACAATTAAACTTTATGAAGCACAGGTTGCTGACATCACATTCGCTGTAAAAGCACAGGGTGATGAAAAAGCTCCTGAAGCTAAAGCTGAAGAACCAAAAGCTGAAGCTCCAGCAGAAGAAGCAAAAGCTGAATAATTAGATTCATAGATTTAATGAATTTAGGCCAGCTGTCTTTACAGACAGCTGGCTTTTGTCGTCTTAAGGGCATTGGCACGATTGTTCATAAGTTGTGAACAATGTGTTTACATTTTGTTATTACATTGGAAAGAATATAAATTATGGAAGCAACTTTATCAGATAAGGTATCACCAAATAACATTGAAGCGGAAATGGCCGTTTTAGGAGCGCTTCTTATTGACTGGGGCGCAATGGGTGATGTTATTACAAAACTTCGTCCTGAACGTTTTTATTCCCTGCAGAATCAGGTTATTTTTGATGCAATGTGTACTCTTTTCAAGAACAATATTCGTGGAGATACCCTTACTCTTGTTGACCAGCTTCAGAAAGAAGGAAATCTTGAAAAGGCTGGGGGAGTTGCTTACATTGCTTCACTTACTGATGTTGTTCCATCCAGTGCCAACGTTGAACACTATGCGGAAATTGTAATGGACCGAGCAACCCGCCGGGATCTTATCAAGATCTGTAATGAACTTAAGGCAGAAAGTTACGATGTGAAAACCGAAAGCAGTACTCTTCTTGATTCTGCGGAACAGAAAATTTTCTCTCTTGCTGAACGAAATCAGACTACAGAAATTTACAGCCTTGACCGGGTTTTTGGAAAGGTAATTGATGTAATCGACAAACGTTATCAGACTAAGGCAGAATTTACCGGTGTTCCAAGCGGATTTGGAAAACTTGATACAATGACAGCAGGTTTTCAGAAATCAGAACTTATTATTATTGGTGCCCGTCCATCTATCGGAAAAACAGCTTTTGCTCTTTCCATGATGCAGAACATTGCCATTGAAAAACGTATCCCTTGCGGTTTCTTTTCATTGGAAATGCCTTATGAATCTATTGGTATGCGTCTTATTTCTCAGGTAGCTAAAATCAGTTCAGGTAAAATCCGAACAGGACATTTAAGTACCCAGGACTTTGGAAGACTTCAGAATGCCGCTGGAATGTGCTATAAAGCACCTTTTTATATTGCTGATACACCAAATATGAAACTTCTTGACCTTCGTGCTCTTGCAAGACGAATGGTTGTTGAACATAAAATTGAAATTCTTTTTATAGACTATATCGGACTTATTACAACTGAAAATCCAAATGCTCCTGTTTATGAGCAGGTTAGTGAAATCTCAAAATCATTGAAAGCTCTGGCCCGTGAACTTGAGATTCCTATTGTTACACTTTGTCAGGTTTCCCGTGATGCTGAAGGTGAAGAACCTTCCTTGAACCAGCTTCGTGGATCAGGTTCCATTGAACAGGATGCCGATGTTGTAATGTTCCTTCACCGTGACCGAAAAGCCATGACCGAAAACAATCCTATTCAGGAGGCAAAACTTATTGTTGCAAAACAGCGTAACGGTATGACTGGTTATGTTCCATTGACTTTCCTTGGTTCCTACACAAAATTCGAAAACGCCATGGATGCTGACTAATCTATATAAAAAAACAAAGGCACCTTTAACATGAAGTGCACCCCAATTATTGGACACTTTAACTAGGCCGATTTTAAGGACTGAT
>JAKSTP010000076.1 GCA_024402505.1 Treponema sp.
CAAGGTGTAAAAGCCATTAAGTTAGATTGTTTTACTCAAAATCCCTATTCCCAGAAAATGTATGAAAAATTGGGATACAAAATTGTTGGTTATGCAGACTGGCGTAAGGGGCGTTTTGCTTTAATGGAAAAAGTTTTATAAAACCGGAGATTACAATGATTATTCCAAATCTTACTGCTCACGGCCGCTCTATCTGCTTTCTGGAAAATGTTGTTACAGATAGTGCGTTCCGCAAACAAGGTCTTGCTCGCAAAGTTATAGAAATGGCTATTGAAGATGCAAAGTCTCACAACTGCTACAAGGTAATTTTACAAAGCAACTGCAAGCGCACAGAAGCTCATAAGTTTTATGAAAACCTTGGTTTTGACGGAAATTTAAAAAAGGCTTTTGATTTAAGACTTAGAAAATAGATGCTTCTATCTTAATTCATCAACAATTTCTTCTATATATTTCTTATCTGAAATATCATAAGATGAAGAAAGCATTTCAATTTTTTTCTTGTCGTCTTCTGTTGGATTTTTATTTTTTTTAAGCATTTTTACAAGAAGCTGCATCATCTTTTTAGAAGCCCAGTTCATTTTGTCATAATTAAGTCCACCCTGACAGTAAAACGCTTTTACCATTTTGCGTTCTTCATCGGTGAAAAGTTTTTTCATTGCAACTTCAACTTCTGGAGAAACTGACGGAGTAGCGCCAACTGCAAACACAATCAATTTTTTTCCTGCAGCATATAAGTCTGGCATCACTTTTTTGAACCAGCTTAATTTTGTTACCTGACCTGCCATGCACCAGCCGCCAAAAACAATTGCATCATAAGACGAAAGATCAATTTTGGAACCCTGCGCAAATTCCACACATTCACATCCTGCTTCCTGGCTAATCCATTCTGCGTATTTTTTGGTAAATCCTGTCTGACTGTTATAAATTACGATTGATTTCATTTATTTTTCCTCCAGATGATCTTTTAAGTTTTTTTCCATTTTTGATATTATTTTATAAACATTGCTGACTTCTTCATCCGAAATGCCTTTGTACAAAAGCTCCATAAAAGCCTTTTCTTTCTGAGAATATTTTTCTCCCATTTGCCAGGCTTTTTCTGTCCGAATGATTCGCTGCTTGCGTTTATCATTTGTGTCTTGTTCTAAAACCACAAGCCCTTTTTTGCATAGACCGTTCAAAACTTCTTTTACATTCTGGCGGGAACAACCCATAACCTGACTAAGCTGATTTGCAGTAGGTGCTTCATCCTGAAAAAGATTCATGCAGGCCATTAAGAAAAACTGTTTGCAGGTGATTTCTTCATAAAAAGAGTCCCCTGTTGCCTGCAGCCGGTTCATAAAAGCAAAAAGAAGCCCGAATAAACCATATTGGGGCGGCATGACATTCAATACTTCATCGTTAGTAATATTCATATAGTGCAATATATTGCCTATTTGTTGAAATGTCAATATATTGCATAAAAATTATTAAGAAGTTTCATTTTCAGAAATTACAAATTTTATTAAATTATTTGAATAGCCCATATTGTAAGTTGAAATAATTGGAACAAGAAAAATCTTTGTACTTCTGTAAAAATAGATTTATAATATTTACTATGAACGAATCGATAAAAAAAATCACACGAATTCCATTAGTTATTAGAATCTTAATTGGTCTTGTTATTGGAATTATTCTTGGACTTACTGTTCCAAATATTGAATTCATTGGTATTTTTGGAAAACTTTTTATAAGCGCCTTAAAAGCAATCGCCCCAGTTCTTGTTTTTGCTTTAATTACAAGCTCTTTATGTGATGCAGGAAACGGTATAAGTTCCCGCTTTAGAACGGTTATTCTTTTATATCTTGCAAGCACTCTGATTGCAGCCCTTGTTTCTGTATGCGGCAGTTTTCTTTTCCCTATCTCTGTCCCTTTAGACATAATTGCAGAAGATGCAGTTGCTCCACACAGTCTTACAGATGTTTTTACAAATCTTCTTACAAGTATGGTTCAAAACCCAATTTCTTCTCTTGTAAATGCCAACTACCTTGGAATTTTAACCTGGTCCATTCTTCTTGGCCTTGCTTTAAGAAAAATTGATTATCCTACAAAATCGGTAATGAAAGATTTGTCTACCGGCATTTCAACAATTGTCAGCTGGATTATTCAGTGCGCTCCACTTGGTATTATGGGTATTGTTTTTACAACTGTAAGCACAAATGGTCTTGGCATTTTTGTTTCATACGGAAAACTGATTATTCTTCTTGTTGTCTGCATGCTTATTCAGGCACTTATAGTAAACCCTTTGATGGTAGCCGTTTTATTAAAACAGAATCCTTATCCTTTAGTATTTAAGTGTCTTCGTAATTCTGCACTTACAGCGTTCTTTACAAGAAGTTCAGCTGCAAATATTCCTGTAAACATGAAGTTATGCGAAGACCTTGGACTTGATAAAAACTATTATTCAGTGTCCATTCCTTTAGGTGCCACAATCAACATGGATGGAGCTGCCATAACAATTGCAATCATGTCTCTGGCCGCAGCTCATTCTATGGGCATTCATGTTTCGTTCCCAGTAGCATTACTTTTATGTATTGTTTCAACTTTTGCAGCATGTGGAGCTTCTGGAGTAGCCGGTGGTTCTCTTCTTCTTATTCCAATGGCCTGCTCATTGCTTACAGTTCCTCAGGATGTTGCAATGCAGATGGTAAGTATTGGGTTTATTATTGGAGTAGTTCAGGATTCTCTTGAAACAGCCTTAAATTCTTCAAGCGATGTACTTCTTACAGCCACAGCAGAATTCAGAGAACGAAATCATGTCAAAAACAACTAAAGGTATTATTTGTCTGATTATCTCTTCTTTTGCCTTTGCTGCAATGGCGGCTTTTGTTCGGTTGGCAGGAGATATTAATTTTATTCAGAAGGCTTTTTTTAGAAACACAATGTCTTTTCTGATTGCCCTTGTTCTTTTAATAAAAGACGGAATGATAAACGGAAAAGACAGCCTGATTATTCCAAAAGGGGCGTTGCTGTTCCTGATTTTCAGAAGTATTGGCGGCTCTGTAGGAATATTCGGAAATTTCTATGCCATTGATCATCTTGTTTTGTCAGACGCATCAATTCTGAATAAAATGTCTCCCTTTTTTGCCATTGTGTTCAGTTATCTGTTGATAAAAGAAAAAATTAAGCTTGTTCCTCTGATTGCTATTATTGTTGCATTTTTAGGTTCAATTTTAATTGTAAAACCAAGTTTTGATTTTCAGGCCACTCTTCCAACTCTTGCTGGTTTTGCCGGGGGAATTGGCGCGGGATTTGCCTATTCCTGTTTAAGAAAATTAAGTCTTCTTAAATGCAACGGCAAAGTTGTTGTACTGTTTTTCTCTGCCTTTTCCATGCTGCTTTCAATTCCATTTATGATTGTAAATTTTGAACCGATGACTGCCTATCAGGTAACAATGCTTGTTCTTGCCGGATGTTGTGCTGCTGCCGGTCAGTTTGGAATCACTGCAGCTTACTTTAATGCACCTGCCAGAGAGATTTCTATTTATGATTATTCGCAGATAATTTTTTCTGCCGCCTTTGGATTTTTCCTTTTTGATCAGCTGCCTGATGTTTATAGTGTGATTGGGTATGTGATTATTATCAGTATGGCGATTTTGAACTTTGTTTATAACAAAAAGAAAGCTGAATAAAAAAAAGCCCGGATTTGAAGTGTACCCCAATTATTGGACACTTTAACTAACGGCTTGAAAGGACTTGGT
>JAKSTP010000077.1 GCA_024402505.1 Treponema sp.
TGTAATTCTTAAAAGGGTCCCTGGAAAGGTTTAATTACACTTCCAGGGATTTTTTTTTATGAAAAATAGGAGTCGGACTCCTAATCTGAAAGTTCACTGATGCGGTATACTGAAACCAAAGGAGATATAAATGAAAGTTTTTAAAAAGACTGCTGTTGCAGTAATGGTGTTGCTGGCTTGTACTTTTGGATTTGCTCAGGAAGCAGACAATGGTTCATCAGGTGTAAAAGGAATGTACGCTGGTATGCAGATGGGTGGAGGTAATTTTTCAGGTGCGTCAGCTATTTCGGGAGAAAGCATGGGGTTCTTTGAAATGACTCCATATTTTGGTATGTATCTTTCTGATGCACTTCCAGATCTGGCCCTTGAATTTGCCCTTCAGATGGGTTTTATGTCAAAGTCAGTTATGGGATATACAATGAAATACCATATTGTTTCACCACAGGTTCTTGCTGCCTATACTTTTGATATTGGAAAAGTAAATCCATTCATAAAAGCCGGAGTAAGTTTGAATCTTTCTGGTGGTTCTTACATTGGTGAAAAAATGGAAGGTAAAGGAAACCTTTCTATTGTATTGAATCCTGGTGTAAGCTACAAAATCAATGATAATGCTGTTTTGAGCTTCTACACCCGTTTCAATCTTAATGATTACCAGGAATTTAAGAATTCCCCAACAAAAATGACTGTTCCATTTGCAACACGTTCCCTTGGTGTTGGTTTTGATTACCATTTCTAATCAATAAGATTAAATAATCCTCTTTTTTAAGGGACTGTCCAAAATCCGGGCGGTCCCTAATTTTTTTCCGGTGTAGTTGTAAACTGGGAGATTACAATTGCTGTAAACATGATGATACAACCGGCAATTTCCCGTCCCGAAAGAGATTCATGAAGGAAAAGGGCAGCAAAGAGGGTGGCAAACACAGATTCCATGCACATTAAAAGAGAAGCGATTGTAGCTTCGCAGTATTTCTGTCCAATTACCTGCATAGTGTATGCAAATCCACAGCTCAAAATACCTGAGTAAAGTATAGGAAGAAGTCCTGCTTTAATATCTGCAAGATCTGGGCGTTCAAAAATGAACATTAAAATTGTAGAGATTGTACCGGCAGTAAAAAACTGAATACATGAAAGCTTGATACCATCACATTCAGGAGCAAATTTTTCTATAAATAGAATCTGGAATGCAAAGAAAAGGGCACAGATCAAAGAAAGTACATCACCAAAATTGATGGCTGTGATTTCAGGAGTTTTAAAACAAAGGAAATACAGTCCTACAAATCCAATTGCTACGCATAACCAGGTTAAAAGGGAAACTCGTTTTTTGAAAAGTATCAACCCGATCATTGGAACAAAGAACATGTACATGGCAGTAATGAATGCAATTTTTCCTGTTGAAGCTCCAGGCTGGTAGAATGCAAACTGCTGAAAATCGGTTGCAATACAAAGGAAAATACCAATAATCATTCCATATTTCAATACTTTTTTATCTGCAATCTTTTTCTGCTGTTTTTCTTCGGCAGACATTTTTTTTGCAGCAGCTTTATCTTTAATCAGAATAAAAGGAAGAAGGAAGAGGGCTCCAATCAGTGTGCGGATTCCCATAAAAGCAAATCCCGGAACATTTTCACTGCCGATAGTCTGTGCCAGAAAAGATGAACCCCAGATGATTGCTGTAAGGAGTAAAAGAATAACTCCCTTGAACTGTGTTTTTGTTTTCATAATAAAAGATAATAATCATGTATCATTTTTATTGCAATAACCCCTTTAATACTGGTTTTATTGCCCATTTTAATCTTTTCTTCTATAATATAAGTATGGAAAAATTTACAGAACTTTTGCCAATTAGAGTTGGTATTGATGTAGGATCTACTACTGTAAAAATCGCCGTCCTTGATGATGATGATAAACTCCTTTATTCAGATTACCAGCGCCATCGTGCTGATATCCGAAGTACAATCATAAATGTAGTTACCACTGCTTTCGATAAACTGGAAAAAGAAATCCAGGGTGGAAGCGAACGAAAAATAAGCGTTAAGGTTACCGGTTCCGGTGGACTTTCAGTTTCACAGTGGCTCAACATTCCTTTTATTCAGGAAGTAATTGCTGCAACTACAGCCGTAAAACGTATTATTCCTCAGACTGATGTAGTAATTGAACTTGGTGGTGAAGACGCCAAGATTACATATTTTAAAGGCGGTGTTGAACAGCGCATGAACGGAACCTGTGCCGGAGGAACCGGGGCTTTTATCGATCAGATGGCTGCTCTTCTGGAAACAGATGCTTCGGGATTGAACGTGCTTGCCCGCAATACAGAACATATTTATCCTATTGCCGCCCGCTGTGGTGTATTTGCAAAAACCGACGTTCAGCCTCTTATTAATGAAGGTGCCCGCCGTGAAGATATTGCCGCTTCTATTTTCCAGGCAGTTGTAAGCCAGACTATTTCCGGTCTTGCCTGTGGAAAACCTATCCGTGGTCACGTTGCCTTCCTTGGCGGTCCTCTTCACTTTTTGGATCAGCTTAGAGAACGTTTTATTCAGACCCTTAAACTTAAAGATGATGAAATTATCGTTCCTGAAAATTCAGAGGTTTTTGTAGCTTTGGGATGTGCCTTTTCTGCAGAAAGAAAAATTGAATGGAAAGATAATGCCAGATTTACTCCTGTAGAAAAAGCTGAAGGTGAACTTACACCGGTAAACTTTCATCAGGAAAATGACCAGTACAATTTCCCTACAATTCGTGAATTCCGTGAAGGACTTAAGAACTTAGTTGGCGCAGAACTTTCTGAAGTACAGCGTCTGGAACCTCTGTTCAAAAGTGACGCCGAACTTGAAGAATTCAAGACCCGTCATGAAGCACAGAAAGCCTTGCGTGGTGACCTTGCTTCTACAAAAGGTCCTGTTTTCCTTGGTATGGATGCTGGTTCTACCACAACAAAAGCTGTTCTTATTGATACAGAAGGCCGCATTCTCTGGAACTTCTATGCTGCAAATGCCGGAAACCCTGTTGAACTTGCTACAAAGGTTCTTAAGGACCTTTATGCCATTCTTCCAAAAGACGTTTATATTGGCCGTGCTGTAAGTACAGGTTATGGTGAAGCACTTTTCCAGG
The DNA here is from genome assembly GCA_024402505.1 of Treponema sp. GTDB lineage: Bacteria > Spirochaetota > Spirochaetia > Treponematales > Treponemataceae > Treponema_D. The sequence continues at coordinate 3,112 of JAKSTP010000077.1, forward strand.
CCGCCTTTGGTGTTGATGCCGGTGAAGTAGAAACAATCACTCATTACCGCGCCGCCGACTTCTTTGTTCCAGGTGTAGAATTCCTTCTGGATATTGGTGGCCAGGATATGAAATGTCTTCGCATGAAAGACGGTGCCATCGTTTCCATCCAGCTTAATGAAGCCTGTTCTTCCGGATGTGGATCCTTCCTTGATAACTTTGCCCGCACTATGGGAATGGATGTAAAGGACTTCAGTAAGATTGCTCTCCGTGCCGAAAAACCGGTTGACCTTGGTAGCCGCTGTACTGTTTTCATGAACTCCCGTGTTAAACAGGCTCAGAAAGAAGGTGCTTCTGTTGCCGATATTTCTGCGGGTCTTTCATACTCTGTAATCAAAAATGCACTTTTCAAGGTAATTAAACTGCGAAAGGCCAGTGATATTGGTGAAAAGGTAGTAGTGCAGGGAGGAACTTTCTTCAATGATGCAGTTCTCCGTGCCTTTGAAAAAATTGCCGGTGTAAATGTATTCCGTCCTGATGTTGCAGGTC
>JAKSTP010000078.1 GCA_024402505.1 Treponema sp.
CAAGATAAGAAGACTGAACTTTCTTTCCTAAATCTGAAACGCTGTCGCCATAACGAGTTCCGCCGTGACTTGAAAAGCTGATAATTGTTTTTCCGCTGAAGTCATAACTTTCGAGAAAAGTCATAACCGGCATTGGGAGAGTTGCCCACCAGGTTGGATATCCAAGCAGAACAACATCATATTTGGCCATATCAGCAATTTTAGTCTTTAACGGAGGGCGGGCTTCTGCATTCAAATCTTTTTGTGTGACTTCGTAGATTCCACCACGGTACGGATTTACCATTTCAATTTCTACGAGGTCAACATTGGCTTCTCCATATTTCGCCTTGAGAACTTTTGAAATATATTTTGCTGCACTTTCGGTATTTCCTGAATATGAGAAATATGGAATCAGGATTTTTGGATTTTTTGGAATTACAATTGAAGCGATTTTTGAATCGTATTTTGTTTCAACCACGTCATTCTGAACTTGCTTTGCGTCATTCTGAACTTGTTTTGTGTCATTCTGAACTTGTTTCAGAATCTCTCTTTCATCATTTCTGGCAACCCTGAATCCAAGATTCTGGTCGTGGTCGAGAGGATTTGTTGCAGAACGGTAAGCTGAACGAAGATGTTTTCCAAAATCGTTGTAGGCTCCGCCTCGGTTCACTCTGTAAATGCCTGTTTTGTTTCCAGCAGGATTTGTTTTATCTGAAACATCATATTCACCGTAAAAATCGAAAACCCATTCGCTTACATTTCCGTGCATGTTGTAAAGCCCGAATTTGTTTGGAGCGAGAGAATCAACTGCAATTGTTTTTCCACGATTCTGCCCAGCCTGAACATTCTGATTTGTGTGGTGAACATAATTTTCTTCTATCAGATATGGATATTCTCCTTCGTAATTTGCGTCTTTAGGATTGTTCCAGTTACCGGTATTAAAAATTGTTGTAGTTCCGGCACGGCAGGCATATTCCCATTCTGCTTCAGTCAAAAGACGATAACCGTTTGCAGCTCTGTTCCAGGTCACATCTTTATCATGAACTGTGTAGCACTTTTCCAATCCTTCCTTTTCACTCAGACGATTACAATATTCAATTGCATCAAACCAGGTAACATTTTCAACAGGAAGAATGTCGCCCTTAAACACACTTGGATTTTTACCCATCACAGCCTGAAAACTTTTCTGAGTAACTTCGTAAGCATCAGCATAAAAGGATGAAAGAGAAACCGAATGCTGCTTTTCATCTACATTTCTCTGTCTTTCAGAAGCGGGACTTCCCATATTAAAACTTCCCGAAGGAATCTTCACCATTTTGCTTTGAGCAAAAGATGAAAATGAAAGCACTGTCATAATAACACCTGCAGCTAATTTTCTAATCATTCCAGACCTCCTCGCCGTTTATCTCGTTTATTTTGAAAATGTAAAACTTGTATTATTATCAGCAGATTTTAGAAAATCACAGACTTCTTTATCTTTGAAAGTTCCAATCAGAACTGCCTGGGCATCTCCCAAATCATGATCTTCATAAGCAAAAGAAATGGCATTATAAACTGTGTTGTAGTAAATATTTCCCTTGCTGTATTTTGTCCCTGCAGGTTCGCCTGAAGTTTTCAGTTTTTCGTAAATGTAAAATTCAAATCCGCCATACTTTGTCATCTTCAAGTTTTTACCATTTACGAATTTTAAAAACTCTTTTGCACAACCACTTTCATTTACTTCAAGTTCAAAGTTTTTTGAACCCACCTTCATAAAAAGTGTTTCGGCAGATAATGCACTAAATGCAAAAACCGAATATAAAATAATTGATAATAATTTTTTCATTTTCCTACACCACATTTCCGGCTTTCTGTTTTCCATTCTGAGCCATAACACCGGCCAAAGCGTGAGGTACATACAATTCTTCAAGATAATCAATTTCTTCAACGGTAAGAACAAGATCAACAGCCTTAACTGCACCATCAACATGAGACATTTTTGTAGCCCCTACAACAGGCGAAGTAACCTTTGTAAGAAGCCATGCAAGAGAAACTTCTGTCATGGAAACGCCTTTATTATCTGCGATTTCCAGAACCCTTTCGATGATCAAGTTGTCTGCATCTGCAGTTTTATCGTACTTGAACCTTGCATAAGCATCTTTTTCTAAACGTGCGGAAGTTTCACCTGGCTTTCTGGAAAGTCTTCCGCTTGCAAGGGCACTGTAAGGAGTCATTGCGATATTCTGGTCATAACAGAATGGTGCCATCTCCCGCTCTTCTTCTCTTGCAATAAGATTGTAGTGTCCCTGAATAGAAACAAATTCTGTAAGTCCATTTTCTCGGGCGTAAAAATTGGCCTTTGCCAGCTGCCATGCAAAACAATTGGAAATACCGATATATCTTGCCTTTCCAGCTTTCACAACCGAATGAAGTCCTTCCATTATTTCTTCCATTGGAGTGTGATAATCCCACATATGATAGATATAAAGGTCCACATATTCCATTCCAAGATTTTTAAGACTCTGATTCAAGGAATTTTCAATATGTTTATGACCGCTTACATTTTTTTCAATCTCTTCCTGATTTCGTGGAAGGAATTTTGTGGCGATTACATAATCATCACGTTTTGCAAAATCCCGTAAAGCACGCCCAACAAACTGCTCGCTGGTTCCGTTCTGGTAAGCAATTGCTGTATCATAAAAATTGATTCCCTTCTCAAGACCGTATTTGATGATTTCTCTTGAAGCACCTTCATCCAGCGTCCATCCATGCTGACCGTTTGATGAATCACCAAAGCCCATACATCCCATACAGATGCGAGATACATTTAAATCAGATTTTCCTAATTTTGTATATTTCATCTGAATCTCCAGCCCGTAGTTTATTTCAAAGTCTTTTCAAAATATTTCTTCAACTCTGCTTCACTTGTGTTTACGTAGAATCGTTCGCCTTTTTTCCAGACTGCAGTTTTTGATGCACGGGCTTTCAAATCTTTTTCTGCACCGCTGATTCCACTTCCACCGCTAGTACAAATGGCCACAACCTTTTTCCCGCTTAAATCATTCTGTTCTACAAAAGTCCACATAATTTTTGGAGCCGAGTTCCACCAGATTGGAAAAGCCAGAACAACTGTGTCATATTTAGAAAGATCAAATGCCTTACCGTCACCTTGAGGATTTCCCTTGTCACCCTGAACTTTCACACCGTCACCCTGAACTTGTTTCAGGGGCTTAATAGCAGGCCTACTTTTATTGTCGTTGGATTCTTTTGACGAGCGGCTTTTTGAGTCATGCCAGTCTATATCTGCATCTGTGTATGGAATTTCAGGAACAATTTCAAAAAGGTCAGCGTTCAATGATTTTGCAGTAGTTTCAGCCAAAGCTTTTGTGTTTCCTGTACAGCTGAAGTAGCAAACAACAGTGGTTCCTGAGCCTGTCGAAGGGTTTGCATAAGTTGATGTCATTAACAGACCTCCAATTAAGAGTGTAAGAATTGTTTTTTTCACATTTGCCTCCAATTTTTTTATTTGATTTCTACAAGTCTATAATTTCTGTTTCCAAAACCGATTTTTTCGGCGTGATCCAATGTGTGGATTCCGTTTCTGCTTTCAATTCTTTCAATCAAGCTGCCGGAATCTTTTGCCTTGTAAACTAAATCTACACAAGCCTGATCCAAAGCTA
>JAKSTP010000079.1 GCA_024402505.1 Treponema sp.
AGTGAGCGGCGAGCCAGGTTTCCGTGACCGATTTCACGGCGACCAGTTGTAAGGCGTCCTGTTTCACCAACTGAGTATGGTGGGAAGTTATAGTGGAGGATGAAGTTTTCGCTTCTGTCTCCGTCGATATCATCGTATGTCTGTTCATCCATTGCTGTACCAAGAGTACAAACTGCCAAAGACTGTGTTTCACCACGTGTGAAGAGTGCTGATCCGTGTGGAGTTGGAAGAACGTTGATTTCACATGTGATTGGGCGGATTTCGTCAACTTTACGTCCGTCAACACGAACACCTTCGTCAAGAATAGACTTGCGGAGGAGTTTGTACTGGATGTCGTCCATAAGAGCTGCGAAAAGTTTTGCCTGCATTTCATCAGCAAGCTGTTCAGCGTGGTTAGCTTTTACCTGAGCGATTGCATCGTGAATTGCGATACCGCGGCTGATTTTTGAATCTTTGAAACATGCAACTTTAAGAAGTGGTGTTGCTTCAGCTTCGATTGCTTCTGCGTTTTCAAGAGTTACATCAAGTGGGTTCAGTGGAAGTTTTTCTTTTCCACATTTTGCAACCAGTTCTTCCTGGAGTGCACACATGTCTTTGATGAATTTTTCTGCTTCAGCAAGAGCGCCGAGCATTACTTCTTCAGAAACTTCTTTTGCACCACCTTCAACCATTGTGAAACCGTCTTTTGTACCGGCAACTACGATTTCAAGGTCACCTTCTTCGATTTCTTTGAATGTTGGGTTGATGATGTATTTTCCGTCCTTGTAACCAACACGACAAGCTGCGATTGGTCCGTGGAAAGGAATATCAGAAATACATGTAGCAGCAGAAGCTGCAAGTACAGCCAGGATATCCTGTGTGTGAACACCGTCAGCTGAAACACATGTTGGAACGATCTGAAGTTCGTGTCCGAATGAAGGTTCGAACAGTGGACGCATTGGGCGGTCAATAAGACGGCTTACGAGAATTTCTTTGTCTTTTGGACGAGATTCACGTTTTACAAAACCGCCAGGGATTTTTCCTGCTGCGTAGAATTTTTCGTTGTATTCAACAGTTACTGGAACAAAGTCCTGTCCTTCTGTAACTGATGAAGAAGCACAAATAGTTGCAATAACAGCTGCTCCGCCCCACTGAGCGTAAACACAACCGTTAGCCTGTTTACCGATTTTTCCTGTTTCAAGAATCAGGTCGGCATCACCAAGTCTGTAGGTTACTCTTTCTACTGACATTTTTTTCTCCTAATTTTAAGCTTCCTGATTGTCATAAGGAACAAGATCAGTGGCACAAATTTTATACAACTGATCTTGTTTCCTATCCTTAGGGAAGAACAAACTTCCCTTAATCAGGAAACCAAGGTTTAAAAATCCAAAAACTTTGGACAGTTACTATAATAATAGAAGATTAACACTTTTTTTTCAATGTATGATATGATTATTACATGAATCAAGAAAAGAGATTACCAGCAAAAATTCCTGTTATTTATATATTAATCATCTCAGTTGTAAATTATCTGGGCTTTTTAATTCCAAGTTCAGGCGGTATGCCTGTAGCAAACACAAATGCTTACAATAGCTGGATTGCCTTCATGGACCAGCATTCATTTATCATCAATTTTTTAAGTGTAATAACCTTTGTTATTCCATTCATTCTTTGCATTGTTTATGTCCCATGGAAAGGTAAATCCCCTGTAAAATACAGTCATTTTATAAATCTTCCATTCGCTTTTTCTTTAATTGGAAGCCTGGGATGGATTCTCTCATTCCTTTTGGAAACTGTCTGCCTTTTTGTAGCAAAATCCGTTTACCATTTTGAAATCAGGAGCATAGTTTTTTCGTCTTTCTGGAACATTATTCAGGAAGCCATTTTTATTTTTACCCTGGGCTTTCTTATTCTTGATCTTATTCACCGAAAACTTGTTCTGCCCCGTTACTTTCCTGAAGGAAACTTAAGACAGTATCCGGTTTTCATTAAACCTTCTGTACGTTTTCTTTTGGTAGTATTTTATCTTTCTATAGGTATTTTCCCAATGGAATACCTGCTTTCCACAATGTTTACCCTGTCCATCAACAACGAAACCCCAATAGACCTTAAAATTCTTGTGGTACTGGCTTTTATTCTTTGTTTTGGTATCATCATTCTGATTATTTTCTGCGATTATGTTGACGGGCCTTTGAAAAAATTGAAAACCGGTACTCAGAAAGTTCAGGAAGGTGATTACACTCATCATGTAAAGATTGTAAGCAACGATTCCTTTGGAGAACTGGCCGACACCTTCAATGACATGACCGTATCTCTTGGAGAAAAAACCCGGAAAATTCTTGCAATTCAGGACTCAGTTATTAAGGGCATGGCCGTAATGGTTGAAAGCCGGGATAACAGTACTGGCGGACACATTAACAGAACCAGCGACTGCGTTAAAGTTTTTGTTGATTATCTTGTGGAGAACAAAGCTTACACTAACCTTTCCCCTGAATTCTGTGCTGCCATAATTAAAGCAGCTCCTATGCATGATCTTGGAAAAATTGCCGTTGATGATGCTGTCCTTCGAAAGCCAGGCAAATTCACCGATGAAGAATATGAAAAAATGAAGGCACACTCTGCAGAAGGTGCCCGAATAGTAGAAAACGTTCTTTCTGAAGTAGACGACATGACCTTCAAAAACATTGCCATAAACGTAGCCCACTACCATCACGAAAAATGGAACGGAAGCGGTTACCCAGAAAAAATTTCAGGAAACAACATTCCACTGGAAGCCCGCATTATGGCTTTGGCAGACGTATTTGATGCTCTGGTTAGTAAAAGATGCTACAAAGACAGTTTTTCTTACGACAAAGCCTTCAGCATAATAGAAGAATCCCTTGGAAGTCACTTTGATCCGGAACTTGGAAAACTTTTTATTGAATGCCGTCCTGCACTTCAAAAACTTTACGAAGGATACAGCCAGAACTAAATATTTCTTTGAGCATCGGCTTATAAAAACACAAAACTGCATAGATAAAAAAAAGAGACCGTCTGAAAGACGGTCTCTTTTTTCAATTTACAATTGAAATTGTAGACACATGAACTACTTGCGGAGTCCAAGTTCTTTGATAAATGCACGGTATCCTTCAAGGTCTGTGCGTTCAAAGTACTTGAGCATCTTGCGGCGCTGTCCAACTACTTTCAAAAGTGAACGTTTTGCAGTTGCATCTTTTGGGAAGCGTTTTACGTGGTCTGTAAGCTGAGTTACTCTCTGTGTAAGGAGAGCGATCTGAACTTTTACGCTACCTGTGTCGTTTTCTTTGGCGCCGTATTTTTTTACTGTTGCGGCTGTAGTTTCTTTTGTAAGTGCCATGTCTTACTCCTAAGGGATTGAAGGATTGCTACGCAAACAATCAATTGCCCGATTTAATATTATCTGCCTCTACGAAGCAGTCACAGTCTTTGCGGACACATTGTTGGTC
>JAKSTP010000008.1 GCA_024402505.1 Treponema sp.
GACTCATAATCCTTTGGTCCCCGGTTCAAATCCAGGATGGCCCAATAGTTTCGCACTTCTACTAACCCAAACACAAAGAATTTTCAGTGAAAACTGAGAATTCTTTTTTTTTATGGAGATTCGTATGTCAAAAAAAACAACAATTCTTGGGGCAATTCTGGCACTTTGTCAGGTTCTGGCTGCTCAGAACTTTGAGATCAAAATCACAGACAATTTAAGTGTAGGAAACTGCAAGGCTTTTGAATGTGTAGCTTTAATGGCTCATCTTGCAGATTTTGAAGAATATAACGGCAACGACCAAACTGGTTTAATTGCTGTTTATGATGACTATTTCAAGCCCTTTTTGAAAAACAAAAAAGTCAAGAAATCTATCTCCTATTTTAAGAAATGCAAATCAATCTATGGATTTTCTTACGATGCAGTTGCAAGCCTTGGAACTTACCTTAGTCCCGACTGCCATTCTTTCCGGGTAAGTGATGAAATTGTAGCCGAGAAAATTGACCAACGTTGTTACAATCTAAAAGAACTTCTTAATGCCGTTTCAACCTTCTACGATGAAACAGATTTTGGTTCTTTCTATGAATCTCACTATGATATTTATGAACAGATTTCAGAAATCTGGATTCTTCACAAAGAGGATTTGATCAATGCCATCGAAAATGTGCAGAAGTATTACAACGTAACCACCAACAAAGTTTTCATCTCTAGTTCGGCACTTAATTACTATGGAAATTATGGCATGAGTTTTTATGACGGAGAAAACACTTTCTTTGAACCAAAATACTGCACCGGATACTATGATGATAACCTTGTAATCCACGAACTATCTCATCCATATTCGAATCCTGTAGCAGACAAAGTTTTTAAAAATCCTGAAGTCAACCGCTATATGACAGAACAGTTTAAAGGCGAACGAAAAAAACTGATGTCGCAGCAGGCTTATGGAAATGCGTACATAAATTTTATCGAACTTATAAACCGGGCAAATGTTATAGCAATCCTTCGAAACTACAATAAAAATGAAACTGCCATGAACAGTATAAACTACGACAAAGCAAGAGGATTTTCAGAAATCCAGGAAGTGGCAGAAATCCTAGAGCTTTACAGAAAAGGTGATTACGAATCCTTCATGGATTTTGCACCGGTTCTGGAAGAAGAATTTATTAAAATTATCCCGGATTTTCAAAAATAAATTTTTCTACCGCCATTCATAGATCTTATCTTTCAGAATGGCATTGTACATTTTGTCCTTCACGCCAGGATTGTCACGGTTGATTTTTGCAAGAAGCTCTTTCACATACTGCCGGCGTGTAATTCCATCGTGAGGACAGGGATTTTTTACGCAGGGAAGATTGTATTTGTTTCGGAATCCAATAATCTGCTTTTCAGGAATATTGATTAATGGTCTGATCACCGTTAAATCTGCTTCCTTGTAATAAGTTTTTGGTCCAAATGTAAAAAACTGCCCCTCATAAATCAAACTAAGGAGCATGGTTTCAATCAAATCGTCCTGGTGATGAGCATAGGCCACCTTATTGCAGCCCTTTTCCTTTGCAAAATTGTTGATGGCACCTTTACGAAGTTTTGCACACATGGCGCAGTAAGTTCCGCTTTCAATTTTTTCCTGCAGGATTTTTGAAATGTCGGTTTTAATCACGTGATATTCCACTTCAAGGTCACTGCACAGTTTATGAATGGCAGACAGATCAAAATCACCAAAGCCAAGATCAGCTGTAACTGCAACAATTTCAAAATGAGCCGGGAAAAATTTTCTAAGTCCCGCCAGAGCATAAAGCAAAGTCAGGGAATCTTTTCCACCAGAAATCCCAATGACAATCCTGTCACCCTCTTCAATAAGATCAAACTGCTGAATGCACTGTCTTGTATAACTGTAAAGTTTTTGAAGCGTCATAAAAAAAGTGTAGCAAAAAACAAGGTCCGTGTAAAATCAACTGAATCAATCATCCCCATTAAAAATCACTTGAAAATCCAGTAATTTATAAGTATTTTTAAAACTAGATTTATATCTTAAAATTTCAATCAACATTTCATGCCAAAAAGGAGGATAATCATGGCAAACAAATATGCAGGAACACAGACAGAAAAAAACCTGGAAGCTGCATTCGCAGGTGAATCACAGGCTCGCAACAAATACACTTATTTTGCATCAAAAGCTAAGAAAGACGGATTTGAACAGATTGCAGCCCTTTTTACAAAAACTGCTGACAACGAAAAAGAACACGCAAAAATGTGGTTCAAAGAATTGAACGGCATTGGCGATACAAAAGAAAACCTTAAAGCTGCCGCCGACGGTGAAAACTTTGAATGGACAGACATGTACGAAGATTTTGCAGAAACAGCCGAAAAAGAAGGATTCCCTGAACTGGCCGCAAAATTCCGCCTTGTTGCTGCAATCGAAAAACATCACGAAGAACGCTACCGTGCACTTCTTAAAAATGTAGAAATGCAGGAAGTTTTCAAAAAGAGCGAAGTAAAAGTTTGGGAATGCCGCAACTGTGGTCACATTGTTGTAGGTACAGAAGCTCCTAAAGTTTGTCCAACCTGTGCTCATCCACAGAGCTACTTCGAAGTAAACGCCGAAAACTACTAAAAATATACAGGGAGATCCTTTATGCCTCAGCTTTCAAACAGAACTGCCACTTTTACCGACTCAGTTATCCGCCGCATGACCCGCATTTCAAATCAGTTTGGAGCTGTAAACCTAAGCCAGGGATTTCCCGATTTTGAACCGCCCCGCCCTATTCTGGACCGCCTTGCCCAGGTAACAAAAGAAGACTTTCATCAGTATGCCATCACCTGGGGTGCCCAGAATTTCCGTGAGGCGGTTGCAAAAAAACACGAACACTTTTCAGGACAGAAGGTTGATCTAAACGCACAGATTGTAGTGACCTGTGGTTCTACCGAAGCCATGATGGCCGCCATGATGAGTGTTACAAATCCGGGAGACAAAGTAATTGTATTTTCGCCCTTCTACGAAAACTACGGTGCCGATACAATTCTTTCGGGAGCTAGTCCAATTTACGTTCCCCTGGTTCCCCCATCATTTTCTTTTGATGCAAATGTTCTGGAAGATGCATTCCACCAGCACCCAAAAGCCATTGTTGTGTGTAATCCCTCTAACCCTTGCGGAAAAGTTTTCACCCGCCAGGAACTTCAGGTGATTGCAGACCTTGCCATAAAATACGACACCTTTGTTATTACCGACGAAGTTTACGAGCACATTCTTTATGCCCCTCACAAACACACTTACATGAGCACATTGCCTGGCATGGAAGACCGCACCATTATCTGCAACTCCCTTTCCAAAACCTACAGCATCACAGGATGGCGCCTTGGTTATACCATTGCAAATCCTGAAATTACCGAACGCATAAAAAAAGTTCACGATTTTCTTACAGTTGGTGCCGCAGCCCCTCTTCAGGAAGCCGCAGTTGTGGGATTAAATTTCGGCGATGATTATTACAAAGAGCTTCAGGCCCATTACACTCACATGAAAGGCCTGTTCTGCAACGGTCTTAAAGACCTTGGACTCACCTTTACAGAACCTCAGGGAGCCTATTACGTTCTTTTGGACATCAGTGAATTCGGATGGAAAAACGACCTGGAATTCTGCGAAGCCCTTGCCGAAAAAGTGGGAGTTGGCGCCGTTCCTGGATCAAGTTTTTTTAAGGAACCTGTAAATCATCTTATCCGCTTCCATTTTGCAAAAAAAGATGAAACTTTGAATCAGGCTCTCCAGCGCCTTGAAAACATCAAAATCCTTAAGAAATAAGAAATTCTTCTGTAAAATAACATTTCCTTTGTATTCTCACAAATTTGCATGTTATAATAGATTATTCCGAAATGTTATGGAGGTATTTAATGTCATTATCCGATATTGTTTTCATCTGTGCCTGTATTGTCATTGGTCTTGGTTTCATCCTTGTAGCAGTATGTGCATCCCGTTCTAAAAATCCCCTTAATTTCTGGGCCGGCAGCAAAGTTACCGAAAAGCAGCTTACTGATGTAAAAGGATTCAATCGCGCAAACCTTATTATGTGGATTGTTGCAGGAAGCATCTGGGTTATTACCGGTGTACTGCTTCTTTTCGGTGTAAATTTCCCTTATTGGTTTGTACTTGCAGAAGGTGTTGTTCTTATTCCAGTTCTCCTTATCTGGTACTCCCTTATCAAAAAGAAGTATTTCAAAAGTAAGTAAAATCCACAGTCTTTGAGTTTTCCTGCAAAATCTTCTATAATGGAACCATGATTACAGATATTACTGATTGCAATGGTGTTCCATATCCGGTTTATGCCGATGGGAAGGTTTTGGGCTGTGAGACTGTGGCAGGTGCCCGTCCAGAAAACAGCGTTTACAAATTGAGCGTTACTGTTCCTGAAGAACGACTTCCAGTTCCAGGCCAGTTTTACATGATTCATGCAAAACGCTCCAACTGCCTTCTTGGCCGCCCTATCAGTGTTTATCACGCCGAAAAGAAAAACGGGACTTATGTAGAATTTTTAATCCTAAAAAAAGGCAAAGGAACTGAAGAGCTGGTTTCCCTTGAAAAAGATGATGACATCACTCTTCTAGGACCTTTGGGTAATATTTTCCCGGTTCCTGCCAAGGGTTCAAAAGTATGTATCGTTGGAGGTGGTATTGGTGTGGCTCCTGTAGCGGGCTTTGCCGAATCTCTTCCTGCTGCATCCTACGACTTTTTTGCCAGCTTCAAAAGCGGTTCTTACGGCTTAGACAATGTAAAAGCAGACAACCTTGTAATTACCACAGACGACGGTTCTGTTGGAGTTCACGGTATGCTTCCAAGTGCCCTCACTGCAGACACACTTAAATCAGGAAATTACAGCGCAGTTTACGCCTGTGGACCAACTCCAATGCTCCGCTACGTAAAACAGATTGCAGAAGAAGCTGGAATTCAGGCCTGGCTCAGCATGGAAGCCCGCATGGCTTGTGGTATGGGAGTTTGTCTTGGCTGTACAATTCCAACTACCGAAGGCTACAAACGCTGCTGTAAAGACGGACCTGTTTTTGACGGAAAACTTCTGGATTTTGACAAAATCAAGCGTCCGGTTTCAAAATTCACAACTCACACCGAAGTTCTGGAAGGCAAAGAAAAACCTGACATGAGCTTTACCTTAAAGGGTGTCCGCTTTGAAAATCCTGTAATCGCCTCTTCCGGAACCTTTGGCTACGGAACAGAATACGAAAGTGTTTTTGATGTAAACCGACTTGGTGGAATTGCCAGCAAAGGTCTTACCCTTGAACCTCGCCAGGGAAATGACGGTGTTCGAGTATGGGAAACTCCAGCTGGGGTAATGAATTCCATTGGACTTAACAATCCTGGAATTCCTCATTTTATTGAAAACGAACTTCCATCTATGATGGCACTTAAACCGGTTACTGTAGCAAACCTTTCAGGGTCTTCCATTGAAACTTATGTTGAAGGCGCAAAACTTCTGGAAAAAACTGACGTTCCTGTAATCGAACTGAACATTTCCTGTCCAAACGTTGCCGCCGGTGGTGCTGCCTTTGGTATGCGCTGTGACCTTGCCGAAAGCGTTGTAAAAGCCGTTCGGGCCGCCACAACAAAACCTTTGATTGTAAAACTCACACCACAGGCCCCGAACCTGAACGAAGTTGCCCTTACATGTATCAAAAACGGTGCCGATGCCATAAGTCTTTGTAATTCCTTCCAGGGTGTTGCCATCGACATTGAAACCGGCCGTCCTGTATTCGACAAGATTAAGGCAGGTTTTGGTGGACCAGCTGTTCGCCCAATTGCAGTGCGCCTGGTTTACGAAATGGTTCAGGCCATCAACACACTTCCGGAAAATGAACGGGTTCCTGTAATTGCCATTGGTGGTCTTTCTACCTGGCAGGACATTGTTGAATTCGTTATGGTTGGTGCTTCTGCCGTAGAAGTTGGAACTGCCACATTTGCAAATCCTCTTGCCATGATCAATATGATTGACGGTCTTGAAGCTTACATGAAACGCAAGGGATTCAAATCTCTTGATGATTTCAGAGGCTGTGCCCTTTAATAAATGAAACTTGCCGCAGTATTTGCCCCTGGCTTTGAAAAAGTAATACCTTCCGTTCTCAAGCACTTTTTGCCCGATGCAAAGGACATAAAAGTTACCAGCGGTTTTGTGCGCTTTTCTCTGGACAAGGATCCTTTCCGGGCTGTAAAACTGGACTTTTTCAACAACGTTTTTCTTATAATAAACGAATGGGGCGGAAGCTTGAGTTTTGAAGCCATGTGCAAAAAGATGCTCAACGGAAATTTCCCAGTCAACATCGAAAAGGAAATCAGAAAGCAGCACTTCAAAAGTTTCCGCATCCGTTATTCCAAGGCAAATCAGTTTATGCCTGTAAACAAAAACATGTGCGGATCCATGGAAAAAGCCATAAGCCAGTTCTTCGGCATGAAAACCGACCGTCTTGGAGGCGACACCGAGTTCTGGTTCTTTACACGCACCGAAAACTTTTCAGCCTTTGCACTCCGCATGACAAAAAAACAGTCCACCGAAAAATATCTGAACCAGGGGGAACTTCGTCCTGAGTTCGTAACTCTTCTTGCAGGCTTTGCGGGGCTCTTACCGGACAAAAACCGTTCCATCAATATTCTGGATCCATTTGCAGGTTACGGCGGCATTGTAAAACAGGTGCATAAAATGCTTCCAAAATCTCATGTTTACGCAAGTGAAATCGAGAAAAACCTGGCAGAAGATTTGAAGCGGCATTTTGCATCCATTTCTGTAACTGTCTGCTCTGCTACTGCCCTTTCCTATGTTCCAGACCACAGTATAGACGTTGTAATCACCGATCCACCTTGGGGATTCTGGAAGGCCCAGGTTCGTGATGACAAGGCCCTTGAAGAACTTTACGACGGCATGCTTAGCGAATTCGCCAGAGTAATCAAACCGGAAGGAAAAATCTGTATTTTAACTGCCGCAAAAGAAACCTTCGAAAAATGTTTTCAGCGGTCAGTCTTTGCAAAGGTTTTGTTAAATGAAAAAGACGCCGATTTTAGAACCGACGTCCTTGTAAACGGCAAAAAAGCCGCAGTTTATCTTATAAACCCTTAGTATTTGTAGCTGTAATCTGTCTGTGCAACCAGTTCGTTTACAGTTGTTCCAAATTTCTGAGAAACTTCATATTCACTCACGCGGATTACATTTCCCACTTTGTCGAATTTGAACTGTGTTCTTTTAGTTACAACATTGTCACCATTGTAGTTGATTACTTCTACCAGCTGATCATTTGCTCCGTAGCGGAAAACTTCCCGGCTTACTGTATTCTGATATGCATCTACATGACCGATAGAATCAATTTTTCCGTTTTCAAGATATGTGTAAGATTCTTCTTCATCAAGGTAGCCCATTGCAGAATACATTGATTTTGTAACAAGGCGGCCATTTTCATCATATTTGTAAACGATTTTCCAGGTAAGTGCACCTTTTGAATTATAGAAAGATTCATCTACCAGATTTTCACCGTCATATTTGTAGATTACCTTTGACTTCATTTCGCCGTCAGCATTGTAATCGCAGGAATCAGTTTTTTTGTCACCGTTGTAAGAAGTTACTTCACGCCACATAAGTTTTGCATCAGCATCATAGTAAGTCTGAGTAAGCATATTTCCCATGGCGTCGAAAGTGCGTTTCATTTTTCCCATTTCAACATCCCGGGCTGTGTATTCTGTAAGTTCTACTTCAAATCCGTCTGAATTCAAAACATGTTCCTGGCGTCCCTGAAGGCGGCGGAAATATTCACCAAATTCCTGGTAAACTGTATATTCTTTTGATGTAAATGAGCTTACAACTCCCTGAATTGGTGCACACATAAATACATCCAGTGCAAAGGCAGAAAAACCAATCAATGCACAGGCTGCTGCAATAATAATCTTTTTCATAAGAAATCTCCTTCATCTTATTATCGTGTTTATTTTTCCCTTCCTTTACACTAAAATGATGACATGAACTTTTACGAAATGGAAGCCTTTGTCCGACTTTCACGGGAACTGCATTTTGGCAAGGCAGCCTCAGCTTTAAACATGAGTCCATCTGCCTTAAGCCGCGTTATTACCCGCCTGGAAGAGGAGCTGCACACAGTTCTACTTGACCGTTCCAACCGCCAGGTGATTCTTACTCCCGAAGGCGAAAAGTTCCGTGTTTTTGCAGTACAGTCTCTTGCCGGCATGAAAAACCTTAAAGATTCCCTTGAAGATGAAGGATCAGAAGAGATTACAGGAACACTTCCCCTTTATGCTTCCGTTACGGCCTGTTACACAATTCTTCCCCGCTTTGTTCGCCAGCTGAATCAGCGTTATCCAAAAGTAAAAATCTCTGTAGAAACCGGAGATCCGGCTGGTGCCCTTGCCAGTGTTCGTGACGGCCGTTGTCTTCTGGCAGTTGCAGCTATTCCTGAAGAAGGACTTTCCACCATGGAAACTGTAGTTATGGAACACACACCTCTGGTTTACGCCGCCTGCAAAAACGGGCCTTACACAGAAGTATACGGTTCTCCACAGGACATTGTTTCCACAGTTCCTCTGATTCTTCCCAAAGCAGGTCTTGCCCGAAAACGCTTCGATAAATGGACAAAATCCAGAAATGTTCATCCTGTTATTGCGGCAGAAACTGAGGGAAATGAAGCTATTCTTGCCCTGGCTCAGCTTGGACTTGGCATAGGTCTAGTTCCCCGCATTGTTCTTGAAAACGGACCTTACAAAGGGGAGTTCATCATTCACGAGGCGGGAAATGCCCTTGGCCACTACGACGTTGGTTTCATCTACAAAAAAGATATTACAGGTACTACAAGTCAGAAAAAACTTGGTGCAGTGGTAAGAAACATTCTTGAAACCATGTAGGAGACGAATCTTATGACAGAAAAACAGTTTCAGGCCTTTGACAGTTTCCGATCCGCTTTTAAAAAAGAAGTTCAGCGCTGGTCTTCCGCGACACAAAATCTTTCCAGTCTCCAGGCCCTTACCGCCGCAGAAGGGAAAGTACCTTTTTATCCTGTGGAAAATCCTGTAGTTTACAACACAGCCCTGGATGCCATTTCCAAAGAAGATGAAATCCGCCTTCTTGTAATTGGAGACAATCCTGGAAAAGAAGAACAGCTTTCTAAAAACCAGAAATACCTTGTTGGACTTGCAGGTAAGATCGGTGAAAAGTTTTTCCGGGAAAATCCTGAGCTTGCCGTTGATTTTAGAAAGAATGCCATCATTTTGAATAAGACTCCTGTTCATTCTGCAAAAACTGCCATGCTTTACAAGATTGCAAAATCCAGTGTGGAAGCAGAAAATCTTATTAAAGAAAGCCAGATCTGGATGGCCGAAGCTACAGCCCGTCTTCACAACGAACTGTGCAGTGAAGCCTTAAAAAACAATCTTTATGTTCCCCAGCTCTGGCTTGTAGGTTACGGTGAATTAAAACCTAAAGGCATTTTTTCTGCTTACACACAAACCTTAAAAAATACATCCCAATACTGGGACAAAGTAAAAGTCTACCAGCATTTTTCCATGAACCGTTTCACCATCGATCTTGGGGACTGGCAGAAAAAAAATCCTGGTAAAAACCTTACAGAAAACCTGGAATCCCTTGGAGAATTCCACAAAAATGCACTGATGTAAAAAGGAGAATTAAATGTATACACACCTGTTTTTCGATCTGGACGGCACTCTTACCGATCCCGCCCCTGGAATTACAAATGCCTTTATCTACGCATACAAAGCTTTTGGCATGGAAGTTCCACCTTACGAACAGCTATGCACCTACATTGGACCTCCCCTGCGCTACACTTTCGAAAAGCATTTCGGATTTACAGGATCTATGATTGATGAAGGCGTAAAAAAATACCGGGAATACTACAGCGAAAAAGGACTTTTTGAAAATTCAGTTTTTCCTGGCATTGAAGATATGCTTAAAAAACTTAAAGACAAAGGCATCAAACTCTCCGTAGCCACTTCAAAACCAGAACACTTTTCCATCAGGATTCTTGAAAAATTTGGAATTGCAAAATATTTTGATTTTATCTGCGGTTCAAATATGGATGAAACCCGTGCTAAAAAAAGCGAGATAATTGCCTACGCCCTTCAGCAGAACGGAAATCCTGATCCGGAAAATGTTTTAATGATTGGAGACCGCCTTCATGATGTGGAAGGTGCCAAAGAAAACGGATTGAAATGCGCCGGTGTTTTATTCGGCTACGGAACAAAAGAAGAACTTGAAAATGCCGGAGCTGATTATTTGTGCTCTTCGGTAGACGAACTTTCAGAATTCTGTCTGTTCAACACTGCACGGTTGGCAAAGTGAATTACCGAGAAGAAGATTGTTACAAAGGCCAGTGTTTCCAGAAGAAGGGCTGTTCCCTTTCTGAAACCAAGGTAAAGTGAAAGCACAACTGTAGCACAAATAAGCAGCTGGAGCAGTGTCATAATAAAAAGCACCTGTTTTCCGCTGTAACCCATGTTCATCAGTTTGTGGTGAAGATGAGATTTATCCGGGCTCATAATTGAGCGGTGTTCACGAAGTCGTCTCCAGATTGCGGCAATTGTGTCAAAAATCGGGAAAGCGGCCAGTACAATCATCATAAGAACTTTGTTGTATTCAAAAGAATTTGAAGATGAATACAACGGAAGAATTGCAATCATAAAACCAAGGAACTGAGATCCGTTGTCGCCCATAAAGGTTTTTGCCGGCGGAAAGTTGAAAATCAAAAATCCCAGAATGGCAGCGGCAAGAATAAAGCACAGTGAAGATTCAATATTTCCCGACATTAAGAAACAGATGCCCAAAGTGATGATTACGGTAATTGAAAGCATGCCGCACAGACCGTCCAGTCCGTCAATAAGATTATAGGCATTTATAAGTCCAAGAACCCAGCCAAAAGTAAGAATTACGCTTACTACCTTTGGAAGAGTGAATCCGAATACCTGAGAAAAGCAGAATCCGTTAAGAACTACAATTGATGTGGCCACAACCTGACCAATAAGTTTAATAATAGCCTTCAGATCAAAAAGGTCGTCAATAAGTCCAAATGCATACACAATCAATCCTGCAACTAAAAGAGGCAGAACTGTGCGCACCATAATGTCTTCGTTGAAATGATAGTAGAGTCCGCTAGAAACAAAGAAAGGTCCAAAAATGGCAAGTCCGCCAAGACGAGGAATCTTTCCTGTATGAACCTTACGT
Source organism: Treponema sp. (assembly GCA_024402505.1). Taxonomy (GTDB): domain Bacteria; phylum Spirochaetota; class Spirochaetia; order Treponematales; family Treponemataceae; genus Treponema_D. Next base: position 11,220 of record JAKSTP010000008.1, read on the forward strand.
GCGTCAATCTTATCGTAAAGCCCAAGTTTATGGCAAAAATGAATAATGATAGGAAGTGAAATCACTGAGAGAACAAATGATAATCCTGAAAATAATGCCAACAACATACTAGAATAATACACTCATAACACACAAAATGCAATTACTTCTATATTATGCGTTATATTGACATATTTTTCATTGTTATCTTGTCAATTATGGGGTAAAATATAAGGGATTTTAAATCGTGAGGTTTATTATGAAAAAATTAAAACTGATTTTGTTTGGTGCATCCCTTTTTATGCTTGCATCATGTGGATCTAAAGCTCCCGATGAAACGGAGAGTACACCAACCGCTCCAGCAGCAGTAGAACAGGTTGAAGATACAGACACAACTGAAACAACCGATAACACAGACACTGCTGAATCAACAGACCCAGCTGACATTGACGCAGTACTTGCAAAAATTGAAGACCTGCGTAACAAAGCCATTGAATCTGGGGCCAAAGATTTTGCACCAGGAATTCTTGATGAACTTGATGAAACCTTGGCTTCTATTAAAGAACGGGCCGCAAAAGGTGAAGACGTAACTGCCGATCTTGCACGTCTTTCAATGCTCTACGACGCACTTACATCCTACTCAAAAGCCTGCGTTCTTAAAAATAAGATTGACGACATGGAACTGGCTCAGCTTGATCAGAAAGATTACGATGCCGGTGTTCTTTACTTGAACGAATGTGATGAACTTTTTGAAGAAGAAGAACTTTCTGCCGTAAAACTCCAGGATGCTTCTAAAAAAGCCTACGCTTCTCTTAACACAGTTTACTTTGTTGCTTTCAAAAAACTTGCAAAAGATGCCCGTGCCGCAGCCTTTGAAGCAAAACGTGATGCCGACAGTGTAAAAGCCGGTGTTTCTCAGAAGGAACGCTACAACGAAGCCGTAGAAATCTTCAAGAACGGTGATTCTTCTTACGCAATGCAGAATCCTGAACGAGCCTGCGACCTTTACATCGAAGCCGGTGAACTTTTTGACGAACTTTACGAAGATGTTTCTGAAAAACGTGCCGCAGCCCAGGCCGCAATTGACGCTGCAAAAGCTAAAGTAGCAGAAAGTGAAAAAGCTGCTCTCCAGGCCGACAAAGACCTTCCAATCACAGACGAAAACCTTGCCGGTATTGAAGATGAAGATGCAGTTCTTCTTGAAGAAGATGAATATGATGATCCTGAAGAAGCCGAAGCAGATATCGCCGAAACTTTCGAAGAAGAAGTTATCAACGCTGTAGTTGATTATCTGGAGGCAAAATAATGAAAAAAGTATTTTTAGCACTGATTATCATGGCTGCTGCATTTACTGCATTTGCCGCAAGTTACAAAAACAACACTTATCAGAAACTGGCCGATGAATATACAAAAAAAGCTGAAGTAGCCCTGGATGCAGGTGAATACGATGACGCTATTGAATATTCACGACTTGCTGAAGAAAACGCTGAACTTTCAAAAGCATACATTGCAAGCATGCTGGCCCGCAAAGACGCCGGTGATGCAATCCGTCTTGCCGAAAACAAGATTAAATATGCAGAAAGCATTCAGGCCGATCTGAACTTCCCAATGGCCTTCTCATCAGCCATGGAAAACCTGGAAAGAGCAAAAAAATGCTTCGACGATGAAGATTACGAAAATGCCCTCAGCTACGCACGTATGTCATCAGACGCACTTGCCGGCATTAAAGAAATCACACCGCTTCCAGAATATTACATCGTAAAACCTTGGGCAGAAACAAAAGACTGTTACTGGAACATTTCAGGACGTCCTTATGTTTACAACAACCCTCTCTTGTGGGAAAACCTGTACCAGGCAAATAAACAGAACATGCCAAAACCGGAAGATCCAAACCTCATCCACCCAGGCATGAAAATGAAGATCCCAAGCATCACTGGTGAATACCGAAGTGGTGTGTACGATCCTAAAAAGGAATACGAACCATACAGCGGAAAATAACCTTCTAAGGTCAGCCCGCTAAAAAGGAGTAAAATAATGCGAAGACTTGTAACACGAAGCGATTTTGACGGACTTGCATGTGCCATGATGCTCAAAGAACTGGACATGATTGATGAAATCAAATTTGTTCATCCAAAAGATGTTCAGGATGGAAAAATTGAATTTACTGGTGACGATATCACCACAAACCTTCCTTTCGATCCACGGGTAAAACTTTCTTTTGATCACCACATGAGTGAAACTGAACGCCTTGAAGTTCAGAAATATCCAAACCTGATTATTGATGAAAAAGCCCGTTCTGCAGCACGTGTTGTTTACAATTATTTTGGCGGAGCTGAAAAATTCAAAACTGTATCGGAAGAACTGATGGTTGCTGTTGATAAAGGTGACAGCGCTGACTTTACTTTGGACGAAATCCTGAATCCTTCAAAATGGACTCTGCTCCACTTTATTATGGATCCACGAACAGGACTTGGACGCTTCCACGATTTCCGTATTTCAAACTACGACCTGATGATGGAACTTATTGATTACTGCCGTTTCCACACCATCGACGAAATCATGGAACTGCCAGATGTTAAAGAACGTGTTGAAATGTACTTTGACCAGCAGGAAAAATTCAAGGCTCAGATTGAAAGAATCCACAAGATTGAAGGGAAAGTTCTTGTTCTTGATCTTCGCGATGAAGAAATCATTTACACAGGAAACCGTTTCTTCGTATACGCCATGTATCCTGAAGTTGAAATCTCCGTACACGTTGCATGGGGCTTCAAAAAACAGAATACAGCCGTAATGATTGGAAAATCCATCGTAAACAAAAACTCAAAGGTTTCTATTGGAGACATTTGTCTTGAATACGGTGGAGGCGGTCACCACAACGCAGGTACTTGTCAGCTTGAAAATGACAAGGTTGATGCAGAACTGCCTGTAATCATCAAAAAACTTAACGGCTAAGGTATAAACCTATAGCACTAACCATAAGGGCATGCTGGAATTCCGGTGTGCCCATTTTTTTTAACACTTCGCTTTTTTTCATGCGGAAACAGTTTACGTATTCGTCGTGATCAAGCTTCTGATTTCCAACTTTTACAAGATCTTTTGCCACAAAAATATGAATGTGATTTGAGTTAATGGCCGGGTTAGGATTCAGCACACCTATTTTTTCAAGTTTACCGGCCCGATAACCAGTTTCTTCTTCCAGTTCACGGGCAGCGCCAACAGCAGGATCTTCTCCCCACTCGTTTACTCCCCCAGGAAATTCAATACTCAGGGCTTTTTCTCCGTGACGCCACTGTTTTACCATAAGAAAATCGTCGTCAATTTCTGGAATTGTAAATACCCAGTCGCGGCAGGTAGTAACAATGTAATCACCTTCCAGACCATCTGAACTTCGAGAGTGTCGTTTTGTAACAGTAAAAACCGGAGTCTCCAGAAGTTCTGTACAGGAAAGTTCAGTCCATTTCAGTTTTTCATCATTTTCATCTGCCATAATTTTACCTCTATTTATTGAATTCCTTTTGCGGAATTTGAGTTTATGGTTTATCATAATTCAAAGAACATTTGATTTCAACTTATTTTTTATGGAGGTTCTTATGGCTATTATCTCTATTTCCCGGCAAATTGCAGCTCTAGGTGATGAAGTCTGCACAAGACTTTCAGAAAAAATGAATTACCGTTTTATCAGCAGAACTTATATAGAAGAAAAACTGATGAGAATGGGCTTTGACGAAAGAAAAATGCTCAAATACGATGAACGAAAACCTGGCTTTTTTGCATCTCTTTCAAAAGACCGTGATGAATATCTGGCTCACCTTCAGCTGGCTCTGCTTGAAGAAGCTGAAACTAACAACGTTGTTATTATTGGCCGGGGTGCATTTGCCACCTTTTCAGGCATTGCAAATCATCTTTCTTTCCGCGTAGTAGCCAATGACAAAGTCCGCGTGGAGCGTCTTATGGCAGAAAAAAACTGGACAGAACGCCAGGCCCGGGCCCGCATTGATGAAAGTGATACAAACCGCGAAGGATTTCACAAAGCCTTTTACAATGTAAACGTAGAAGATTCTACCAATTACAACATGGTTATCAACACCGGCATTTACAATGAAGACAAAGCTTCAAACATTATTGCCGCTGCTGTTAAGGCTGCCGTTTCTGAAGAAGATGAAAAAACCGGCATGGAACAGATTGCCCGCATGAAAGCCGCCCAGTCCTTTGTAAACAAACTTCTTTTTGAATATAAAGTAAAAGTTGATTTCCTCCACGCTTCTATTGATGAAAATACAATGGTTCTTCAGGGTGTTGCCGATTCTGTAGGCATTGTAGAACAGGTAATGAACATTGCCCGCCGGGAAGTAAAGGACTACGAAATCAGAAGTGCCATCAGCGTGATTCACGATTTCAAGCAGTTTTAATATCAACTCTCTCCAAAAACTCATTATTAGGGAATGTCACCGATTCTCTAAAAGCATTTTATAAGTCACAATATACTTAGTGAGGTATAAAATGATTCAAAGAAAACCTTTGGTAACCGACAACTATACTGCTGATCCATCTGCAAAAGTATTCGATGGAAGAATCTACATTTATCCTTCTCATGATCGTGATATCGATGTAGAAAACAATGACAATGGTGATCAGTATGACATGCAGGATTACCATGTATACGTAATGGAAGATACAGAACATTTCCCAAAAGACTGCGGAAAAGTTCTTGATGTAAAAGATATTCCTTGGGCAAGCAAACAGGTTTGGGCTCCAGACTGTGGAAAAAAAGGAGATACATACTACTTCGTATTCCCAGCCCGCGACAAACAGGGTATGTTCCGTCTTGGAATCGCCACTTCAAAAAGCCCTGCAGGTCCATTCGTTCCTGAAGCTGAACCAATCAAAGGTTCTTACTCAATCGACCCATGTATTTTCTGTGACACAGACGGTGAACAGTATCTTACATTCGGTGGAATTTGGGGCGGACAGCTGGACAAATACCGCAACAATGTTTACGACGAAAAGAACAACGAACCTGTAGGTGATGAACTTGCAGTTTGCGGTAAAATTGCCAAAATGGCCGATGACATGAAATCTTTCGCAGAAGAACCACGTGATGTAGTTATTCTTGACGAAAACGGAGAACCACTTAAAGGTAAAGATCACGAACGTCGTTACTTCGAAGCTCCATGTCAGTTCAAACGAGGAGACACATACTACTTCTCTTACTCAACAGGTGACACACACAACATCTGTTACGCAACTTCAAAGAATGTTTACGGACCATACACATACCAGGGCGTACTTCTTACACCAGTTTTGGGATGGACAAACCACCACTACTGTGTAGAATTCAAAGGTAAATGGTACCTGTTCTACCACGACTGTGAACTTTCAGGCGGAATCAACCAGAAACGCAACATCAAGTTCGTAGAAATGGAATTCAACCCAGACGGCACAATAAAAACCGTTGATGGTGATGGAAAATAATAAAAATATCCTGAATGGTTATTTTTATTATTTTGTGACAGCGTAGCGCAGAACGAAACTTTTCGTAGAAAAGTTTCCTATAAAAGATCCTGAATTATTTTCAGGATCTTTTTTTTTCGCGCATTAAAAAGTACCCGGGTTCTGATCTATTTTAAGTGCGTATATGCTCTCGTCGGGAACCGTGTCAGTTGTGCCATTGAGAGCTTAACGGACATTCTGATGGCCGCCCCGAAGGCCTTCTGTCCTACTCTCAAAAGCACATCTGTCATGAACCCCGATTCCGCATATACGTGAAATAACCGTAGCAGACACCTGATTGTCAGGTGCCTTTTTAGGTTAGTTCCACATATGCGTAGTTGGGGTTCACCCAAAAATCACGCCTCGCTCCGTCGACTGCGGGATTTTTGGGTGGTTCCCAACGAGAGCGTATGTGCGCTTAAAATAATTTTGGCACCTGATTGTCAGGTGCCTTGTTTTATCTTGAGCAGAGTGTTGTTACTTGAGATATTTGGCTTACGCTAAAAACTTGTGTTGTGCCGGTTTTTTCAACGTAGAAATGTATCTGAAGTCCCTTTTCATTAGTAAAAAGATCCTGAACACGGCCAATGTACTTTTTTTGAAGTAGATTGTCGTTTTCGTCAGGCACCATAACTTCAACAAGAGCATCACTTTTTTTGGAACTGGAATCCAGAAGGTGCAGTTTTCCCTGGTAGTCGGTTCCCCGGGCCTGCAGCACTTCCATGTGAATCATATTTGAAGAAAGCTGGCTTTCATTTACAATCAGTTTGTGGCGCAGTTTATCTAAAAGTACGAGAGTCTGGATTTCAGGAAGCCCCTTCCCTTTTATTTTTTCAGACATGCTGATGTAAAAAGCATTTTCCAAAGAAACATTTTCAGAACTTTCATCAGCCTCATCATCTTTATAGAAATCAAGGGTAATTCCGGCCGGTTCACGCAATACAGGGAAAGGCATACTTTCCTTACGTTCAGGAGCAGTCCGCACTTTGGAAAGAAGATTAAGGCCTGTTTCCCTTATAAAATCACCTTCAGTGTCCTCAGGAGCCACATCCAGAAGATAAACACCTGGAGCAATTTTCTCAACAATATGAGCAGAAACCTTTGGATTTTTCTCGGCCAGATTTTCATCTTTTACCCGGAGAACATATCCTTTGAAAAGTGAAACTGCTGAATAGGCATTGTACCAGTCGTCAAGGTTTGCAGAAAGACTTTGAGGAAGTTCGTAGGCGGTGTGTTCAAGAAGTGTATCAAGAATTTTCTGAGGATCATAGCCTTTGTCAAAAGCCTTGGAAACGGAAGTCTTTGTAATCTCAAACTCACTTACAATACTGCAGTTTACAGGACTTAAAAAATCTGTAAGGGGAAGAAGATTGAACAGGGAAAGGCCTGGCATAAGAGTTACCATGGATGATGCGCTCATGTTCAGCACTTTTGGATTTCCTTCCAATGAAAGAGTGTTTCCCAGATCAGTTTTTACATAGATTTCTTCGTCATTTTCGTTAAAACCAATGCAGTGAACAAGGCCAAAAGCAAGAACTGCGTCAAAAACAACTTCCATAAAATCGCCGGAAAAATCCTTACCTTCCGACTCGGTCTCACCTTCAAAAGTTGTTCGTGCGTGTACTTCCATCATGCGGGCAAATCGTCCGCCCCCAGCTGCGCCTCCACGTACATTTCCACTGTTTTCACTTTCGCTGTTTATAAAAAATGAAAGGCGGAGAATGTCGTTTTTTGAAAGACCAGTTTCCGGAATGGAAGCCAGAAGATTCTGCAAAAGAACCGAGTTTTTCTGCAAAGTAGATCGGGAAGATCCAAGGCGGCTTGCTACTGCCAGGAAAGTATACTGTTTTTCCGGATTCAGGCGGGCAAATTCAAAAAGCCTTTTATCATCAACACAAATGCACTTTCCATCGTCATAAAGCACTTTAAGACTAACAAGCCCCTGCACAAGAAGACGGATACATTCTGTGCGGCCAGGAAAAATCTCTTCCAAAGCATTCAAATCACTTTTTCGGATTGCACCGTCGTTTTTGCAGGAAATTCCGTGGATCTTTACAAAACACAGCAGGGCGGCCATAAAGGACGGAGAAAGAACAAAACTGTCATCCAGATTTGAACGGCACTTTTCTCCAGCGTCAAAAAGTCTTGCCGGTGAAAGACGGGCCTCCACTTCATTTAAAAGCAGCGGATTCAGACGGTAGTTTTCTTCATCTGGGCTGCGGGTAAAAGGACTTGCTTCAGGAAAGATCCACTGGCGGCTCACAAGGTTATCAAGTAATTCTGCAGGCTGAACAATAGACCTGTGATTTTTGAAAAACCGTACCAGACGCTGACGGCTTGGCAAAGGAAGATAGCGGACTGCAGACAAAACAGCAAGATCATCTTCATCAAGAAGAAGGAGCATGTTGGAAAGATTACTTTTTTCGCGGAGAAAAGATGCAAGCTGTTCTATAAGGCGCTGCTTATTGTAAGGAGTTTTAAAATCACCAAGATAAAGGTGCATAAGGGAAGAAAAATCTTTGTCGGAAAGTGCGGCTACATAATCCTGCCACTTTTTCATAAGTATTTTCTGATCCATTTACATCAACTCCTCAAGCTCCCGAATAATGCGGTAACTGTACCCCTGCTCAGCCAGGAATTTCTGACGATTGGAACCAAACTCTTCTTCCACAGTATTACGGGTAATAAGTGTGAAGAATCGGCTGGTTCTTTCTTTTGGTCTAAGGATTCGGCCAAGACGCTGTGCTTCTTCCTGACGGCTTCCAAAAGTTCCCGAAACCTGAATGGCCAGACTTGCATCCGGAAGGTCGATGGCAAAGTTTGCTACCTTTGAAACAACCAGAACCCTGATTTTTCCTTCACGGAAATCCTTGTAAATACGGTCACGTTCCGCGGTAGGAGTTTTTCCAGTAATGATTGGAGTTCCCGTTTCTCTGGCAATGGTTTCCAGCTGTTCAATATACTGACCGATAACAAGAATCTTGTCTTCGGGATTTTCTTCAATAATTTTTTTACAGATGTCGATTTTTACAGGATTGTTTGAGGCAATCTTGTGCTTTTCACGGGCTGTAGCAACTGCATAATCAAGTTCCTGGGTGTAAGGAAGATCCAGGCGCACTTCAATACATTCTGCACTGGCAATCCATCCGGTGCGTTCCAGTTCTTTCCAAGGCACATCGTAACGCTTTGGACCAACAAGACTGAAAACATGGCCCTGACAGCCATCTTCCCGCACAAGAGTAGCTGTAAGTCCTACCCGGCGCACTGCCTGAAGTTCTGCTACAACACGGAAAACCGGAGCTGGCAGCATGTGAACTTCATCGTAAATAATGAGTCCCCAAGGCCGTTCATGGAAAATTGAAAAATGAGGATATGGGCTCTGTTCGTCCGGACGCCAGGTAAGCACCTGATAAGTTGCCACTGTAACAGGTTTAATCACCTTGTTTTCACCGGAATATTCACCAATCTGGTCGGCAGTAAGTTCAGTTTTATCAAGGAGTTCATTCATCCACTGGTGAACAGCAGAAATGTTGGTTGTGACAATAAGTGTAGATGTTTGAAGGAGACTCATAATCTCCATGCCAACAATAGTTTTTCCTGCCCCGCAAGGCAGAACGATTGTTCCAAAACCAGTACCTGCACGTTTATCACCTACAAGAGCTTTTGCGGCATTTACCTGATAATCACGTACATTGAAAGGGGCTCCGCTGGCACAGGTTTCACGAAGCTTGATTTCAAGAGGTTCGCCATCAGCAAGCTGAACTTCATCTTTTACAGGCCATGAAATATCAAGAAGCTTCTGTTTAATTGTTCCCCGGTTTGTAAGCTGAAACATGAAAGCGTATTTTTTTTCGTCTTCGGAAAGCTCCACACCATCAGGAACGTGAACATCACCTGGCTGAAGAGGAACAAGAAGATCTTTAAAAGACTTTAAGTGAGAAATTTCACGGAAAGCAAAAGGCGATTTACTAACAAGATACAAAACCGGGTTTTCATATTCTACGGTTGTTGGAATAATACGAAGAGTTCCAAATCTTCCGCTAACCTCCCGGATCCACACAGGGATAGAAGCAGGTACATCGTAGCGGGCATATTTTTCCAGTACGGCAACAGCATCATCGGCTGTAAAACCTGCACTGGCAGCATTCCACAAAGAAAGAGGAGACAAACGGTATGTATGAAGATGTTCAGGTGAACGTTCCAGTTCCGCAAAAGGAATAAGGTCGTTTCGGCAGTCATCTGCCAGGGGAGCGTGTACATCCAGAAGTAAAGTTCTGTCGCCCTGAACAATCAGCGGATTTTCGTAATTCATAGCAAAGAACTATTTTAACAGAAAAGAGCCTTTATGTGCACTATACGTGGATTTTTTTGCTGATTTTTATGCGAAATTTTCCAGGATTTTCTTGCTGATTTCAGATTTTGTCATAAGAACAACCCGATCACCAGTTTCAATGCGTGTTGCACCATTTACCAGTTCAAGGCTGTCCTTGTCGGCCTTCTGATTAAGAAGCACCAGGAATTCACCAGGACTTGAAATCTCACTTAAGGTTTTTCCATTAAAACGAGCTTTTTCTGAAACAACACATTCAACCAGCTCAAGTTCCCCTTCATTAATAGTGTGAACTTCCTGAACAGATTTTCCACGAAGGTGACTCATAATAGAATCAACAACGGAATCACGCAAAGGAATTGGAACATCAACACCAAGTTTAAGGGCAATGCTTGCAAAGGCAGAACTTGTTACAAGAGAAACAGTCTGTTTAACACCAAGTGATTCAAGATATGCTGCCAGAACCATGTTCATTTCGTGGTTGTGGGTAGCACAAATGGCCAGGTCAAAATCGGTAATACCTTCTTCGTTCAGGAAGTTTTCGTCAGTTGCATCGGCACGGAAAACCCGGGCGTCTGGAAACTTAACTGCAGCTTCTTTTGCAGCCTGTTCATCGGTGTCAATAATCACAAAGTCGGTATTGTGTTTGCTTGGAAGGTTTGTAAAAAGTTTTGATAAAACAGTATTTTTCTGGGGCTTAATGATTTTTTCGGCAACAATTGTTCCGATTCGTCCGGCTCCAATAAGTGCAATCTTCTTAAGTTCCTTCTGACGTGAACCACAAAGTTCCATAACGGCAGAAAGATCTTTTTTTGCAAGAAGAACCCCAACTGTACATCCGGCATGGAAAACTGTATTTCCAGAAGGAAGACTTGTTTCACCATCCTGTTCAACGTAAGTAACAAGAAAGGAAACATCGCTAAGTGAGCGAAGATCTTTCAAGGCAACTCCGTCAAAAGAAGATTTCTCTTCAACACGGACACGGGCAATTTCGATGTCAGAGTCATCAAAGGAAATAACGTTTCCAATAGCACCGTTAGCTACTGTTTCAACAATGGCTTTAGCTGCTTCAACGTCCGGATGAATCATATAATTGATTCCATAAAGCGGACGGTGTGAAGCAGACTCGGAATGTTTTTTTTCGGCAGAAGCAGTGTTTACGTAGTAGGCATAATTTCGAACACGGGCAATCTTCAGGATTTTCGGATAAACCGCATCCACAAGAGAACAGGTGATCATATTTACTTCATCAGATGAGGTTACACAAACAAGAGCGTCGGCCTTTGCAATATTTGCTTCTTCCAGCACTTCAAGGTTGTTTCCATCAGCACAGATTACATTACAGTCCAGCTGATTTGAACAGTGGCGTACATTTGTTTCATCATTATCGATGATTGTAACCTGATTTTTTTCATTGATGAGCAGTTTTGCCAGCTGAATACCGGTAAAACCTGCCCCTACGATAACAATTCGCACTAATCTTCTTCCTGAGACAGTTTTGATTTCTTGTTTTTTGAAATGAAAAGAAGTCCCGATACAGCGGCACAAACAATTGTTGATGCAGCGGCTTCAAGACAAGCCTGTGGAAGAAGCATTCCCATTACAGCGAAGTAACCTGCTCCACCCATTGCTTCTTTAACCCCATTTCCAAAAATGTAAAGACAACCAATAACCATAACTGTATGAGCTACAGTTCCAACAAATCCTGTAAGTGCAGCAGCAAGCACTTTAGGCATTTTAACAGCAGTAAATCCTTTCCACAAAAGCCAGGCTACAACACCAAGAAGCATACGTGGAAGAACTGAAATAAGCGGATTTACAAAGAACGGATCAAGTACACCGGATGGGCTCATAGCTGCCTGAACAAGTGAAAGAAGTCCAAAGGAGAGTCCAACAACCAGTGATTCTGTAAGTCCACAAAGCATTGCAATGAGGATAACAGGGATCTGTAAGATTGTAATAGATGCGGTTGGTCCAAGAGGGATCAAACCAAGTTTTGTGATACCCAGCACAACAACAAGTGCGCTGAATGAGCCAGTCATGGCCAAGCTTTTTGTTAAATTTTTATTTTCCATGGCATTAAGATAACACAAATGAACTTTTATTGGAATAGATTTCCTTTATCGATTTATTTATTAAGTTCGTAACAGATGATGGAAGCGGCCTGGGCAACATTAAGGCTGTCTACCAGTCCTTCTTTGAATCCTTCGTCCATGCCGGCAAATGGAATAATAACCAGTTCATCACAGTTGCGTTCTACCATGTCGGAAATACCACTTTCTTCATTGCCAAGAATAACCAGAACAGGTTTCTCTGCAGCAATTTTTCCAAGGGAACCAACATTTTTTGTTGCTTTAAGGCTGGTTCCTACCCGAACCATTTTTCCTTTAAGAACTTCCAGAAGGCGTTCCATGTTTTGAACACAGAAAATGTTTACATATTCCATGCCACCTTCTGCCACGCGGTAAGAACTGGTTGTAATAGAACTCTGACTTTCGTCCATTGGGATAACAATATTTTTGATGCCAAAGAATGCGGCACTCCGCACAATGGCACCAAAATTGTTTGCGTTTCCAATTCTATCCAGAAGAATGGCGTGTTCGTGATTTTCAACCCACTGATTTACCACATCTGAATCCAGCTGCTGAATTACAGGTGATTCAATAAAAGCAACAACGCCCTGGTGGTGAACAGTTTTTGCAAGACTTTCCAGTTCCTTTGCATCTTCTACCTGTCGGTAAAATTTCTTTTCTTTTGCCAGTTTTTTGCAAAGCCCGCCAAAAAGAGGAGCCCGGTCTTCAGTAAAATACAATCTTGTGATTTTATCTGCATGTTTTTTTTCAAGCTTTTTTACAGTTGCAAATCCGCACACTGCCAGTTCGTTCTTCTGCTTATTTTTCATATCTACTTCTTATAGTTTCGTTTTACCTTCTGAGTTGTAGTCATAGCCAAAGGTTCTGCAAGAACTGTAACTCTTGTAATCTTGGCATAAGGTGGAAGAGATTTATTAACCTTTTCAACTTCTGCTTCAATACAGGCTTTTACTTTCTCGTCGGAAGCGGCATTTGCCCTTGTTACAGACAGAGCATTAAGACAGTCGTCACTTGGATAGATGAGAGCTTCAATCAATTCTGACTTGCCGTCTTCTTCAAGGTAGGCCTGAACAACAATCTGCTGAACCTCGCCAACCAGCTGGAAGGCATCTTCAATTTCCTCAGGATAAACATTCTTTCCACCGGCAGTAACAATAAGGTTTTTGGCACGTCCGCAAAGCATAACGTAATGCTCTTCGTCCATCCATCCCAGGTCTCCGGTTTTGAAGAATCCGTCGGATGTAAACATTTTAGCAGTTTCTTCAGGCATGTTGTAGTACCCCTGCATAACCATAGGTCCTTTTACAACAATTTCACCAATTCCCCGTTCTCCAGGTTCAATTCCATCAACAGGAACAATTTTCATCTCTTCGTATGGAGAAAAATCCCGGCCAACCGATTCAATCTTAAAGTGTTCAACAGGATTCAGGGTAATGATTGGAGCAGTTTCTGTAAGCCCGTAGCCCTGAATAAAGTCGATGCCCATGGCGTTGTATTTTTTGAAAACACTGGAGGCCAATGGTCCGCCGCCACAGATTGCAACTCGCAGGGTATAGATATTTGCCTGCTTAAGGACGGCCGAAAACAAAGACTTTCCGATATTTTTTCCAAAGACCTTTTTTACAAAGAAAGAAATGCCCTCCAGACAGTTCATAAGCCCTACAACAACCGGGCCTTTTGCTTTAAGACCTTTCTGGATTCCAGCCATAAGTTTATTGTAAAGAAGAGGAACACCCAGCATGATGGTGATTTTTCCTTCACGAAGCTCTTTCATAAGACGGGTAACGGCCATGCTCTTTCCAAAAACAATTTCGGCACCTACAGAAAGTGGACAGATAAAGGCAGCCTGCATTGTGTAAGCGTGATGGATTGGAAGAAGAGCGTAGAAAACGTCGGTTGAAACAATTTCAAGGTTTGTCTGAGCAATAAAACAGTCGGAAAGAAGGTTTTTGTGGCTGAGCATTACGCCTTTTGGATTACCTGTGGTTCCGGATGTAAAAAGAATGGCAGCAGTATCATTTTCAACGCAAGGTTCATTTGGAGTTACTTCCCCAGAAGCCTTAAGATCGTATATGTAAACATCAGAAAATTTTGGGCTGAGAGAAAGAACTTTTACCTGAGTAAAATTGTCCCGGAAATATGGAAATTTTTCTTCGTCACTAAAGATGAGTTTTGGTTCGCTTACCCGCACAAGATTTGCGGCTTCAGTTTCGTGAAGTCCGTTGTCAACAGGAACAATAATACCACCTGCACAGAAAGTGGCCAGATAAACAATTCCCCACTGAGGTGAGTTTTTGCCTGTAACAATTACCCGGTCACCTTTTTTAACACCGGCTTCAATCATGTAAGCTGCAAGCGTCTTGATTTTTTCATAAACCTGGCTGTATGTAAGGGTATTTTTTGAACCATCAGGACCTTCAAAATCAGTAAAACAAGGGCGGTCCGGGAATCTTTTTACCTGAATTTCAATAAGTTCAGGAAATGTAGGCCATTCACCTTTTATAATGGATCCACGGAATTCATCCAAATGCTTCCAGGGTTTTCTTTCAATCTGCTTTGCCATAATCACTCCATCTCAATAAAAATATTAATTATCTCAATTTTAACCCAGGATTTCTAAAATAGCAAAATTTTTAACATCAGGAAGAAATCTCAAAAAAACTTTACATCACCTGATTTTCCTTCGATAATATAAATATGAAAAAGATGACCAATATCTCGGGCATAAAGAAAATTATTTTCGCTTTTATCACTCTGTTTTTTGTATGCTCTGTAAAACTTTGTGCCAATGAAATTTCTGCTGAACAGGCTTTGGTTCTTCGCCAGAATATGGTAACCGAAGCAAAAAAATATATAGGCTGTCCTTACGTTCTGGGCGCAACAGGTCCCGACAAATTTGACTGCTCAGGACTCATCTTCCATGTTGCCCGAGAAGGCGCCAGAATACAGCTTCCACGTACTGCAAAGGCCATTTTCAGCTACTGTTCCAAAATCAGTGATGCCGAAAGAGAGGCCGGAGATCTTGTTTTCTTCAGTGCTTCAAGTTCCAGTCCTGTTAATCACGTTGGCATTTATATTGGAAACAATCAGTTTATTTCTGCTGTAAGCGACGGTCCTAACACAGGAGTAATTCTTTCTTCGCTTAAAGAAAGTTACTGGAAAACTCATTATGTTGGAGCAGGACGATTTCTTCCATCGGGAAGTGAAAAGATTGCCTCATCAAAACCAAAGAAAAACAGCTCTTCATCAAATGACGGATTTCAGGGCTTTCTTTCAAATGTAACCCTTGAATCTTCCCTTTACTGCGACTGGTCTCTTTTTCTGCCAAACACCTTTATGCCAAACTTCCGGGGTGTAGATCTTTACGCCGGTGCTTTCTACAATAAAAATCCTTTGAAACCAGGAATTGGAACTACTATCCGCATAAATGCCGCCATGAATCACATGCAGATTCCAATCCTTTTTTCTCTTGCATTCAACGATTACTTCCGCTTTTACGCAGGCCCCGTAATCACCATGGGAACACCAAAACTTCCTAAATCAAACGAACCTTGTGAAGCTTCATTCTTCCCGGGAATTATCGGCATTTCCATAAACACACCGTCTATTGTAAACAGCAAATGGAAACTTCAGTTTGTACAGGATATAAGCTACACCGTTTACAACAAACCTGATGGATCAGTTCTTCCATTCACCGATTCTGTAAACGCAGGCCTACTTCTGCAGACCGGTGTCAGGGTATTATTGCCAATGTCCTCGATTTTCTAAAATGATGCAGATTCTTCCATATAATAAGCTGTCCGAAAAAGACAAGGCCGCCGTAAAAAACTTTCTTCTTCCATACGAAAGTTCCTGCATAAGGCTTTGTGAACTTGTAAAAAAAGAAAGCGAAGAAATTTTTGCCATTTTTGATGAAGACCGGCCTTGCGCCATTGTGGGAAACGGGAAAATCATCACACACTGCATTCCAGACCCTTCTGATGAAATTGCCCGGCTTATTTCGCCGGTTTTAAATATTGAAGACACCTTTTCTGTAAACGGTGAAAGATCCGGCACAGATTTTATTGTGAAAATCCTTGCTTCAAAAGGAAAATCAATGGCCTACCGCTACGATTACATCCTTATGGAAAAACGGGATGGCCTTTTTGACAAATCCTACACTGCCCTTTGCGGAGGAGAAGAAATAGTTCCCTGCGCCTTTACCCTGAACAGCCTTGAAGCTCTGGAACCCCTTCAAAAAGATTATCTTTCGGTAGAAGTGGCACGTCCCGACCACAGTGTAAGCGATTCTTATGTAAAGGCAACTCTTCACCAGAATCTTAAAACCCAGGTGGTTCTTGCAGTTGAAGTAGACGGTTCTCCCAAGGCAAAAGCCAACACCAGCGGCACAGGATGGAATTTTGTGCAGATTGGCGGGGTTTATACAAATCCCCAGTTCCGCCGTTACGGTTTTGCAAAAGCACTTGTTGCCACATTAACCAACAGGATTCTTCGCAGCGGAAAATACGCAAGTCTTTTTGTAAAAGAAAAGAACACGGCTGCCAGAAATCTTTACGAATCTATGGGATTTTCTAAAGTAGGACTGTGGTCAATTGCGTATTACTGAATTTTTTGATAAAATGTTTCTATTAACAATATCTTTTGGGAGTCAAAAAAATGACAGCAACATTGATTGGCAAAATTCTTGCCTTCGTACTGTATCTGGGATTCATGGTTTATATCGGAGTCCGCAGTTCAAAAAAAACAAATGATGCCAAAGATTTCTTCCTTGGTGGTCGTGGACTTGGACCTTGGGTAACAGCCCTTTCTGCCGAAGCTTCAGACTCTTCTGCATGGCTTCTTATGGGTCTTCCTGGACTTTGTTATCTTGGTGGAATCAAAGAAACCATCTGGACAGCTCTTGGTCTTATCGTAGGTACTTATCTTAACTGGCTTATTATTGCAAAACCTCTTCGCAAATGTTCAATTGCTTATGGTGATGCCATTACAATTCCTGGTTTCTTCAAAAACCGTTTCAAGAGCAACCTTTGTGCTGTTATTTCTGTTGTACTCATCGTATTCTTCTTCACAATTTACACAGCTTCAGGTTTCGTAGCCTGTGGAAAACTTTTCCAGTCTGTTTTCGGATTGAACTACCGTATTGGTATGGTGATTGGTCTTATCGTAATCCTTTCATACACAATCCTTGGTGGTTACCGGGCTGTTTGTACAACTGACTTTGTTCAGGGCACACTTATTTTCGTTGCCTTCATTATTTCTGGTCTTATTGCTGTTATTGCTCTTGGCGGACCAGCTGATGCAATTGCAAAAGCACAGGACTTCAGTGTTAAAGCTCTGGCCGGTGAATTCAACGCTGACCTTCAGAGTGTTTTCAAAGCAAACCAGAACTTTGGTGTTATGAGCGCAATTTCAGCCTTTGCATGGTGTCTCGGATACTTTGGTATGCCACACATCATCATCCGCTTCATGGGAATCCGCTCAAACAAAGAAATTACAACTGCCCGCCGCGTAGGAATCATCTGGATGATCATTGCTTACATTGGTGCTTTCATAATCGGAACTTTGGGAACTGTTTACCTGCTTCCAAATCTCCTTAACGGATCAACTGCTGAAACTGTATTCAGTGAATCAATGCTCAAAATGTATCCTGCTTTCATCGCCGGTATCTTCCTTTGTGCTATTCTGGCCGCTTCAATGTCTACTGCCGACTCTCAGCTTTTGTCTGCTTCTTCTGCTGTATCTCTGGACATTTACAAAGGACTCATTAAAAAAGATGCTGATGAAAAGAAAGTTCTTCTTGTTAGCCGCATTACAGTTTTCGCTGTTGCAGCCGTAGCTTTCGTTCTCTGTCTTCTTCCAAACAATGACTCAATCTTCGGACTGGTTTCTTATGCCTGGGCCGGATTCGGTGCCACATTCGGTGCTCTTGTAATCCTCGCTCTCTTCTGGAAACGCTGTACTTCTGCAGGTGCCGCTTCCGGTCTTATTGCAGGATTCATTACAGTAGTTGCATGGCACAATATTCCAGCCTCTGTTGCTCCAATCTTCGGTGTTTACGAAATCCTTCCTGGATTCATTGTAACTCTCATTGTTGCAGTTTGCGTAAGTCTCTGCACAAAAACAGATGATGAAGTTACAAAAACTTTCGAAGAATACAAAAATATGGAAGACTAGTTAAAGTCTTTTATTAAAGAAGGCCGTTCCTCTTTTGGGACGGTCTTTTTTTATGGGCAAACAGCCACATTTCACTTGAGAAAATGGAGAAAAGTGTTATAATCAAGCGGATATACTATGACGAATTACAATTTTCTTGGCGAATTAAGCGTTTTCATTCTCTCTTTGGTGCTGCTTTTCAACGTTATTGGATCTTCTTCCCGCAAAGGCCGTGCCCACAGACTTTTTGAACTGAACTGTCTTCTCCTTTCTGCATCAACATTAACCAATATCCTTTCAGTCCTTTGTATCGAAAACTGGCAGATTTTACCTCACGCCCTCTGTACCGGAGTTACAACCCTTTATTTTTATCTTCTTATGGCATCTCCTTTTGTTATGGCATTTTACGGATATATGTTCATGTCCCTACGAAAACGCCACTTCAAAACTGCCATGGCCTTTCTTTTTATTCCGCTTGCCCTAACCTATATTATCATCACCCTGAATATTAAAACCGGCTGGCTTTTTTACTATGATCCTGCAGCAGGATATACTCGTGGACCTTTAAAAAATATTACCTACATTGCTACTGCCTATTACGGCGCATATCTTTTGTACAACGTTAACCGCAACAAAAGAATGCTTTCAAAAAGGCTTATTGAAGTTTTTATCCTTTACCCTGTAGTTTCACTTCTTGTTTCACTGATTCAGTTCTTCAAAAGCGGCTGGATTATGACAGGAACTTCTGCCATGGCTACAATCCTTCTTCTGTTCATTACCATCCAGGCAGATATTATGGATTACGACATTACTTCAGGGCTTCCAACTGAGCGGCACTTTTTGAAAATTTTCCGGAACTACCTTCGAATGGATTTCAACATGTGTCTTATCCACATTGAAAACTACGGTGAACTTGAAGAAAATCTGGATGAAGCAACACTTAACGGAATCTTTCTTCCTTTTGGAAAACGACTTGTAAACAGCTTTGGCCATCATGTTTATCTTGTTGGTCATGACCGATACATTGTCCTAAGCCGTCAGAAAGACCTGATTCAAAACAATCTTCCGGCTCTCTGTCGTGATCTTTCAAGCACTGTTACTTCCGACGGCCGACTTATTAAGGTTGAAGTAAAAAGCGCCATGCTTACAATTCCACAGGATGCTCATACTTACAACCAGGCTATGATCATTCTGAACCGTCTTCTTGCTGAAGGTGTCCGTGGTAATTCCCAGGATATTCTTGTCTGCGATTCAAACCTTACGGACAAAATGGAAAGAGAAGATGCCATTTACCAGATTCTCCAGCAGGAACTTTATGTTGATTCTGTAAACTACCAGGTTTATTATCAGCCTATTTTTGATGTCAAAAACAACAAGTTCAAATACTGTGAATGTCTTTCCCGTCTTTTTGATGAAAAACTTGGAAATATTTCACCTGCCGAGTTTGTTCCAATTGCAGAGAAAAAAGGGCTTATCGAAAAACTTGGAAATGTTGCCTTCGAAAAGATTTGTAAATTCATGAGCGAAAATCCAGATGCAATTCCAGCCGTTACAGTAAACTTCTCCGTTTTCCAGCTTATGAATCCAGATATTGTTGAAAATGTAATGTCTGTAATCAATAAGTACAAACTGGACACTTCACGGATTATTATTGAGATTACAGAAAGCATTATCATCGACAATTTTGAGGTTATTCAGGAAAAGATGCTGAAATTTTCCGAAAAAGGCATTGTTTTCTATCTTGATGATTTTGGAACCGGCTATTCAAACTTTGCAAACGTTGTGAATCTTCCGTTCCGAACAATTAAAATTGACCGAAGTTCCATGCTCATGATGGAAGAAAGTCCAAAAGTTTGCAATTTCTTTACAAGCCTCATTAAGTTCTTTCAGGATCAGGGACTTAAAACTGTTGTTGAAGGTGTTGAAACCGACATTCAGGACGAAATGGTACGTGCCACAGGAGCCGATTTTATCCAGGGATTCCGTTATCAGCGCCCATTGCCTGAAAAAGAAGTTCTTCAAGTATTTTCAGCAAACTAAAAAAATGCTAAAATAATTTATCAATTTTATTATTCTCGAGGTAAAAATAATGAAAAAAATTGCTATTGTATTTGCTGCAGTTGCGCTTCTTTCAACAACAGCCTTTGCAGCTAAAAAGAAAGTTGTAATCAACAATGCTGATGACCTGGTTGGAAAAACAATCGGTGTTCAGGCTGGAACAACTGGTGAAATGTGTGCCGAAGAAATTGAAGGCGCAAAAGTGAAATCTTACAAAAACGGAATTGAAGCTGGTATGGCTCTTGCAAACGGTGCCATCGATGCCATCATTCTTGATGAACTTCCTGCAAAAGAAATTGTAAAACGTAACAGCAAAAAACTTACAATTCTTCCAGCTGAATATGCTACAGAAACTTACGCCATTGCCGTAAAAAAAGGAAATACTGAACTTCTTAATTCTATCAACAAAACAATTGCTGCCATGAAAAAAGACGGCCGTTACGAAGCACTGAACAATGCTTTCATGCCTGTTGATGGAGAAATCAAGATTCCAGCTGTTAAAGGTCTTGATGTAAAAGAAACTGTAAAAATGGGAACAAACGCTGCATTCCCACCATTTGAATACATGGAAGGTGCCGAAGTAGTTGGTTTCGATGCAACAATGAGTCTTTACATTGCCAACGATTACGGTAAAAAACTGGTTATCCAGGATATGGCTTTTGATTCACTTATCGCTGCCGTAAACTCTGGTGCCATCGACTTTGTTGCTGCCGGTATGACTGCTACTGAAGAACGTGCAAAATCAGTTGACTTCTCAGAACCATACTACGAAAGCCGCCAGGTTATCATCATCAGAAAATAACTTGAATTGGGGATTGTCGTAAGAGGTTCTGTCATGCTGAATTTATTTCAGCATCTGCGCTAAAACCAGTGTTCCAGATCCTGAATCAAGTTCAGGATGACTATTAAGTAAACTTCTTGGCAAGTCCCCATATTTATTTAACACACATTGGAGTAAAGATGTTATCCGATTTTATTGACGTAATGTTTGGCCATGGACGCTGGGTTCTTATCCCAAAAGGTCTTGGAGCCACTCTTTTAATTGCCTTCTGCGCCATTTTAATTGGTTCAGTATTGGGATGCATTTTTGCTCTCATGAAAATCTCAAAAAACAAAGTACTCCGCGGTATTTCCAACGTTTATACAACACTTATCCGCGGTGTTCCAATGGCAACCCAGCTCATGATTTTCTACTTCGTAATTTTTTCTCCAATGGGTATGAGCAATGAACTTGTGGTAGCCATTATTGCTTTTGGTATCAACTCAGGTGCCTATTGTACAGAAATCTTCCGGGCTGGTATTCAGGGAGTTGATATTGGACAGACAGAAGCCGGACGCTCTTTAGGCCTTTCTAAAAATCAGACTCTTGTAAAAATCATTCTTCCTCAGGCCATCCGCACAAGTCTTCCTACCTATGCCAGCGAATTTATTACTTTGATTAAGGAAACTTCCGTTGCCAGCTTTATTGCCGTTATGGACCTTCAGAAGGCCTGTGACAATATCCGCAACGCTACATACAATGCCTGGATTCCTCTTCTTTCCTGTGCCGCTATTTACCTGTGTCTTACACTTGGTCTAACAAAACTCTTCGGTTTAATCGAAAAAAGGATGGCAAAAAGTGATCGACGTTCGTAATCTTACAAAAAAATTTGGTGAAAATGTAATTCTCAATGATGTTTCTGAACACATCAATAAAGGGGAAAAAATTGTAATTATTGGACCTTCCGGAGCCGGTAAAAGTACCTTCCTTCGCTGTCTGAATATGCTGGAAACTCCTGATTCAGGAAACATTTTTTTCAAGGGCGTTGATGTAACCGACAAAAACACAAACATCGATGAAGTTCGTCAGAAGATGAGCATGGTATTCCAGCACTTCAATCTTTTTCCACACCTGAGCGTTCTTCAAAATATTACCCTTGCACCTGTTACCTTAAAACTTCAGACAAAAGAAGAAGCCGAAAAAAGGGCTCGTGAACTTCTTGCCCGGGTAGATCTTCTTGATAAAGCCGATGCTTACCCTTCAAGTCTTTCTGGAGGACAGAAACAGCGAATTGCTATTGTTCGTTCTCTGGCCATGAATCCGGACGTTATTCTTTTTGACGAACCAACTTCGGCCCTTGATCCTGAAATGGTAGGTGAAGTTCTTAATGTTATGAAAGACCTTGCCAACGAAGGCATGACAATGGTTGTTGTTTCTCACGAAATGGGCTTTGCCCGGGAAGTAGCTGACCGTGTTTGGTTTATGTACGGTGGAAAAATTGCCGAACAGGGTACCCCAGAGGAGATTTTCAACAATCCAAAAACCGAAAGACTTCAGCAATTTCTGGATTCTGTACTGTAAAACATGGTAGATTTATGCAAAACTACCATATTTTTCTACCATATTTGAATTTTTGAGTGGAAAAATTGGAGAATTTTCAATTTTTTTTACAGAAATTTTATTTACACGTGAACCCCTATAAAGTAAGATTTAACCATAAGCTGAACAAGCAATTCATCTGGCAAACGCCAGTACCTATAAGCGTTGCTCTAATACGGCTTGAGTTTATCGAGGGGTTATCAAAGAAGCTGTCTGATAAGCAGAACTTATTGTCATTCTGAACTTGTTTCAGAATCTCGTTGCTAATTTAGTTAAGAGATGCTGAAATGAATTCAGCATGGCAGCTGTTCTCAAAGACAGCTTCTTTACTTTTAAAGACTTTCTGCAATCTTTGCACAGGCGTTTTCACCGTCCATAGCAGAAGAAACGATGCCGCCTGCATAACCGCTTCCTTCACCGCAAGGATA
Source organism: Treponema sp. (assembly GCA_024402505.1). Classification (GTDB taxonomy): domain Bacteria; phylum Spirochaetota; class Spirochaetia; order Treponematales; family Treponemataceae; genus Treponema_D. The sequence continues at coordinate 34,110 of JAKSTP010000008.1, forward strand.
AAGGCCTTTCAATACATTGCTTTCCATGGTGTCTTTATTGCGCAGGATTCTTACAGGTGTGCTTGTTCTTGTTTCAATGGCTATCATAAGTGCTTCTTTTGAAATAAAGCCCTTCATGTTTTTATTAAAATCTTCAAAGCCCTGTTTTAATCTTTTTGAAATAAAAGGTGGCATCCACTGGTCCAGGCGTGAATTTTTAAGGCCTGGTGTGTAGCTTGTTTTTGGAAAGGAATTTGACTCCCGGCCTGAAATAAAATCAGTCATCATCTGGGCAGGTGCACTCTGACCTTCTCCATTGGCTTTGGCAAGGCTTTCAAGGTGAGTGCGATAAAACAGACCCGCCAGTGCTTCACAACCTGCATCTTTTGCCTGCTTTTTAAACTCTTCGGGAATATCTTCGGGACGGGTTTCCACAACAATTGCTGCATTCGACCAGGCAGAATTACGCTTTGCGGCCGACATTCCGTTTACAACAATTTCCTCATCACTGGAACTTGAAGGTACTACAAAGCCTCCAGGACACATACAGAAAGAATAAACTCCTCTTTCTTCTACCTGGGTAACAAGCCGGTATTCTGCAGCTCCCATTCCGGTTTTTCCGTGAAGCTGGATTCTATCAATAAGTTCCCTTGGATGTTCAACACGCACTCCAATGGCAAAGGTTTTTGCTTCCAGGCTTTCTGGATTTTCTTTTGCCATCATATGATAAACATCAGGAGCAGAATGGCCTGTAGCAAGAAGGACTGCATCACCTGTAAAAGTAGAAAGGTTTTTTGTTTTTACATTTTCACAGATGACACCACTTACCTTATTGCCCTCTTTTACAAGGCCCGTAACCTTTTCACCAAAATGAAACTCACCACCAAGTTCAATAATAGCGTTTCTCATATTGTTGATTACCTGAGGCAGTTTATCTGTTCCGATATGTGGATGTGCATCGGTCTGGATTTTTGGATCAGCTCCGAAATGTGAAAAAATGGCCAGGATTTTTGAAATATCCCCACGCTTGTTGCTTCTGGTGTACAGCTTTCCGTCAGAAAAAGTTCCGGCCCCACCTTCTCCAAAACAATAGTTTGAATCACCATTCACCTTTTTCTGTGTAGAAATAAGGGCAATATCCTTTCTGCGCTGGGCAGTCATTTCCCCTCTTTCGATTACAACAGGTTTAATTCCCTTTTCAAGAAGCTTAAGGGCTCCAAAAAGACCGGCAGGACCAGATCCAACAATGATTACACTGTGCTTACCATCAGTTTTTTTCCATTCAGGAAGACGGCCACTTTCCATAGACTCATCTTCCCCATTTTCAAAAACCTTGTAGCGGAGAAAAATCTTTACCCGGCCTTTTCGGGCATCCACAGAACGTTTTTCAAGAACAGCCTTGTATCCTGAAGTAAGGCCAATCTTTTTGCATTCAATAGAAATGAGTTTTCCCAAAAGGCTGTCGTTTTTTTCATCTTCCGGTTTCAGTGTAAGTGTAATTGTTTTCATAGTCCGTCTTCAATTAAATCAGTTTATACTATCGCATCATTGCGCCGTCGTGAACTTTTTTTGCCACTTCTTCGCCGCACATAATACGTACAAGTTCGATGGAGAACTCTTCAGAAGCGCCAGGTCCACGGCCAGTAACAAGATTTCCGTCTGTAACGAAAGAAACATTTTCACAGCGGGTTGAATCTTCTACTTTTTCAAGATCTTCGATTTCTTCTTCACAGCCAGGATAACAGGTCCAGTTTTTACCCTTAAGAATGTTTGTTTTTGAAAGAACAAAAGCAGGACTGGCGCAGTTGGCACTTACAAGTTTTCCGTTGTCGAACATTTTCTGCAGAAAGGCCAGAACAGTTTCGTTGATAGAAAGATTTTTTGCACCGTTTCCTCCACCAGGACAAACAACACAATCAGGAAGGTTGTTTTCAAAAGTGGCCTTGAATTCATCAAAACTCATGTCGGTACACATGGAAACATTGTGGGAACTTACAGCCATTTTAGGGTCTTTCATGGTTGCGCTTGGAACTGCTACGGTAGTAACATCAACACCGGCTCGGCGCAGATAATCAACAGGGCTCAAAGCCTCAATATCCTCAAATCCATCTGCAAAAAATACAACTGCTTTCATAATGCCTCCTGATGCCCATTAGCGGGCAAACAAATGATTTTCTTTTTCTATATTATATGGTAAAATTATAATAATATGAAGAACGTATTGATTGTGGACGCTCATCCGCTTTTCCGTGACTTTATTAAGGATAAGCTGTCTTCCGACAAGGTAAACATTATCACCGCCACCGAGCAGCGTGACGCTTTCACAAAGATGATTACATCTCTTCCTTCTCTCATTATTATTGATAGAAAAACTGCCGAAATGGAAACAGATTTTCTGCGCAAGAAGATTGAAGATCCAAATACAGCTTCCATTCCTATCATTATTTCTGGTCCACTTATTGACCGCTCTCAGATTTCATATCTTGCACGATACGGTGTAGTTAAATATTTTACAAAACCTATTAAATTCGACGTTCTTTTTGAATCCATTGGACAGATTCTCCGTCTGCCAATCTACATGGATATTACACCTTGTGTTCTTGATATTCACCGCAACGGAAACGTTATTTTTATTGAAATTGCCCAGGGTCTCAACCGCGAAAAGCTGGCCCTTATGAAGTTCAAGCTGGCCGAAATGGTAGAAAGATCGGGCATCGACATTCCAAAGGTTATCATTATGATGACCAACCTGGACCTTTCATTTATTGACGGATTAAACCTGGAATATCTTATTGATAACGTCCTTGCCACTCCAAAACTGCATCCAAAAAACATTAAGGTGCTTTCCCTGAGTCCTTTTGTAAAAGAACTTATCGATGGACATAAAGCATATTCTGAAATCGAAGTTACCAACAACCTTACACGAATCCTCACTTCTTTAGTTGATTCAAGCGTAACTTCCAGCGTTTCAGATCTTATTACCGACAATATCCTTACACAGTCGGCTAGTCAGGAAGATGACAATTCTTCCATTGAAACACGCTTCTATTCCGACAACGGCTCTGCTCCAGACGGAAGCAATATGGGCGCTGTTTTCCGGGTTGCAATCATCGATCCTTACTCAAAGACTGCCGAACTTTCTCAGAAAACCTACGAATCAGTTGGCGCCACTACCGACATTTTCAACTCAGGCATTCTATTCCTTAAAAATTTTGAAGCCGGAAAATATGATCTTGTTCTCCTGGATGTTCTTATGCCTGACAACACTGGTATGGAAATCCTTAAAACCATTAAGATGAAAGGCGACGGCGAAACTGCCATAATCGTATATTCTGCAAGTACACAGCGGGATCTGGTTGTTCAGGTTCTTAGTATGGGAGCACAGGCTTTCCTTGTAAAACCACAAAAACCTCAGGTGCTTCTTGAAAAGTCCATGGCTCTTTTGCACAGAACAATCTAAGGACTGTCAAAATGATTATTCCCCTTAAAAAAGATTCTCTTGCCTCACTTAAGGCCAATTTTCACACTCATTCCAGTTTTTGTGACGGGAAAAACACACTTTCCGAAATGGCCAAGGCTGCCTATGAAAAGGGAATTACTCATTTAGGATTTTCATCTCACGCCATTTTTCCATTTTCCGGAACCTGGCACATTCAGCTAAAAGATTTTGAATCATATAAAAATGAGATTGATCGTTTAAAAGAAGAATACAAGGGCCGTATGAAAATCTACATGGGCTTTGAGGCAGACTGGCTTCCACCTGCAGCGGCTCCTGTAAAAACTTATTACTCAAAATGGAAACCTGATTTTCTTATAGGCTCTGTTCATTATGTTTCAAGCGAAAAAGGACTGGCATCTGTAGACCACAAAACTGATATGGTAAAACGTGGCATAGACTTTGCTTTTGATGGAGACGGTCGCAAAATGGTAAAAGCCTATTTTGAAACCCAACGCAAAATGCTTGAAACCTGCGACTTTGATATTCTAGCCCACCCTGACCTTGTAAGAAAGCGAAACGGCGAACTTTCACTTTTTGATGAAAACGAAGAATGGTATAAAAAAGAACTGGAACTTACTGCCGATGCCATTGCAAAAGCCGGAGTAATAGCCGAAATAAACACCGGTGCCATAGTACGTGGTGCCATGAACGATGTTTATCCTTCTGCCACCTTCCTTTCCATGCTGAAAGAAAGAAATGTTCCTGTGTGCATCAGTAGCGATGCTCATACAGCTCAGGGCGTTGACGGAGCCTACGAAAGGGGCATAGAGGCCGCTTTAAAGGCAGGCTACACAGAACTTACATATCCTTGCTAAAAAAAACGGCGCTCTCTTATGGGGCGCCATTTTCTTTTACGCGCGTATATGCTCTCGTCGGGAACCGTGTCAGTAGTGCTATTGAGAGCTTAACGGACATTCTGCTGGCCTCCCCGAAGGGCCTTGTTGTCCTACTCTCAGCGCACATCTGACACGAACCCCGACTCCGCATATACGGAAATAAAATATAAAAAGGTGCCCCATAAGAGAGCACCTGTTCTTTCCTTAAACTCTATCGGAATCGTCTTTCCTGGGCGCTGGCACAACCTACGCACATAAGGCTGTATGGCAGGGCTTCAAGGCGTTCTACAGGGATTTCCTTGCCGCACACAACACATTTGCCGTATTTACCGGTGTAGATGCGTTCAAGGGCGTTGTCAATCATCTGGAGGCGTTTGGCATCCTGTGAACCAAGTGATGTAAGAAGTGTTCGGTCAATGGCATCGGAAGCAACATCAACTTCATCTCCACTTTCTACAGTTTTAACAAGGTCCTTCATATCATCATTCTGGGAAGCAAGTGATTCAAGCAGTGCTTTTTTCTGCTCCAGAAGCGTCTGTTTCATCTTTTCTAAAAATTTCTCATCCATTTTTCCCCATCCATTTTTGCAAAATTTGACCACTTTTTGTTACATTTTCTGATCTGGTGAGCAAGGCAGACCTGGGTCAGTTGCTAATATATTTAGTTTTGTATATACTAATATAAGAGCAAAAGCCCGAAAAAACAACAAAAATCGTATTAAAATCGGGAAAATTCTAGGAGCACAAATGGCTAAAGAACAGGCTATTGAAGTTGAAGGTGTTGTAAAAGAAGCCCTTCCAAACACAACTTTCAGAGTTGAACTGCAGAATGGTCACATTATTCTGGCTCACCTTTCAGGAAAAATGCGCAAACATTATATCCGTATCGTTCCTGGTGACAGCGTAAAAGTTGAACTTTCACCTTATGATTTGAACAAAGGTCGCATTATCTTCCGTCAGAAATAAGCGACTGGCTAGGCCGGGAAACGATTTTTTCTTTATCGAGCAGCCCGGCTGCTCTTTATTTTTTTAAACTGGTTTTATTTTATTACATATAGGAGTTGATTATGACACTATTTGAAGATTTGAAATGGCGCGGTCTTATTAAAGACATTGCGGGAGAAGAGGCCGACTTACAGAAAACACTTGATGGTACAGCTTTCTCTTTCTATTGGGGAACAGACCCTACAGCAGATTCACTTCACTTAGGTCATTATTCATCTTTGTGTATGGCAAAACGTCTTGCAAATGCAGGACATCACCCAATTCTTCTTTGTGGTGGAGCTACAGGCCGCATTGGAGATCCTCGTCCAACTGCAGAACGTGAAATCATTTCTGAAGAAAAAGTAATGGCAAATATCAACGGTATTCGTGCACAGATTTCACGCCTGGTTCCAACAGCCGAACTTGTAGATAACTACGACTGGATGAAAGGTTACGAATTCCTGAATTTCCTCCGGGACATCGGTAAATACATCAACGTAAACTACATGCTTGATAAAGACATTATCCGCCGCCGCCTTGAAACAGGAATCACATTTGCAGAATTCTCTTACATGCTTTTGCAGGGCTACGACTTCCTTCATCTTTTTGAAGCAAAGAACTGTATTATGCAGGTTGCAGGTTCAGACCAGTGGGGAAACATTACAACCGGTGTTGATCTTATCCGCAAAAAGCTGGACAAAACAGCCTACGCTTTCACAATGCCTTTGATTCTTGACTCAACAGGAAAGAAATTCGGTAAATCTGAAGGAAACGCTCTCTGGCTGGACAAAGACAAGACAAGTCCTTACGAAATCTACCAGTACCTTATCAACACAGATGACGGAAAAGTTGAAGAATACCTTAAAGTATTCACATTCCTTTCTAAAGACGAAATTGAAAAGATTATGGCCGAACAGACAGAACACCCTGAAACACGCATTGCACAGAAAACACTAGCCTGGGAAGTTGTAAAAGACCTTCACGGAAAAGACGAAGCCGACAATGCTGTAAACGTTTCTGTAAAACTCTTCCAGGGAGACTTCAGCGGTCTTTCAGTTGCCGATATTAAAACAGGTATGAAATCTGTACCAAGTTTTGAACTTAAAGAAGCTCTTCCACTTATCGATGTGCTTGTAAACAACAAGATTGCATCAAGCCGACGTGAAGCCCGTGAATTCCTTGGCAACAATGCCATTACAGTAAACGGTGTGGTAGAAACTGACGAAAACAAAGTAATCGGAAAAGACTGTGCCATTGGTGGAGAAATCGTAATTATCCGCCGCGGTAAGAAAAAGTACTACATCGGTCAGTTTTAATTAAAAGCGGAGCTTTTAATTAAAACTGAAATGAAAAATTAACAGTTTAAAATTATAAATGAACATTGAAAAGTCAGATATGCTGATTTCAATGTTCATTTTTTTTCAAATCCCAAAATTTTTAATTTTTAATTTTTATTTGTTAATTTATAATTCCCCCGCGCAGCATCAATTATTCATTATTCATTATTCATTATTAACTATTCCGTTTGTGCCAAAAGTTCGGAAATGCTGAAACAGTTGTCGCCGATTTTTTCAATCTGACGTGTAAGGTCAATGAACAGAAGTTCGGCTTTAACGTCGGCACCGCTTTCAAGTCGCTTACGGGCAACTTTCTTAAGGTTTTTGCGCCACAGGTCAATAGACTCTTCAAGTTCACGGGCCATGGCAAGTTTATCGTCATTCAAATGCTTATTGATGTTGATGTGGATAAACTGCAGGAACTGACGGGCCAGCTCAACGTAAGGTATCATCTGTTCCATATCATCCTGCTGGAATTTCATTTTCTTTGTAACAGAGCGTTCAATGAGCATACCTGTGGTGTAACAGTTGTCACTCATATTTTCCAGGTCATCAACAATCTGGAGCATAAGTGTAAGGTTGTTCAGCTGTTTCTGAGCCATAGGAAGGTGTTCACACTTAATAAGATAGCGGGTAATCTGTTCGTGCATCTGATCAACGTAATCTTCTTCCTGTGTAAGCAAAGGCAGCTGTTCTTCAACAAAGCTCTTGTCTCGTTTAGAAAATCCAATCTGAATGCGGTCGAACATAGTTGTTACCACGTCGGTCATATCGCTGATGGCTTTTTCGGCGCTGATAACAAAAGATGTAAGACTTTCCTTTCCTGTTGTTTCGTGGAACTCCAGTCGGTAAGCCCCTGATTTTTCTGCACTTTTTTCTTTGATAACAAGCTGACTCAATTTTACAATCTGATCTACAAAAGGAATCATTATCAAAGTAGACAGGGCTTTGAAGATTGTATGGAGCATTGAAATTCGGATGGCAATATTTGATGATTCTCCACCCGGTGTACAGAAGGTAACCAGTCTGAGGAATGGTTCAAAGAAGATGATTGCAAGAAGTGTACCAACAACGTTGAATAATACGTGAATAAAGGCCGATCGCTTAGCATCCTGGCTTGTTCCCATTGCAGCAAGAACGGCGTCAATTGTTGAACCGATGTTGCTTCCCAGTGTAAGAGCAGCTGCAAATTCCCAGGAAATTGTCCCGTTGTAAGCCATGGTGATTACAATGGCACTGAAAGCGGAAGAAGAATGTAGCAGCGCTGTAACCAGTGTACCAATAAGGAAAGCTATGAGAATTGATACAATGCCCAGCCCCTGAACATTTGAAAGCCAGGTAAGCTGTGATGCATCAAAACTGAAACAATCTTTTAGCCAGTCCAAACCGATGAACAGCAATCCGAATCCCATGAAAGATTCACAAATGTTTGCATACTTCCCTTTTTTTACTTTCATCATGAAGTAAGCAATACCGAAGATAGGAATGGCAAAGGCTGAAATCTTAAAGTTGAATCCGAAGATAGAAACGATCCAAGCAGTAATTGTAGTACCGATGTTGGCACCAAAAATAACACCTACTGACTGGGTGAGCGTAAGAAGCTCTGCATTAACAAAGGTAACAACCATAACTGTAGTAGCCCCGGAAGACTGAATAATCATGGTAATAAAAAGACCTGTAAGAAGCCCTACAAAGCGGTTACCTGCAAGAGTAGCCAGAGTGCGCTGAAGTTTTTCACCTGCACTTTTCTGGATACCATCACTCATCAGTTTCATGCCATAGAGCAAAAAGCCTAAAGCACCGAGGAACTGAAGTATGGTGTTTATGATACTTGTCATAGTAATTTCATTCTAGCACAAAAAGGGCCTGTCTTTCTAGTGACAGGCCCTTCATAAAATGCTTGAGATTAATTCTATCGCTGGATTTATCGCTGGATTCGTCCGCTTCCGTTTCCGGCGGCAAGTTTTTCAACTTCATCAACACTTACCATGTTGTAGTCGCCTTCGATAGAGTGTTTAAGGCAGCTGGCAGCTACGGCAAACTCTACGGCTTCCTGAGTTGATTTTCCGTTCAAGAGTGCGTAAATCAAACCACCGCCAAAACTGTCACCACCACCTACGCGGTCTACAATGTACATTTCGTATTTTTTCGAGAAGCAGAAGTCTGTTCCATCGTACAAAAGAGCCTGCCAGTCGTTGCGGTTAGCGTTGATAGAAGAACGGAGAGTGATTGCAACTTTCTGGAAACCAAACTTATCTTTAAGCTGTTTTGCAACTGATTTATATCCTTCTGTAGAAAGTTCACCTTTTGTTGTATCTGTGTTTTCTGCTTTGATTCCAAATACATCGTTGGCGTCATCTTCGTTAGAAATACAAACATCAACATATTTACAGATTTCTGTCATTGCTTCCCGGGCCTGATCTTTTGTCCAGAGTTTTCCGCGATAGTTCAGGTCACAGCTTACAACAGCACCGGCGGCTTTAGCGGCTTTTGCACCTTCGATACAGGCCTGTACCATGTTTGGACCAAGAGCCGGTGTAATTCCTGTAATGTGGAACCATTTTGCATCTTTCATGATTTCAGTCCAGTTGAAGTCACTTGGATCTGCAGTCTGGATAGAAGAACCTGCACGGTCGTAAATACATTTTGATCCCCGCTGTGAAGCACCACGTTCGTTGTAGTAAATACCAACACGGTCGCCACCACGAACAATGTATTCTGTGTGAACACCATAACGGCGAAGTGAGTTTACAGCACTCTGCCCAATTTCATGTTTTGGAAGTTTTGTAACATAGTAAGCGTCCAGTCCATAGTTTGCAAGGCTTACTGCAACGTTAGCTTCTCCACCACCAAATGTAGAAGTCATAGTATCAACCTGCACAAAACGGTAATATCCCGCAGGTTCCAACCGCAACATCAATTCCCCAAATGTAACAACTTTCATATAAAAATCCTCCAAAAAAATTAACAATTAAAAATTAACAATTAAAAATTAACAATTAAAAATTTTTCATTTTTCATTTTTCATTTTTAATCAACTTACCTGCTTCCGCTGTCAGTTTTTCAATTTCATCAAACTTGTCTTCATTAATCAACTTTCCGGCGCACATCCAGCTGCCACCACAGGCAAAGATTTTTTCGTAGGCAAGGTAGTCTACTATGTTCTGGGCATTCAATCCGCCAGTTGGCATGAACTTAAGTTTTGTATATGGGCCGGCCAGAGCTTTGATCATTTTAAGACCGCCAGCCTGTTCTGCAGGGAAGAATTTTACACGGTCAAGGCCAAATCCCAAAGCCATTTCAATTTCTGTTGGTGTCATAATTCCAGGACAAACAGGATAGTTATTTTTAAGACAGTGCTCTACAACCTTTGGATTCAATCCAGGACTTACAATGAACTTTGCTCCAGCACCCATGGCACGGTCGGCCTGTTCTGGAGAAAGCACTGTTCCGGCTCCTACCAGCATGTCTGGACAGCTTTTTGCAATTCTTCTGATTGATTCTTCTGCGGCATCAGTTCGAAAAGTAACTTCTGCACATGGAAGTCCACCTTTGCAAAGAGCTTCTGCCAGTGGAACAGCTTTTTCTGCATCATTTAAAACTACAACCGGTACAATCCGGATTTTTTCAATTTCTTCAAAAACACTCATATTTTATCTCCAAATAATTAACAAAAGAATTTTTCTGCATTATTCCAGCAGATATCCTGTACCATTTTACCTAAAACCTTTTCATTCCAAGGGAATTCTCCGTTTTCAACTTTTTCACCAATGAAATTGCAGAGAATGCGGCGGAAATATTCGTGGCGCGGGAAGGAAAGGAAACTTCGGCTGTCGGTAAGCATGCCAATGAATCCACTCAAAAGGTTTGTCCGTGAGTAAACCCGAAGCTGCTCTTCAATGCCGTCTTTGTGATCGCAGAACCACCATGCAGGTCCAAACTGAACTCGGGCTGGTTTTCCCTGGGCAAGCTGTTCCAAAGTAAGGTCAGCGTCATCATTTTCCCAGAAGTTTCCGCACATTGTAGCAAGAGCTTCATTATCTTTTGGGTTCAGATTGTAAAGAACAGTTTTTGGAAGGCCGCTCAATGTGTTGATAGCGTCCAAAAGTCCACCCACCTGAGCAATATAGTTGAAATCGGCAAGAGAGTCGTTTCCAACATTTATGCCGGCTTTTTCCAAAAGTGATTTATTATTGTCGCGGATGGCGCCCACGTGGAGCTGCATTACAAAATCCCGTTCTTTATAAATTACACCAAGCTGAATTAAAAGATAACTCTGGTAAACAATCACTTCTTCTGATGAAAGCGTTTTTCCACGGAGAGCCTTCTGGAAAATTTTGTCAGCTTCTTCGTAAGTGGCAGGCACAAAGAAATCTTTTTCAAGGCTCATGTCGCTTACAACGCTTCCCAGAGATTTGAAATAATCTGCACGTTTTTCCAAAGCCATAATAAGATCGGCAAAGGTTTCGATATTTACACCGCTTACGGCAGAAAGCTTAAGAATATAATCAGCAAAGGCAGCTTTATCAATCCCCATTGCTCCGTCCGGGCGGAAAGATGGCAGCACTTTGATTTCAAAATTATCTTCTGCAATCTTTTTGTGCCATTCAAGGCTGTCGACAGGATCGTCGGTTGTACACAAAACTTTTACATTCTGCATGCGGAGAAGATTTCGAACCGAATATTGGGCACTGGCAAGTTTCTCGTTGCATTTGTCCCAAGTCTCTTTTGCATTTTCGGGAGTAAGTGGTTCTGTAATGCCAAAATATCGCTGCAGTTCCAGGTGAGTCCAGTGATAAAGAGGATTTCCAACAGCCCCCTGAATAGTGTAAACGTAGGCAAGGAAGCGCTTATAATCATCCGATTTGCCTGTTACAAGGTTTTCGGGGATGCCGTAGGAGCGCATCTGGCGCCATTTGTAGTGATCACCATCAAGCCAGGCGTTGGCAATATTTCCAAGGCTTTTGTCCTCGTAAATTTCTTTTGCCGAAAGATGATTGTGGAAGTCAAAAATCGGCATATCCTTTGCATATTTATGGAACAGTGTTTGGGCTGTTTCAGTTTTTAGAATAAAGTTTTCGTCCAAAAATGGTTTCATATAAAGGCCTTCTTAAGAATTTACGGCTTCGTGAAGTGTGGAGCGTACTGCACCTGGGGCTGCTGTAAGTTTTACAAACCATTTTTCAACAGCCTCTGCAAGTCCTGCTTCATACAAATCAACACCAAAGATTTCTTTTCGCTTAAGGATTTCTCCACAAACTTTGTGAACATCAAATGTCTGTCCAAGTTTTACATCTTTTACATAACGGCAAACGTCGTTCAAAAGAGGGTCCGGGCTCAAATCAAAAGGTTTTCCTTCATCATCAATAGCCATAAGATAACGGAGCCATGAAGCAAAAACGTAAGGAATCAGTTTAAGGTCTGCCACGTTCAAATCGGCACGTGCCTGGTAAGCCTTGATTGTTTCACCAAAACGGATAGACAGTTTCTGTGAAGTATCGCAGGCAATTCGCTGTGGAGTGTCAGGCATAAATGGGTTTGGAATACGGATTTTTACAACTTCATCAATGAAAGTTTTTGGTGAAAGGATTTTTGGATCAACTACAACAGGAAGTCCTTCTTTGTATCCGATAATTTCTACCATTTTAAGAAGATCTGGGTCGGCCATTTCCTTGCTGATAAGTGTGTATCCCAAAAGACAACCGTTTACGGCAAGTGCTGTGTGCAAAGGATTCAGACAGGTACAAACCTTCATTTTTTCTACTTTGTCTACAGTGGCACGGTCTGTAAAAATAAGTCCGCCTTTTTCAAGCTGAGGACGTCCGTTAGGGAATTTATCTTCAATTACAAGATATTCACATTCTTCCGCATTTACAAAAGGAGCAACGTAAGTATTTTTTGTAGTGATTACAGGATCCAAGCCTTCAATTCCGTCTTTCAAAAGGATTTCCTGGATGTTTGCGTCAGGACGTGGAGTGATTTTATCGATCATTGTCCAAGGGAAACTTACTTTTGCATCGTTTTCTACATAAGCAAGGAAGCCCTTTTTACAAACTCCGCGAGCTTCCCATTCTTTGGCAAATGTGTGAACTGCAGCGTAAAGTTTGTCTCCATTGTGGGAACAGTTGTCCATACTTACCATTGCCAGAGGAAGTTCACCTTTTTCAAAGCGGCGGTACAAAAGTGCCACAACTTTTCCCATATAACTTTCTGGTTTAGCAGGACCGGCTGCAAAGTCTGCTTCAACGGCAGGCATTGTTTCACCTTTAGCATTGGCAAGAAGATAACCTTTTTCGGTGATTGTAAAAGTTACCATCTGAAGACTTGGATTTACAAAGATTTCAGAAAGGCGGTCAAAATCGGAAGATGAACTGTCGGCACAAAGAGCTTCACAAATACTTGCTACTACAGTTTTATCAACAGAACCGTCTGATTTAAGGGTAACAACAGCACCTACATTATTATGAGGTGTGTACATTTTCTGAATAATTTCGTAATCATACCCTTCAGCAACAACAAGGCCCCGGTCAAGATCACCTTTATTCAGCATATTCTGAACAACATTGGCCTGAAATGCACGGAAAATATTGCCGGCACCAAAGTGAATCCAGAAAGGACTTTCTTTTGTTGCAGCAGTTACTTTTTCAACGTCGAATTCCGGCAGTTTATAGCCTTTTGCGTTCCAATCAGCAGTATTTTTGATTCCATCAAGTGTAAGTTTCATGAGTTTTGCTCCTGTATCTAACTAACATACTAGTATACCACTAACACCAAATATTGGCAAATCATTGGAGAAAATTTATTTATAGTTTTTTATATTTTAGAAAGATTAATATCTGATGATGTAATAAATTACATATCCCCAGCTGCAAATACCGTGAAAAATTGCCCAGCCTACAGATTTCCAGGTTGTAAAACTGATTACCATTGCCAGTGCGCAACCAAAAGTAATTCCTTCTTTTGCAGCCTTTCCTGCACTTTTATTAGCTTCTCCCATTTTTTCTTCTCCTATTTAATTTCAAGAAATGCTTTATATCCGTTGTAAGCCTGTTCCATATCGTAGGCACTTACAACTTCCCAAGGTGCGTGCATGCTTAAAACGGCAACTCCGGCATCAATAACGTTCATGCCATATTTTGCAGCGTGATAGGCAATTGTTCCGCCACCACCCTGATCAACCTTGCCAAGTTCTGCCATCTGATAAGAAACATTTGCATCATCCATAACTTTTCGCAGTTTTGCAATAAACTCAGGATTTGCATCGCTGGCACCAGATTTTCCCCGGGAACCAGTGTATTTATTGAAAACAAGTCCTCCACCTAAAACCGATGAATTGTCCTTGTCGTAAAGTCCCGGATTAATTGGATCGTAAGCGGCGTTTACATCGCTTGAAAGCATGTTGCAGGAAGCAAGACAGCGTCGCAAAAGAATCTCGCTGTAAGCTGCTGAAGATTTTTCTACAAGTTCGGCAACCATATTTTCAAAAAGCTGGCTTGCCATACCAGTTGCCCCTACACTTCCTATTTCTTCTTTATCGACACAAAGACAGCAAAGTGTCCGGGCGGTTTTTCCTTCAAAATCGAGGAGAGCTTTTACACTGGCAAAGGCACAGGAACGGTCATCCTGTCCATAGGCAAGGATCATTGAGCGGTCAAGACCAAGGTCTCGGGCTTTTCCAGCAGGCACCACTTCCAGTTCTGCGCTCATAAAATCTTCTTCTTCAATGCCGTACTTTTCCTTCAGCAGATTAAGTACAATCTTTTTGCTCTTGTCTTTTTCTTTTTTGTCGGCCTTTTCATCTTTTGCAGCGTTTTTGGGAGATGGAACACTTCCGAAAATCAGATCAAGATCTTCACCTTTAATAAAATCACTGGCCTTGTCTTTCATCTGATCCTGTGCCAGATGAGGAAGAATGTCGGTAATGCAGAAAACAGGATCCTCAGCATCTTCCCCAATAACCACATTTACCACAGTTCCATCTTTTTTACACACAACGCCGTGAAGAGCCAGAGGAATTGTAAGCCACTGGTATTTTTTAATTCCGCCATAATAGTGGGTGTTCAAATATGTAATGCCTTCTTTTTCGTAAAGAGGATTCTGTTTTGCATCAAGGCGAGGTGAATCAATATGGGCACCAAGAATATTCATTCCCTTGTCCAGACTTTCACTTCCCATAACAAAAAGAGCAATTGCCTTGTTCATTTTGGTAATGTAAACCTTGTCACCGGCGGAAAGTTTTTTGCAGGAAGCAAGGTCCTTAAATCCGGCTTTTTCGGCCATGGCAACAATGCTTTTTACACATTCACGTTCAGTTTTTCCGTTATCCAAAAATTCTTTGTATTCTTTAATCAATTCCATAATCACTTACCTTCTTATCTTTCTATAAGTTTTCCCTGGATTGCATAGGTTCGTATTTCAACAGGGTTCTTTTCTATCTGATCAACAATAAGTTTTCCCGACCACCAGGCCATGTCGTAATGAGGAAGTTCCACTGTGGTAAGTGGCGGACGAAGATATTTTGTAAATTCACGGTTATCGAATCCTGTTACAAGAATGTCTTTTCCCACTTCAAGGCCGTGTTCATAGCACCAGTCGTATACACCGCCGGCAAGAAGATCGTTCTGACAGCAGAAAGTGTCGATTTTTTTGCCGGTAGCCATGAGTTTTTCGCAGGCAGCATAACCGTCTTCCCGCATCCAGGTGGTATATTCAACAAGATCTTTATCAACAGTAATGCCGTTTTCTGCAAGAACATCCATAAGTCCTTTAAGTCGACCTGCCGTGTGGTAATTTTCTTCACGGCCGGCAATCACTGCAACCTTTTTGCCGCCTTTTTTTACGATATATCCCCCAAGTTCCCGGGCACTTTTTTCATCTTCAATAATAACGTGAGGAAAATTGTTGTCTTTTGGATAAGAATAGGCAATTACCAATGGAACAGGAAGTGTGTTATCAAAACATTCCAGTTCTCGGGTGTGAACGGCAACATAAATAATTCCCTCAATGCGCATGGCAAGAGCTTCAGAAACAGTTTTATCAACAATGGCCTTAAAGGCAACCTTATCGCTATGCCAGTTCAAATCGGGATGATTGTAAAGCCGCATATTCAAAAGGACTGTGTCGTATTTTTTTGATTCAAGGTAGATCATAATACCGTTGATGATTTCAGGGGTTCCAAAAGCGGTAATATCTTCAACAATGATGGCAACAGTTCTGGTATTTGCAGAGCGAAGTTTTCGTGCCATGGAGTTAGGCTGATATCCAGTCTCCCTGATTTTTTCCATAATGCGTTTTCTTGTAGCATCACTAACATTGCTTTTTCCGTTCAAAGTATTGGAAATGGTGGCAATGGAAACTCCGCAAATGTCGGCCAGTTCTTTAAGATTTATCATTTTTTACCTCAACTTTTTCGATTGAAGAGATTCGTTCT
This sequence comes from Treponema sp., assembly GCA_024402505.1. Classification (GTDB taxonomy): domain Bacteria; phylum Spirochaetota; class Spirochaetia; order Treponematales; family Treponemataceae; genus Treponema_D. The sequence goes on from JAKSTP010000008.1 coordinate 50,174, forward strand.
ATTAAAGTAGGATGAGAATAATTCCAGAATGAGTAGATTTTTGGAGGAATAAGTTCCGAAAGATTTTCGCTGTTCAATTTGATCAGTGCGTTGATCAGGTTTTCCTTATTTTCGCAGGTTACAACGGCAAATCGGTCGGCTGCCCTTTCGTCTCGTCGGGATTTTATATTTCCAAAAGGAGTAAAGATTTCACTAACCGAGCCCCAAATAAGGCTTACCACAAAAAGTCCAATGAATTGAAAGTAAGGGATATTTTCAATGCCGAAGTCAAATCCAAAACTGGTGTACAAGGGGGCAAACTGGGCGACCCAATAAACAAAATACAAGACCAGCACTTCCATTGGAATGGATATGAGCAGACGCTTAAGGATGTGCTTAAGCTTAAAATGTCCAAGTTCATGACCAAGCACCGATTCTAGTTCTCCAACTGTCAATTGATTAATGAGTGTGTCATAAAGAACGATGCGCTTGTGCTTTCCAAAGCCAGAAAAATAAGCATTTGAATGGCCGCTTCGTTTTGATGCATCCATAACAAAAAGTCCGTCAGAAACAAAACCGGTTTTTGAAAGAAGGGCTGTTATGCGGTCCTTAAGCTCACCATCTTCAAGAGGCGAAAACTTATTGAAAAGCGGAGCAATGAATTTCGGGTAGACAATCTGCATTATAAAAGTAAAAGCTACAAGTAAGGCTGCCAGAATAAAAGCCCAGGTGGTTCTGAAAAAAGTAAAGGCAAAAGCTGCAGCAACTGTAAGAAGAGCTGCAAGAACAACAGACACCACGCTCTCCTTCACATAATCCTGAATCCACAGTTTGGCTGTCATTTTTGAAAAACCGTGCTTCTTTTCGATTACAAATTCCTTAAAAAGTGCAAAAGGGATGGAAATAATTTCTTCAGGAATGGATCCCAGCAGCAAAAAAAGAAAGAAGCATAAAAAGGCCGGTCCAAATGTGGATGGGATTCCTGTAAAGCTTACAATTTTTCCTAAAAGCCATGGATAAAAGCCTGAGAACACAAGAAGCAGATTCATCAACAGGAAGAGAGGCGATTTAAACACCCAGAATTTGTACTTATCATCTTCGTAAGCTGAGATTTTTTTTAATTTTTCTTCATCGAAAGTTCCGGCAGCCAAAGGATATTTTTTCAGGATTTCAGGAAGGCGGCCACCATTCTTCTGACGGCTCTTGTAATCAATAAACTCCAGGAAATGATTCATGAAAAAAGTAAAAAGGGTTCCTGCAAAGAAAACAATTACAAAAGGATTGTTTAAAGAAATTGCCATACTATACAGTATAACGTTTAACAAGCAAAAAATGAAGAAAAAAAATTGCGGGATACAGACGATCCATTTATCAAAATTGAAACTTTATGAAATCTTCTATATAATTGCCTTTATGGATTTGATTAAAAAACTCGACGAATGCGAACAGCGCCTGAAAGAATTGAATGAACAGGTTCTGGATCCAAACCTTGTAAAAGATCAGAAAAAATACAAGGACGTTATGCGGGAACACGGACACATGACAGATGTTTGTGCCCTTTACGAGGAATACAAAAAAGTTCTTCAGGGAATTAAAGATGCCACAGAAATGATCACCATGGAAGATGATCAGGACATGAAGGAAATGGCTCGTGAAGAACTTCGTGAACTGGAAGAAAAACAGCCTCAGCTGGAAGATCAGATTAAACTGAAACTTATTCCACCTGATCCTCTTGATGAAAAGAACATTATCCTTGAAATCCGTTCTGCCGCCGGTGGTGATGAAGCCAGCCTTTTTGTACGGGACCTTTGGGAAATGTACTGTCACCTTGCCGAACGCAAAGGATGGAAAACTGAAGTTATGGAACAGCAGGAAACTGAAGTTGGCGGTTTCAACAAAATCGTTACTTCTATTTCCGGTAAATTTGTTTACGGTAGCATCCGCTGGGAAAGTGGTGTTCACCGCGTACAGCGAGTACCTGCCACAGAAAGCCAAGGTCGTCTCCAGACTTCTACTGCCACAGTAGCCGTTCTTCCTGAAGCCGAAGAAACTGAAATCGAAATTAAACCGGGCGACGTTCGCGTTGACGTAATGCGTGCCGGTGGACCAGGCGGACAGTGTGTTAACACAACAGACTCTGCCGTTCGTCTTACCCATATTCCAACAGGTCTTGTTGTTATTCAGCAGGATGAAAAGAGCCAGATTAAAAACAAGGAAAAAGCTTTCCGTGTTCTTCGAGCCCGCCTTTTCGATCTTGAAGAAAGCAAAAAACAGGCCGAACGTGCTGCTGCCCGCCAGGGAATGGTTGGTTCAGGAGCCCGTTCCGAAAAAATCCGCACTTACAACTACCCACAGGACCGCGTAACCGATCACCGCATCAACTTCAGCCAGCACAACCTTCCAGGTTTCATGGCCGGCGACATGGACGACATGCTTGACGCCCTGAACGTTTACGCCAAAGAAGAACAGTTCAAAGAACTGGGCTGATTTAGATTCTGAAACAAGTTCAGAATGACAACTAATAAAAAAAAGGTGCACTTCATGAAGTGCACCTTTTTTTTTACCCAGAGAAAGGCCAATACTAAGGCCAACTATACCTGGGGCTGTTTCTTATCATTAGTTATAATCTACTCAAGATTCAATTTCTTTTTGTTGATGAGCATACAGCCAAGGTACATTACAGCAATCATAATTACCATGTAACCCATTGCAGTCCACATTGAACTATTTACGAATTTTGAAGCTGCCAATGAGCTGTCAATAATTGCAGCGCCTTTCTTTGCAGTGTTTACAATAAGCAATACGCCGAAGATTTCTTCAACAATGTAGATTCCAATACCAGTGAATACTGATGCAGCAATACGGTGTTTGTCGGAAAGCTGACCTACAGAAAGGCTTGTGAAAATCCACATAATCAGATACAGGATACCAAGCAGTGTAGCAACGAATACTTCCCACAAGAAGATGCTTACATTGAAACCAAACTCAGTATAGAAATCATCAACAAACTTAGCCCAGGCATCTGTTACAATAATCTTAAAGAGTTCACCGTTCGAGGCAATAGATCCCATAAGGAACAATGATACAAAAACCATTACATACATTGCAAAAATCCAGATGTATGAAACCAGAAGTTTGCCATTGAAGATTGAGCTTTCTTTTACAGGAAGTGTGTGTGTAAGATATCCCTGTGTGCTGAACATAGTCTTATAGAATCTCTGTCCGATGTAAACAATCACAATAACAAATACGGCTACAAAAGAAAGGAAGTATACCACTGTTCCAAGAATAGCAGGAACACTTACTTTTTCGTTTGTAAGGGCCAGTGAGCGAACGGAAAAACCGCCCATCACTGAAAGAAGCAAAAGAATGCCCTGAATTAAAAGCATTACTTTATATGTTGACTTGAATTCGTTTTTAATAATTTTTCCTAACATGAAAATACCTCTCTAAAAAGTGCGTCTACAGATTTTCCTTCTTTAGTACGAATGTCATCTACTGATGAGTTCATTACAATTTTTCCATCCCGGAGGAAAAGAATCTGATCCAAAATGTTTTCAATATCTGAAATAAGGTGTGTTGAAATAAGGATTGTAGCTTCAGGATCATAATTTGACAGAATTACATTCAAAATATAATCACGGGCTGCAGGGTCAACACCGGCAATAGGTTCATCAAGAACGTAAAGATCAGCACGGCGGCTCATAACCAGAATCAGCTGAACTTTTTCTTTAGTTCCCTTTGACATTGTTTTAAGTTTGTCACTTGGGTTGATTTTAAGTTTTGCCAGCATATCGTAAGCACGGCTTGAATCGAAATCAGCATAGAAATCACTGAAGAAGTCGATTACTTCAGAAACCCGCTGGTTCATATTCAGGTAAGTCTGATCAGGAAGATAAGAAATAACCTGTTTGCTTTCAGGTCCAACTTTATTTCCTTCTACAATAATTTCTCCGCTTGATGGCTGAAGAAGTCCGTTCAACATTTTAATAAGGGTTGTTTTTCCGCTTCCGTTTGGTCCCAGAAGCCCGATGATGTGGCCTCCTTCAATTTCAAGGTTGATGTCTTCTACAGCAACTTTAGAACCGTATTTTTTTGTAATGTTTGAAAATGTTACAAGTGATGCCATTATTATAACTCTCCTTTTTCTAAGATAGCTTTCATTAAATTAAGAATTTCTTCGTTTGTAAAGCCCAGTTTATGCATGTGACCGATAAGTTCAATCACCTTACTCTGGGCAATGTTGTTTCTCAGTTCTGCGATCATATTGGTGTCCTCCGTAATATATCGCCCTGTTGTTCGCTGTGAAAAGACGAGTCCTGTTCGTTCCAGTTCTGCAAATGCTTTCTGCATTGTATTTGGATTAACAGCAGCTTCGCCAGCCAAATCTCTTACCGACGGCAGTTTGTCGCCAGGTTTGTAAATGCCGGAAATGATATCCAGCTGAATTCTTTCCACAATCTGCGTAAAGATTGGTCTGTCTGAATCAAGGTTCCAAGCCATTGCGTTCTCCTTTAATAAAGTATTTATAACGTTATATTGTACTACTGTATTACTGTACTGTTGTACTATCTGTATAATACAGTGATACAAAGGAGATGTCAACACTTTTTTGAAAAAAATTTAAAATAATTAGAAAAGATACCCCTGTTTCAGCAGTTCAGACAATTCTTCGGTATGAACAGGACCTGATGCAGCATGTCGGCTATCAATATGCTGGTTTGCATCCTCATGATCTTTATTTACACCATCAAAATCGGAAAGGAGAAAGTATTTATAACTTATATAATCTGAATAAGGCTCATCATCAGGATCATCCCAGGTTGTATCACAGAAAAGTTCCGTGCCGTTTATCCACACCCGGTTCCATGCGTGGTTAAGTCTATTAGAAACAACTACACCGGAAGGGATTCCTGCGTATCGGGCCATAGCAGCTGTAAGATTTGCATAGCCTTCACAAACTGCAGTTTTATTTTTTATAGCAGAAACCGCATCCTGTTTTTTCCGATGTGAATTATTAGGTATGACAGAATCGTAATCATAATAAAAATTCAAACAGATATAATCATGGATTGCCTTGAATTTTCTTTCTGCGCTTGCATTCTGTGGAAGTCCATAAAGCGCTTCGTTGGTAAAGTTCTGAACAACAAAACTGTCGGCCTGACAATACCAGGATGGATAAGTCAAAATATTAGAATTTGAGTTTGTATTTGTGGCTGTGATTGTAACCCCACTCATATAAAACCACCCTCTCGTATCTCCTTCACAAACTTTTCCATCTTCAGTGTAAGAAAAACAGTTAATATTTGCAGGATTAACTGTGATTTTATGTTCCCGTCCAAAAGGCAGCCACACCCTGAGATCAAAATCTCTATCACATATGTAAACGGTTTCTTTTCCGCCACTTTCGACAGTAATTAATACTCTATCCAGTTCTCCATTAGACAAAGTTGATGGCGTAAATTTTCCCTTGATTCTGACAAAACCATCTGCTGTTACTTTATCTGTCCTTGGATAATCAAAATCAAATCGTCCATTGTAATTACTATAAGTTTTATTCTGACTTGAAAGCGAAGTTCCATTATCACTTTGGATTCCCCGGTAAGTTATTCCGCCCACGGTGCATGGTCCTTCACAGGAATTATTAGCGGCAATGGTAATTTCCCCAGATTCACCGGTAATGCCATCGCAGGTGCCTGAAATTTTAAAAGTACCCGAAATCTTTGGAGTAAAATAGCCTTTATTATCGATTGGACCTTTAGAAGAAGATAAGCTAACCTCTTTATCAATCATTGTTCCGTCTGCTCTAACAGCATAGGCCTGTACCCGGATTTTTTCCTTATCAGGACATCCAATATAAGTTTTCTGGCTTGACCGTGGAGTTACTATAATCTCCGAAATTTTGTCATAAACAAGAGTAATATCATCAATAAAAGCTGCATTTGGCCATGTATCAAACTGATATCCATTTGTATTTTCGGCTTCAAAAGAAATGGAAGTTGTTCCTGCAGGTATTTCAACACTTACAGTTCTAATTGTAAATCCTGCTGAACTACCTGATCCCTTAACAGAATAAACTACATCCTCTCCATCCAAAACCACTCTAAAAACAGATTCACGTACAGCCACATAAAAATATCTGAAAGTAAGATAACAGTCTTCGGTTATATTAAGATTGTCATATTTAATATATGAAGTATCAAGGATTTCATCTTCAATTCTGATTACCTGTGAATCTGCGCCATTGAACAATGATTCTACCCAGGAGATAAACTGCGGCTGCTTACCGGCTAAATCACTTCTTATGTCAGAAAGAGTTGTTAAACTTGCACTTCGAAAATCCCAGTTGTTTTTTTCATTTATGGAAGAACCTTCAAAGTCTTCCCAAAATACAGTATCCGGAGAATCTTTTGGCTGATAAAACTTGTATTTATTTTCATCGACTGTTTTTAATGTAGTTGTGGATTCAGTATATGATCCGCCCCCTCCAACATTATGACTACAAGACACAAGTAAACTAACTGCAAATAAAAGTACGCCACATAAAACAGATACAAATTTCTTCATTTTTACCCTTTTTCGTAATCATAATTATAACATCACTATATATGAAAAAAAAGCACTTCCCGGGGGAAGAACTCAGTTTAAGCGCGATGAACTTTACATCCGGGAACCGTACCCCAAACCACGCATCTGACACAGCAGGGCATGGCTTGGGGCACGAACCCCTACTGTATAGCTCATCGGGACACAAAAAAGCACTTCCCGCGGGAAGTGCTTTTTTTCACCTATTGTAAAGTGCGATACTATTTCAACTGTTCGTTGATGGCGGCGGCGGCTTTTCTTCCTTCGCCCATGGCCAGAATTACTGTGGCTGCACCAAGAACAATGTCTCCACCAGCGTAAACACCGGCTTTTGAAGTAAGCTGTTTTTCGTTTACGATGATGTGACCGCGTTTGTCAGCATCAAGACCTGGTGTTGTTTTTACCATAAGTGGGTTTGAACCGTTTCCAAGAGCAACAATCATGGCGTCACAAGGGATTTCGTGTTCACTGCCAGGAATTGCTACAGGGCTGCGGCGTCCAGATTCATCTGGTTCACCCAGTTCGTAAGAAAGACATTTAACAGCACGGATTTTTCCGAATGTGTCACGATCTTCTGGATTATCGTATCCAAGAACTTCAACAGGATTTTCCAGGAAGCGGAATACAACGCCTTCTTCTTCGGCGTGAGCAATTTCTTCAAGACGGGCTGGCATTTCGTTTCGTGTACGGCGGTAAACAACATTTACTTCTTCTGCACCAAGGCGCAATGCCATACGGGCAGCATCCATAGCAACGTTACCGGCACCACAAACGATTACCTTTTTAGCTTCGTAAATTGGAGTATCAGCGTGTTCTTTATCGTAACCTTTCATAAGGTTTGCACGTGTAAGATATTCGTTGGCACTGAATACACCAATGAGGTTTTCGCCAGGAATGTTCAGGAATTTTGGAAGACCTGCACCTGTTCCTACGAAAGCGGCATCAAATCCTTTTTCGGAAAGGAGCTGATCCAAAGTATTTGTGCGTCCTACCAGGAAGTTTGTTTCAAATTTAACACCGATTTTTTTAAGGTTTTCAATTTCATTCTGAACGATGGCTTTTGGAAGACGGAATTCTGGAATACCGTACATCATAACACCACCGGCTTTGTGGAAAGCTTCAAAAACTGTAACTTCGTGACCGGCACGAGCACAGTCAGCAGCAACTGTAAGTCCAGCAGGACCAGAACCGATTACTGCAACTTTTTTACCAGTTTTAGCAGCAATTTCCGGCATAGTTACTTTGCCATTTTCACGTTCCCAGTCGGCAACAAAGCGTTCCAGACGACCGATAGAAACGGCTTTTTCTGGGCTTTTGTAAACTTTTCCAACTGTACAAAGTCCCTGACACTGTTTTTCCTGAGGACAAACACGTCCACAAATTGCAGGAAGAAGGCTTGTTACTTTGATTGTATCAACAGCAGCTTTGAAATCACCTTTTGCAATCTGAGCAACAAAGCCTGGAATATCAATATTTACAGGACAACCTGCAACACAAGGCTGGTTTTTACACTGAAGACAGCGGTTAGCTTCTACAACAGCCATTTCTGCAGTATAACCAAGGGCAACTTCGCTCATAAGGCGGGCGCGTTTTTTTGGATCCTGGCTAGGCATATCCATCTGAGGAATAGCCATGCGATCTTTTGGTGTAAGCTCAGTTGTAGTCACTTTTTTGTATAATTCACTAACATCACTCATAATCATTACCTATTCATTATTCATTATTAATTAGTTAAGTCCTACGCGGCATTTGTGCAAATCTTCAGCTTCTTTTGCCTTGAAAGATTTCATGCGCATCATCATATTATCGAAGTCAACTTTGTGAGCGTCAAATTCAGGTCCGTCAACACAAACGAATTTTGTTTCTCCGCCAACACTTACACGACAACCACCACACATTCCAGTTCCATCAATCATAATTGTATTCAATGAAACTGTTGTTGGTACTTTGAAAGGTTCTGTAGCTTTTGCCACGAATTTCATCATGATTGGAGGTCCAATGGCAATTACTTCAGCTGGAGGACACTGGCTTTCACACATTTCAATAACTGGAACTGTTGAAACACCCTGTCGACCGGCAGAACCATCATCTGTCATAACGATGAGTTCATCTGCAATAGCGCGCATTTCATCTTCAAAAATAAGGAGATCTTTGTTACGGGCACAGATTACTACTACAACCTTATTACCAATTTCTTTGTGAGCCTGTACGATTGGGTAACAAGGAGCAACTCCAATACCACCACCAACGATCATAACAGGTGCATCTTTCTTTTCAATAATTGAAGGAGTTCCCAAAGGTCCAAGAACAGCTGCAACGCTATCACCTACGTTTTTCTGAGCCAGTTTCAAAGTTGTAGCACCAACTGCCTGGAATACAAGAACCATCCATCCTTCTTTAGCATTTGCATCTGCAATAGTAAGTGGAATACGTTCTCCAAATTCTGTGTCGATCTGAACGATTACAAACTGACCGGCTTTTCTGTTACGTGCAATCTCAGGTGCTTCTATCTTCATGTAGTAAACATCTGCAGAAAGCTGTTTCTTTTCCAAAATTTTAAACATACTTTATACCCTTAAATATAAATTTACATCCGATTCCCACCATTATAATGTTTTTTAAAACTGTAGTCTATTATATAGAATAAATCTACCTAATTCCTTATACTAGCCATATGAAAGAATTTGGAATACGCGTACCGGAAATTTTATTTCCCAAGAATATTGATACTGAAACCTGGGCTGTTGTTGCCTGCGACCAGTACACTCAGGACCGTGATTACTGGCAGAAAGTAACCGAAAAAGTTGGATCAAAGCCATCCACATTGAATCTTATTCTGCCTGAAGTTTATCTTAACGATGCCGACAAACCTGAACGCATCAAAAAAATCAGAGAAAATATGAAAGACTATCTGGATAAAGGTGTTTTTGCCGATCCAAAAAGTGCCTTCATCTATATGGAACGACAGACTGCCTATGGCCGCACCCGAAAAGGCCTTATTGCAGAAATCGACCTGGATACCTACGAATGGAAACCTTTTTCAAATGCAAATATCCGTGCCACAGAAGCCACAATTGTTGAACGTATTCCACCTCGCATGGAAATCCGCCGTGGAGCACCTGTCGAATTACCTCACATCATGCTTCTTGTAAACGACAAGGAAGGTCTTCTTGTTGAAGGCGCCGGAAAAACCGCAAAGGCCAGCGGACGGGTCCCTGTTTACAACGGAAAACTCATGATGAATTCCGGTGCCGTAACAGGATGGTCACTTGAAACAAAAGACGAAATTGATTCAGTTGCCCAGGTACTTAAAAAAATTGCGGACAAAAACCGAAGTTCCGACGGATCAGTCTTCCTTTTTGCCGTTGGCGACGGAAACCACTCTCTGGCAACAGCAAAAGCCGTGTGGGATGAAGAAAAAGCACGACTTTCAGCCGCCGGTGCTACAGCAGAAGAAATCCAGGCCAGTCCTGTAAAATACGCCTTGGTAGAAATTGTTAATATTTACGACGAAGGCCTTACCTTTGAACCAATTCACCGGGTTGTATTTGGCTGCGATGCCGGAAAAATGATTGCTACACTTGCAGAAACTCTGGATGGAGAACTTTCAAATGTAGAATCAGCCGGCGTTCTTGAAAAAGCTGTTCACGATTCAAAGAACTCCTTTGGTTTTGTTTACGCAGATCCAAGCGGAAATACAAAATACACACTTCTGGAAACTTCCATTACGGATCTGGCCGTTTCAAGACTTCAGCCTGTTCTGGACGATTACCTTAAAACAGTAGAAAACAGCGAAATTGATTACATTCACGGAAGCGATGAAGTTTTCCGCCTTGGTGGAAAAGACGGTGCCGTATCGGTAATGCTGCCACCAGTAGCAAAAGACAGCTTCTTTGAGACCATCAACGGCCGTGGACCACTCCCAAGAAAATCATTCTCCATGGGTGAAGCCGACGAAAAACGTTTCTACCTTGAAGTAAGAAGATTATTCAGCTAAGACTTCATTTACAGCCGCCAGAATAAACCGACCGAACTGTTCAACCTTTGCTTCCCCGATTCCGTGGATATTGTAAAGTTCCGGTTTACTGCGCGGCTTTTTTGCTGCTATATCGTAAAGGGTCTTATCACCAAAAATTACATAAGGCGGAACGTTCATTTCATCTGCAGACTTCTTTCGCCATTTTTTAAGCCGCTGCACAATTTCTTCCCCTTCCTTATCATCTGCCATTGGTTTTGCAGGCCCCGGTTTATTTTTCTTGTGAACCACGAACTGGGGCTTTTCACTTCCCGGTTTTGGAATTCCAATAGTAACTGCACTACCGCTTCCGCCGGCACGACCTTTGAACTTCAAAGGCATAAACACTTTTTCCCGGGTAATAAGAAGATCCCGTCCATCTGGAGTAATGGTAAGAATGTGGTAATCTCCTGTTTTTTCCAGAAATCCCCGGGCAATCATCTCTTCCACAAGATTGAACCAGTCGTCCTTACACAAATCCTGTCCGATTCCCCAGGTAGATATCATATTGTGCCCGTTGTCGATGATTTTCTGCTGCCGGCTTCCCAAAAGCACATCCACAACATAATTGGTTCCGAACCGTCCATCAGTTCTGATAATACAACTTAAAAGTTTCTGAACTGGCACCGTTACATCATTCAAGGGGATTTCACCCATACTGCAGATATCACAGCAGCATTCAGGCGGTACAGTAACACTTCCCAATCCGCTGTCCTCAGGCGCTGGATATTTTTCACCAAAAGCGCCAAGAAGCATTTTACGGCGGCACACCCTTCCATTACCGTAGTTCATCATCTGCTGAAGGAGCACCTCGTTTTTTTTTCTGTCACTGGCTTCATCAAAAAAATAGCGGATCTTGTGAGCATCACCGGCACTGAAAAACAGCAATGCACTGGCAGGAAGACCATCACGGCCAGCCCTACCAATCTCCTGGTAATATTCAGCCAGTGATTTCGGAAGATCGTAATTCACAACAAAGCGAACATTTGGCTTGTCTATTCCCATCCCGAACGCCACCGTTGCTACCATAATTTTTACATCATCATTTATAAAAAGAGTCTGATTTTTTGTTCGAACAGCGTCAGAAAGACCGGCGTGATAATTCAATACTGAATATCCAAGATTATCCAAAGTGGATGTAAGTTCATCTACCTGGCGTCGTGAAAAACAATAAATGATTCCGCTTTCATCCTTATGTTCATAAAGATATTCACAAAGCTGCTGAAGTGTATTTCGTTTAGGGCGCACTTCAAGGTAAATGTTTTCCCGGTTAAAACTGGATACCATTACGGCAGGATTTCTCATGTTCAGATTCTTAACAATATCCTTTCGCACCTGTTCTGTAGCAGTTGCCGTAAGAGCCAGAAGTACTGCATCAGGAAAAAGATTACGGACACTTGGAATTTCCATATAATCCGGTCTGAAATCATGCCCCCACTCGCTTACACAATGGGCCTCATCAATAGTAATACAGGATACCTTGATTCTGTCGTCACTTAAAAGATTTCGCAGTCTGCCGGTAGCAAGTCCTTCTGGAGAAACGTAAACAATTTTTACCTCACCCCGCACCAGTTCTGCCGTTGATTTTTTGTAATCTTCCCATTCCAAAGTGCTGTTCAAAAAGATGGAATGCACACCTGCCGCTTCAAGGTTGGCTACCTGATCCTGCATAAGAGAAATCAGTGGAGATACAACTACAGTAATTCCGTCAAAAATAAGAGCCGGTACCTGATAGCATAAAGACTTTCCACCACCAGTAGGCATAACTGCCATTGTGTCCCGACCAGAAAGCACACTGTCTATAATATCCCGCTGAAGAAGCCTGAAACTATCATAACCAAATACTGTCTTCAGTACTTTTTCAGGCTTAGCATTCACAAAACTGTTTGATCCAACCACAATTCGATTATATCGGAAGTAAGACACTTGAAAAACCCCGTATATTTTGTTATAGTTCTTTTATATTCGCCGGCGTGGTGGAATGGTAGACACGACAGACTCAAAATCTGTTGAGGGCAACTTCGTAAGAGTTCAAGTCTCTTCGCCGGTAACAAAAAGGTTGGTCAAAAAGGCCAACCTTTCCTATTTAACACATCTCCATTGGATCCATTCTGAAGCTCACGGCCTCTTCCATATGTTTTTCTTCTATAATAGTAGAGCCTTCCATATCGGCAATGGTACGAGCCACCTTAGTACAGCTTGCTATGGCACGGGGTGAAAAACCGAGCCGCACAGCCGCAGTTTCCTGATAAAGCCGTGCCCCATCACTTTTCGGACAATTAGCTTCTATTTCTTCAGGCCTCAGATGAGCGTTTTTCTTAGCCTGTCTTTTCCGCTGTATTTCCACCGCTTTCGCTATAGGAATACGCAGGTCAGCCGTAGAAAGTCCAGACTCCATATCCATACCTTCTTCTGAATCTACCTCGTTCTTTACAGAAACCCTTAAATCGATTCTATCCATCAAAGGTGATGAAAATTTCTTCCAGTACTTGTCCACGGCCCCTGCCGAACACAAACATATCTTGGAATCTGAACCGTAGTTACCGCAGGGACAAGGGTTACTTGCCATCATCAGTTGAAACCTGGCCGGATAAACTGTAGACCTGCCTGCCCGTGAAAGCGTTATTGATCCGCTCTCCAATGGTACACGTAAGGTCTGCAGAACCGTGGTACGGAATTCCGCCGCTTCATCTAAAAAAAGAACCCCATTATGTGCCAAAGAAATTTCACCTGGCTTACAACCAACCCCGCCACCACACATACCTTCTAGACTGGAAGTACAGTGAGGCATTCTGAAGGGAGACTTTCTCATCAAAGACTGGTTTCCCGGAAGTATTCCTGCCAGACTCCAGATTCTCGTTACACTCTGCGCTTCTTCGTTAGATAACAAAGGCAGCAAAGCAGGAAACTTCTGGATTGTCATGGTCTTACCGCATCCAGGCGCACCTACCGCCAAAAAATTATGGCCACCAGCCGCCGCAATCTGCAGTCCGCGAATCAGTTTTTTCTGCCCTTTTACATCAGCATACTCAAAACCTTCACCAACCTTGTCAAAATACACGTCACCTATTTTTACGGTACCGGATCCAAACTCCTCATCTTCACACAATCCTTTTCTTTCCGTGAAATACTTGTCATCTTTCAAAGCCAGAAAAGCGTCTTCAAGACTAGTAGCTCCGTAGACTTTCATTCCCGATACTTCCCTTGCTTCAGCCGCATTCACCGCAGGAACAATGCACCGCATTATTCCGCAGGCACTTGCCGTAGCCGCTGCCGCATGAACACCTTTCACTGCCCGAATTCTTCCTGATAACTCCAGTTCTCCCATTATAAGCACATTATCATCCAAGAAATCCACTGGCACTTCACTGTTTTCAGCACTTGCAGTCAGCACCCCCAAAGCCAAAGGCAAATCAAATCCGGCACCTTCCTTCTTCAAGTCGGCAGGCGACAAACTGATCAACACTCTCTCCGGCGGAAAATCAAATCCACAATTCTTAATAGCCGCAATCATTCGTTCTCTCGCTTCCTTCACAGCACTGTCCGCCAATCCAACAAGATCAACAGCTGGAATTCCACGTCTCAAATCAACTTCCACGGTTACCAAAGAACCTTCGTAGCCAAAAGGCGAAAATGAATAAATTTGCATTCAAAAAACCTCATTGCAGAAATCCTAACAACCCCTGCACTAATATGAATGGTGGTGAATGCAATTTTTCGGCAAGAACATTGATCATTTTTTACAAATTCCGTGGAAATCCAGAAAAAAAACAGTACATTCTTTCTTGCTTGGAGATTTTGGAGATAATTTAAAACACAGCAGTAAAAAACCGTGTTAGAATATAAACGATTTTGGAGACAATATGCGACTGGGAATATCATCAGGATTGATTTATGACGATGCAGAAAAATGGGCACAGGCTCATGCATCTTTGGGATTAAAAAGCGTAGTTTTTCCATTGGACTGTAACGCTGACAAATCACTTGTAAAAGACTATGTGCAGGCCGCCCGAGAAAAGGACCTTGTTATTGCGGAAGTAGGAGTCTGGAGAAACGTAAACAGTTCAAATCCGGCTGAAAAAGACGAAATGATTAAATATGCCGTAAAACAGCTGGAACTTGCCGAAGAAATTGAATCCCGTTGCTGTGTAAACGTTGCAGGAGCCATTAAAGGAGATAGATGGGACGGCGGTTATAAAGAAAATTTTTCTGAAGAAGCCTGGAACAAAACCGTAAAAAGCGTTCAGGAAATTGTTGATGCAGTCCGCCCTGTAAAAACAAAATACGCACTGGAACCTATGCCATGGATGATTCCAACAGGCCCAGACCAGTATCTTAATCTTCTTTCCGATATCAACAGGGACAGCGTAGGCGTTCACATGGACATTGTAAACATGATCAACTGCCCGGAACGTTACTTCTTTCAGGAAGATTTCATGACTGACGTTTTCACAAAGCTGGACGGCCTTATTTTAAGCTGCCATCTGAAAGATATTCATAAAAAAGAAGAATACACCTGGCAACTTGAAGAGTGTGCCTGCGGTCAAGGTGAACTGAACATCGAACATTACACCCGACTGGCTTCAGCTCACACCGCAGACATGCCAATGATTATTGAGCACCTTCATTCCGACGAAGAATACCGACTTTCCGTAGAATACGTAAGCAAAAGACTGGGTCTTTAAGCCTTAAACTTATTAACGGCAACTGTCAGTTTTTCTACCTGAGTTTTTGCCTGAGTAGTTTCACCGGAAATTGTATTTGCACTGTTAGTAAGGTTTTCGGCGGCTTCATTACACTGAATAAGACCGTTTGTTGTTTTTTCACCAAGTACTGAAAGGTCGTTACAGATTGCAAAGGCTTCTTCTGTGCTCTTGTTGATGGCATTTGTATTTTCCATAACTTTGTCAGAGCTCTGGCGAATCTGTTCCAGTCCAGAAGAAACTGTCTGTGCCTGACTGCTCTGAGCTTTTGCCATTTCACTTAATGAAACAACAATATTTTCAATAGAAGAAACTACTTCAAGAGTATTGCTGAATGAGCTTGAAACCTCTTCTGAAGAATCGGCAATTTTTGCAATCTTTTCCTGAATGCCTTTAAGCTGAACTGTAGAGCTGTTTGCCTGATTTGATGTTGTTTCGGCAAGTTTTCGGATTTCATCGGCAACAACGGCAAATCCCTTACCGGCTTCACCAGCGTGGGCAGCTTCAATGGCGGCGTTCATAGCAAGAAGGTTGGTCTGTTCGGCAACGGCAGAAATAACACTGTTCATTTCCAGAAGAGCACCTGATTCATTCTTAACGTCAAGAATCTGCTGTACAGAA
This sequence comes from Treponema sp., assembly GCA_024402505.1. GTDB lineage: Bacteria > Spirochaetota > Spirochaetia > Treponematales > Treponemataceae > Treponema_D. Next base: position 66,077 of record JAKSTP010000008.1, read on the forward strand.
GCTTCCAGTTTATCTTTATTTTCTGTTGTGGCATGAACCAGATCACCTACATGCTGAGAAGCACTGTTTGAAATGCGGGACATGCTTTCGATATAGCCAACAATTTCAACAATATTCTTGTTTGAAGTTTCCAGAATATCGTTCTGAAGTGCAATTTCGTTTGAAAGACTTTCTGCTTCTTTTACGATAACACCAACAGCTGCATTTTCTGCATCAATAGATTTTCGTTCCTGTGTAAGGATTTCATTCATTTCAGAAATGGCTGTAGCAACCTGGAAAGAATCTTTTCCGATAGCTTCAGAAGTATAATTCAGGTTATCTACCATATTGTCCAATGAGTCTGTAGCAGCGTGAATGTTTGTAATAAGGGAACTAACGTTATCGGTAAAGTGATTGAATCCTGAAGCAATGGCGGCAGATTCTTTTGTACCGTATTTCATCTTATCTTCAACCTGACGGAAATCACCATCAGCAAAAGCACGACAGCGGTCTGCAAGATGAGCAAAAGATTTTGTAAGTCGTCTTGAAATAATGAATGCAACGGCTGTGAAAACAATCAGCATGATCAGAACTTCAAGAAGAAGTTTTCTAAGAATGATTGCAAAGTCGTGAGTAAAGTCATCCAAAGGTCCGTAAACAACAAGAGTGTAAGGAGTTGATGAAACCGGACACTGATTAAGGAACATTTTATTTTTAACAACAACTTCACCAACTTTTCCCATTTCCCGGATAGTAAACACTGAATCACCAAAGAAATTCTTTTCCATTACATTTTCAAGCTTTTCGTTTGTAATATAAAGACCTTCGCTGTTAATAACATAAAGCTGGGCATTTGGAGATACAACTTTTGGATTAAGCATTCTACCAAAATCTTTGATGGAAATATCTGCGGCAACTACACCAACAAAAGCTCCGTCAATCTTTACTGCTTTTGAGGCGGTAATACAAACATCACCAGTCTGAACATCAACATAAGGATCAGTGATCATGAGTTTATCTGGATTTGCTTTTGCACTGATAAACCAGTCGCGGGTAGCAGGAACCCAGTCATCATCAGGGATCCACTGCGAACTGTCGGCATAAACACCTTCACCGCCGTTATTAAAATCTTCTGAAGTATAATACAAAGCAAAGGCAGCTGTCTGAGTATTTACCATGTTGATAAAAAGCGGTTCAAGTTCTGCACCATTGTGATGTAAAGGAACAATTTCTGAAGCAAATTTTACCATTTCAAGGGATGGACCAAGAGTCGAAGTAAGAGCTCCTGCCTGACTTTGAATTCCAGATATTGTTTTTGAATTCAAATCCTTAGTTGCAGTATCCTTAAACGATCCACCAAAGATGCTAAGAAATACAACTGTAACAATAACTACTGGCAACAGAGTAATAGTAAAAATCTGTGCTCCAAGTGGAATTTTTCTGGATTTCGCCATAAAATAAACCTCAACTTTCTACTGCAAAACAATAGATATAAATCTCTAATATATCCATTTTCCATTTATTTCGCACTCTTGTCAACAATTTCTTCTATATTCCACAAACTTCTTATTTTCGCTAGAATGAGATTATGTATCGTTTTTATATTGAAAGAAAGGACGGTTTCAGAAACGAAGCTAACCGCATCTACTCTGAAATTACAGGATTTTTGGGCATTTCTGGTGTAACAGGAGTGCGTTTCTTCAACCGCTACGATGTAGAAAACGTAAGTGAAGCTGTAGCAAAAGCTGCTGCCGTACGCATCTTCTCTGAACCTCAGAGTGATTTCTGCGTTACAGACAGCATGGACTTTTCTGCCGACGACACAGTAATCATCTGGGAATACCTTCCAGGACAGTATGATCAGCGGGCCGACAGTGCAGAACAGTGTCTTTCACTTCTCCGTGCAGACCTTGCAAAAAGCGGAACTGCCACACTTACAGAACCACCTGCAGTTCGCTGTGCAAAAATCGCCGTACTTTCAGGAAAAGTAACAGACGATGAAAAAAAGAAAATCGAAAACTATCTTATCAACCCAGTTGATTCACGTCTTACAGATAACAAAATCCCTGAAACTTTGAAAATGAAACTTGAAACTCCAGGTGACATTCCTGTAGTTGAAGGCTTCCTTTCATGGGACGAAGCAAAACTCCATGACTATCGGGAAAAAATGGGCCTTGCCATGGACGATGCCGACGTTAAATTCCTTCAGGATTACTTCAAAACAGAAAACCGTGATCCTACAGAAACTGAAATCCGCGTTCTGGATACTTACTGGTCTGACCACTGCCGCCACACCACTTTCAACACTATCCTGGACGAAATCAAAATTGATGACGGGGAACTTTCGGCCCCTCTCACAGCTTCTTTGGAAGAATACCGTGCCCTCCGCGACGAACTCTACGGAGAACGTGCAAAGAAAGGTGTCACCAACGAAAAGCCACTCACACTTATGGACATGGCTTGTATTGGTGCCAAATACCTTAAAAAACACGGCAAACTTGATGACATTGAACTTTCAGAAGAAATCAACGCCTGTTCAGTTTTCATTGATGTTGATGTAGCTGATTACCACACTAACGGGGAAGCAAATCCAGAACACAAAACTGAACGCTGGCTTTTACAGTTTAAAAACGAAACACATAACCACCCTACAGAAATCGAACCATTTGGTGGAGCCGCCACTTGTATTGGTGGTGCTATCCGCGACCCACTTTCAGGCCGTGCATGGGTTTACCAGTCTCTGCGCGTAACAGGTGCCGCTGATCCAACAGTTCCACTTTCTGCTACACGTGAAGGAAAACTTCCACAGATGAAGCTTACCCGTGAAGCTGCTCAGGGATTCTCTTCTTACGGAAACCAGATTGGTCTTACAACTGGTCAGGTTGCCGAAATGTACCACCCTGGCTTTGAAGCAAAACGCATGGAACTTGGTGCCGTTATTGCTGCCTGTCCTGCTGACTGTGTAAAACGCGAAACTCCAGAAGCCGGCGACGTAGTTGTACTTGTTGGTGGTGGAACTGGACGCGACGGTATTGGTGGTGCTACAGGTTCTTCAAAAGCCCACAACGTAAAATCTGTTACAACAGCTGCTGCTGAAGTTCAGAAAGGTAACGCTGTTGAAGAAAGAAAAATCCAGCGCTTCTTCCGTAACCGTGATGTTTCAAATATGATCCGCCGCTGTAACGACTTTGGTGCCGGTGGTGTTTCAGTTGCCGTAGGTGAACTCGCCCCTGGTCTCGACATCAATCTGGACGCTGTACCTAAGAAATATGAAGGTCTTAACGGAACAGAACTTGCCATCTCTGAAAGCCAGGAACGTATGGCTCTGGTAGTTCGTGCAAAAGATGTAGACCAGATCATCAAATATGCAAACGATGAAAACCTTAACGCCACAGTAATTGCCACAGTTACAGATACTAACCGCCTGGTAATGAAATGGAGAGGAAAAGCCATCGTTGATATTTCCCGTGAATTCATCGATACAAACGGAGCTTACAGAAACGCAAGTGCCCACATCACTTCACCTGTAAAAAATGAATCACCACTTTGTGCCCCACTTGATAACACAGCAAAAGTACTGGAAGAACCTTGTCCTTGCAAACAGGGACTTCCTGAAGACAAAGTTGAACACGGTTCAAAACTCAAGAACGCCTGGATGACAAATATGACCGACCTTGCCACTTGTTCTCAGCGCGGACTTGGTGAACGCTTTGACGGTTCAATCGGATCAAGCTCGGTTATCTTCCCAATGGGTGGTAAATATCAGGCTACTCCAGAAAGCGGTTGTGCTGCAAAAATCCCTGTTCTTCCACCTTACGAAACAGAAACATCTTCTTTGATGACATTCGGATACGATCCACGAGTTGCTCAGTGGTCACCATACCATGGAGCTCAGACTTCTGTACTTTACTCACTGGCACGTATTCTTGCTCTTGGTGGAAATCCATCAACCTGTCGCCTTACTTTCCAGGAATACTTTGAACGCACTACAAGCGAAGAAGCCTGGGGTAAACCAGCCGCTGCCCTTCTTGGTGCCCTTACTGCCCAGACAAAAATGCAGACTGCATCAATTGGTGGAAAAGACTCAATGAGCGGTACTTTCGGTGACATCAAAGTTCCACCAACACTTGTTTCTTTTGCAGTAACAACAGAAAACGCCAAAAACATCAACGGTGGTTCATTCAAGAAAGCCGGAAGCAATGTTTACTACATTCCAGCCGCCTACACAAATGAACTTACTCCTGATTTTGACGACTTTACTGCAAAATCAAACAAACTCTACGAACTGAATAAAAAAGGCATGATGAACGCCCTTTACCCTGTAGGAGCCGGTGGTATCGCCGATTCTCTTACAAAAATGGCATTCGGTAACAAGATTGGTGTTCAGGTTGCTCCAGACTTCTTTAAGACACTTAAAGCTGTTCAGCCAGTTCACGCCGCAGTTCTTGAAGCAAACGGTCACACCTGCGGTTCATGGATGATGTTCATTCCTCTGTATGGTGCCATGATTGCCGAAGTTGCCCCAGAAAAAGCTGCAGCATTTGAAATGACATGTCCATTTGCAAAACTTTTGGGTAACACAATTGCTGAACGTGAAATCCGCGTAAAAGCCGCTGTAATCAACCTGGACGAAACAGAAAAACTTTGGGAAACAAAACTTGCAAAAGTATTCCCACCAATCGCTGAAGGCCGTGATGTTCCTGTGGAAAGTGAAAAACTTCCTGACTTCGCTCTGGAAACCCACAAATCACTTTCAGACCTGCGCAAGGCTCCAAAATTCAATCTGGACACTCACGCAAAACCACGGGTAATCCTTCCTGTATTCCCTGGAACAAACTGTGAATTTGATATGGCCCGTGCCTTCTCTTTGGCCGGTGCTGATACAAAGATTCTGGTATTCCGCAACAGAAACCCACAGGTTCTGGAAGAAAGCCTTAAAGAACTGGAAGCCGAAATTAAACAGGCAAATATTCTGGCACTTTCAGGCGGATTCTCTGCCGGTGACGAACCAGACGGATCTGGAAAATTCATTGCCAACGTTCTTCGTGAAGGACGCATTTCTAACGAAGTAATGAACCTGCTTAAACAGCGTGACGGACTTGTACTTGGTATCTGTAACGGATTCCAGGCTCTGGTAAAAACTGGTCTTGTTCCTTACGGTGAATTCCGCGACATGGAAGACAACTCACCAACTCTTACATTCAACAAGATTGGCCGCCACATTTCACGCTTTGTTCGAACCCGTATGGTTGCCGCCACTTCACCTTGGGCAATGCACCCAAGCGTAATTGATGAACGAAATCACCTGATTGCCATTTCTCACGGAGAAGGACGCATCGTAGTTAGCGAAGAAGAAGCAAAACGCCTCTTTGCCAACGGACAGGTATTCACTCAGTACGTAAACGAAAACGGAATCCCAGTTATGACTGAACCTGACAACCCTAACGGATCAATGTACGCCATCGAAGGTCTTACAAGCCCAGACGGACGCGTACTTGGTAAGATGGGACACTCAGAACGTTCAATCGGATTTGGCATGAACGGTTCAAGTGACCAGCTGTTCAAAAACGTTGCTTACGATCCACTTACAAACGAAAGCGACAACAGCACACAGAACGTATTTGCCGCCGGTGTAAGATACTT
>JAKSTP010000080.1 GCA_024402505.1 Treponema sp.
GAATATAGTTTTTGGCATCTTCTACTGTTGGATATTCAGCAGCGCCAGTTTTTTTATTGATTTTTCCTTCACGGGCTTTGAAAAGAAGTTCTGCATAAGAGTCAGTCTTGTCTGATGTAACAGGATCTACAAGTTCAACACCAGTAAGATCTACATCAGGAGCAACCTTAGCACATTCTTCTGCATTTCCAATAAGAATGATTTTAGCAATGCCGTCTTTTACAATTTTAGAAGCAGCTTCAACAACACGTTTGTCTTCGCCTTCACAAAGTACAATTTTTTTACCAGCTTTGGCTGATTTTTTCAAAAGTTCATCTACAAAATTCATAGTAAAATTTTAAACCTCGTAGGCTCACAATACCACAAATTTTGATTTTTTTCAACGATTCTACTATAATACTGTCCTATGAACAAAACATTCTCAAAAGCACTAAAAGTATCTTTGCCGGTGTTTTTCGGTTACATTGCCATTGGAATTGCCTTTGGTCTTATGCTGGTAGAAAAAGGTTATCCATGGTGGTTAAGTCCTGTAATGAGCGTATTCATTTTTGCAGGAGCCGGTCAGTACGTTGCAGTTGGTCTTTTTGCCGCCGGCACACCACTTTCAATGATTGTTTTTGCTGAACTTCTTGTAAATATCCGCCATATTGTTTACGGACTTTCCCTCATCACAAAGTTTCAGAATATCGGAAAATGGAAGTATTACATTATTTTTGGTCTTACCGATGAAACCTATTCCCTTCTTACCACAACAGATGTCCCGGAAGGATCAAAAGCAGGACCTTTCTATTTTTTCATTGCGGCTCTTGATCACAGTTACTGGATTTTAGGAAGTATTATTGGTGCTGTTGCAGGTGCCCTTATTCCTTTTGATTTTTCAGGCGTTGATTTTGCACTTACAGCTTTATTTGTTGTACTTCTTATTGATCAGATTGAAAAAACAAAAGACATTCTGCCACCGGTTGTAGGATCAATTGTTACAATTATTGCAATTATTCTTTGGAGATTGGGGCTTTTTGCTGATGCAAACAACATTCTTCTTATTGCACTTGCCGCAGGAATTGCAGTAATCACACTGCTTAGAACAAGAACTGCAAACACTAAAATCAAAACTGAAAACAAGGAAGGTACAAAATGAATCCTACTCAACTCACACTGACACAGGCCATTGTTGCAACCTTCTGCATTGCAGCAGTCATCTGTATTGAAAGAGCTTTTCCTTTCATTCTCTTTTCAAAACACGAACCGCCAAAAGTAATCCGATTTATTGAAAGATACATTCCCCCAATGGTAATGGGTTGTCTTACCTTCTACTGTCTTAAAAATATCGGTTTTTCTGCCCCAATTAATTTCGTACCAGAACTTTGCGGAGTTGCGGTCACAGTAATTACATACCTGTGGAAACACAACCCCCTCATAAGCATTTTCGGCGGAACAATCGTCTACATGGTGCTTATAAGAGTTCTTTAATTTTTTGTCCTTAAGCATTCCACTTTTTGGCTTCAAATTTCTTCACTTCTCTTTCGTCAAATGACTTTTTAATAAGTTCATCAACTTCCAGTTTTGCGTAAATATCTTCTGCATCTTCAATTCTACCCCGCAAAACAGGATGACGAGGTGAAAAAAGAACACAGCAGTCTTCATAAGGAAGGATTGAAATATCATAAGTGCCGATAAAATTAGCCGTAGTAATAATTTCTTCTTTATCAAGGCCAACTAAAGGTCTCAGCATCGGGATTTCAGCAAAATGTTCGGTAACTGTCATATTTTCGATGGTCTGACTTGCAACCTGACCAAGACTTTCACCTGTAATGATTGCAGAAGCTTTTACACGCTGGGCCAGCATATTTGCAACTTTCATCATACAAACACGGAGCATAAGTGTACTCCAGGCTTCCGGTGCTTTTTCTTTGATTTTCATCTGAACTTCAGTAAAAGGAACAATGCTCAGATAAGTAACAAGACCGTAATCTGCAAGTTTCTGAGCAAGATCTTCTACCTTTTTCTGAGCTTCTTCTGAGGTGTATGGATAAGAATGGAAATAAACACATTCAATCTTCATACCACGGCGAAGCATTCTATAACCGGCAACAGGTGAATCAAGTCCCCCTGAAAGAAGAAGAAGTCCCTTTGAAGATGTACCAACAGGAAGACCTCTGCAGCCCTGGTTTGAAGCAGCATAAATATAACACTGTTCACGAACCTCAACATTGATTACAACATCAGGATGATGAACATCTACCTTAAGATATTTTTCTGCATAATCTGCAACTTCACAGGCAATTTCATAGGAGTTCATTGGAAACTGTTTGAAAGAACGTCGGGCTTCAATTTTAAAAGTTTTAGCACCCTTTTCACTTTCTTCTTTTGCAATTTTTTCTACAACCAGTTTCATTGTTTCAACTTCGTTTTCGCAGGTCTGGGTAAGTGCCCATCCGGCTATTCCAATAAGATGACTGAGACAGTATTCTGCCTGTTCTGCATATTCATCTTCACAGGTAATGTAGAGACGTCCACCACGAACTGCAACTTTTGCACCAGTTCCTTCCATGTAAAAGCGTACGTTTTTTGCAAGAGCCAGTTCAAATTCATGAAGATTTGAACCCTTAAGAGTAAGTTCGCCAAGTTTTCCAAGGTATGTTTTCATAGTTTTGATTATATCTGAAAAAAATAATAAAAAAAAGACCGCCCATTTTCGAGCGGTCCTCTGAAAAGCGTTTCAAGCGCTAAGATTATTCTTCTGGAACGAAGTCATCTGGATATTCAGCTGTGTGGTATACGTTCTGAACATCATCGTTATCTTCCAGTTTGTCGATCATTTTCTGAACTTTAGCAGCTGTTTCTGCATCAACTGATGTGTAAGCATCTGGAACCATGGCTACTTCAGCTGAAAGTGATTCGTATCCTTTT
>JAKSTP010000081.1 GCA_024402505.1 Treponema sp.
TTGCAAGTTCATGTCTGCCTTGCGGTTTTTCTTTTAAGTGAACAATGAACGAAAATACCCAATTAGTCAATATAAATTGGGAAAATAAAATGAATTATTTGCCGGATTTTTTCAGCATAATGGCATCGATTGAACCAATACAGGCAGCACGAAGACCGGCTTTTTCAAGGGCATCAACACCACAGATTGTAGTTCCCCCAGGAGAACAAACAGCATCCTTAAGAACGCCTGGATGATCACCTGTGGCAATCTGGAGGGCAGCACTACCCTTCATAGTCTGTGCAATAAGTCGGTAAGCCTGTGGTCGGGAAATACCATATTTTACGGCAGCATCGGCGTAAGCTTCCATAATAAGATCCATAAAAGCTGGTCCACAGCCTGAAACGGCCCCGCCAATGCCCATAAGATGTGTAGGAAGAGTTTCTACAATGCCAAGTGATGCAAAAAGATCAGAAACCTGGCTGTATTCTGCTTCAGAAAGAGAATGTTTATTTTCAAAAAGAAAAACGCCTTCCCCTACCATGGCAGGAGTATTAGGCATAATGCAAAGAAGACTGGTACTTTTATCAATATGAGGGGTAAAGCTATCGTAAGTCCAGCCGGCCGCAACGGAAAGAAGATTTTTTCCCATAAGATCGGCCTTGATTTCAGCAAGAATCCCTTCAATCTGGTAAGGTTTACAGGCCACTACCAGAGTATCGCAGTTTTTTACAAGGGACTTAAGGCTGTCGCATGGAACAAAGCCCAGGCGATCAGCATTTTTTTTAAGTTTTTCCTGATTCGGAGCGTAGGCAAAGATATTTTCAGCCTTTATTTTTTTGGATTCAATAAATCCTCCGGCCAAAGCCAAAGCCATATTACCCATTCCAATAAATCCAATCTTATCCATACCAACGCCCCCAGAAAAATGTATTTTTTATATTTTATGCCAAAATAGCATCAACTACAAGTTTACCCATTTCTTTTGTGCCAACAAGTTTTCCGCTTTCTTTAAGAGCTGGAGCATCGGCACCGGCAATGTCACCTGTGCGGTAACCGTCGTTGAGTACTTTTTCTACGGCAGCTTCGATTGTTTTAGCTTCTTCTTCAAGTTTGAAGTCGTAGCGAAGAAGCATGGCAGCAGAAAGGATTGTAGCCAGTGGGTTTGCAAGATTTTTACCGGCAATGTCTGGAGCAGAACCGTGAATTGGTTCATAAAGGCCTGGACCAGTTCCGTTTCCAAGTGAAGCAGAAGCAAGCATACCAATAGATCCTGTAATCTGAGAAGCTTCATCAGAAAGGATGTCACCGAACATGTTTGATGTAGCAATAACGTCGAACTGCTGTGGATTGCGAACCATCTGCATGGCAGCATTGTCAATGTAAAGATAGCTCAGTTCTACATCAGGGTAATCACCTTTTACAGCTTCAGCAACTTTTCGCCACAGACGGCTTGAGTTCAGGATGTTTGCTTTATCAACAACGCAGAGTCTCTTTTTGCGGTTCTGTGCACTTTTGAAACCAAGACGAACGATGCGTTCAATTTCTTCCCAAGTGTATTTTTCTGTATCCCAGGCTGTGTTTCCATCTGGAGAAATTCCGCGGTCACCAAAGTAGATACCACCAGTAAGTTCACGAACGATAAGAATATCAAGTCCGTTTCCTACGATTTCATCTTTAAGAGGACAAGCGGCTTTAAGCTGTGGGAACATAACTGCAGGGCGAAGGTTTGCAAAAACTTTCATTCCACCACGAAGTCCAAGAAGAGCTTTTTCAGGGCGGATAGAAGGATCAACATCATCCCATTTAGGACCCCCAACGGCACCAAGGAGACATGAATCTGCACGGAGACAGATTTCAAGCTGATCTTTTGGAAGAGGATTTCCGAATTTATCGATGGCAACACCACCTGCAATTACATTTTTGTAAGTCCAAACATGACCGAATTTGTTTCCAACAGCGTTGAGAACGTTTACGGCTTCTGCTACAACATCAGGTCCGATTCCATCACCAGGAATCAAAGCAATAGTCTTTTCCATTTATTTCTCCTGTTTTTTAAGGCTCTGTATTTTTCAGCCCAAAAACTTTAATAATACTTAATTTATTTAATTATAGTAAAACTTCCTCAAATAGTCAAATAATAGATTTTTCGATATAGTGATGGACATGGAAAACATTAAAGCAGTTATTTTTGATATGGACGGTGTTCTTCTTGATACGGAAACAATCTGTGATTCAGCATGGGTATATACCGGAAAAATCATGGGAATTTCCAGTGAAAAGAGCCTTGAAGTGATTGAAAAATGCCGGGGCACAAACAAAACCGACACCCGTGCCATCATTCTCTCATCTTTTGGAAATAACTTTGATGTTGATACCTTTATGGCTAATACCTCAAAAAGATTTGCAGAGATTGAAGAATCTGAAGGAATAGCCACTCTGCCTTACGCAAAAGAAGCTTTGGATTACCTGAAAGAAAAAGGTTATCGTCTGGCGCTTGCTTCCTCTACCCGCGAAGTAAAAGTACGTCGCCAGCTTGAAAAGACAGGCCTTCTTTCCTGCTTTGAAACCATTACCTGCGGCGATATGGTTACCCACTCAAAGCCGGCCCCGGATATTTATCTTAAAGCAGCAGAAAGCCTTGGTGTTTCACCAGAAAATTGCTGCGCCATTGAAGACAGTCCCAACGGCCTGAAAAGCGCAAAAAATGCCGGAATGAAAACAATTATGGTTCCAGACACAATTCCTTACAAAAATGACCTGGCCCCTTTAGTAGACCAGGTCATCAGTAATCTTTCTGAAATCAAAAAGGTCCT
>JAKSTP010000082.1 GCA_024402505.1 Treponema sp.
ACCCTGAACAGGAAGTGTCACCCTGAACAGGAAGTGTCACCCTGAACTTGTTTCAGGGTCTCTTCACAAATAGATGCTGAATCAAGTTCAGCATGACATTTTTTATCATTTGAAGGGAGCTTCTCCGGTGGCTTTATATTCACCGGCCAGGGCTCCCATCATTGCTTTAAATGACCAGTCACTCCAGCTGTAACCCATGATTACAGTATCTGCCCACACCAGTTTTTCTGCAAAGACAGGAGACATAATGGAAAGCACAATAATCTTTTTGCCGCTTTCACGAAGCTTGTTTGCAATGGTTGCGTGCCTTTCGTTTGCCACATTTATGATGATTGTGTCAAAATTCTTTGCTGTTGCCAGAATATTGTCGCATACCCACTGAGTTTCATTTGGTCCAAGTTCATAGTTGAATTTAAACTCTTTTGCCCCAGGATAACGTTTTTTACCTTCTGTAAAGAATTCTGGAAGGGCACCTACCAGAAGAATATTACCCCCGTTTTTTTCTGAAAGGGGAACAAGATTAGCATTGTTTTTGTAGATTGTAATTGACCGGCATGCCTGTTCCAGGAAAAATGCTTCCCCTTCCTTATCCGGCACCTGCTTATCAATATTTGCGTGACTTGGATCTGGGTAAAGTGGAGCGGCATTGTCGCTTTTAAAATATTCAAGTTTTGCGAAAATTACCCGGCGGGCAGCATCTTTTACACGGGCCTTAAAATTTTCGTCGGTTTCCATAAGTTTCAGGTTGATTGTCCACAGTGCTTCATTAAGGCGGGCTGTAGTAGACGAAAGAATGATGTCGTTTCCAGCTTCAATTGCCATGCGGAAGGCGCTGGAAAGTGAGCCTGCGTAAAGGGTAGCACCGTTCATCATCATGTCATCGGTAATAATAAGTCCCTGGTAGCCCATCTCGTTTCTAAGAAGATCTGTAAGAAAATATTTTGAAAGAGATGCAGGGGAGCCGCTTTCGTCAATTTTTGGAAATGCCAGGTGACCGCTCATAACGGCAGGAACTCCGGCTTTTACAAGATAACTGAAAGGAACCAGTTCCCGGTTTGCAAAAGTGTTCCAGTCAATATTTACTTCAGGAAGAAAAACGTGGGAATCATAAGGTGTGTCTCCGTGTCCTGGAAAATGTTTTACTGTAGGAATTACACCTGCCGCCATACTTCCAGCAGCCCAGGCAGCTCCCAAAATTCCCGATTTGTTTGGATCTTCTCCAAAGGAACGGGAGCCGATGATTGTAGAATCGTGGTCTGTAAAAAGATCAACAGTTGGTGCAAAGTTCATATTGATGCCAAGGCACTTAATTTCTCTGCTGATGTAATAGGCACTGTACCATGAATCGCTGATATAACCGGAAGCTCCAATAGCCATATTTCCTGGAGTAATGGAAGTGTCTCCTTTAACGTGGCGAATCCATCCACCTTCCTGGTCTGTAGCAACAAAAAGTGGGATTTTAAAACGGCCTGCAGAAGCCTTTTTCTGTACTGATGAAATTGATTTTGCAACCTGATAAATGTCGTCAGTGTTCCATCCAAAAACCTTTACGCTTCCAAGTCCCCGGTCAACCCAGTCGTTTAAAAGTGCACTTGGTTCAGCTCCGGCCCATCCGAACATAAGAATCTGGGAATACAGTTCTTCGTTGGTCATCTGGTTTACAATGTAATCCGCCAGCTGGTCGTTTGGTGCATCTGTCCAGAAGTCAATTTCCGCAAAAAGGGGAGATGTAATCCCCGCAAGTAAAAGTGATAAAACTCCGAATATTTTTTTAACTGTTTTTTTCATAAATATACTCTTTTGCACTGTAGGCGGCAGTAGCTCCGTCACTAACAGCGGTAACAATCTGGCGAAGTGGTTTTGATCTTACATCACCTGCAGCAAAAAGTCCTGGAATTAAAGTGGCCATATTTTCGTCTGTAATGATGTAGCCCCCTTTGTCTTTCTGCAAAAAGTCAATAAGTTCTGTCTGAGGTTCCATGCCGGTAAAAATAAAAACAGCATCGGCTTTTTCTGTTGATTCAGCTCCGGTTTTTGTGTTCTGGAAAGTAACCTGTTCAACAAAATTTTTTCCAGAAATTTCTGTAATTACAGTGTCGTATTTTACTTTTACGCCGGCAGCAAGCATTTTTTCTACAACGGCTTTCTGGGCACGAAGTTCATCCCGTCTGTGAATCAGAGTAACATCTTTTGAAATGGAAGAAAGATAGATTGCTTCGGCACAGGCACTGTCTCCTCCGCCAACAACAAGAATCTTTTTTCCTTTGAAGAAAGGTCCGTCGCAAACGGCACAATAAGAAACACCCCGTCCGTTTAATTCTTTTTCGCCTTTTACTTCCAGAGTTCTGTGAACGGCTCCTGTAGCAAGAAGAACGCAGAGAGAAGTGTAGGTTTCATTTTTTGTGTGAACCTGAAATTCTTCTTTGATTTTATCCAGGGAAACAACCTTTTCAGTTTTGATTTCTGCACCAAAATCCAGGGCCATTTTTCTCATGTTGTCGGTAAAAGTTTTTCCGTCAGTAGTACCCATGCCAGGATAATTTTCAAGCTGGGTAATCTGCATTACCTGACCGCCGGAACTGTCGGCTTCAAGAACAAGAGTTTTTAATCCAAAACGTGCACCGTACTGTGCTGCAGCAAGTCCTGCAGGACCTGATCCGATAACGATAAAATCATAGTTACTCATAAGAAGATTATAGAATGAAAAGCTAAAAATTGCATCC
>JAKSTP010000083.1 GCA_024402505.1 Treponema sp.
TTCTGGGGTTAGTCTTTCTTCTTTATAAACTATTTTCATGTACAAACTCCACACACTTTTCTTTCATCCAGATTTTCTTAACAGACCATCCAAACTCCAGCAATTCCTTTTTGTATGTCAAAAAAGAATGATCAATCGGACAACCGGCAATCTGTTCTATTTCATCATAGGATAATTTTAGAGAATCTGCATTCTGATTTTTAATGTATTCCCAAAGTTTGCTGTATTTACTCATTACAACTCACCACTCCAGGCAGCTTCCCATTTTCCGCCTTTACGTTCAAAAATCGTTATGTTATCCACCGGGAAATCTTCTACCAGATTCAGCTCATTCATCACTTCCAGAGCATCTGCCGAAACTCCATCCGGAATATCACGATTAGCAACTGTCAAATGTGGCTGGAAGGGTCGCTGATCTTTTTTTGTACAACCAGGGGCTGCCTTCAAAACTGCAGCAAGAACTTTATCTCGAAGTGCTGTCCATTTTTCATTACGAATCACTTTTGCAAAAATTGTTCTGTCTCCAAAGGCATCGAAACTATCAATGTGAGCATCAAACTTCAGCTGAGCGGCCTGTGGCAAAACATCCTTTTCAATGGCCTGAACTAAATCTGCAGTAGAATATTCTTCAGGAAGATGAAAAGGTGGCACCAATGTCACATGAATTGGAGTGCCGTATCCTGATTTGCAGCCGTATGCTTCGTTCATATAGCGACGGCAATCTTCCAGAGTAAGTGTGATGTCTTCTGGAACTAATACTCCTAGAAAATGTGTTTGTTGTGGAAATGTTTTATTGTTATTTTGTTTCATTTATAAATTCCTAACTCTTTTTATATTCTACCAAAGTTTCAATGTCACTTACTGCTTCTTCGTGGCCAGTGAGCTTATACCCCATCTTTTCATACAGATGGCAAAGTTTCTTTTCTTCCTTTACGGTATCAAGACACCAGTTTTCTTTGCCAAATAAATCTTCGGCCAGCAGCATTGCTTTTTGTGCATAACCGCAGTTCTGAAAATCAGGATTAACAAAAATCGGTGCGATTTTTTTCCATCCGTCTTCACGAATCCAAACCTGAATCACACCAACTTTCACATCATCATCTACAATAAAAAAATAATTCCTGTTTGGAGCATTAAATCTTTTTTGAATTCTTTCCAAAGATTCTGCCCCAGGATTTCCATCGTAGTCTTGATATTTTTCCAGTAGTGAAGCAAAGGCTCGTATCTGCATATCATGAACTGTTTCTAATTCATCAACTTTTACTTTTTGTAATTCAATCACTTTTTATAAATCCTTCACCAGATGATATTTCTTATTTCCATTGGGAATATTATCAAGTTCACCAATAATTCTATATCCATGTTTCTTGTAAAACTCCGGTGCCTGCCAGCTCATTGTATCAACATGAACTGAATGGCAACCACGACGGATTGCTTCTTCTTCGGCAGACTTCAACAGTTTTGATCCGATTCCATTTTTACGATATTTCTCATCCACCCACAATATATCGATATGACACCATCCCCAATAAGTTCCACAAAGAATTCCAGCGATCACATTTCCGTCATAATCATATTCTACTATATTTAAGAGTTCATGATTATCAGGACCAACAGCTTTGTTGTTGAATTCTTCCAGAGCATTATTTACAAAATTGATTTCTTCTTCTGATGGGTTGTAGTTCATAATTATATATTACCAAATCTTGCTACGATTTTTCTTCACTTCAGATCTGATTTTTTTTAGTTTTAGTTTCCGTTCCTTACTGGCTTTAGTGGGTTTTGTAGGCTTTCTTTTTTTCGGAATAAACAGTGCCTGAACAATTCGATTTTCCAATCGAGCCAGTGCAATTTCTCTATTCCGTTCCTGATATCTTTCATCATCTACATCAAGAAAAAGACAATCATCCTTATTCAATATAAAAGAAAGTTTCTCTATAAGACGATTTCGTTCCTCTTCTGTAATTCCACCAATGGCAGTCACCGGCATCACAAGATGAACTTTAGTGTTTACCTTATTCACATTCTGGCCGCCGTTTCCGCCGCTGCGGGCAAAAGTCATTTGAGAATTATTCAGGATGGATTCGTGAAGTTGAGTTTTATTCATTCTTCTATTATATAGGATTATCAGAAGTTTTTGGCTAAAGTTGTGATTTAATACCAGGACTTTTATAATTGTGATATATTACTTTTAAGGAACTTTCAAAATGGAAAACGTAAATACAAAAGAAGGCTATAATTTTAAAATGTTGCAAAAAAAATCAGAATGGTAAAGCTAAAAATTGCTTTCGCAATTTTCTTAACGCTTTGCTATTGAACACCGCCCGCCAGCGGGCTTACACACCATTTTGCTATAGCCCAGCTGTAGAAACAAAATCAAAATGCAATGTATGTAATAAAAATTATCCTGAACTGATTTACTATCACAG
>JAKSTP010000009.1 GCA_024402505.1 Treponema sp.
ATCAGTCCTTAAAATCGGCCTAGTTAAAGTGTCCAATAATTGGGGTGCACTTCACTGAAGGGGAGGCCTTTTTTTTATTCCTATTACATCCTACTGGAATTGGAGAAAACTGCATCTTCTGCCGATAATATAAGATATGGAAGACGAAACAAGTAAATCCAATTTTGACCGTCTGGTTGCTGGTTTAAGTACCGATGAACGCCAGAACCTTCTTAGAAAATTGAATACCTCCAATACTCCTGTGGAGTTTTCTGAACGATCCCGGGAAATTGATAAATTTAACGGTTCATTAAAACTGCGTCTGGAAAAGGAATCATTTTTTTATAGAATTATTCTCTGGTTCCGATCAATGTTTTCCAAAAAACCAAAAGAAGAACTTTACAATGACGATATTCTTTTAGGTCTTGCCCGAAAAATCAACCGTGAACATCCTGGAATCCTGGATGCAAAAAACGAACTTCTTGATTCACTTTTTTACGATACCCTTAGGAATATGAAAGAGGCTGCGGATTTTTTTAAGCCATACATGCTTCTGGTAAATGATGATCCTGGGGCCTTTTATGTTTTTTTAAGTTCTTTTATTGTTCCGGAAATAGCTGATCAGATAAATGCCAGTGTGGATCCATATAATCTTCCGCCAGATGCCCGTCCTACACAGGAACTGCGCATGGAACTTTTAAGAAAGCTGGATGATATGCAGAAAAACCTTAAGGGTAATTCAAAAACGGATCTTTATGCAGCGGTTCAGACAACAGCCTGGCTTTCGGATTTTTCAGTCTTGCCATATATTCACTTTCTTGCACAGTTTACTGACATTAGATCGGGAATATATACCTGTCCATATAAAAATGCCCGGGTAGATTTTGATTCTTTTTCCCGTCTTTTTGAAAAAACAGTTTACGTTTCAAACGAGGTTCTTGAAAGCATCTTCCTTTTTTCTCAGAGAAAAGAAATTTCAAAGACGCATTTTGATGAAGATGTAGAAAATGCCACAAGAAACTTCCTTGCCAAGGCCCAGAGTTCTCTTTCTGCTATAAAAACTTTCCTTTCCGTATGTCCTGTTTCTCTTATGGGTAAAGTAATCAATAAAAATTACGACTGGACCTGCGAAACCTGGGGTGGAAGTGAAGACTGGTTTGCAAAATATAAAAATCAGTGGCGAAAAATTGTAGATATGCGGTGGAACCAGTGGATCCGGGACAAGAAAAAAGAATCCCTTGAAATAGGTCTTAAAAAAGATTTCGGTCTTGATTCCTTTCCACAGATTCCTTTCCGTCCATGGGCAAAAATCTGGGGCGGTGTACCTTTTGCCTGCGAATTAACCGGCGGTTTCCTTTACTGGCTCTTTGATGAAGAATTTGATTTTATTATGTCCACTTTGAATCTTCTTGTAATGGAAGGTGTGTTCTTTAAAAATGAAAACCGCACTGAATTCTCCGAAAACCTGAATGATTTTTATCAGGTTGGAAACAGTATGCGGGCCCTTTACGAAAGTCTTGATACAAAAGGATCTGTTGGTGAAGTGTTTGAAAAAATGCAGGACAGCTCACTTAGAACTTTCCAGTCACAGCAGACAATTGAAACCCTGGTAACTGAAGTAGAAAATCAGATTAGAAGTGCCATTAAAAAAGTTGGTGCTGCCCTTCGAAATATGGAACTTGTGTTCAAGGGAATCTACGATGACCAGAAGGACGGTGTTCATTCAGGTCTTCAGAATATCAACAGTATCCGTGGTCATGATAATGCAAAATTCCGTGATGATTTACGCAGAGCCCGTGAAATTTTATCGCAAACATTGTATTATTTAAGGGAACTGGAACCAATCGAAACAAAATAATACAGAAACTTCAGGTAAAAAATGACTTACTTCTTTGAAACTTACGGATGCCAGATGAATATTGCAGAATCAGCATCCATTGAACAGCTTTTTATTTCCCGAGGATGGGAAAAATCTGAATGCCCGGAATATGCCGACATTGTTGTAATCAATACATGTTCTGTGCGGGCAACTGCAGAAAACCGGATTTTTGGCCGCCTAGGCTGGTATGCAGGTCTTAAGGCTGTAAGATCTTGTTCTCCTGAGGCAAAAAATAAATCCCTGGAAAAAGCCGCAGAATATGTTAAGGATGGTCCTAAACCACTTACTCTTGTTGTAACCGGCTGTATGGCGGAACGTCTTCTTGATGATTTGAAAAAAGACCATCCTTTTGTTGATTATGTTGTTGGAACTTACGCCAAAAAGAATTTTGGAAAAATCATAGATGAAGTTGAAGGAAAACTTGATCCAACCCTTATTGATGACAGCGAAAAGTATCAGTTTGCGGCAGTTTCTTATGAGCCGGGCAGTTTTTCATCTTATGTTCCAATTATGCACGGCTGTAACAATTTCTGCTCTTACTGCATTGTTCCTTATGTTCGTGGACGGGAAACAAGCCGCCAGGTAGATGAAATCCTTTCAGAAATAGATGTGCTTTCAAAATACGGTGTTCGTGAAATCTGTCTTCTTGGACAGAACGTAAACTCCTACAACTGTGACGGTGTCGATTTTGCAGAGCTTTTGAAGCGCATAGAAAATCGCATTAAGGAAACAGATTCTTCTATTGGATGGGTTCGTTTTATGTCCAGTCATCCAAAAGATCTTTCTGAAAAAGTAATCGACGTAATATCAAAGTCAGACATTATATGTCATCACATTCATCTTCCTGTTCAGCACGGATCAAGCCGCGTTCTTGCTGAAATGAACCGAAAGTATACCCGAGAACAGTATCTGGAAACTATTGCCAAAATCAAAAAGGCAATCCCAGATGTTTCCCTTACAACCGATATTATGATGGGCTTTCCTGGGGAAACCGACGAAGATGTGGAAGAAACACTTTCCCTTATGAAAGAAGTGCGTTATGAAAATGCCTTCATGTACTATTACAATGTCCGTGAAGGAACTCCTGCCGCAAAAATGAAAAATCAGATTCCGGTAAAAATACGAAAAGAGCGCCTTCAGAAGGTGATTGATCTTCAGATGGAAATTACTGCGTCTGAGATGGAAAAACGTAAGGGCAGTGTAGAAAAGGTTCTGGTTGAATCAGTAAGCCGCGATAATAAAGAAGAACTGCTTGGTAAAACTGAAAGGGACGAAAGGGTAGCATTTAAAGCCTCAAAAGACCTTATAGGAAAATTCGTAACAGTAAAAATCAACGACCTAAGCGGAAACACCTTCCGAGGAGAAATATTGTAGTAATGAATAATGATTAGTGAATAATGATGAATGAATAATGAATAATAGAAAAAAATCTTATCATTCATCATTCATTATTCATTATCTACCATGCCTGTTCCAGGCCGCCGACTTTTTCCTGGAAATGACTGAATTCCATGCTGAAGCTGGCTCGTCCCTGGGTGGCTGAACGAAGGTTTGTTGAGAAACCGAACATTTTGGCCATTGGGGCAGATCCGTGAATAATTTCTCCGGAAGATTTTGAATCCTGGCCCATAATTGTTCCACCACGCTGGCTGAACTGGCTTCCTGCAGGTCCAACAAATTCTTTTGGACAGGAAATGTCAACACTCATAACAGGTTCCAGAAGAATTGGTGAAGCGCTGTTACATGCCTTGTCAAAAGCCTGAACGGCACAAGCTTCGAAGGCAAATGTTGAAGCTGTAAGTTCGTTGTATTCAAAATCTGTAACTGTAACTTTAAGGTCTGCGCAAGGATAACCGTATTTGATTCCGGAAGTAAAGGAACCTTCAATTCCATGCTTAATTGCTTCCATGATTTCATCAGGTGCATCACCCTGTTTTGCTGTACAGCTGTAAGTGCATCCGCTTCCAGTTTCCTGGCTTTCCACAGAAAGTGTGATTTTTGCAGTATTTTCTTTTCCACCAAGAACTTTTGAATATTCTTCGGTAACAGATCCACTTCCGGAAATGCTTTCCCGGTAAGTAACCTGTGGTGCACCAACACGGCATTTTACGCCAAAGTCATCGTGCATACGGGTAACAAGAACATCCAGGTGAAGTTCACCCATTCCGGAAATAATCAACTGGCCGGTTTCTGCATCTTCATGGAAAGTAAAGGTTGGATCTTCCCGGGAAAGAATGGCCAGAGTTTCGTTCATCTTGTCTTTTTCGCTGTTGCTTTCAGGTTCAAGGGCAACGGAAATAACAGGCTGTGGGAAAGAAGGTTCTTCCAGAAGAACAGGAAGTCCTTCGCTTCCGATAGTATCACCAGTCTGTGCAAGCTTAAGTCCAATGAAAACGGCAATGTCACCGGCGCTTACAGAATCCATTGGTTCGTTTTTGTCGGCGTGCATTCGCAAAATGCGGTTGATTCGTTCACGTTTCTTTTTGTTTACGTTGTAAAGCTGGATACCTGAATTGAATTTTCCAGAATACATGCGGACATAGCACAATGGTCCCATTTCACGGTCGTACTGGATTTTGAAAACCAGTCCCAAAGGCATTTTTGTAGGATCACATGGAACTGTTGTTTCTTCTGTGGCATCTTTTTTTACTTTAAGACCACGGGCTGCAGGTACGTCAGTTGGACTTGGTAAATAGTCAATTACTGCATCAATAAGAGGCTGAACACCCTGGTTGTGGCGGGCAGATCCCATTACAAATGGAACAAAGGCCTGGCTGATGGTTCCCTTTCTGATGGCGGCTTTAAGCTGATCAATTGAAATATCTCCGCCTTCAAGATAGATTTCCATAAGGGCATCGTCGCTTCCGGCCACTGTTTCAACCAGTTTTTCACGCCATTCATTTGCCATATCAATGCGGCTTCCATCAATCTCGCTTTCAATGATTGTTTCGCCGTCGTCTTCAGCAGAGAAGCGGAGTTCTTTCATATTAAGAAGATCGATTACACCTTCAAAGTCGGCACCTTCGCCAATAGGAATCTGGAGAGCCAGTGTTTCGCATCCGAACTTTTCTTTTACGTCTGCCATTGAACCGAAAAAGTCTGCACCAATGCGGTCCATTTTATTCATGAAACAAAGACGTGGAACATTAAATGTATCTGCCTGTTTCCAAACAGTTTCTGTCTGAGGCTGAACACCGTCTACGGCACAAATAACAGCAACTGCACCGTCCAAAACGCGAAGTGAACGTTCAACTTCGGCAGTAAAGTCTACGTGGCCCGGTGTGTCAATAATGTTGATCTGGTGATTTTTCCAGTAAGTAGTAGTGGCGGCTGAACAGATTGTAATTCCTCGTTCCTGTTCCTGGGCCATCCAGTCCATGGTAGCCTGTCCGTCATCAATTTCACCAATCTTGTGGATTTTTTTTGTGTAATAAAGAATACGTTCTGTAGTAGTAGTTTTTCCGGCATCAATATGAGCCATAATGCCGATGTTTCTCATTTTAGATAAGTCGTTTGCCATAAGTCATAGTATAGAAGAAAAGAGTGCTTTTTTCAATAAAAGGGCAAAATTGAACAAAATCGGTAATTCCTATATAATCGTTTTTATGGACACAAAAGCACAGATTAAATCAATCGTTCTTAAAGCAGTAAACGACCTTGTAAGTGAAATCAATCCTGAACTTCCACTTTTTACAGAAGACAATATTCAGACTGTAACTCCACCAAATCCAGAAATGGGCGATATTGGAGTTCCTCTTTTTGTATTTGCCAAAGCACTTCGCATGGCACCACCGGTAATTGCCCAGAAAGCTCTGGAAAAAATCACTGATAAATCAGCTGGTGAATTCCTTGCAGTAGGACCTTATCTGAATGTAAAACTGGATAAAGCCGGAAGCGCACTTTCTGTTCTTAAAACCATTGAAGAGCAGGGAAAAGATTACGGAAGCCTTTCTTCAAGCGGAAAAAAACACCTGGAAGGCCGCCGTGTTATGGTAGAATTTTCTTCACCAAACACAAACAAACCACTTCATCTTGGTCACCTCCGCAATGATGCCCTTGGTGAATCAGTTTCCCGCATTCTTAAAAAGGCCGGCGCTGAAGTTTTCAAAGTTGACCTTATCAATAACCGTGGTGTTCACATCTGTAAATCTATGCTTGCATATAAGCTTTTCCACGAAAAAAACGGTGATACACCAGAATCTCTTGGACTTAAAGGCGATCATTTTGTTGGTCAGTGCTACGTTGAATTCGATAAATATTCCAAGGAACACCCTGAAGCACTTCAGGAAGCCGAAGATATGCTTATTAAATGGGAGCAGGGTGATGAAGAAGTGCGTGCTCTCTGGCAGAAAATGAACGACTGGACTTTGAACGGTGTAAAAGAAACTTATAAGCGTACAAATATCGAGTTCGATAAATTCTATCTTGAAAGCGAAACTTACCTTAAGGGAAAAGACGAAATCCTTAAAGGTCTTGAAAAGGGTGTTTTCTTCAAAGCAGATGACGGTTCGGTTCGTATTGATGTAACTGACGTTGTTGGAAAAGGAAAAGACGAAGATAATCATGAAAAAGTTCTTCTGCGAAAGGATGGAACTTCAGTTTATATCACTCAGGATATTGGAACTGCTATTTCCCGTCACGACGACTGGGCTTTCAATCAGATGGTTTACGTAGTTGCTTCAGAACAGAATTATCACTTTAAGATTTTGTTCCATATCCTGAAAAAACTTGGCTTTGACTGGACAGACAAACTTTTCCACCTGAGCTATGGTCTTGTAAATCTTCCTTCAGGACGAATGAAGAGCCGCGAAGGCACAGTTGTTGATGCTGATGACCTTATCGACAATCTTCATGAATCTGCACTGGCCGAAATCAAAGAAAAGGGCCGTGATAAAGAACTTGATGATGCTGACGATGTAGCAGAAAAAGTTGCTCTTGCAGCCCTCCATTACTATCTTCTTCAGGTAACTCCTGTAAAAGATATGCTTTTCAATCCGGAAGAATCTCTTTCTTTCAATGGAAATACAGGTCCTTATCTTCAGTATATGGGTGCCCGCATTTCTTCTATTCTTAGAAAGGCTTCTGAATCTGGAATTAAAGTTGGAAATGATGAAGAAAGCGTAAAACTTCTGGACAAACCCGAAGAATGGGAACTTATTAAGGCTCTTGGGGATTTCCCTGCAGCAGTTGCTAAAGCAGCCGAAAATCTTGATCCAAGCGTAATGACATCATATCTTTATGACCTTTCAAAACTCTTCAGCAAGTTCTATCAGCAGTGTCCAATTCTTGCAGCTGGAGATGAAAAGCTTGTTTCTGCACGTCTGTATCTTGCCCAGTGTACACTCAACGTTCTTTCAAGCTGTATGGAAATGGTTCTTGTTCCATTCCTTGAAAAAATGTAGGAAATAGAGATTTGGGAAGTAAACAGTTTGACAAACATACTTTCCTAAAATATAATGAATAGAGTTATAAAAATTTATTTTTATGCCGATAATGTAGTATAATATTCTATCAAGAATAACGAGGAGTTTTGCATGAAAAAGGCCCTTAAAGTCTTTGTTTGTCTTGCAGTTCTTTTTGGATCATCTGCTGCAGTTTTTGCACAGCCAAGTTCAAAAAGTGTAGAGACATTTGTAATTGACAATTTTGACAATGCTGGTAATCAGGACTACGCATATGAAGGAAAGTCCCTTAGCTGGGAATGGGGTGTAACAGCCAGTCGCTTTATTGCTGAAGGTTTCCCAAAAACAGGTTACTTTGATGGTATTCCTAATTCACTTAAACAGCTTCGCCGCAGCGATGCAGGTGATGCAAAAGTATTCGGTGTAAAAACTGCTTTCAACCGCAAAGGTGATAACTGGTTTGAAGTATATCCAACAAATGATGGAAATCCATATGAAATTCCATTTGTAGGAACAGTTGGCCAGATTGACTTCTGGGTATGGGGTGCAAACTACCTTTACTATCTTGAAGTTCTTGTTCGTGATGCAAATGGTCGTGTTCACGTTCTTCCTGCCGGAAACCTTGCTTTCCAGGGATGGAGAAACGTTACAGTAAGTATTCCTGGCTGGATGGTTCAGCACTCATTGCTCCGCTCAGGTTCAAGAAGTCTTACTTTTGTAGGATTCCGCATCAGAACAGATGCTGAAGAATTTGTTGATGATTTTGTAATTTATTTTGATCAGATTAAATACACTACAAACTCTCTTGCAGTTATTTACGATGGTTATGAACTCCGTGACGCCGATTTCGGTGACGATACAGACGAGGTAAAAGACTAATGAAAAAATTATTGATTGTAGCTGCACTTTTGGCAGTAAGCTTTTCTGTATTTGCACAGAATAACAGCCTTGGTGATCCTAACCCTGAAAGCGTAGGACGTGATTCTGCTCTTCAGGCTTTGAAAGAAATCTCTTTGGACAAATTTGAAAGAGAAGGTAGCTGGAATGTTCACATGTCTCCAGACTATGGTGTAATTACTGCCCGTCTTTTTGATGGTGCTCCAGCAATGAAAGAACCATTGGATGGTGAAGAAGAATCAGAAGATGATACACAGGTTCTTGGTGTACGTGTAGACTTCTTCAAACGCGGAATCAACTCTTTCACAATCACTTCACAGCGCCCAATTCCTGTAGAAGGAACAACAAAAGTTGTATCACTTTGGGTATGTGGACGTAACCAGAGCCATGATATGTACCTTTTGGTTCAGGATTACTTCGGACGCAGTTTCGAACTGTATATGGGTAACCTTGGATTTACAGGATGGAAAAAACTTTCTTGTGTAATTCCACCTTCAATCGATGGTGAACATGGTATCGTACAGTCAAGTGCTTACTATGGTGACAGACCAGGTCTTCGCATTGTTGGATTCCGTGTAGACTGTAACCCAATGCAGGCACGTGGATCTTACTACATGTACATTGATGATCTTCGTTGTGTAACAGACCTTTATGATCTGCAGAACCGCGATGAAGATGATATGATTGATAACTGGTAATCCTTAATTAATTTTGATAGAGAAGGCTGCTCTTTGAAGCAGCCTTTTTTTTATTTAAAAAGTTGTTATTTTACTCTGAAGTATCTGGAACGGTTTTTAGTTTCTGTAAATTCAATTAGTTCCATTCTGGATAATACCCATATAAGAAGATGAGCGTTTTTGTCGGCATTTCCTTTTGTTAGTTTGTCTTTTTCTAAAAAAAGCCTTAAGTCTTTTGCACAAAATGAGGGCTTAAGTACTTCTGGAATCAGATTTGTGTAATCTTCTTTTGATTTAAAAGTTCTGGTTTTTATTATTTCATTGAGTTTTTTATTGGATTTAACATAGTCCTTTTTAAAGCGGCGTCTGTTGTTTTGAGACTGAACGAGTTCATCTTTTTTAAGCCTTGTTTCAGTCATGCTTATGTCCAGCACATGAAGTTCAAAATTTTCATTCAGCAGAAGAGGGTAGATGCCTGTTAATTCTCGAAAAAGATCATAAATGCACTGTTTTTTCGGACTTTTCTTTCTTGATAGTAAATCCCCTTCCTCGTTGTAATTTTCTATAAATCTTTCAGCTGGAATTGTGTGTACAAGAGTTACCTTGTAGCCTTTGGAAAGTATGTCACTGATTTTAGGGGTCAGTTTTGAAAGATTCAGGTTTTGTATCTCAATAACATGATTATCACCTGCAAAAACATCAAAGATGTGTCCGTCCTTTTTTACTTCAACAGCACCCTCGTAAAGAGACGCGTAAAAGGCTTTTATGGTTCTATGCAGAGAACTTTCATTGTAGGTGTTGATCATAGTTTAAATTATAGCAGAAAAGATGAAAGTTAAACGTTTAATTAGATAAAAATAGGGGATTTTACCTAGGGACAAAATGGTTCCATGTGTTATTCTAGAATAGTAGTGTACTGGTATACTAGTGTGCTAATATATTAAAAATAAAGGTATTTATGAAAAACAATCTTGCAGTTACTGAGTCCAGCTCGACCAGTAAGAAAAAAGCATTTGTAAAACACATGAAGAAATACTGGCAGTATTATCTTCTGCTTCTTATTCCTGTTGCCTATTATGTAATTTTCCGTTACATCCCTATGGCAGGAAACATTATTGCATTCCGCCGTTATAGGGCAGGTGGTAGTATTTTTGGTGACAAATGGAGTGGCCTTAAATACTTCAAACAGTTTATAGGTGATAAAACATTCTGGCGTGCATTCCGAAACACTCTTGTTTTGAATGTAACTTATCTTCTCTTCCGATTTCCACTTACTTTGATTTTTGCTCTTCTTTTGAATGAAATCAGAAACATTCACTTCAAGAAGTTTGTTCAGACTGTTTCTTATCTTCCACACTTTATTTCAATGGTTATTGTAACCGGTATGATCCGTGAACTTTTGAGCACAAACGGACCTATCAATGGAATGATTAAAGCTCTTGGTGGAGATGCAATTACATTTATTGCTCTTCCACAGTGGTTTACAACAATTTTCGTAGGTTCAGGCGTATGGCAGGGCCTTGGATGGGGAACAATCCTTTATCTTGCTGCCATGGCAAACATTAACCCATCACTTTATGAAGCTGCTGAAGTTGACGGTGCAAATCACCTCCAGCGCGTACTTCACGTTACAATTCCTTGTATCCTTCCAACCATTACAACACTGCTGATTCTTGATATTGGTGGTCTTGTTGGATCTGGTGGTGCTTTTGAAAAAGTATTCCTTCTTTACAATCCAATGACATACGAAAGAGCTGATATTATTTCAACCTTTGTATTCCGTCTTGGTCTTGGATCGGGAAATTATTCCTATGCAACCGCAGTAAACCTTTTTGAAGGTCTTTTGAATCTGTTCCTGCTGCTTACAGCTGACAAGGTTTCAAAGAAAGTTACCGGTTCAGGTTTGTTCTAGGAGGATCGAAAAATGCCAAAAATTAAGCAGTCATACGGTTATAGAGTTTTTACAGTGTTCAATGCAATTATTATGATTCTGATTTGTATTGCAACACTTTATCCATTCCTTTATCTGGTTGCCCAGTCATTCTCTTCAGAACAGGCAATCATGCAGGGAAAAGTAAGCCTTTTGCCGGTAGATTTTTCAGTTGTTACATATAAATCTGTACTGGCTAAAGGTGACTTCCTTCACAGCTATAAAAATACACTTGTTTACTCAGTTGTTGGAACTGTAATGTCAATCATCCTCAGCTGTTGTATTGCATATCCTTTGAGTAAGAAAGAACTGAAAATCAATAAGTTTGTTTTTCCTTTCATCGTATTTACTATGTACTTCGGTGGTGGACTTATTCCTAACTATATTTTGATGAAACGCCTTCACCTGGCAAATACAGTTATGGGATTTTTGATGCCAAGTCTTCTTAGTACTTATTACATCATTCTTATGCGATCATACTTTTCAGGTACTCCAAGAGAACTGGAAGAGGCAGGGGAAATTGACGGACTTACACCAATCGGTATTTTCTGCCGAATTGTATTCCCTCTTTCAATGCCTATCATTGCAACAATGATTCTGTTCAATGCTGTAGGTTACTGGAATAACTGGTACAACGCATTCCTTTATCTTGATGACAAGAAAATGTGGCCGGTTGCTTATTATCTTAGAACAATCATTTCGGGAGCATCTACTTCTGCTGATCCTGGTGAAGTAAGTGCTGAAAAAATGCAGATTGCTGCAAACATTAAGTCATGTTCCATGGTTTTGATGTCACTGCCAATCATCTGTGTTTATCCGTTTATCCAGAAATACTACGTTCAGGGTATGATGCTGGGCGGAGTTAAAGAATAGTATCCAAAATAGGAGGCAAATATATGAAAAAAATGAAAATTGCAGCAGTTGCAGTTTCAATGGTTTGTGCTCTTTCAATGATTTCCTGTGGT
This sequence comes from Treponema sp., assembly GCA_024402505.1. Taxonomy (GTDB): domain Bacteria; phylum Spirochaetota; class Spirochaetia; order Treponematales; family Treponemataceae; genus Treponema_D. Next base: position 11,730 of record JAKSTP010000009.1, read on the forward strand.
GGAAAAAAAGAAAGCGCAAAAAGTTCAGCAGGTGAAGCTGCAGGTTACACATACGGAGAAGAAAAAACTTTCCATTCTGATGAACCTGTAACTTACTCTATCTTCTTCAGCGATGCATCTTGGTATGCTAAAGCTGATACATGGGAAAGCGAAGGTATCTTCAAGAAAATCGAAGATAAAACAAATGTTCACCTTAATGTTATTTCTTTTGACTCTGGTGACTACAACCAGAAAGTTAACCTGGAAATCAACTCAGGTAACTCTGCTTACATCATTCCAAAAATCTACTCAGAAGATCAGTATGTAGCTGGTGGCGGTGTTGTTGCTGTTTCTGATTACACACAGTACATGCCAAACTACACAGCATTTGTAAACAAATACAAGATGGAACCAGATCTTGCTACAATCATGCAGAACGATGGTAAATACTACCGTCTTCCAGGTTTGCACCAGGCTGCTCTCCAGGACTACACAATCCTTATCCGTGACGACTACTTCAAAGCTGCTGGATACGATGTTCGTACTCTTGAAGATGACTGGACTTGGGAAGAACTCCATGACATCCTTGTTGGTGTAAAAAAATACATGGTAAGTGCAGGAATCATTTCTGCTAACGACTACGTATGGTCTGACCGCTGGTGTGGTGAATCAGGAAAAGGATCTGGTGGTAACCTTCTTAAACTTATGTCTATGTCTTACGGTGTAACAGCTGGTTGGGCTATTGAAGGTTCAAACGGTGGTATCCGCTTCGATTACGACAAAAAAGAATTCTACAGCTCTTGTATTACAGATGCTTACAAAAAATTCCTTACAGTTGCTAACTCTTTCGTAAAAGATGGTCTTCTTGATCCAGAAAGCTTTACTCAGGCTGATGACATGGCTCAGAACAAGTTCTTCAACGGAAAAACAGCTCTTATGTGTACAAACCGTGGTGTTCTGGTTGGTGATATTGACGGCGTTCAGAAAATCTGTGGAAACGACGCAGAACTTTACGTTACAGTTTACCCATGTGGTGTAAACAACTACCTTGCTGAAAACTCACGTCTTGAATGTGGTGTAATGGTTTCTCAGAAAGCCCGTGATGAACTTGGTGAAGATGGATTCATTAAACTTATGCGCTTCATTGACTGGATGTTCTACTCAGAAGAAGCTTACACACTCTGTAAATGGGGTCCAGAAGGAGAAACATGGCACTACGTAACAGATGAAGCTACTGGTCTTAAGATCAAAGCTCTTCTTCCTGGTTACAAATGTGGTGGTCTTGGTATTTCTGGTGCTGAAGATGATGTTGATATCCGTCTTAAATGGGGTTACGCAGGTGGTAACTACTTCTACGGACACGCAACAGCTCTCTCTACAGATAACTTCACTCCAATGCTGCAGGATCTTTACGCTCGCTACGCAAAATACCGTGGTTCAGCTCCAGTTGATCCAAAAGCTATGCCATCAGAAGATGAACGTGAACAGTTGAACCTTTGGGCTGTTCCACTCATCGACAACATCAATGCATACACATTGAAATTCATCACAGGTCAGAAAGATCTGAACAAAGATTGGGATGAATACATTGCATCTTGTAAAAACCTCAACGTTGAAAAGATTGAAAAACTGACTAACGAAATCTATAACCGCTAGGCCATAATAAAGCATTAGTCATATAAATCTTTTTGCCGCCCAAGTTCCTCTGGGCGGCATTTTTTTTTTTAACCAAAAAAATCTCAAAATCTTTATTATCGGCACAAAAAGCCATTGACATTAGAATTTTTTATGATAAAATGTAGATAAGTGGGAAATTGTGGTAGAAAGTGGTAGAAAGTGGAGATGAAACTGCTTACAGGTGAGTACAATAACACTATGGACGAAAAAGGGCGTCTTGCCTTTCCATCCAAGTTGCGTACTGAATTAAATCAGAATGTACTCATCGTTACGGCCAGTTACATGGATCACTGTCTACAGCTGTTTACTACAGAAGAATGGGAAATTATTAAAGGTCGGCTCATGGCATCAGCTTCTCCTTTCAACAAGAAGAATCTGAATGTCTTGAGACGATTTATTGCACCGGCTCAGGAAGTGGAGTTCGATAAAGCCGGCCGCCTTTCTATCCCGCAGAGTCTGCGTGAGTATGCAGGACTTTCAAAGGATTGCACAATTCTTGGAATCGACAGATTTATGGAAGTGTGGGATTCTGACAAGTACCGTGAATACATTGCAAACAGCGAAGAAGAATTTGCTGATGCTGCAGACGAACTGAAAGATATTTGTTTCTAGGGATAGGAAGAATTAAATTGGAAATAGTACACACACCGGTATTATTGCAGGAATGTCTCACGCTTTTAAAACCAGAAGTAGATCCTTGCTTTATGGTTGATTCCACTTTGGGAGAAGGCGGGCATTCTTTTAATTTTTTAAAGACTTATCCTGAACTTTCTATTATGGGTCTGGATGCCGACAAGGTGATTCAGGAACGTGCAAAAGAGCGTCTGTCTGTTTATGGCCACAGAATGAACTTTTATCGTGGAAATTTCAGCGACTTTTATTCCTCTTACCCAGAAAATCTTCCAAAGCCGGATCTTATTCTTTTTGATCTTGGTATTTCAGTTTTTCATTATGAAAAAAGCGGCCGTGGATTTTCTTTCCGCTATGACGAAAAACTTGATATGCGCATTAATCCAGAAGTTGGACAGAGTGCGGCTGAACTTGTAAATACCATGAAGGAAGAAGATCTTGCAAATCTTATCTATCTTTATGGAGAAGAAAAATTAAGTCGACGTATTGCATCGGCTATATGTCAGGCACGGCAGGGAAGTGAAATCACTTCATCTAAGGAACTGGCCGAAATTATCTGGAATGCTGTTCCGGCAAAATATCGCTACGGAGCCATTCATCCTGCGACCAGAACTTTCCAGGCTCTGCGCATTGCGGTAAACGGAGAACTTGAACGCCTTCCAAAGGCTTTTTATAACGCATTCAACTGTCTTAATGTGGGTGGAAAAATGGGAATCATTACCTTTCATTCGCTGGAAGACAGAATTGCCAAAAACTTTTTCCGAAATCTAGGAAAACAGTGTGTTTGTCCGCCGGAGGTGGCTGTATGCCGCTGTGGTGGAAAAGCCGTGGCAGAAATAATTACGCGAAAACCAGTTGGACCTACTGAAGAGGAATGTAAGGTAAACTCTCCTTCCAGAAGTGCAAAACTTCGCGTGGTTAAAAAACTTGGTGATGCAAATGAGTATCACCTTAGAGATGTGGTGGGATACTGATGAAAGATAAGACTGTCCGTTTCTGGAAAAACTTTCTCTCTTGTGTACTTGCAGTGATTATCCCTCTGCTTCTGGTGGCATATGCTCTTCAGGCAAAACGATTCAATGATTTGACTAAAGAAATTGCTACGCTTGAAAAAAAACAGGAAAAACTTATTGAAGAAAATAAAAAGCTTGTAAGTGATATAAGCCTTCTTACAAGCGCACGACGAATTGAAAAAATCGCCGTAGAAGAACTTGGTATGCACAAGGCAGAAAGCGATGACATTGTGCGTGTAGAAATGACGGGATCAAAAGATGAATAACGAATCTTTGATGACAAAAGAAGAATTGCTGGCCTCGGTAAATGGAACTGCTTTTGGAAGCGGTGACTTTGTGTTTACAAATGTAACAACCGACAGCAGAAATGTAACCGAAAAATCACTTTTTGTTCCTCTCATTGGCGAATTCCAGGACGGCCATAAGTATGTGCCTCAGAGTCTTGAAAAAGGTGCATCAGTAGTATTTATTGCCCGTCAGGAAGATGAAAAAAATCACGGTCTTTACGAAGTACTGTCCGGAAAATATTCAGTAACTTTTGTTGTTGTGGAAAATACACTTACAGCCCTTCAAAATGCTGCAGAAGGATATGTAGCAAAATTTCCGAATCTTATTAAAGTGGCCATTACCGGAAGCTGCGGGAAAACAACTACAAAAGAAATGGCTGTAGCTGTAATCTCTCAAAAATATAAAACTGTTTACACAAAAGGAAATTTCAATTCAGAAACAGGACTTCCATTGTCTGTATTTAATATTCGCAGTGAACACGAATGCGGTGTTTTTGAAATGGGCATGAACCGTGAAAACGAAATCGGTGAAATTTCCCGTGTTTTAAAACCTTCTTATGCTCTTATTACAAATATTGGAACTGCACATATCGGAATTTTGGGAAGCCGGGAAAATATTGCAAAAGAAAAGCGAAAGGTTTTTGACTGGATGAATGAAAAGGGCGTTGCGGTGGTTCCATCAGAAGACGATTATGCAGATTATCTTCTGGAAAACGCAAAAGGTGCCAGTCATGTAAAATTTCCTACAAAAGATGCATCTTATGTGAAAGATATGGGGCTTAAAGGTCAGATTTTCACCTGGAAAGGCGAAACTGTAAATCTTCCTGTATCTGGTTATTACAATTATGTAAATGCAACAGGTGTTTGTGCCCTGGCAGACAGCCTTGGTGTAAGCCCGCTGCAGATTAAAACAGGCCTTGAAGGAATGAATGGAATTTCTGGACGTATGGAAATTTCAGAAATCCTTTTGAAAAACGATAAAAAAATTACTCTTGTAAAGGACTGCTATAATGCAAATCCTGTTTCCATGGCAGGTGTAATTGACTGGACTTCAAAGCTTGAAATTGGTGGCAAAAAGATCCTGGTTCTTGGTGATATGAAGGAACTTGGTGAAAAAAGCGAAGAAGCTCACAAGGAAATTGGCAGAAAAGTTTTGGAATCTAAGGCTGATGAAGCTTTGTTTGTAGGAGACGAAATCAAGGTTGTAAAAGCTTTGAACCTGCCTTCTGCCAGTTACTTTAGTGCCGGTGATTTTGAATCAATTGGAAATAAGATTCTTGAAACTGCTACTGAAAATTCTGTTGTTGTACTTAAAGGTTCAAACAGCATGAAGCTTTGGGAAGTAGTGCCATATATTAAAAAAGAGGAGGCTGCAGAATGATTGAAAATTTGAAAACTTATGCTTTTAATGCAGACCGTCCTCTTGAAAGTTACAAAAAAAGTGATCCTGGTTTCCTTATTGCAACAATCCTTCTTTGGGGACTGGGCATGTTTACGCTGGTAATCTGTTCTCAGAATTACGCCAGCCGACTTTACGGAAAACCATTTTACTTTGTAAGTCGCCAGCTTATTTCCTCTGCCATTGGCTTTGTAGGTTTCCTGGCATTCTGTTTTGTGGACATAAAAATCATCCGAGATAAATTCTTAGCGCCAATGTGTCTTTCCATACTCCTTTTGTGCATATTGACCTTTGTTCCTGGTATTTCGGTGACAAGAAACGGGGCCGCCCGGTGGGTTAAACTCTTCGGCGGTATAACTCTTCAGCCATCTGAACTTGCTAAGTTCGGCATCTGTCTGTTCCTGGGCAATCTTTTTGAAAAGAAACATAAAGCCCTTAATGACGATGATGTTACCATGGCACCGGGGGCCTTCGGACTTGTTCTGATTACAGTGATTGTTTTTGCCCAGAAAGATATGTCTACAGGCCTTTTCATTTTTGTTCTGGGTGTAATCATGTTTGTTGTTGCAGGCATGCGTCTTATGTGGCTTATTCCAACTCTTATTGCTGGCGGAATTGCCCTTACAATTATGATTTTCTCTGAAGAATATCGAATCCAGCGAATCTTAGGATGGCTTCATAAAGATGAGGCTGCTCTTGGTCAGGGCATCAACTATCAGAGTCTTAATGCTGAACGCGCTATTTCCAGCGGCGGTATTTTTGGCAGTGGCATTGGAAGTGATTTTGTGCGTTTAAACACAATTCCTGAAGTTCAGTCAGACTATATTTTTGCCGGATGGACAGAAGCCATGGGATTTGTTGGCGTTCTTATCTTTATTGCAATTCTGGCTTTCTTTGCATGGAAAGGATTCGCAATTGCTTTCCGTTGCAAAAACCGTTTTGCATCTTATGCATCTTTCGGCTGCGTTTTTTCAATCGTTTTTCAGTCAATTATCAACCTGGGTGTTGTAAGCGGTGCTTTCCCAACAACAGGTATTCCACTTCCATTTTTCTCACTTGGAGGATCATCAGTTATGGTGACTCTTGCAATGTGCGGCTTCGTTCTTAATGCATCCCGCTGTACGGACGAAGAGGAAGAACTTTTTGAAGTAGATAATAAAAACAGTTACACAACAGTAAATATTGAGGACATTTATGAGTGACATGAGTTTATTCTTCGAGGATGTAGACACATACCTTGAACAGGCAGACAGGGATTCTGCCAAAGCTGAAGAAAAAGCACGACGAAAAAACAGATTTCTCGCCATTGCCTGTCTTGTAGGCGTAACTCTTCTTTTGGGGGAATTTCTAACAGCAAAAGTAATTAAACCAAGCATGTCGTCTCCAAAGGTAACTGTAACTGGTCAGGAAAACTATACTGCCCAGGAAATTGCCGTAAAACTTCTTCCACTCAATGCAACTTCATGGTGGAATTTTGACGTTAAAAAAGCCGTAAGCATTTTGTCCTCAGATGCATCTATTGGCAAAGTAAAGGTGTCAAAATCTTTCCCTGATAAAATCAGCATTCAGGTAACAGAACGAACTCCTGTTTGTACAACATTTATTCTTGATAATGGCCGCTCAGTTCCTATGCAGATTGATCAGGAAGGTGTACTTTTTCCTGCAGGAGCTAAAAAACAGGTAAGTCTCAATGATATGCCTATAGTTTCAGGAATCCCTGTTGAACATTACAGCTCAGGGATGAGAATTCCACAGAAGTATAAAGGACTTATCGAACAGATTTCAAAAATCCAGCATCAGAATCAGAAGTATTTTGCTTCTATCAGCGAAATCTGTGTTGTTCCAAAGGAATTCGGAAACTACGAACTGGTTCTGATTCCATCAAATTCTCATGTAAAAATCTTAACTGACCGAACATTAAATAGTGATGCTCTTAATACAATGATGGTTACTCTTGATATTGTAAGGGAGCTGGGCACGGATATTGGCGAAGTTGACCTGCGTTACGGATCTGTTTCATACAGACTTCGCAATGATCCACGTGTGGCTGAACAGAAAGAAGAAATTGATGATATGGGGATAATGGGATGATAGTCGGACTTGATATCGGAACAAAAAACATCAGGGTTGCAATTGGTGACTTTGATGAAAACGGAAATATTTACATTGCCGGAACTGCTTCAAGAAAATCTGCAGGTGTTAGTAAAGGTTGTATTGTAAATATTGAAGAAACCAAAAATGCTATTCGTGATGCAGTAGAAATGGCCGAACAGAATGCCGGAGTAGAGGTAAGTTCGGTTGTAACCTGTGTTGGTGGAAGCGAAATCTCCAGTACAAATTCAAAAGGCGTTGTTTCAGTAAGTCAGGAAGGCCGAAAAAGCCGTGAAATTACTGATAAAGATATTGCCCGGGTAATTGATTCTGCTCAGGCTGTTGCTATTCCAATGGACCGTCTGCGTCTCCACTCAATCCCACGTCAGTATATCGTGGACGGTGTTGGAAATATCAAAAATCCTATAAACAGAATCGGCGTGCGTCTGGAATGCGAACTCCACTTGATTACAGCCGCACGAACAATTGTTGAAAATATTCAGGCTACAATCGGACGAGCCGGTTACGAAAGCAATGGCGTTATGTTTAAATCCCTTGCCACAACCCACTCGGTAATGCATCAGGATGAAATGGAGTTGGGATCAATTCTTATTGACCTGGGCCACGGATCTACCGACGTAATGGTTATACTTGGTGGAACTCCAGTTTGTTCTATGTCCATTCCTGTTGGCGGTGATTTTGTAACAAATGACATTGCTTTGGTAAAAGGCATTTCCCGGGAAACAGCGGAAGATATTAAGGAAACTTTCGGCTGCTGCTGGATGCAGGGTATTACCATGGATTCAGAAGTGCTTATTCCAGGGGTTGGAGGTCAGGCACCAGAACAGACTTACAAAAGTGAAATCTGTCAGATTATCCAGCCACGTATGGAAGAAATCTTTACTCTTGTACGAAAAGAGATCATAAAGAATTCATCAATTAAACAGCTTTCCGGAAATATTATTCTTACAGGCGGCGGTGCAGAAATGGAAGGTGTTGTTGAACTGGCTGGAGCTGTGTTCGGAACCACTGCAGTTCGCATCGGTTATCCTGAAAATCTTGGCGGTGTAGAAGAAGATTATCGAAAACCTTCTTTCGCTACAGCCATTGGTCTTGTACTGGCAAATAAAAATGAAAATGCCAGCCGTGACAGTCATAAAAAACGAAAAATTAAGAATGCTAAGAAGGCAGAAACAAACAGGGAAAGTTTCTGGTCAAAAGTAAAAAAATCATTTTTCTAATTCCAAAAGGGTCGGGAGGAACAGAGAATGTTAAATGGAATTTCAATTTTAAGTAGTGAAGAAGAAAAGGAACAGGAAAATTTTGCCGCAGAAAATGTAACTGTAGATACAGTAACAATGGGAATGCCTGAAGGTGTTGCCGGAAAAGGAATCAATCCTAAAAGTCCTACTGTAATCAAAATTGTAGGCTGCGGTGGCGGTGGTTCTTCAACTGTAAAACGCCTTATTGAATCAAATACAAAATATGTAGATTTTTATGTAATGAATACTGATCTTCAGGCTCTTGCATCAAACCCTGCAGAAAATAAACTGGCCATTGGTCAGAAGATTACAGGTGGTTTAGGTGCTGGTGGAAACCCTGAAATCGGTGAAAAGGCTGCAAAAGAAGATACAGAATTAATCAAAAAGGCACTTGCCGGTGCAAACATGGTTATTCTTACTGCCGGAATGGGTGGTGGAACAGGAACTGGTTCTATTCCTATTGTAGCTGATATTGCACGTAAAATGGGTGCACTTACAGTTGCTGTAGTTACAACACCATTTACATTTGAAGGATATGCCCGTAAAAATCATGCAGAACAGGGTATTGAAAAACTTCGGGGCAATGTAGACAGCCTTATTGTTATTCCAAATGAACAAATCTTTAAGCTTGTAAAAGAAGACCTTGATATGAAGTCATCTTTCTACGAAGCAGATAAACTTTTGTGCAGCATCGTTCGTGGTATGACAGATATTATCATTAAAGAAGGTGAACCAAATCTTGACTTTAATGATATGTGTACAGTTATGAGAAACCAGGGAAGTGCTCTTCTTGGCGTAGGTCATGGAGATGGTGAAAATCGTGCAGTTGATGCTGCTCAGTCTTCAATTTCAAATCCTCTTCTTGAAGGAATCAAAATTGATGGTGCAAAAAATGTTCTCATCAATATTACTTCAGGTCCAGACTGGAAACTCCGTGAAACAAATGAACTTGTGCAGACAATTACAGCCTCTGCCAGCAAGAACAGCCAGGTTTTTGTAGGAAACGTTATTGAAGAATCCATGGGAAGCCGTGTAAGTGTAATCGTTATTGCTACAGGCTTTGGAACTGTGGAACCGGAAGTTGAAGAAAAGGAAACAGTTGTTGAAAAAGATCCTAATGTAGTTGATTCAAATGAATTCAGCTCAATACTCAACGGTGTTCCATCTCATAAACCTGTTGAAACTGATTCAAAATATGATATGTTTGGAACTTTTGAGTCTCCAAAAACCGAAAATAAATCCAATCTTGGAAACGATCTTTTTGGTTCACCAAACAGACCTGTAACATCTGCAAGTCCTTTGAAACGTCCTGCCAATTACAACGGGCCTACCGACGAATCAATGCCTGCCTGCTGGCGAAATCAGGGAACTCTTTCAAGAACAATCAGTTTCCGTGACGACGAATAGGTTAGTTTTGTCATTTGTCCAATGGATATAAATACCTTTCTGCAGCAGTTTTACACCGATTTGCGTCTAAAAATCCGTGATTCGGAAGAAACTGCCCAGACTTACAGAATATCGGCCAAAATTTTTCTAGAATGGTTATCAAACCAGAAGATTAAACTGGCCGATGTTTCTGTTAAAACTCTCATCTATTATCTTCTTTACAGAAAAACTTCCGGAGATTTAAACGAACTTACTATAGCAAAAGATATTTCCGCTCTTCGGGCCCTTGGGGATTATCTTGTTCGGGAAAATTACTGGGAAGAAAATCATGCTCTGCAGCTGGAAAAACCCAAAGCTTCACGAAATATTCCTTCTTATCTTACTGTTGAAGAAATTGACAGGCTTCTTTCTGTTATAGATAAAACAACTCTAGTGGGAAAACGGGATGATGCTCTCTACGAACTGGTTTATTCCTGTGGCCTTCGAATTTCTGAAGTCTGTGGTCTTCTGTTAGAAAATCTTCATATGAATGAAAGAATTATCCTGGTTCACGGAAAAGGTGATAAAGAAAGAATCGTACCTTTTGGTTCCCGGGCTGCAGAAAAAGTTCAGCTTTACCTTGATGAAGTACGTCCTGTTTTGTGTGGTACTAAACAAACTAAGGAAATTTTTGTAAACTATCGGGGTGAAGCAATTTCCCGTAAAGGGGTGTGGAAAAGATTCAAGGAACTGGAAGCACTTTCCGGCGTTCATGCCAAGGTGCACACTCTCCGTCATTCTTTTGCCACTCATCTTCTGCAGGGAGGCGCTGATCTTCGAAGTGTTCAGGAACTGCTTGGTCATGCTGATATTGCTGCAACTACCATCTATACTCATGTAGATGATACACAGCTTAAGAATGCTCACAATCAGTATTTCCCGGGCCACAAGGAAAAATATGAATAGAATAATGATTGCTTTGGAAACAGGATTGGAGGAGCCTTCCTGGTACAAAGGTGTAGAAAAATATCTTTCCATGCTGATGGAAAAATTGAATTTCGACGGTGAGGAAATTTCTGTAATGTTCTGTACCGATGAAAATATCCGTGAATTAAATCTGAACTACCGGGAAATCGATGCACCTACCGATGTTCTTTCATTTGAATGCCACGATACATATTCCGATGATGAAGGAACCTGGGAAGCCATGGGTGACATTATTATTTCTGTGGAAACTCTTCCAAAAAATGCTGCTTATTTCGAAGTTTCAGAGAACGAAGAACTTAAGCGACTTTTGCTTCACGGACTTCTGCATCTCAACGGTTATGATCACGGTGAAGAACACATTGAAAAAGGAAAATCTCCTGTGTGCGAAATGCTTGTGCTTCAGGAAAAAATACTTTCAGAAATCAGGGATTACACAATATGAAAAAACTTACTGCTATAAAATCTGAAAAAATCTGGGGTTATGAACTCTGGACCGCCTCAACTCATCCAAATGGCTGTCAGAAAGATTTTCTTGAACTATGCGGAAAGCCTTATCCTCTTCTTGTAAAAGTAATTCAGGCAAATGAATCCCTTTCAATTCAGGTTCATCCTGATGATGAAATGGCTGTTGAACTTGAAGGCGAGGGTAATGTTGGTAAAACTGAATGCTGGTATGTTCTTTCTGCCGATGAAGGTGCAAAACTAGTTTACGGCCTCAAGGGAAAGTATTCAGATGAAGAACTTGCTTCGGCCATTGAATCTGCCACTCTCGAAAAATATTTGAATTATGTAGAAGTTCACGCCGGTGACTTTTTGTATATCCCAAGCGGAACTGTTCATGCCATTTGCGGAGGAATCCGACTTATGGAAGTACAGCAGTCCTGTGATCTTACTTACAGACTTTACGATTATGGCCGCGGAAGGGAAGTGCATGTAGAAAAAGGCCTTAAAGTAATAAAGGATAATAAGGAACTTAAGGTGGAGCCATTTCCTGGAACCTTTGAATGCCAGTATTTTTCACTTCAGAAAGTTGATGTAAAAGGCGGATGGAGCATGTTCTGTTCAAATGTGGAAAAACCGGAAGGTGTACAGTTGATTTACGTTGTTTCATCAAACAAAGCCGTTATCAAAAATGCTGATACAATGCCTGTTACAATCTATGATGAAGATGTTTGGGCAATAGAACCAGGGGAAAAAATTACCATAGAAGGCCAGGCTCAAATCATAAGAATCCGCTGTAACTGATTTTTTTCAATTGAATTAATACACTTTTTATGTTAAAATGATAGAACTATAAATATAGTAAATTTTTTATAAAAGGTGTGTTATATGAATATTGTAACATTCTTGCAGACAGCTTCAAGCGCTTCTACTGGCGCAGGTCTTGCAACTTCATTCGTTCCACTCATTCTCATCATTGCTATTTTCTACTTCTTTATTATTCGTCCACAGAATAAAAAACAGAAAGAAACCGAAAAAATGCTCAATGCTCTTAAGAAGGGTGATAAAATCATTACAATCGGTGGTATTCACGGGGTTATTTCTTCTGTGAAGGAAAAAACAGTTATTGTTAAAGTAGATGACAATACAAAAATTGAATTCAACCGATCTGCCATTTCTTCAGTAGAATCTGACGAAAAAGAAGAAAAAGCTGATAAAAAAGCAGAAAAAAAATCAAAAAAAGAAGAAAAAACTGAATCAGAAGAAGTGAAAGCTTCTGACGAAGAATAAAAAACTGGAGAAAAGAAAACATGAACAAACGAACACGTTTTGTGCTTCTTCTTGCCGTTCTTGCAATCTGTTTTGTTTTCCTTTGGCCTTCAATCAGCTGGTACGCCCGCACTCCAAAAGAAGTTCAGGCTTTGGCTCTTGGTTCAACAGAAAACATCAAAGACTACGCTACTGCAAAAGCCGCAGAAGATGTACGCAATCTCAAAGCACTTGCTAAAACAGATGCTGACTCTGCACTTCCTGCAGATTTCAAATGGCTGGAAAAAGAAGCCGCAAAAGCATATAAGGTAATTGGTAAAAAACTTTCTTCACCTGCTACAGTAAAAGATGTAATGGGTGCCTTCGCTTCTGAAGCTGCTTTCCAGGATGTTTTCCAGACACGTTATCGTGAAGAAATTCTTGCTGCTAAAAAGAAGTACACAAACTCAGTAAAACTGGGTCTGGATCTTTCTGGTGGTATGAATGTTATTGTTAAGGCCGACTTGGATCAGGCTCTTGCAAATGCAGGTGACAGCGTTACAACAGATGCTGATACTTACAAAAAAGAAGCTATGGCCAATGCCCTTGAAAACCTTACAGGTCGTATCGACCGCTTTGGTCTTACATCACCGGTTATCCGCCAGCAGGGTGAAGATCGCATCTACATTGAAATTCCTGGCGCTGCTCAGGCTGATGCAATCAACACTTTGATTATGGGTAAAGGTGTTTTGAACTTCCGTCTTGTTGATATGGAAGCTACAAACAACTTCCTTACTTACTACTATCAGAACCCTTCAACAACATTCAATGCATCTGGTTCTCTTATTGATCCAACTGTAATTCCTGAAGACTGTGAAGTATTCGGTGAATACACAAAAGATGAATATGGTCTTGATGAAAGAACTGGTTACGTAGTTGTAAAAAAAGAAATTGCTCTTGACGGACAGCACATTAAATCTGCTGATGTTCGCGCTGATCAGTTTACAAACCAGCCTGAAGTTGCATTCACACTGGATGCTGAAGGTGCTGAAATCTTCGCTGACTTTACAGCAAATCACGTTGGTGACAACCTGGCTATCGTAAGCGATAACAAGATTAAATCAAATGCACGTATCAATTCTGCTATTCCTTCAGGACAGGTTAGCCTTACTGGTGGATTCAGTGCAGAAGAAGCAAACAATATCAAGAAAGTACTTCAGAGCGCATGGCTCAACGTTCCTCTGACTGTAGAAAGCCAGCAGGTTATTGGTGCTTCTCTTGGTGAAGATGCTATTCACTCTGGTATCATGGCAATTGCCCTTGGTCTTGGATTGATCCTGCTCTTCATGTTGATTTACTACAAAGCTTCTGGTATCAACGCTGTTGTTGCCCAGATTTTGAACCTTTACATCATGTTCTCAGTTCTGTCAGCCTTCAACCTGACACTTACCTTGTCATCAATTGCCGGTATGATTCTTACAATCGGTATGGCTGTTGACGCCAACGTAATTATCTTTGAACGAATTAAAGAAGAACTTCGAGCCGGTAAGAGCCGAAAAGTTGCAATCTCTACAGGATTTGAAAACGCTTTCTGGGCAATTATGGACTCTAACATTACAACATTTATCGCCGCCATCTTCCTTTCTCAGCTGGGAACCGGAAGTGTCCAGGGATTTGCAGTTTCACTTGCAATCGGTGTAGTTTCATCTGTATTCACAGCCTTGTTCGTATCAAGACTTATGTTCGACTTTGACACAGATGTTCTTCACTCAGAAAAAGTAAGCATTGGCTGGGGGATTAAATAATGAAAAAATTGAATTTTAGTAAAGGATTTATCCCTTGTGTTATTGCCAGTTGTGCAATCATTGCTTTTGGTGTTGTAGGATTCTTTGTTCGCGGCATCAACCTTGGTCTTGATTTCAAACCTGGTCTTATTGAAGAAGTTCGTATTGCTTCTCCTGCTGCAGAACTTTCTTACGGCGGTGCTGCTAAAGTTGCTGTTACACTTTCTGCCGATAAAATGGACGTAGTTGTTTCTGGTACTGGTGCCGATAACGCTACACACTCTTATCCATTCTATCAGTATCCAACTGTAGGAGCTCTTGCTTCTGCCGTTTCTGAAATTGACGGTGTTTCAATGACTGCAAAAAACAGTTCTGCTGATTCAACAAAACTGTTCCTTAACTCTGCAGTTTCAAATGTGCTTTCAACAGGTAAAACATATATCTACCCTGTAGAAGCTTCAGATGTAACAACAGATGATATCCGTGCTGCCTTGAATGGTGTAGACGGTATTTCTATTAAACAGCTTGGAAAAGATGCTGAAATCAGCTTCCAGATTCGTATGGCTGCTTCATCTGATGGATCACAGAGTGATCTTCAGTCAACTGTAGAAAGCAAACTTTACTCAAAATTTGGTAAAGAAAAAGTTGCAGTTGTAAAAACTGACTTTATCGGTTCAAGCTTTTCTAAATCAATTGCAGGTAAATCTGTACTGATGTTTATCCTTACAGTTCTCCTTATCTGGGGTTACGCTGCAATCCGTTTCCACTGGGACTTCGCTTTGGGTTCAATCATCGCTCTCGTACACGATACACTGATTATGATGACCTTCATTATCTGGACTCAGATGGAATTCTCTACTACAGTTCTGGCAGCCGTACTTACAATCATCGGTTACTCAATCAACGCTACTGTAGTTATTCTTGACCGCATCCGTTACAACCTTAAAATGATGGATAAAGTAGAATCTTTCAAAGACATCCTTGATCAGTCACTTTCTGATACATTGACTCGTTCTATCCTGACAACTGTAACTACATTGATTGCTGTAATTGCTCTCTTCGTATTTACATCAGGAAGCATCAAAGACTTCTCACTTGCCCTTATCGTAGGTTTGATTTCTGGTGCTTACTCTTCAATCTTCATTTCTGGTGCATTCATTGCTGCAAGCCGCAAAAACTGGAAACCAGAATTCGGTGTTCACCACTCATTGAAGACTGTAAAAGCTGACGAATAATCAGATTTTTTGAAACCAGCAAGTGTCACCTTCCTCGGAGGGTGACATTTTTTTTGAATTATGGAAGTTATTAAGGCTGATATTCTTGGATTTTGTTTTGGGGTACGACGAGCCGTAGAAATGGCAGAAAAGGCGCTGAAGGAAAACACCGCCGTGTACTCACTGGGTCCATTGATTCACAATAAAACTGTTCTCGATTCTCTTTCCGAAAAAGGACTGAAGGTTATAGGTGAAGAGGAAAT
The DNA here is from genome assembly GCA_024402505.1 of Treponema sp. Lineage (GTDB taxonomy): Bacteria > Spirochaetota > Spirochaetia > Treponematales > Treponemataceae > Treponema_D. The sequence continues at coordinate 27,370 of JAKSTP010000009.1, forward strand.
TTCATCCCTTCCAGAAAATTCTTCCGTAATTATTAGGGCTCACGGAGTTCCCCCAAAAATTATTGAACTTCTTGAAAAACAGAAATGCCATGTTGTGAATGCAACCTGTCCAAGGGTTTTAAAAAGTCAGTCCATTGCCATGAAAGGCTCTGAAATGGGAAAACTTATTGTTCTTGCAGGAGATGCAAACCACGGAGAAGTGCAGGGTATTGCGGGATTTGCCGGAAAAAACTTTGTTCTTGTTCAGGATGCAAAAGATGCAGCATTGTTGCCGGAACATGAAGACCAGGTTTTAGTTTTCAGCCAGACAACGTTCAGTAAAAGTTCTTTTAATGAAATCTGCAGCGAGCTTTCCAAAAAAACAAAAAACATAGAAATCATCAATACAATCTGTCCTGCAACAAAAGAACGTCAGGATGCTTTGGAAAAACTTTGTGAAAATGTTGAGGCAGTTCTTGTAGTTGGAGGAAAATCCAGCGCAAATACAATTCGCCTTTATCAGAATGCCTGTGCTTTGGTAAAAGAAGCCTGGCACATTGAAAATGCCCAGGAAATTCCAGAGATGGTTTATTCTTACAAAAAAATCGGAATTACGGCCGGTTCATCAACACCAGACCAGGTTATTGATGAAGTTGTAAGAAGCCTTACTAAATAAATCAGTCAACACAATAACGGGCACGGCTTGTGTCTGTTTCAAAAACGTCCACCTTCCACAAATATGCCTTTTCTCCGCTTTCGTCCTGTTTTTCAAGATTCAGTCCCTGTGCTTTGCAGTCGGCAATGATACCTTCAAAAATATAACGGCAGATTCTTTCAGCAGAAGGGTTTTGTTCAAAGAAAGGATTATCGTTCAGGTTTGTATGATCCAATTCCTTGCAGATTTTTCTAAGGGAACCTTTAAGATAAGTGAAATCAAGAAGCATGCCGCCTTCGTTCAGGTTTTTTCCACGAACATGAGCAAGAACCTTGTAATTGTGGCCGTGAAGGTTTTCACATTTTCCGTTATAGTCTCTTAAAAAATGGGCCGCAGCAAAATCTGCTTCTACTCTTACTTCGTACATATTTAGATTTTATCAAAAAATAGAAGATTTTACAATTTTCTATTTGTTCTTTACTATTTTTTTTTTCATCTCCCTAGTAATATACTATTATAAGGGATTTTACCTATGTTATCTCTTTTGGAGGACTGCAAACATGGATGGAAAAACTAAGATTTATGTAAATCAGGTTGGTTATCCTGAAAAATACACTAAAACTGCATATCTTGAAAGTGACCTGGATTTTTCCGGCAAGAAATTTATGGTCATGGATGCAGAAGAAAATGTTGCTTTTGAAGGAGTAATCCCTAAATCAATGGAGGATGAACAGGCAGGTAAGGGCTGGTATAAGCTTGATTTTTCAACATTAACAGTTCCTGGTTCCTACTATATATTAATTGACTCCCATAAATCTTATGTTTTTTCTGTTTCAAACAAAGTGTGGAATCCACTTTTTCAGGCAACTTTGGAATATTTTACTAATTCCCGTTGTGGCGTTCAGAAAAGTCATACTATCTGGAATCCTTCTACCTGTCATACAGGTCCTGCACGCATTTACGGAACCAACAATTTTATTGAAGCTGACGGTGGATGGCATGATGCAGGTGATTACGGTCGTTATATTGTTGCCGGCTGTAAAACTGTAATGGATCTTCTTTTTACTTATAAGGCTCAGAGTGATTACAAGGGATTTGATATTCTTGATGAAGTCCGCTTTGAACTTGAATGGATGATGAAACTTCAGCGGGAAGATGGGGCTGTTTATCATAAGATTTCCTGCTACAAATTCTGCGGATTCATTATGCCTTCTGAAGAAAAAGATCCTCTGGTTTTGGCTCCTGTATCAACTACAGCAACAGCCACTCTTGCAGGAACACTTACATATGCTTCTCAGTTCTATACACAGGATAAAGCTTTTGTTGATGAAATGATGAAATGTGCAAATAAAGCCATTGATTTTCTTCTGAATAATGATGTTATCCTTTACGAAAATCCTCCGGAGATTTCAACAGGCGGTTATGGTGACAAAAATGTTGAAGATGAACTTTATTTTGCATATTCACTTTATGGCCTTTACACAAAAAATAAGGAAATCTTTGAAAAAGGTAAAGCCATCTTCGATAAATCAAAATTCCATGGCTATGCCTGGGGCTTCTTTGCAGGTTATGCAAACGAAGTTATTTTAGAAAATGCAAATGAGATTACAGACACTGCATTTGTTACTGATTTAAAAGATGCGGTAGTTCTTACTGCAGAAAAAACAATTGAAATTGCAGAAAAGTCTCCTGTAGATTACGTTCTGCCATGGGCCTTCTGGGGATGCTCAGGGGCTGTTATGGATACAGCACACACTTTGATTCTTGCATATCGTATTACAGTTGATGCAAAATATCTTGAACTTGCAGAAAAGGCTGTTTCTTATATTCTTGGAGCAAATCCTTCAGATTACTGTTATGTTTCGGGCTTTGGTTCAAATCCAATGAATCATCCTCATCACAGACCATCAGGCTTTTTGAAACAGACAATGCCTGGTATGCTTGCAGGCGGTCCATGCGGTCATCTTATTGATGAGGAAGCAAAAAAACACCTGCAGGGAAGAGTGCCTTTAAAGTGTTATCTGGATAGTTATGGCAGCTACAGTACCAATGAGGTGGCCATTTACTGGAACAGTGCACTCACTTTAGTAATGGCCATGCTCATGGAAGAAAACTGCTTTTAATTTCTAAAGCAGTAATCAATTGTTTATTTATTTGTAATCTTTTTTTCGTTGTAGAATAGAAGGATAGCTCCGCCAAGGATACAAAGTGCAGCTGCTATTACAGCAACCATTCTTACGCCAAAAACTGTTGTTTCTCCGGAAATTGCTCTCAATGTAGAAATTGAAGTAAACAAAAGCATTGCAAGACTCTGACCTAGTTTGAAGCAGAAAGTTCTAGTTGCAAAGAACATACCCTGTCGGTTTTCGCCGGTTTTATTTCCATCGTATTCTGCAATATCTGCAACCATTGCCTGTGGGAGAATTCCAAAAATTGCCATTGGGAAAGAGCCAAGTATTACAATTATAGCGCCCTGTATTTTGGCAGGTACAGGAAGAGAATCACCGGTAAGAGATGTAAAGGCGAAGGTAACGAAGAAAAGTGCAAAGGCCATTAAAACCATCTTTTTCTTTCCAATTTTCTTTGTAAGTGTATTGATAGGAACATAAAAAACAAGAGAAAGAGCTGTCATTCCAACAAAATAGATGGTATTCATGCTTTCCGGAAGTTTCATAAGGGCTGTTACAAAGAATGGAAGTCCTGTCTGGAACATGGTAAGGCCAATCCAGTAGAAAATATCTGATCCTACAAAAATGCGGAATTCCTTGTTTTTGAAAGTTGCTTTTACAGACTGAATAGCATTGGTTTCAACAGGCTTTGCTTCAACATAATCTTTTTCGTTTATGAAAAAAACAGGGAAGAACATGGCAATTGTTCCAATAAGAGCAAGAATTGACATGGAAAGACGCATGGCAGGAATTCGAGCCATTCCCATTCCAATGAAAAGATCCCAGATTACAGGTGCTGCATAGGCAAAGGCAGTACCAACAATGAAGGTAAGTGAGATGGCAGTAGAGCAGGCCATTCGTTCTTCAGGAGTTCTTCCAAGTTCAGAAAAAAGTGCTGTGTATGGAGTGCAGTACATTGTGATAAAAAGATAATAGAGAGCTACAAAGATAAAAAGCCATGCTCCGTTGGCAGCCGACTGAGGTTTGAATGGTGCGCAGAATACAAGAACTGTAACAGCCCCAAGAGGAATGGCCGAAAGTTTCAAAAATGGAATACGGCGTCCTTTAGGATTTTTGCAGTTGTCTGACATGGATCCAATTAATGGGTCTGTTACTGCGTCAAAAATCCTTCCGGCTGCAGCAATTAATCCAAGAATTGTAAGTGCACCAAAAATCACTTTCCCCTGGGGAATAAGTGCCGTCTGGCCTGCATCAATAAATTCTTTTGTAGGCTGATAAAAATATACCAGGTAACTTCCAATCAGTCCGGAAAGTACTGCCCAACCAAACTGTCCTACGGCAAAAAGCCACATTTTTCCTTTTGAAAGATTTTTCATGATTCCTCCTGTGAAAGATTCCCTTATGAGCGGAAAGTTTCCAAATATATCCGGCTTAATAATTCAAGCTGACTTTGCGAATTTGAATCCCTGTTTTTTTCAAGCATGTTTTCCGAAAGCGAGAGCTTTTGTGCCATTGAAAAAAGAGAATGCATTACAGTAAAGTAAAGATGCTCGGTGCCTTCCTTTTTCCATTTTTCATTAATGGTTCCGTCTGAAAAACCTTTTTCCAGTGCATCACAAATTACGTCCTTAGTTTTTCCAATTGTCATGTCGTAGGAAGAAAGGCGTTCCTGAGAAATATTGTTGCGATTCACAAAGGCATCAAAATAATAGATGAATTTGAAAAAGGTTCTGTTCTTTTCAAAAAGATCTGTAAAAATGTTAAAGATTCGGCTGATCTGGTAAAAGCCTGAAGCTGTTGTATAATCTTCAAGTTCCAGCTGCTTCATGATTGGTTCCCCAAGTTTTTCCCAATGATGGCGGGCGCATTGAATGGCCAGTTCTTCTTTTGTCTTAAAATATCGGTAAAGACTGGCTACTCCAATTTCGCTTGCTTCAGCAATATCGGTCATGGCAATTACGTCAATTCCTTTTTCACTAAAAAGATCAAGGGCTTTGTCCAGAATATGAGCAATCCTTTTACTTTTCATTTCATCCAGTTCATTTTGTCTTTTTTGTTTCAGATCCATTTGTTTTTCCTAATTTTAGAATCTTTCAAGAATCACATTGCAGCCTGAATAAAGACCCTGATTTTTATTTTTGATGATTGAATTGCACATTGAAGAAAGAAGGTTTTTGTCGGTAATAAAACGTACTGCCATAAGACCAGCTTCTTCTGCGTCCTGAATTTCCGGGGTACCGTCTCCAACTTCGCTTGAGTGAATTGCACCCCACATTTCATGTCCCCCAACACGACGGATGTGAAGTTTTGGAACAGGGTAGAAAGCAAGTTCGCTTGGTTTTGTAACAAGAACATCACTGCAGCGGATAAGAAGGTTTGTAGCATAAACGGCAGAAAAAATGTCTTTGTGCCAGAAGGCATGGATTTCACCGCAGTTTTTGTCTGAATTAAGTTCTTTTTCGGCAAAAGATTTTGTATCATCCCAATTGTCAAAATGCTCTGTAAGGCGGCCCTTCTTAATAAAATCATTAAGTTCTGGAATTGAAGAAAGGAATTTTTCCCAAACTCCTTTATAATCACCTACATTTACATAAAGGCTTGCCTTGTTTTCTTTAATGTATGAAATAAGAGCTTTTATGATTTTTGCAAAGAATTCCCCCTGGGCACCAGCTCCCCCAACAGTGAGAAGAAACCTTACTGGCTTTCCACTTTCAATGCGTTCCATTCTTTTTTTACAGTCTTCTTCAATGTTGTCTGTCATTTCAGCATCGATGTAGTGCCCGGTGTAAAGAATGTCACTGTCTTTCATTGGTTTTAAAAGACGTTTTTTATCAAAGCCACGAAGGTTTTTGTATCCTATGTAAGATGAACTTGTCTGGACAGTGTGAAGTGCGCCTTCCGAAAGGTGAAGAGCCATGGGCCAGTTGTCTGGAATGGCGTTTACAACATTTGTCATACCTGCGTGGACTGCTGACTGGGAAGGCCAGACGTGAGTTGCAATGTAAGGAGTGTTTTTGGGAAAATCATTGAAAAGTGGTGTCATAAGTTCACTGACGGCCTGATCTTTAGCATTGTAAGTAAGCTTCTTGAATCCTTCATAGTTCAATTTTTCCCATACAAGGAGGTTGAACAAAGGGAACTTCTGGGAAAGACGAGAACCAAGAGAGTAGAGGTCATTCTGATGTGAAATGATTTTTGTGCAGAGAGTTTCAGGAAAAGAATTAAGATCAAACCAGAGTGGGGTAAAGCCCATTTTATGTGCAACAGAAGCAAATGCCATGGAAATACGGTAGTGGCCGAATCCCATGCGGATATTTCCAATGATAAGAGGTTTTTCAGGAAGATTTTCCATTGGATTTTCGGAAAGAACAAGCAATTTTCCGCCGAAGGCTGGCGTAAGAACAGGATGGTCTACGGCAGCCAGATGATATTCGGTGTTTCTATCATCACCAAACTTTTTCAGGAATTTTTTCTGCTGTTTGAAAGCGGCTCTGATTGTTTTTCTGTCAATTTCGTTTCCAAAAATAGAAGAAGTCTTATCCATAGGTGCACCTCCGAAATCTGCCTTTTTGCTGTGAGATGATAGTATTACTATCACTTATAAACATACTCTATCATGCAAAAAGCCTTCAGTCAAATTATTTTTAAAAATTTTATGATGGAAAAAAGGGTCAGAATTTACTATATTATAATAAGAATATTTTCAGGAAATTATAGGAGAAATATTAATGGCAGATTGTAATCATGAATGCGGCAGCTGCGGAAAATCTTGCGGTGAAAGAGATATGCGTGCAAAACTTCGCGAGGGTTCAAGCGTAAAAAAAGTAATCGGCATTATGAGTGGAAAGGGTGGTGTTGGAAAATCACTGGTAACTTCCCTTATGGCATCAAAAATCTGCCGTGACGGATTTAAAACTGCCATTCTTGATGCTGATATTACAGGACCTTCAATTCCTGAAAGCTTTGGGGTAGGAGACCGCCGTGCAGAAGGTGGGGAAGACTTCCTTTATCCTGTAACTACCGAGAAGGGTATTCAGCTTATGAGTATGAACTTCCTTCTTGAAAATGAAAATGATCCTGTTATCTGGCGCGGACCGGTTATTGGCGGTGCTGTAAAACAGTTCTGGACAGATGTTGCATGGAAAGATGTTGATTTTATGTTCGTTGATATGCCACCTGGAACTGGTGATGTACCACTTACAGTTTTCCAGAGTCTTCCTGTTGATGGAATTATTATCGTTTCTTCTCCACAGCAGCTGGTTCGCGTGATTGTTGAAAAAGCCGTAAAAATGGCAAATATGATGAATATTCCTATCCTTGGTCTTGTAGAAAATATGAGCTATGTAAAATGCCCTGACTGCAACAAGGAAATCACTGTATTCGGAAAAAGCAATATCGAAAATATAGCAAAAGACTTTAATCTTAAGGTGCTTGCCCGCATTCCTATGGAAGAACGTACAAGTGCTGCAGTAGATGCCGGTGACATCGAAAATCTTGAAGTTGATTATCTTGATGAAACAGCCAAAGCCATTGAGTCTCTGCTTAAATAAAGTTCCCTGTTTTTGGTGAAAATATGAATTACGGATTTTTGAAAACAGCCTGCTGCTCGCCTAAGGTGAGTGTAGCTTCTCCAAAGGAAAACGCCGGTTATATTCTTAAAAGTGTTAAAGATGCTTATGAAAAGGGCGCAAGACTTATTGTGTGCCCTGAACTCTGTATTACCGGCTATACATGCGGAGATCTGTTTTTTCAAAAATCCCTCCAGGAACAAAGTCTTCTTGCACTGGAGGACATTCTTTCAAAAACAAAAGATATAAAGGCTCTTGTTTTTGTTGGTCTTCCTTTGTGCCTCAACGATGGCATTTACAATGTGGCAGCTGTTCTTTTTGAAGGAAAACTTTTAGCCTTTGTTCCAAAATCTTATATGCCAAACTACGGTGAATTCTACGAACGTCGTCAGTTCAAACCATTTGGTTATGGCCGAAAAACCGAGATAATCAATACAGGCTCTTTTAAAAAGATTCCTTTTGGTACAAACATCATTTTCCGTGATGTAACAGACTCTGCACTTTCCGTAGCCTGTGAAATCTGTGAAGATCTTTGGGTTCCATTGAGTCCCGGGATTTTTCATGCCCTGAACGGTGCTTCAATCCTCTGTAATCTTTCAAGCGGAAATGAAGTGATTGGAAAAGCTGAATACCGCAGGAATCTTGTAAAAAGCAGAAGCGGAACTCAGGTGTGTGCCTATCTTTACGCCAATTCTTCAAAAGGCGAAAGTACACAGGATATGGTTTTTGCATCTCACAATCTTATCTGCGAAAACGGCTCTATCCTTGCAGAAAGCAGTCTTTTTTCAGGTGAAACAGTTTTTGCCCAGGTTGATTACCAGCGCCTTTCTTATGAACGACAGAAAATGAGTACTTTCTTTGACTGCGCCGAAAATCACCGTGGAGATTACACTTTTATTGATATTGATCTTGTTAAAGATCTTGAAAAAAAAAAGCTTGAAAAACTTGAACGATTTGTAGATCCACATCCATTTGTTCCAAGCGGCGAAAAAGAAAGAAGCCAGCGCTGTTCTGCCGTAGTAGAACTTCAGTCTCAGGGCCTTGCAAAACGCCTCTCTCACATAAACTGTAAATCTGCCGTTATAGGATTGTCAGGAGGGCTTGATTCTACTCTGGCTCTTTTAGTTACTGCCCGAGCTTTTGATCTTTGCGGAATTTCACGTTCCTGCATTCAGGCTGTGACCATGCCTTGTTTTGGAACTACAGACCGTACCTACAATAATGCCTGTACACTTGCCAGGGAAACTGGTGCCACTCTTACAGAGGTGAACATTGCCGAAAGTGTACGCCTTCATTTCAAAGATATTGGTCATGATGAAAACACTCATGATGTAACTTATGAAAACTGTCAGGCCCGTGAACGTACTCAGGTTCTTATGGATCTTGCTAATAAGACTCAGGGCATTGTAATTGGTACCGGGGATCTTTCTGAACTTGCATTGGGATGGTGCACTTACAATGGTGACCACATGAGCATGTACGGTGTGAATTCCAGCATTCCCAAAACTCTTGTCCGCTATCTTGTGGAATGGTTTGCTCTGGAAGAAAAGAAGAAGGGTAATAAAAACTGTGCAGATGTTCTTTTTGATATTCTTGATACACCAGTAAGCCCTGAGCTTCTGCCTCCTGAAGACGGAAAAATAAGCCAGAAAACAGAAGATTTAGTGGGACCTTATGAGCTCCATGACTTTTTTCTATATTACGTTCTTCGTTTTGGATTCACACCGGAAAAAATTGCCTTCCTTGCAAAATCCAGCGGTCTTCCATACGATGAAGAAACAGTAGAGAAATGGATGAAGGTTTTTTACCGGCGTTTCACAAACCAGCAGTTTAAAAGATCCTGTATGCCCGACGGTGCAAAGGTAGGAACAGTAAACCTGAGCCCTAGAGGTGACTGGCGCATGCCGAGCGACAGCAGTTTTAATCCTTATTAATTTAGCGTGAAATTGTAAGCTTACTTTTGGCGTCGTGGCGCAGGATGGCCTGATCAATAAGCATTTCTACCAGTTCTGCAAATTCAAGACCGGCTGCTTCGCACATTTTTGGGAACATGCTGATTGGTGTAAAGCCTGGCAGTGTATTGATTTCGTTCAGATATACAGCCTTTGTGTCTTTGTCGATAAAGAAGTCTACCCGGGAAAGACCTGAACAGTCCAGAACACGGTAAGCGGCCATGGCAGTCTTTCTGATTTTTTCAAGATCGTTTTCAGAAAGGTTTGCAGGAATCTGAAGTGCTGCTCCGTTTTCATCATTGTATTTTGCATCGTAATCGTAGAATTCGTGAGTTGGAATGATTTCTCCAGGAATGTATGCTGTAACACCCTGAACATCATCATCCTGGGTGGCAATTGTGCTGTTTCCTGTTACAGAACATTCAATTTCACGGGCATTAATGCTTTTTTCAATAAGAACTTTGTCATCCCACATAAAGGCATTCATTACGGCAAAGTTCAATTCTTTTTCGGTTTTTGCTTTTTCAGCACCGTTTGAGCTTCCGGCGGCACATGGCTTTACAAAGAGTGGAAGTCCAAGTTCTTTGATTGTATCTTTAATAACTGCGTCATAAATTACGCTGTCATTTACTATACCACGGTTCAGGCAAACATATGGAACTACAGGAAGACCAGCTGCCTGCCATACCTGCTTTGTTTTTTCTTTGTCCATTGTAAGTGCGCTGGCCATGGTAGTACAGCCAACGTAAGGAAGGTCAGCCATATCCAAAAGGCCCTGAATGGTTCCGTCTTCACCGTAAGTTCCGTGAAGGGCAGGGAAAACTACGTCCACATTAAGAGTTTCGCCGTTTACCAGGAAACTGCTGCTGCCTTTTCCAGGAATTACAGAAACCAGTTTTTTTGCATCTTCAGTGATTGAAAGAACAGCCTTTTCATCACTGCAAACTTTTGCATAAAGTGCATCGTCCTGAAGATACCACAATCCTTCTTTTGTAATACCAATAAGTATTACCTTGTGATCTTTTTTAATATTTCTTGTAATAGCGGATGCAGAAACCAAAGAAACCTCATGTTCTCCACTTCGTCCACCATAAATAACTGCAATATTCATAAAATTATATCCCCCAAAAAAAATTATTCACTATTCACTATTCACTATTCACTATTCATTATTCATTATTCATTATTCATTATTCATTAATTCGTTCAAAGCCAGTTTTGCTTCAGCAATTTCATCGTAAGGCATAGTGTAATCCTTGAAGATAATGCTGTTTTCATGACTTTTTCCAAGAAGAAGAACAATGTCATCTTTTCCGGCCATAGCAAAGGTTTCTCTTATAGCCTTTTTTCGGTCATGGATGATGAAATAATCTTTTCCTTCTTTTTTGCCAAGCTTTTCGCAGCCTGCAGCAATCATTTTAAGAAGTTCAACAGGATCTTCTCCTCGAGGATCTTCATCGGCAAGAATTACTTTGTCGCAGTAACGGCTTGCTATTTCTCCCTGAAGAGGTCTTTTTGTAAGATCCCGTTCGCCGCCACTTCCAAATACTGCAAATATCTTTCCTTTTGCCCGTTTTCTGATTGGCGGAAAAATAGTTTCAAAACTTGAAGGAGTGTGTGCGTAATCAACAATCACTTCAAAAGGCTGTCCCTGATTTATAACGGTCATGCGTCCTTTTACAGGAGCAAGCTGTGAGATTTTTGAAACAATTTCTTCAAAATCAATGCCGGTTACGCTCTGTACTGCAAGGGCACTGGCCATAAGATTATAGGCGTTGAATGCACCAGGAAGAGGAGTTGAAACGGCCAGGTCTTTTCCATCTTTTTCAATTGTGAAAGACAGTTTATTGCTTTCAGAAATAATGTTTTTACCTGTAACGTAATCAATTCCTTTTGGAATGGCAGGAAGATCTTGGGCAGGTTTTCCTTCAGCGGCAGCCTTTCCAGCAAGACCGTGAGTTGTAAATCCAAGCACCTTTTTTGAAGTTGCCTTTGCAAAATACTCGGCACTTGGATCTTCAAGATTCACAATTCCTACAGAAGGAATTTCCTTTCGGATGCCGGCAATAGTCTTTGTGTGACTGTGGGCGTCCAGTTTTCGGAAAAGATTTGCTTTGTCGCTGCGGTAAGTTTCAAAATCCTTGTGGAATTCAAGGTGTTCCAGTGTAACGTTCATGAAAACACCGCAATCAAAAACAACATTTCCAAGACGGTTCAATTTCTTGGAAAGACCGTGACTTGAAGCTTCAACAACTGCGTATTCACAGCCTTTTTTAAGCATTTCGTCCAGGTGATGCTGGATAATAGGTGCTTCTGGTGTAGTCTGATGCTGTGGGTTTGGAAGAGCCGGACCACCAAAAGAATATTCTACGGTAGAAATAAAACCTGCTTTTTTTCCAAGAAGATTCAAAAGCTGCCATATAAAACTTACAGTTGAACTTTTACCTTCTGTTCCTGTAACTCCTATTACCACAAGTCGTTTTGACGGTGAGTCATAAAAACTGTCGGAAAGGGGAGCCATGGCAAAACGTGCGTCAGGTACTTTTATAAGAACCGGAGCGAATTTAAAATTGTCGTTGGAAAGTTCATTTTCGATGCAGCGGGCCGCAATGGCAGAAGCAATTTCCTTTGCAAGTTCAGGTGAAAAATCTCCCTGGAAAACTACGGCATTTGCACCGTTTTTAATTGCCTGTGGAATAAATCTGTTTCCATCAACATGAGTTCCCGGCAAAGCAAAGAAAAGGGAATTTTTTACAACTTCACGGGAATCAAAAACAAGGGTTTCAACAGGAACACTGCCTGCTTCTTCAAGCTTTATGTCAGTGCCGTCAACAGATACAATTTTATGTTCAAAAGCCGGCAGAATCTGCGAAAGTAATTTTTTCATTCTTATATAATACTTCTTTTTTTTGATTATGTTAATTCTTTTGAAGGTCCAGTTTTTCTATATCCCGGAAAATCTTTCTGAGCATAAAGATTGATGCAATGCACAGTCCGAATTCTGCAATGCCCTGGGCAAAAGGAAGTCCGTAAAGTGGGAAAAAGTAGTTCAAAAGGAACAGGGCTGGAATTTCAAGAACGATCTTTCTTAGGAATGCAAAAAATAAAGCGTATTTTCCAAATCCACAGGCCTGAAATACACCTATAGCGAAAAAATCAATTACAAGAAATGGAATGGCTGTGGATAACCCACGAACAAAAAACTTGCCGTATTCAACAATTACGTCATTGTTCATAAATAGACGCACCAGGTTCGGAGCAAAAACCATGTAAATTGTTGTGGAAACGGTAAGGAAAATCAGGGCAATCTTTATTGAATAAGTGATGGCTGACTTCATGCGTTTTGAGTTTTTTGCACCATAGTTGTAGGAAACCAAAGGCATAACTCCCTGTCCAAAGGCCATTGCAATAAAGAATGAGATGGATGTTATCTTTGAAGAAATTCCCATGCTGGCTACAACATCAGATCCATAAGCTGATGCAAAATTATTCAGAATGGTCATGCCAGTAACATTTAAAAGATTCTGGATGGCAGCAGGAATACCAACTCCAAAAATGCCCCAAACCACCTCTTTTCTAAATGTAATTTTTGCAGGATTGATACAGACAAAGGTTTTTCCATGCTTTACAAGAAGAAAGATGCAGAAATATAAACAGGCAGCAGAGTTTGAAAGGAATGTTGCAAGTCCGGCTCCTTCTGCACCCATGCCCAGAAATTGTGGAAGAATGAAAATTGGATCCAGAATCATGTTTAAAAAACAGCCGCTCATAATGCCAATGCTTGAATGTAAGGCACTTCCTTCAGAACGGACCATCTGTGCCATTACAACGTTCATAATGGCAGGTACGGCGCCAAAAGAAACGGTCCATCTTAAGTAAGAAAGGGTTGGTGCTGTAGTAACGGCATCGGCACCAAGAAGCTTTGCAAAAAATCCTGAGAAAACAGTGTAAACAAGGGCAAATAAAACTGATGAAAGGAGGGCGGCGTAAAATCCAAAGGCACTGCTTTGAGCAACTGTATCGTAGTCTTTTCGACCAAGACCGCGGCTCATCATGCTGGAAGTTCCAACACCAAAAAGATTGTTTACCGCATTGAAAGCCATAAGAAGAGGGCCTGCAAGGGTAACGGCTGCATTCTGTACAGGATTGTTTATCATCCCAACAAAATAGGTGTCCGCAAGTGAATAAAGAACTGTTACCAAAGTACTTAAAACTGTTGGAACACAGAGTTTCATTACGGCTTTTGGAACCGGCATGGTCTCAAATAATTCTATTTTACCGCTGTCTGTCATGTTTTCTATTATAACAGTTTAGCCTGATTTTGTCAGAGCTCCTTCTTAAGACTCTCTTTAATTGAATTTTATCGTTCTATATTCTATAATATAGATTATGACACAGCATAAAAAAATTGATGAAGAAACACTGGAAAATCTCCTTTATCTTTCACGTCTTTCTCAGGAAAGTACAGACATCAACACATTGAAAAAACAGGTTGATGAAATTGTAGGCTATTTTGAAATCCTGTCCAAATATGACGACAGTGAAAATCCTTATGATGCATATCCATCTACAAAAGCAGAATGTCTTCGTGACGATGCAATTGTTAACGGTCTTGATATGTCCAACGTAAAAAAGATTTCAAAGGATTTTATGGACGGATATTTCCAGGTTCCGAAAGTTATCGGAAACTAATTTTTGAGGGCTTGTGAGGATAATATGACAATCAGCGAAACAATAGAAAATTTGAAGTCAGGAAAAATCACCAGCGAAGAACTGGTAAACAATTCCGTAAATACTTTTGAAGAAGATAAAAAATCAGCGCTTCCATTAAACGCATTTCTTGAAATGTATGATGATGCCTGTGCAAAAGCAAAAGAATGTGATGCACAGATTTCCAAAGCTCGTGCTGAAGGAAAACTTGATGCACTTTTTGCCGAAAAACCTCTTTTCGGTCTTCCTTTTGCAGTAAAAGACAATATTTCCGTACAGGGAAAACACCTTACCTGTGCAAGTAAAATCCTTGAAGGTTATGTTGCACCATACAATGCAACTGTTATCAACCGTCTGGAAGCAGCCGGTGCTATTCCTCTTGGCCGCTGTAATCAGGATGAATTTGCCATGGGTTCTTCCACAGAATATTCCTGCTACGGTCCAACCCGCAACCCTGTAAACCGGGAATACGTTTCTGGTGGTAGTTCCGGTGGATCTGCCGCTGCAGTTGCTGCAAATCAGGCTCTTTTTGGTCTTGGTACAGAAACTGGTGGATCAGTTCGTCTTCCTGCCAGCTATTGTGGAATCTACGGTCTTAAAACAACTTACGGTGTTCTTTCACGCTGGGGTGTTGTAGCTTACGGTTCTTCCCTTGATCAGGTTGGACTTCTTGGTCACACACCTAAAGATATTGCTCTTCCATTGTCATGTATGACAGGTGTTGATTTTTACGATGATACAAGTGCTGATCTTCCTGGTTCAGAAGAACTTAAGGATCTTAAAGCACTTTCAGATGCTGAAATCAAGGCTCTTAAAGTTGCAATTCCAAAACAGTTCCTTAAGGCAGAAGGTCTTGATGCTGATGTTGCAAAAGTTTTTGCCGATACACGTAAATGGTTTGAAGATAAAGGCGTAAAAGTGGATGAAATTGACCTTCCAATTCTTGACGCTTCTATTGCCGCTTACTACGTAATTGCTCTTTCAGAAGCAGCATCAAACCTTAGCCGTTTTGATGGAATCCGTTACGGACGCCGTGTTGATGTTGGTGAAGGTTACGATGAACTTTATATCCACACACGAAGTGAAGGTTTTGGTCCTGAAGTAAAACGCCGAATTGTTATTGGAAACTATGTTCTTTCTGAACAGTTCTCTGGTGATACATATAAAAAAGGTATGACAGTTCGTGCACGAATCCAGAAAGAAATGGCAAAGGTTTTTGAAACTTACGATATTGTTCTTTGTCCAACCTGTCCTACAGCAGCCTTTAAACTTGGTCAGAAAGTAGACAGTCCTTTGGAAATGTACCTTTCGGATCTTTATACAACATTTGTAAACCTGGCACGTATTCCTGCAATTTCAGTTCCAGCCGGCTTTACAAAAGACAAAATGCCTATTGGTATGCAGTTTGCAGGTAAAATGTTTGATGAAGTAAAACTTCTTCGTCTTGCAGAATCCTGGGAAAACAGATAGATCTAAGAAGATAAAAAAAACAGCCGAAGAGGCTGTTTTTTTTTGTTTTTAAACCAGTTTCCATAAAAGAAGATTTTCTTCAGTGTAACAGTCGATTTTTTCTTCTCTTTGAAGGCATGCCAGGTAACTTCTGATTACTGAGCCTACCAGAATAAACTGGCCTGGTTTCATGGTCATTTCGTTCTGATCTGCTACTGCCTTTATGATGTTCTCAGTGGAAACAGGACCTTTTTTCAAAGCGTTGAGAATGCTCTGTTTTGTTGATAAAACGGAGATTCTGTTTAATTCCAGTGTTTCAGAAATCTCTTTTACAGGTCCGCCGTGGCCAGGAACAAAAAGCTTGTATTCACCTTCCATCTTTTCAATTTTATCTAAAGAATCCATAAAGGCGTTTGGATCAATCATAAACGGAATCCAGTATTTGGCCAGTTCTTCACGTGGAAAAAAAGCGTCTCCAGTAAACAGAACCTTGCAGTTGTTTCCGTCACTGTCTTTTGAAGAAACGGTAATCCCGAAATTTTCAAAATAATGTCCAGGCAGATTTCTGAAGGTGAGGGTAATGCCGTTTTCTAAAGTAACCACAGTGTTTTCATCAAAAAGTCCTGATATTGGTGCGTAAGGTGCTCTGTAATAGGAAATGTCCACTGGTTTTACAGGATATCCGCCCCAGATAAATGCCGGCTGAAGAAGATTGTTTTCAAGGCTCCCTTTTTCATAAAAAGTAGTGTAGATTTCGCACTTGTATTTTTCATAAAAAAGTTTGTTTCCGCTTACGTGATCAGAATGGGAGTGGGTATTGTAGATTGCTTTTACGGTGAAAGGTTTATTTAAAACAGAAAAGTGAGAAGATATGTCCTGGAAAATAATTTCCGCATCCTTCTCACTTCCCCCTGAATCAATAAGGTAAAGTTCGGTGCAGTCCGGTTTTTCATTGCAGACTACACCGATATTAGTGTTTCCTCTGATGTAAAAAACATTTTTTGCAATTTCTTCCATCAGAGTACTTCCTTAATTAGAATTTGAAAGCTTTGATTGCTTTTACTGTGAAGTTGTAGCCATGTTCGTTGATTACGAAAGAAGCTTTGTCTCCAACTTTTTTGTCAAGAATAGCATTTCCGAATGGTGACATGTAAGAAATAACATTCTTTTCTGGATCTGATTCCCATGGACCAAGGATTGTGTATTCTTCATCTTTACCGTTGTCTTCGTTTTTCAGAGTAACGATTGTACCGAAAGAAACAACTGATGTTGTAAGAGTTGTTGGGTCGAAGATTACAGCACGGTTTACTTCGTTCTGGAGTGTAGCCAGTGTGTTGCCCAAAAGCTTCTGGCGGTCACGTGCTGCATGGTATTCGGCGTTTTCTTTCAAGTCTCCCTTTTCACGGGCATCGGCAATGTCTTTAGCGTTGTTTGGAAGCTGAACGTTCTGAATGTCTTCAATCTGAGCTTTCTTTTCTTCCAGTTTTTTAACAGTAACGTAGATTCCTTTTGGCTGTGAAGTTTTTTCTTCTGATACAGGGAATTTGTAATCTGGGTACTGTTCAAGAATCTTAGAACGCATTGTCTGTTTTGCAGAAATGTCGAAGTCTTTAATGTCGTTAACAAGAGTGTACATCTTGCGAACTGTTGTTTCTCCGCCTTCGAACATGAACTTGAAGATGCAGTCATCTTTGAAAAGGAGGTCTGTTGCGTTTTTGTTAATCTTCTTGTTTTCTGTAGAATTAACGTGGTTGTTGATTTCACGGAATGTAAGTTCAATTACGTTGATGAGAGCAATAAGCTGTTTTTCAAATGAAATGTCGGCAGCTTTGAACCATTCATCATTCTGACAGTTTTCAAAGAGGAAGAGAATTGTTTCCCGGAAGTCACGGAAGCGTTCGAAAGCTTCTTTAGCAAAAGCCTGAAGTTCGCTTGAATATCCGTCGTTTACAAGCTGTGTAAGCATATCTTTTTTGAGAACACATGGGAAAAGTTTAAGGTATTCCTTGTTGTATTCTGGAAGCATGCGGATAGCTTTTACAAAGTCATCTTTAAGGCTTGTGTTTTTAGTATCTTTAAGTGCTTCGTACATTGCACGTGGATCTTCAATTCTGTCGTAAAGATCTTTGAAAGTTTCTTTCATTGGGAAAGCGAACTTGCGGTCTGCAGCAGAAACCTTTGTAACGATAAGGTAAGATGCCATAACCTGTTCTGAAACTTTCTGAATGTTTTTAAGGCTTCCTGTGAAGTATGAGTACATTTCGGCAAAGTTTTCGCTTGATGTATCACAGATTTCCTGTGCGTTGAAGTATTTCATGAAGATGTCTACGCGTTTGAAGAAGTCTTTCTGGGCCTTGAATTCGTTGGCGTATTTTTCTTCAGGAGTGATTTCGTTGTCGCGAACAATGTATTCGTTGATGTCGTTAGGGTTTACACCGAAACAGGCATTTGTTTCAAGAGCTTTTTTTGCTTTTGTATTGAAGCTTGTCCATTCACTTGGAGTAAGAACTGCAGGTACAAGTTCTTCCTTGATTTTTTTGTAAGAACAAGAGTTTCCAAATGATTTGATGATTGTCTGGAGTGTCCAAACTTCATCTTTTTTAACCTGTGCTTTAAGTTCAACTGGATTACGTGCTTTCAAAACCCAGATGTGGTCTTTAGAAAGTGGTGTAAGAGCAGTAACTGCCATTTTCAAAGAGATTTCACGTTTTCCGCCAAGTTTTCCGAAGTTGATGCGGAGCATGTCGTTTTTTACATCGTGGATAAGACCTACACCCCAGTTGCGGTGGAATACGAAGTTTCCTTTGTCGAAAGCAATGTGTTTTTCAAAGTTATTGATGGCTTCGAAAACGTTGCGATAAGACTGTCCAAGGTTTGATGTGCGGATGTAATCTTCAAGGTTTGAATGATCTGCATATTTTCCGCGGTAACAGTCTGTGATTTCTTTACGAGCCCAGCCGTCCTGTGGATCAACTTCCAGGTTCTGTTTAAGAATGGCAATGGCTGTATCCCATTTCTGATTGTCTTTGTACCATCCGTAAAGTTCCTGCATGTGGATAGTTGTTTTTTCTGCGCTCATTGTTTTTGCAATCTTTCTGCGAACAAGCTGGAAGAAATCAATTTCCTGTGGAATGTAGTTTACAAGTTTTGACCAGATTTCTTTGATTGCAGTCTGATTTTTTGCGTTTACGTAGCGGAGAAGGGCCTTTTTGTAGTAGTCAACAGCTGAGTCAACATCACCTTCTGCTTCGTAGTGTTCGGCAAGAGCTTTTACCAGTTCGCATTCTTCAAAATCGATGCGGATAAGTGTTGTGTAAAGTTCCCACATGCGTGGATCGTTGTCGGCTTTGTAGCAGGCAGCCAGTGTTCGAAGTGCAAATTTGTTGGCTGAATCTTTTTCAAGAACCTTTGTACAGATGTCGGCAATGATAGCTTCCTTGTGGTTCTTTTCGAACATGTCTACAAGATTTACAAGGGCAGAGTTGTCAATGTCACCTTTGATTACAGTAAGCATGCCAGAAATGTACATGGCGATGATTGAATCTTTTGATGTGGCAAGGTGATCGTCACATTCTGCCAGCAGTTCATCAATGCATCTTTCTTCTTCTGCCTGTTTGATAATAGAGGAAAGTTCATTGAGGCTTTCCTGAGTGTAGTTTCCTACAGTTGCTCGGGTAAAAGTTTCTTCTTTGAGCATTTCACGAACTTTTGTGATTAATTCTGCAGCCATTATAGGTTCTCCTAAAAAAATTATTTTACGTATAATTCGTAGATTGGTTTATTTAAAACCTTCATCTTCAATAATATCTCATTGATCTGTGGATCAGAGTTACCTGTCATCACATAATATTCAATAAGCCGAAAGTAACTGTTCAAAAGACGCGGCATCACAATTTCGGCATCACACTTTGGATTTTTGTACTCATTTTCCAGCGCGTAAACTGCCTGTTTCAGATGTCCCACTTCCTGTGAAGAAAGGGTTCGTCTTACAGTAAATACTCCCCAGATAACACCATATACTGGTACCCACCAGGCAAGGGAGCGTGGTGAACAGCCGGTTTCTTCAGTTTTCTTTACAAGGGCTTTAATCAGCTGTGAATCAAGGTGATCCATATCGATTTTGTCTGGCCCAATGTAGAAGGCTTCACGAAACAAAACTTTGGCAGTCCTGTCATCTCCGCAAAGAGACCAGCAGTCTGCAAGTTCGGCTAAAACTTGTGCCTGTCCACCGTGGATATTGTTTGCCTGGGTAAGACAGCGGCATGCGTTTTCAAAGTCGCCTGTTTTTTTGAAACAAAGTCCCGTCTTCTGGTAGATTCCAGACTTATCCTCGATGTTAATATCTTCGAGGGCTTTTCTGAAATTGTGCAAAGCCAGAGTAAAAATGCCCTGTTTTGTTGATTCAAAAGCCGGTTTGTATTCAGGGGTCTTCAATTCGATGTAAACAATGAAGTTTTTCCATTCAGTAAGAAGAGTGTCACCCCGTTCAAGAGGATCTTCAATTAAAGAAAGACTTGACAGAATGCCTTCCCAGAAAGTACAGCAAAGGGTTGTGTAATACACCTTCTGATTGTTGTTGTCAGCCATAAAAAGCTGGCTTAAAATCTGCCGTGCCTTGGAAGGATTGCCTGATTCAAGGTAGATTAGAGCTTCTTTCAGTCCTTTTTCAGTCGAATTTTCCATAGTGAACATCTTCTAGTATACTGCAAAGGAAAGGAAGTATCAATAAAAAAATATAAAATTAGTAAATTTGGGTTAAAGAAAATACAGCGATATTTAGTGTTTGTCAAGCAAAATTTTTACGAATTTTCTTCAGTTTCTTCAGTTTTTTTGCCTTTTAAACTTAGTAAAACAAGGGAAATGGCAGGGAGAAGAATGTAAGCTGCTGATGCAGAAATGTAAACTACCGGTGCCATGTGGATTGTAAATGCTGCTTCAATGAGGGCTGGGCCTGCAATGTAAATAAGGAAAATCAAAACAGGAATGAAAATCAGCTTTTTGTTTCCTTTGAGACAAGCTGCGAATTCTTTTACAGCTCCTGCAAGAACGAAAATCATTATTTCCATAATTACAGGTTTAAGAAAAAGTTCAAAATGAGTGTGAATGGCCTTGTTTCCCGAAAGAATGATGAAAGGCAGGAAGGTGATGTAAAAGGCACTAACCAGAGGGAAAAAGGATTTTGCCTTGAATTCAAGGTCGTCATGGGAAATAAGAAGGTAAATGCCGTAAAGAATAACTACAGGCAGAACAGCTTCCCTTACAAGAAGGTAAACAAAGTTATCTGCAAAGGAATATGGAGTTATGCGGTGGATGAATGTAAAAAATCCTTTAAAAGCAGTTACAGCAACACCGGACAAAAGGCCTGTGAAAAAAGCAATAGTATATTTTTTTTCGCCGTAAGTAAGTGCCCATAAAATAAGGCAGAGCGGCATGATGGAAATAGCAAAAATAGTCATAGGTTAAATGTAGATTTATTCCAGGGTTTTATCAAGTACATGGATACGCTTTTTTTCTTCGTACATCATGGCGGAAGCAGCTCTGATAGATTCAATAATGGCGCTTAAACTTTCGGTGTTTACTTCGCTGTAACCAACGCTTACAGAAATTTTGAAAGGTCTGTCTTTCTGATAGTTTGTGTTTTCAACAGATTTTTCAATTTCGAATTTGAAGGTTTCGGCTTTTGTTGAATCACGGAATTTGCGCAGAATGATAAACTCGTCGCTGTCTATACGGCCAGGTTCTGCATCAGTGTTTGCAATAATGCCTTTAATGATAGCTGCAACTTCCATAAGGATTTCATCACCTTCACTGTGACCGTAATTATCGTTGATCTGCTTGAAATTGTTGATATCTGCAAGGAAAACGAAAAGTTTGTGTGTGTCTGATTTAAAACCAACGGATTCAGTAAGAATTTTGTCAAAAGTGTTTTTGTTGTTTACGCCGGTAAGGGAGTCCAGTGAAATCAGGGAAATCTGAGAATCACCGAAATAGAAAAGAATTGCCAGTGTAACAAAAACTTCGGTAGTAGGGAAAATTGGAAAAAGGAGACTGAGAATACCTCCGACCAGTGGAAGCATTACAAAAAACAGTTTTGATCCCGAAACAGAAGCTTTGTAGTGATCGTAATTTTTAATTTTTGCAATCAGAAGGAGAATACAGGCGGTAACATAATACAGATAACAGATTCCATGCTGCAGAGGATGAAGAGGACCTCGGATATAAACATTGTTTTCGTCAATTTTAAAAATGAGAGAATAATGAACTGAAAGAATACAAAGGGAAATGAGAATCAGAAGAGGCATGATGGATATGTATTTCAGTGCATTTATAGTAACCTTTTTTCCGAAAATACTGAATGCAATATGGTAGAACCAGGAGTAGGAAAGGTATCCCATAATGCTCATGTACGCAATGTTAATGATATTGTTCAGAACGAAAGCAATCCAACCAGGTTTTCC
Source organism: Treponema sp. (assembly GCA_024402505.1). Taxonomy (GTDB): domain Bacteria; phylum Spirochaetota; class Spirochaetia; order Treponematales; family Treponemataceae; genus Treponema_D. Next base: position 49,270 of record JAKSTP010000009.1, read on the forward strand.
TTCAATGAAAATCCAGATCAGGTCAATAACCAGAAGGGCAAAGAGGGAAATAACCAGATGTTCAAAAATAAGTTTGATAGTCTGGCTGTCGCGGTTAACCCGAGTCTTGAGAAAAATCCATCCGGTGATGGCCATGCAGAAAAGATCCAGTAAAATATAGAATTTTTGTAAATCAGACATACCAAAATCATAACTCCATTTTCTCTAAAAAGAAAGGGAGAAATCACCTATTTTTTACTTGTTTGTACACCGTTTTTTGTGGTATTATAGTATGAAATGAAAAAATTACTGGCACCATCGCTTCTTTCTGCTGACTTTTCAAGTCTCGAAAATGCGATAAAAAAAATAGAAAATGATAAAGGTTCTGTCATTCATATTGATGTAATGGACGGGCATTTTGTTCCTGAAATTACATACGGCGAACCTGTTGTACGATCAATCCGAAAACTTACAAAACTCCCTTTTGATGTTCATCTTATGGTTACAAATCCTGAAGTGCAGATTCCGCTTTTTGCTGATGCCGGTGCCGACTGGATTACCTTCCATTGGGAAGCAGGTGTTCATGTTCACCGATATATTCAGATGATTCACGAAAGAGGTCTTAAAGCCGGAGTTTCAATTGTTCCTTCTACACCGGTTGCAGCCATTGAAGAAATCCTTCAGTACGCTGATCTTATTCTGGTTATGACCGTAAATCCTGGATGGGGAAATCAGACAATCATTCCGTCCTGTGTAGAAAAGGTAAAACTGCTGAAAAAAATCCGTGAAGAAAAGGGATACAGCTACATGATTTCCGTTGACGGGGGAGTGAATTCAAAAACACTGGCCTCTGTTGCTGATGCGGGAGCTGATGTAATTGTTTCAGGTTCTGCATTCTTTAAGGATGAACTTAACTGGAATTACTAAATGAAAATGTTTAAGAAATTTGCACTTGCCGCATTAATACTTTCTCTTTCCACAGGGCTTTTTGCCATGGATGAAGGCCTTGAAGCATTTATGGAAGGTGCAGATTCCTACAATAAGGGTGACTGGGTATCTTCTGTTTTTCAGCTGAAAAAGGCTGCTGCTTACGAAATCAATGACAATCCTGATACCTACTATCTTCTTATCAGTGCCATGATGAACTGTGAAAGATACAGTGAAGCTCTTGGTGAATGCGAAAATTTTCTTGAACGATTCAGTTCCTCAGTTTACGATCCCCATGTTTCTTATTTGAAGGGACGTGCTCTTTTTGCTTTAGGGGAATATGAAAAATCCGTAATTATTTTAAGTGATTACTGCCATCAGTATGAAGGCCACGAAATGTATGCTTCGGCACTGTTCTGGATTGGGGAAAGCTTTTATGCCTGCTGCCAGTATGACGATGCCCTTTCTCTTTATGAAAGAATTGTTACGGAATTTCCTGGAGATGGAAAAGCCAGTGCTGCCCAGTACAGAATTGAAACTGTAAATCAGCGAAACAGGGAAGAAAAGCTTCTTTATCTGCTTAAACAGACTGGTGAAGAATATCTTTTTGCCAAAGAAGAATATGAAAAGCAGCTTCGTATTTACGGACCTGACAACGATATTACAAGACAGCGTCTTTCCGAAATGCAGCAGCGTTACCGTGAACTGGAAGATAAAAACCGGGAACTGGAACGCCAGATTGCTGAAATCCAGAAAACTGAACTGGAAACAGGAAAAGAGGATAACAGCGATGTAATTCGTTCCCTGAAAGACAAGGCTGCCGAGGTAAATCTTCTTTTGCAGCTTCAAAAACAATAATCAAAAAGCCAGAGTCAAAGGAAATAGTTTATGAAATTAATCAGAAAATGTCTTTTTGCAGGATTTTGTATCCTTTTTGCTTTTAATACTGTAAGTTGTGCCGGAAAAAAAGCTCAGGAAGAAGATAATCTGAGTACCTTTGAAACTGATGAAAGTGCAGGGGAACTTCCAGGTGAGTTCGCAAAAGAAGAAGCTGCCCGTAATGATTCAAACTTTCTGGGATGGTCAGGAACAACTGGCGGCATAATCGAAAACAATTTTGAAACAATGCTTTTAAAATCCCGGGGTGATACAGGAAGTTTCAGTCTGTCTGCCCTTGATGAAAACGGAAAAGCTTTCCCGGTTCTTTCTATCCTTCAGGAATTTACAAATTCATCTTTCTATATCTGCAGCGGTAAAAATGTTTACAAACTTTCCGGTGGCCGTGGAGTAAAAACAGCTGCTCTGAAAACTGACCGGGGTATGAGAATCCTTTATCAGATAAAAGATGTAGCCGATGTTGATATTGATTTTCAAGTGTTTGCATCTGTTCCTCAGGGAGCTATGGATATTATCAAGGTTACTGCCAAGGTAAAAAATACTGCCGTAAAATCAAGAAATATGGGAATTAAAGTTGTTTTTGACACTCTCCTTGGTGAAAAAACACAGTATCACTTTACCGACCAGAATACAGATCCTGTTGAAAGCGAAATCCTCAGCCGTGATCCTTCAAGATTTACACTTATTGAATCAAAAGATGATAAAACTACATTCCAGCTGGTGCTTAAAGGTGGAGATGCAACTGTTCCGGAATTTGTAACAATCGGAAACTATGATACAGTTGCCACACTGGATTGGGAACCTAATCTTCTTCGACAGCGTTCCTTCAACACACTTACTTCATACAATAACACTGCTGTTGGAGTGAACTGGCCTTGTAAGACTGTTTTGCCTTCCGAAGAATTATCCGTAAGTTTCTATATGGGAGCTTCAGTGCTTCCTTCAAATCTTGATGTGCTTGCTTATGCAGAAGGCCGTCCTTCACTGCGCAAAAAACAGGGTTATGCTCTGGATTCTGCTTCAAAAGAATCAAAAACTGTAGAAACTCAGCTTATAACCGAAGATCCTGATCTTGTACAGGTTGTTCCTTCTAAAAAGACAACACCTTCAAAAAGTGAAATTAATTTTGATGTGAACAGCATTACAGAAGAACAGCTTCGTCCAGAATATATTCAGGCACTTATTGACCGTATTCAGAACCTGGAAGAAAGTGATTCAACAATGAACCGGGATGACCTTCTTTTGCTTAATGCAGAACTGGATATGATTCTCCAGAGATTGAGGCAGTAAATGGCAAGAGACGTACTTTCAGCAGCCTGGAAAGAAATAAGCAGACGTCATTTTGCAGCCGGCATTAAGATGCTTTCTGCCCGTGAAGAAATTTACGAGGATAATGCAGAATATTACATCATGCTGGGAACCGCATTTCTTTATTCAGGAGATGCAGGAACTGCCGCAGGTTATTATCAGCGGGCACGGAGAATTACCGTAACAAATGTAAATCTTCTTCTTGGCCAGGCTGCTATTTATCTTCGCCGGGGGCTTACAGACCGGGCACTGGACTATTACCTTGAAGTGCTTGATCAGGAACCGGGAAATAAAACTGCAAAAAAGGCCATGGAGTTTATCCGTACCAATGGTGAATATGCAACTATCTGTAAGTGGGCCGATACTGGAAAACTTGAAGAATTTTATCCGCCCCTTGGCATAAATTCCAATAAGGTGATTTTGTGGACTGCCACAGCCTTAGGTTTTATTCTTGGCGTTGGAATTGCAGTTGTGTTTATAATGAATCGTCCTAAGGTTGATTATAATCGTGCCGCTCAGGATATGCCAAATCTTGTTCTCAGTAAAAGTGATGAAAAAAATGCTCTTGCCACTGATTTGTCTCAGGGCAGTTACAATTTCATCCTTTCTTCAAAAGAAGTAACTGAGTCTTACAACGACGCCCTTAAATATTTTCAGGTGCACCGTGATAATATGTGCCAGGTGGAAATCAACCGTGTTCTGGTATCAAATGCTTCTGAATCTATTAAGGAAAAAGCTAAGCTTTTGCAGGATTACCTTGAAGAACCAAGTTTTGATACCATTTCGGACGTTTTTACCGCTTCACAGATTGCAAAAGAACCTTCACTTTACACAAACTGTTATGTAGTGTGGGGCGGCCGAGTATCGAATGTGTTTGAAGCAGAAAATTCTTATTCCTGCCGTTTCTTGGTGGGTTATGAAGATATGAAAAATGTGGAAGCCGTAGTTCAGCTTGATTTTGATTACCTTCCGCGTATTGAACCGGACCAGGGACTTAAGGTTCTTGGTAAAATAGAAAAGGATGGAAACGGTTTCAGATTAAAAGGATTAGCCGTTTATCAGACCCTTAAAAACGGTTTGTAAAAAAAAATAACGGTGTTTTTGCCGAAAATCAGAATTGAAAGCCATATTATATATGGGTGGGAAATAAACAAAAGGAAAGGTGTAAAATGGCATCAAAAGAAACAGCTACAAATGTAGAAGACAAAATGAAAGCCCTTGAAGCTGCACGTCTCCAGATTGAAAAGGAGTTCGGGCAGGGAAGCCTCATGAAACTTGGCGACAAGGCAAACACTGAAGGTATCGATGTTGTTCCTTCGGGATCCCTTCTTCTTGATGAAGCCCTGGGAATTGGTGGTTACCCTCGCGGTCGTGTAATCGAAATGTACGGACCTGAAAGTTCAGGTAAAACAACACTTGCTCTCCACGCTATTGCAGAAGCTCAGAAACTTGGAGGAGTGGCAGCCTTTGTTGACGCTGAACATGCTTTGGATCCTGTATATGCAAAAAATCTTGGTGTTAACATCAATGAACTTTGGGTAAGCCAGCCTGACACAGGTGAACAGGCTCTTGAAATCACTGAAAATCTGGTACGTTCCGGGGCCGTAGACATTATTGTTGTAGACTCTGTAGCAGCTCTTACTCCACAGGCCGAAATTGAAGGTGACATGGGTGACAGCCATATGGGTCTTCAGGCCCGTCTTATGAGCCAGGCTCTTCGAAAACTTACTGCCATTATCGGTAAATCAAATTGTATTGTAGTTTTCATCAACCAGATTCGTATGAAAATCGGTGTTATGTTTGGAAACCCGGAAACAACAACCGGTGGTAATGCACTGAAATTCTATGCATCTGTTCGTCTTGAAATCCGCCGTATTGAATCCATCGATTCTAAAACTTCGGAAGATGCAGTTGGAAACCGCGTTCGCGTAAAGATCGTTAAGAATAAAGTTGCACCTCCATTTAGAAAATGTGAACTGGATATCTACTTTGGAAAAGGTATTTCAGCCAGTGCTTCCATGCTTGACGCAGCCGTAAAACACGGAATTATTCAGAAATCAGGCTCATGGTTTAGTATGGGGGATGAAAAAATCGGGCAGGGTAAAGAAAATGCCGTTGCTTTCATCGAACAGCACCCTGATGTTGCCGCAAAAATCGAAAAAGATGTTCGCGAAAAGCTTTTCCCTGGACAGATTTTCCGTGACAAAGAAGGTAATCCTGTAGACAGAAAACCTACTTTCACAGCTCCAGCTCCTGAAGCTTTGTCTCCAGATTCTGTCGTTCCTCCTGTAAGCGAGGCACTTTACTAAATGAAACGGGTTCTTTTGGGATTAGGCTCAAACAACAGATTTCTCTCCATGGCTCCATTGAACATTCTTGAAAAAGCATGCGAAGAACTGCGTCTTATCTTGAAAGACCCTGTTTTTTCCTCTGTTTATAAAACCCGTGCCATGTATGTAACCGATCAGGAAGATTTTTACAACATGGCATGTACTGGCTTTGTAGAAGACAAAGAGGATGCTTACGAATTTTTAGAAAAGCTTCACAAAATAGAAGCAAAATACGGCCGCGACCGCAGCCGTGAAATCAGATTCGGTCCCCGCACTCTGGATCTTGATATTGAACTTTGGGGAAAAGAAACTTTCAATGATGAAGTCCTTGAAGTTCCTCATCCCCGCCTTCACGAAAGGGCTTTTGTTCTTGTTCCTGCCCTGGAAGTACTGTCAGAAACTTCGGAAATTGATATAATACAACAGTTTGAAAATTACATGAGCGTTCTTGATACAAAGGACGTAGAAAAACTGTAGGGATATTATGGCAGACGAAACAGAAACTTCTGAAAAAAAAGAAAAACGCGTTTTCAAAGCCGGGGAATTTGACGGTCCCCTTGATCTGCTTTGGGCCCTTATTAAAGAAAGTAAGGTAAACATTTATGATATCCCTATAGCTGATATTACAGAACAGTATCTGCAGTATCTTGATGTTTGTGCACAGACAGACCTGGGTGATCTTTCGGAATTTTATTCCTGGGCTGCAAAACTTATTTACATCAAAAGCCGAATGCTTCTTCCTGTTGAAATCTCTTATGATGATGAAGATGAAGAAGATCCTCGCAGTGAACTTGTAGAAAAACTGATTGAATATCAGAAATTCAAAAAACTTTCTGCCCTTATGGAAGAGCAGGAAGATGATTCTGAATGGAATTTTGAGCGAAAAAAGATTCAGCGTGTTGTTCCTGTAGATAAAGATGAAATGTGGGAAGAAATTGACACCTGGGAACTTTTGCAGCAGCTTCAGGAAATGTTCAAGGGGCTTGTATCCCGTTATTCCAACGAAAAGATTCTTAACATGTACGAAGAAATTTCCGTAAACGAGAAAATTACCCTTATGAATGAACTTCTTGAAGATAAAAAAGAATGTATGTTTTCCGACCTTATTGTAAGGAAAGGAAACTTAATGGATATGATCTGTGCATTTATGGCTATTCTTGAGGCAGTAAAATTCAAGATGATTACCATTATGCAGAATAAACTTTTCGGTGACATAAAAATCTGTGCCCTGGAAGAGAATGACGGCTTTGTTCCGTCGGAAGAAGACCTTACAATCAACTGATTTTACGGATAGAAAAATGGAATTTGAAAAAGAAACAGCCCTTGTAGAAACTATGCTCTTTTTGGAAAGTGAACCGGCCACTGTAAAAATTATTTCCAACCGTGTCCAGCTTTCGGAAGAAGTTGTAGAAAAATGCCTTGAAATCCTTAAGGAACGTTATTCAGGTGAAGGATTTGGTATTGAACTTGCCATGATTACCGGCGGCTGGTGTCTTACCCCAAAAAAAGACTGCTGGGATGCATTAAAAGAAGTTTATGGCTCAAAAAGAGAAGGAAAACTTTCAAAATCTGCTATGGAAACTCTTTCCATTATTGCCTATCAGCAGCCTTGTACCCGTGCAGAAATTGAAGCTATCCGAGGTGTTTCAGTAGATAATATGATCCGTCTTCTTATTGAAAGGAATTTGATTAAAGAAGTTGGAAAAAAAGATGCACCTGGTCGCCCAACACAGTTCGGAACTACAAAAGAATTCCTTAAGCTGTTCCGCCTGAACTCAATTGCAGAACTGCCAAAACTTGATGAAGATGAAGCTCAGAGGTTCGAACTTGCCCGCTAGTGATTTTTTGAAAAATAAAGGACCTTCAGTCCAGAAAAAAACAGCCGAATCCTCCTCTGTAAATGAATCTGAATCAATGAGAATTTCTGTTTTCCTTGCCCATTCAGGAGTTGCCAGCCGCAGAACAAGCGAAACTTTTGTTACTGAAGGGCGGGTTACTGTAAACGGCGAAGTGGTAACAAATCTTGCCACAAAGGTAAGTGCTTCTGACACTGTAACTTTTGACGGAAATCCTGTTACCCTTGAAGAAAAAAAACGCTATATCCTTTTGAATAAACCGGACGGAGTAGTGTGTTCCTTAAGTGATGAAAAAGGCCGCCCAACTGCAGCAGATATCCTGAAGGAAAGCGTAAGGGAACGGGTTTATAATGTAGGCCGTCTTGATATGTATTCAAAAGGACTTATTCTTTTTACAAACGACGGTGATTTTGCACGGCTTTTATCACATCCTTCCAGTGAACTTGAAAAGGAATATGTGGTAAATGCAAGCCAGGATATTCCTGATGACCTTGTTGAAAAATTCAAGAAAGGTGTAAGAGTGGAAGGTGTTTTTTATAAGGCAAAGGATTGCTGGAAAAGTGACGACAGGAAGCTTCACGTAATTCTGCTGGAAGGAAAAAACCGGGAAATCCGAAATGTGTTCAAGTTTTTTGAAATTCCAATCCGCTCCCTTATCCGCGTAAGAATCGGGTCAGTTCAGATTTCCGGTATGGCCCCAGGAACTTTCCGGGACCTTACAGAAAAAGAAGTGGCAGACTTAAAAAAAGCCTGCGCACAGAAATTTTAGAAAAACAGTTTTTTATTTTTCAATACTAATTCTTCCCGAAGTTGTTTCAATTCTGATTTTAGGGCCGCCACCGTTGTAACTGGCTCGGAAGTTTTTAGGCATTCTTTGGTTTGATTCAAATTCGTTTGTTACAAGACCGGAATTGGTTGAGACACTAAGGTCAAAACCTTTATTGTCTGGAAGTTCCAGTGTAACGCTTCCGCTTGTGCTGTCGATTGAAGAATCTTTTGTAATCATGTAGCTGAGTTCAATTTTTACAGAACCGCTGGTTGTATCAATATCAAAGCTTTTGCAGTCCAGGTCATTGCACTTTACAGAACCGCTGGTTGTATCAACAATGAGTCTTGTGCAGGCAAGATTGTCTGTGGAAACAGAACCGCTGGTTGAAGAAATCTCGGCTTTTTTGCACACGAAGTTTTTGATATTGATAGATCCGCTTGTGTTGTCTGCCTTAAAATTGTCGCAGTTTATGTTTGAGTATTTAATGGAACCACTTGTGGAATCAAGTACTACATCGCTAAGAACCTGTCCTGCCGGCATGTAAATTACAACAGATGACTGGGTTTTTCTGATGGTGTTTTTGCTTGAAACTTTCAGAGTGTCTCCCGAAAGTCCCGAGTTCCAGTAATCGTCTCCGCTTTTTGAGTAAGTTTCAAGGATAATATCATCCCCTGAGTAAGGAACAACAAGAAGTCTTTCGCTTGTAAGGCTTACAAAAAGATTTGATACTCTTGAAGATGTAAATTCCAGAGAAGAAACAAGTTTCAATCCGGAAACAGCATCGGTAATCTGTTCGCTAAAAGCGCTGGTCTTGTATTTAATTTTATCGATTAAATCACTGCTTTTTTCTTCAATTTTTTCGCCGTTTTTTTCGATTGCACGGCCTGTGTCTTTGAAAAAATCACTGAATGATTTTGCAGATACTGGTAGTAAAAGTGCTGTTGATAAAGCAAGTAAAAGTGTTTTTTTCATTTCAATCTCCATAAATAATAATTTTTATTTTACTTTTCCGCCTTGAACAAGTCAATAAATGTTGTTTTAATGTCGGTATGATTGAATTTCCTTTGAAAGATAAAATTATCACTTCAGAATTACCGGCATTTGTTGTTGGTATAGTAAACGCAACTCCAGATTCTTTTTATCCTGGAAGTCGTGGCGGTGCAGAAATGGGGCTGCGTCTTTTGGAAGAAGGTGCTCATATTCTGGATATTGGCGGTGAAAGTACAAGGCCAGGCTTTACACCTGTTTCTCCAGAAGATGAAATCAATCGTGTAGTTCCTGTAATCAGGGAAATCAAAAAGAATGCACCTGACTGTGTTATTTCTGTTGATACAAGGCATGCTCAAGTATGGAAAGCAGCCTATGAAAACGGAGCAGATATTCTTAATGATATTTCCAGTTTTGAAGATGATATTTTAATGGAAGAGGAATTTTTCAAAACAGGTTGTCCTGTAATCCTTATGCACCGATACCATGGGGATGAAAACACCAGAATTACAAATCCCCATTGTATAGAAGAAATCAGTGATTACTTTGAAAATAAGGTAAAGCTTTGCCTGGAAAAAGGCCTTGAAAAATCAAAAATCATTGTGGATCCTGGCATCGGCTTTGGAAAAACCATGGATGAAAACATAGAACTGATTGACCGTGCAGGTGAACTTTGCGGCGGAAAATACACCATAATGATGGCCTGTTCCCGAAAAAGGGTAATCGGTTATCTGGCAGGTGATCCAGCCTTAGACCGCCTTCAGGGAACCATTGATGCAAACCTTAGGGCAATAAAAAGCGGCGCCACCATGATTCGAGTTCATGATGTCGCCGCTCATGTAAAAGCCCTGAAATCAGGACCTGTTCTTTAATCTTTTATTAGCGTCCGTGACACTGTTTGTATTTTTTTCCGCTTCCACAAGGACAAGGATCGTTTCGTCCAACTTTTTCCATTGTTCTGCGTACTGTAACATTGTCGGCCTGTGAACGCTGGTTCATGGCACTCTGATTTGCTGCACGGCGCTGTGCATCGCCATTGAAAGTTGATCTTGCTGCACTTTCTGCCTGGCTCTGTGCCATCTGTGCTGCAGTATTTCCTGCTTCGCTGTGCTGTGCATTCATGTGCTGCTGCTGCCGTTCTGCCATAAGGCGGCGCTGTTCTGCGGCTTCCGGTGAAAGCTGAATCTTTACCTTGAATACACGGCTCATTACAGTTTCTCGGATTGTATCAAGCATTTCGTAGAAAATATTGAAACCGTCAATCTTATATTCTGTAAGAGGCTGTTTGTTTCCGTAAGAACGGAGGCTTACTGCTTCACGAAGTCCTTCAAGGGCTTCCAGCTGGTCAAGCCATTTGCGGTCAATAATAGTGATGTACTGGTAGCGGATGAACATATTAAGGTTGTCTTTTCCGGCCAGTGTTTCTTTTTCTGTAATGTCATTCTGAAGAGTTGCAATAACTGCATCTTTTGTCATGCGGTCAGAAGGCAGCTGGAATCCAAAATTGTTGCGGATGGCTTCTGAAAGTTCGGAAAGTGCATTGCTGTCTTTCTTCTTTGCTGCTGCTTCATAGTTATCAAAAAGATCTTCAACCAGATCTTTTGCGTTGTTCATAACGCGGGTAGAAAGGTTTTCGTCAGCAAGGATTTCATCACGCTGCTGGTAAATGATGCCGCGCTGTTCGTTCAAAACATCATCGTAATCAAGAAGATGTTTACGGATTTCGAAGTTGCGGTCTTCTACCTTAGTCTGAGCTTTTTCGATACCTTTGTTGAGCCATGGGTGTTCAATTGGTTCTCCAGGCTGCATACCGATGCGGCTCATCATATTTTTCATGCGGTCTCCACCAAAGAGTCGCATAAGGTCATCGTCCATAGAAAGGAAGAATTTTGAACGTCCCGGGTCACCCTGTCGTCCTGAACGACCTCGAAGCTGGTTGTCGATACGGCGGGATTCATGTCGTTCTGTACCAATAACATAAAGACCACCGGCTGCACATACTTCAGCGTAGTTCTTTTTACATTCTTCTTTTTCTATGGCAAGAGCGGCTTTGTACTGTTCGTCAGTTGCGTTTGTTCCGGCTCGTTTTCTGGCTCTGAATTCAGGAGAGCCACCAAGTTTAATATCTGTACCACGACCAGCCATGTTTGTGGCAATTGTTACAGCGCCTTTTGAACCTGCTTCAGCAACAATAAGTGCTTCTCGGGCATGGTTTTTTGCGTTCAATACATCGTGACGGATTCCCTTTCGTGTAAGAAGGGCTGACAGAAGTTCTGATTTTTCTACGGAAACTGTACCAACCAGAACAGGCTGTCCTTTATCGTGAGCTGCCTTAATTTCTTTTGCAATGGCTTCCCATTTATCTTCTTCGTTGAGATAAACTTCGTCATTTTCATCAATACGGGCAACAGGTTTGTTTGTTGGAATAGAAACTACATCAAGTTTGTAGATTTTGTTGAATTCCACGGCTTCTGTGGCGGCAGTACCTGTCATACCGGAAAGCTTGTCATACATACGGAAGAAGTTCTGGAATGTAACGGTAGCCATTGTTCGGTTGCGCTGTGCAATGCGGATGTGTTCCTTTGCTTCAATAGCCTGGTGAAGTCCGTCAGAATAACGGCGTCCTTCAAGAACACGACCTGTGAACTCGTCAATGATTTCTACTTTTCCGTCCCGAACAAGATAGTCTACGTCGTTGTGGAAAAGAAGATGGGCTCGGAGTGCCTGGGAAAAGTAGTGGGCATATTCAAAGTTTTCTTCATCTTCAAGAGCACCCCGAATAAGGTTGTGCTTGTGAAGGATTTCATCAATGTGTTTCATACCCTTGTCGGTGAAAGAAACACGTTTTGATTTTTCGTCCAGAGTGTAGTCACCTTCAATGGCGGCCCGCTGTTCAGGAGTAAGGAAAGATTCATCAGGATAATCACCGGTTTTAGGATCTTTTTCTACTTCTTTAAGTTCATCAACATATTTGTCTACTTCGTGGTATTTGTAAGTATCATCTTCGCCGGCACCTGAAATAATAAGTGGAGTACGGGCTTCATCAATAAGAACGGAGTCAACTTCATCAACGATACAGAATGAGAATCCCCTCTGAACTTTTTCTTTAAGATCAACCTTCATGTTGTCGCGAAGGTAGTCAAATCCAAGTTCGTTGTTTGTTCCGTAAGTAATGTCTTTATTGTAAGCAACCTTTCGTTCTTCGTTGGACATATCGGCAAGAACTGCACCTACCGACTGACCAAGGAATTCGTAAATAGGGCGCATGATTTCGGCCTGTGTTTCGGCAAGGTAATCGTTTACAGTTACAACGTGAACACCTTTTCCTGTAAGTGAGTTCAGATAGGCGGCCTGAACGGCAACAAGAGTTTTACCTTCACCGGTTTTCATTTCGGTGATGCGGCCCATGTTCAGGTTGATGGCACCCATAATCTGAACATCAAAAGGACGTTCTCCACGTACACGCCATGATGCTTCTCGTGAAAGAGCCAGTGCTTCAGGGAGGATGTCTTCAAGTGTTTCTCCTGCGGCAAGTCTTTCTTTAAATTTCTTAGTCTGTTCAGGGAACTCTTCATCCTTCAATGATTTTGCCCATTCTTCCTTTGCATTAACTTTGTCAAGAATCGGTTTAAGGGCTTTTACGTCACGATCATTCTGTGAGCCGAAAAAGAAGGTAAGTACTTTATCGATTACCATTTTTGTATCCTAGATGTTTAAATTTTGTATGATTTTTCTATTATAGAGCAGAAAATTCCCACTATTTAAATATAAGTGTTTTCATACTGATTGACAAGTAAGAAATGAAACTTTATCTTTTAAATATGAAAAAACTCGCCGTGTTTGCCCTTGCGCTTTTTGCGGTCCTTGCAACGGGGCTTTCTTCCTGTTCTAGAACTGAACTGGTGGAATCAATCTCAAATGAAGAACTTTTTTCCCTCAGTTACGGCGCTTTTGAAGAACAACTTGATCTTTTCAGCCTGAATCAGATTGGTGACATCAGTACCGGACTTTGCATGCAGGACGGTTTTTTCTATATCGTAAACGGTGAAGCCGACAAAATCATGGAGCTGAACTCTTACGGTGATCTTCTTTCCCTTTATTACAATGAAGATTCTTCTACCAAAAAGCTCATCGACAGTCAGAAAGATGTAAAACTTTCCGTTCATACAGAAATTCCTTATTCATTTGAATATCCAGGATTGATTGCCGCCGATACTGCAAAAAATCTCTACGTTCTTTGCAGCGTTCCTCGAAACCGCCAGGAAATCAGTGAAGATGGATCTCTTCTCTTAAAAGATGTAATCCTTCGCCTTTCAAGAGACGGTTCTTATATCGATTACATTGGCCAGCAGGGACCAGGGGGAACTCCTTTTCCAATGGTAAAAGATATTTATGTTACGGAAAACAATGAGCTTGTTGTAACTACAATCAACATCAACGGACTTACAGTTTACTGGTACACAAGTGACGGATTCTTAAAATACATGGTTCCTGTTATTGCCGACACAGTTCCAAAAATTGAAGGTGCTCAGGCCGACAGCGAAGTTTATCTTACAATCGAAAATGCCGTTCCAGATCCATATGCCGACAAACTTTACGTAAATGTTGATTATTCTTCGGCTTATATCGATAAGGCTACCAATGTTCAGTCAGGAATTCAGTATGCCGGAACAATGCTTTATCCTCTTGATATGGAGACTGAACTTTACGGACAGGGCATCTCAATTCCACCTTATGAAGAAACTGTTACTGTTGATTATTCAAAATTGACTTATAAACTGCCTTATGATTTTCTTGGAATCACAAAAAATGGATGGAAATTCTTTGTAATCACCACTGCCACAGGCTTTGATATCGAAATGATTCACGGTGAAAATCAGAGAATCCTCCGCCGCCATTTTAATGCAAATCATTCCGATATCCTTTACCACAATATGTCCTTGAGTAACGACGGAATTATTTCTGCCATGTATATCGAACAGGATCGAGCCAGAGTAGTGTGGTACAGAACCGATAAGCTTACCGACAACTAGAGGTTTGTATGTTTGAAGATGTAAATGAGGTTCAATCCGAGGACGAGGAAAAGGGTTTTCATTATTACTACAATCGTGAAGAACGGCTGAAAAATGCACCGCAGATAGTAAAGGATTATTACGCTGGAAAGATGAATCCTACCCGTGGATTTTTCAAGGTTCTGGTTTCTACCCGGGCAAATAAATTCCTTTTTTTTACACTGGTGGTTCTAACTGCATTTGCTCTTATTTATGGAAAAGTTACAGGCGCTTCCTCAAAAGGTGAAATCAGCGGCATTAAATACGAATTGAGTTCTTTTGCATATGATGAAGAAGTGTTTTCAAGCGTAAAAATTTCTGCCGGCCCAGAGCAGATTAAAAATCCTGTAAAAGTTCAGGTTGTTTTTTATTTTTCAGATGCTGATAAACAGACTACCTCAAGTTATGAAGATGAGCTTCTCCTGGTTAATAACGAGGATTTTATCCGCCTGAAGCTCCAGGATTATGAATATGTCCGCTGTTTTGCCGTTGTAAAAGCGGGGCCTGAATCAATCCAGCTTGAGTGTCCTGTAAAGCGCTAATCAGTTTTTTCTCTTTTTTAATTTTTATAAAAGATACAGAAAATCACCTATATACTTTTTCTCGGTTCTATCTAGAAATTAACTTTATTTTCTATTATAATTACGTCAAATTTTCTAAAAAATTTTCATAGGTAACGGGATACAAAATCACCGCTGTTGCCTTTGGAGGATATATGCCAATCACAGAAATGCTCGGACAGGCTGGTATACTGACTGGTCTTGGAATGGCCGTCGTGTTCAGTTTCCTTATCATTCTGATTGTTTGTATGTACGCTCTTCACGGAGTTCTGCATCTTCTCGGAAAAGACAAGGATAAGCCGGTAGAAACACCAGCAGCAGCTGCACCTGCCGCCGCCGATGACACAGAGGTTGTAGCCGCTATCGCCGCTGCAATTAAAGCAAAAAATTCGTAATTAAAGGGGATTATAAGAAATGGCAAAAGTTGGAATTTCAGAACTTGCAATTCGTGACGCACACCAGTCGCTTCACGCAACACGTATGACTACTGCAGATATGCTTCCTATCTGCGACAAACTTAACAAAGTTGGTTATAAATATGTAGAAGGATGGGGTGGAGCTACTTATGACTCTTGTATCCGCTTCCTTAACGAAGATCCATGGGATCGTCTTCGCAAACTTCATGCAGCAATGCCTGATACTAAAATTATGATGCTCCTTCGTGCTCAGAACCTCCTGGGTTACAAACACTATGCTGATGATGTTGTAGAAAAATTCGTTGAAACAGCTGCAAAGAACGGTATCGGATGTTTCCGTATTTTCGATGCCTGTAACGACCCACGCAACATGG